>NVVY01000044.1 GCA_002749135.1 Alphaproteobacteria bacterium | reverse complement strand
TCGTCTATACCGCTGTCACACGATCATGAATTGCACCAATACCTGCCCCAAAGGCCTGAACCCGGCCAAAGCCATTGCCGAAATCAAAAAGATGATGGTTGAACGGCAGGGGTGAGTTATTTGGAGGGAAGGGGGAGAGTAATGATAAATAGTATACTGTCCCCATATTCTCGTCAGGGGTGAGTAATGATAAATAGTATACTGTCCCCTATTACCATTGATTCTTGATTATTATTGCCTGAATACCTCACCGGTTTCCGTATTAAGGTATATCTTACCATCATTACTCATTTCGCCGCAGTACATAAAATATATAGGGTCATCAACATAGTTGGTTGATTTAACCCATCCTCCTATATACTCAAAATCATTGGAATCACATTTGCCAGTTAAAATAAGACGTTTGGTTGCGGTGATAAATGCTTCCTTATATTGGGGGTAGTCATCTGAGCCACTGACCAGTATATCATAATTGATTTGTTCTGGTTCCGTATCGCAGGACGCTACAAACAGTATAATTAATGATATTGCTGCGAATTTATACATAAATCATTTTTTCTTTCTTAGTTTATAACTCCCGATTACCATAGCATGAAGCTCAATATTAACCACTTTTTCTTTTTTAGAATCAAAGTAGAAGCMMYRMAGSSRTWMWRKSGACMKMGKANAYAAMSRKAWMWWGSGGAMARWAYRGRRAWAYWSSGGASARNAWAKWRMAKKMWATTRGRSANCAGTATACYATTATTGACTCATTGCAGATTTTGATTTACAAAAAGATATGGCAAGAATAGCGAGACTTGTGGTGCCTGGGCACCCCCATCATGTTACCCAGCGCGGTGTTCGCCGTATGAAGACTTTTATGGATGACGAAGATTATATAAAATATATTTCCATGATCCATAAAAGTTGCCAAAAGGCCGGTACGGAGGTATGGGCCTATTGTTTGATGCCGAACCATGTCCATTTTATTATGGTTCCCACCGATGAAGATGGTTTGCGCGCTTCTCTGGGAGAGGCACACCGTCAATATACCCGCATGATTAATTTCCGTGAAGGCTGCCGAGGTCATTTGTGGCAGGAGCGATTTCATTCTTTCCCCATGGATGAAAGCTATTTAATGGCCTGCGCGCGTTATGTTGAACTTAATCCCGTGCGCGCTGGTTTGGTAAAGCGTCCTGAGGATTGGGCCTGGTCAAGTGCTCAGGCGCATTTAAAGGGAAAAGATGATGAACTGGTTATCGTTCAGCCAATGTTAAATCGTTTTCCGGAATGGGGAATGTTTCTTGAAGGGGGGATAAAAATGGAGGAGCAGAAAAATCTACAGTTACATACAAGGACAGGCAGGCCGTTAGGGGAAGATAAATGGGTGTTGGGTCTGGAGAATAAAACAGGCAGGGCACTAAAGAGAAAACCTGTAGGTCGTCCAAAGAAGCGGAACTCTGATAGAAAATAGTATACTGTCCCCCTTTTTATTAAAATAGTATACTGTCCCCCTTTTTATTTCAAGTTACAGATAATTTCCGCATAATATCACATCAAAACTTTCGGGTTTTGCAGTGAGATGTGTATAATTCAAAGATTTTATGCTGAAATTTTATTGTTGGCCTTGTAATCTATTGGTCATTTGCTCTATATGCTAATTTAATCTGGTATCATAAATGTGGATTATATAATGAATAATTTTCCGACTAACCTAACCAATAAGAAACTGATTTCATGGGTCGATGAGGTGGCCGCTCTATGCCAGCCCAAAGACATATATTGGTGTGATGGTTCGCAGGAGGAATATGACCGTATATGTGCTTCTTTAGTTGATGATGGTGTTTTTATTCCGCTCAATCCTTCAATCCGCCCCAATTCATTTTTATGCCGCTCTGACCCGAAAGACGTTGCCCGGGCAGAGGATCGGACATTTATTTGTTGCCATGACGAAAAAGATGCCGGGCCRACCAATAACTGGCGTGACCCGGATGGTATGAAGCAGGAGATGACAGGTTTATATGACGGCTCGATGCGCGGGCGCACGCTATATGTTATCCCGTTTAGCATGGGGCCGCTCGGGTCTGATATTGCTCAAATCGGGGTCCAGCTGTCGGATTCGCCCTATGTCGTAGTGAACATGCGCATTATGGCACGCATAGGCAGTGCGGTTCTGGAGGTTCTTGGTAATGGGGAATTTATCAAATGCCTCCATTCTGTCGGCTATCCTTTGTCTGAGGGACAAGCGGATATCGCATGGCCGTGTGACGTAGAGAACCGTTATATAGTTCATTTTCCCGAAGATAAAATTATCTGGTCGTATGGTAGTGGCTACGGCGGCAATGCGCTTCTGGGTAAGAAATGTGTGGCCCTGCGCATAGCRTCATCCATGGCCCATGAGGAAGGCTGGCTGGCAGAACATATGCTGATTGTTGGCATCGAATCACCGGAAGGCGAGAAGGCCTATATTGCCGGCGCTTTTCCCAGCGCCTGCGGTAAAACGAATTTGGCCATGCTGATCTCTCCCGAAGGCTATGAAGGCTGGAAGATACGCACGGTAGGCGATGATATTGCCTGGATCAAGCCGGGCGATGACGGGCGGTTGTATGCGATTAATCCCGAAGCCGGTTTTTTCGGGGTGGCACCGGGAACGTCTATGCAGTCCAATCCATCGGCGATGATGACCATGCAGAAGAATAGCATTTTTACCAATGTGGCCCTGACCGATGATGGCGATGTATGGTGGGAAGGTATGACGGATGATGCGCCAGCACATTTAATTGACTGGCTGGGCAATGACTGGACCCCAGATTGCGGCAGGGTTGCCGCCCATCCCAATGCCCGTTTCACCGCCCCGGCAAGTCAATGCCCCAGCATAGACCCCGAATGGGAAAATCCGAAGGGGGTTCCTATCGATGCCTTTATCTTTGGCGGGCGCCTCAGCAAGGTTTTCCCTCTGGTTTATCAGAGCCTTGACTGGCAGCATGGGGTCTATATGGCAGCGACCATGGGCTCTGAAGCGACAGCAGCAGCGGATAACCAGTCGGGGATTCGCCGTGACCCGATGGCTATGATTCCTTTCTGTGGCTATAATATGGGTGACTATTGGCAGCACTGGTTGAATATGGAAAATAACGTTGGGCATCTGCCCATGATTTTCCGGGTGAACTGGTTCCGTAAAGACAAGGACGGCAAGTTTCTGTGGCCCGGGTTTGGACAAAATATGCGTGTTCTTCAATGGATACTGGAACGTGTCAAGGGAAAGGCCGGTGCCGAAAAAACATCATTTGGGATGAGCCCCCGGTATGAAGACCTGAACTGGAAGGGTCTGGACTATAGTCCAGCGAAATTTTCCGAGCTTATGGCCTTTGAAAAAGCGGCGAGTATCGCTGAAATAGAAGATCAGTCTGTAATGTTTGATAAACTGGGTGATGCTTTGCCCGAAGTCATTCTGGAGCAGAGAGATAACGCTTTGAAACGTATAGGTTAAATTTCTTTTTCCTGATCTGTGTCTGTCTGTATAATTCCGGGCGGTATGAAATTGCCCGGGTCTATCAGTTTTTGTCGTCGTATCATAAGAGCCTTTCTGCATTGTAATGCTAACTTCTTAGGTAAAGATATTACCGACATAACTGGGACGGGAGCCACCGTTGTCGCTCTGGCGGCCATGGCGCTAAGGGCTATGAAAGCGGGGGTTCCGTTTAAATAAAAACAGGATGCTTTTTATTCAGAAGGCAAGGCGGAAATTTGTGTGTTTATAGCCTGAATCAGGCCGTAGCCATAGGTGCGGTCAAAGCCCTTTTTTCCAAGATCTATGGTGTTATTTTCCAATATTTTCACTATATTAACAGTGCCATTGACAGGGTGCATTTCTGCTAAAATTGCGCTTACAAAAGGTGCTGCGATAGACGTCCCGGATATGACCTGATACCCGCCGCCCGCATTGGCCGTTGAAATATTGACGCCCGGCGCCGAGAATGCCACATACCGCCCCCGGTTTGCACGCAAATAGACATGCTGTTGTTTATCCACCGCTGTAACCGCCACGACACCGGGGTAGGCCGCAGGGTATAGCGGGGGGGCTGTTGGTCCCCCGTTGCCGACAGCCGCGACAATGATGCTGCCTTTTTCCTGAACTCTTTTTATRGCGATTTCCAGAAGGGGATCGGCGGGTCCGCTTAAACTCATATTGATGACGGATATTTTTTCCAATACCAGCCAATCAAGGGCCCGGATAAGGCTCTCTGTCGTTGCGGCGACTTTCGCCCTGTTATATTTGAAAAATACGCTGGCGGCATAAAGCCTGGCACCGGCTATGATGCCTTTATATTTATCCGGGTCAYGGCCGACCAAAATGGCAGCTACGGCAGTTCCGTGAGATTTCGGTCTTTCCTTATCGTAGGGGACAAAGTCCTTTATTGTAATGGCCTGATTATGCAGAGCAGCATGGGTTTTATCCACTAAAGTATCAATCAAACCAATCYGGATATCCGTAGCGTTTGATGGGCTTAAATTTAAATTCTGTGATATATCATCCATGAGATAGGGCGCGTTTACATCGTCCGCATCCCGTGATTCCGGGATAAAAAGATGGTTGAGGCTGATACTGGCATTATCAATCCTGTCCCTCATTTCCGATGCTGATTGGGACAGGTTCTTGCCTTTTGGCGCGGATACTCTGATCAAAACCATATCCAGRCCAGCCAAATATATRCGYTCTTTTATMTCTTTATCACCTATATTCAGATCAGTATTCTTATTCGCCAGAATCAGGAGTTCACGGTCAATGGCTTTGAACCCGTTATCATCATATAAATTCTCAAGTTTTCGTAGGCGGCTCAGGGAAATTTCCTTCATTCTTTGRGCTTTTTTATTGGCGGGCCTCTCGAATTCTTCTTCTTYTTTTTCGGTGTGTTTATCTTTTATGTCTGTGTCGTAATTGTCGACTTCTTTTTCAGCCAGTGCTTCAACTTCTCTTTCAGCCAGTGCTTCAAYTTCTCTTTCAGCTCTTTTTTCCGCCTCGTTTTCTGCCTTTTTCTCAGCTCTTGCTTCGGCTTCTTTCTCAGCTTTGTTTTCAGCCCTTATCTCAGCTTTGTTCTCTGCTTTATTTTCGGCTCTTGYCTCGGCCTTGTCTTTTGCGCGTTCAGCCGCATTGTCCAGCGCCCGTTCAGTAACACGTTCAGTGATGCGTTCCGATATCTCATCAATTTTTCTGTCCTCGTCAGAAAAGGCTAATATTATCTGGAAGCCATTATTACCGGTTGGTGAAATTGTAGCCGGGTGTGATTGTGCAACAGCATATTCACTTGCTGCCTGTACAGACAAAATAGCYAAACTGATTAGAATAAAAGCTTTTTTAAGCCATTCAGGAAATAGTTGATAAAGGTTTTTCATTCATTCTCACATATTTAACGCTGTTAACGATATATTCTCACATATAATAATTAATAATTAATATTGTCGATATTGCCCTTAAAGACTGGACCCTTTGTGATATTAACGCTTCGGTGTTATTATTTATTCCCGAAATAAAAAATTAATAAACTTTGATTATKACAGACTATACCACATAAAAGCTATTTTAAGGAAAATACGATTTTTGCGCACTACCCTATATTTCTTTAATACAATGCGGAATAAATCTGCGTCTTGATACGTTAGGGATATTGAATGACAACTACAGCCGAACAATGGCGAGACGACATTGTTGCATTATTGCCGAGACTAAGGCGATATAGCTATTCGCTTACCGGGTCGGCTGTGGATGCGGACGACCTGTTACAGAACACGGTTGAAAAGGCATTGTCGAAATATGATCAGTTTAAACTGGGTACGGACCTTGATAGATGGATGTTTAGAATGTGTAAAAATCTTTGGATAGACGAATGGCGGTCACGGCGTGTGCGGGGGTATACCGTTGACCCGATGGATAGCCAGAATGAGCCCTGGATAGATGGCGCAACAATGCAGGAAAACAAACTCGGCCTGCGTGATGTGCAAACGGCCATGGATAAATTACAGGAAGAACAAAGAATTATTGTTTTTCTGATTATTGTCGAGGGCTATTCCTATAAAGAAGCCGCGACTTTTCTGAGCCTTCCCATTGGCACCGTAATGAGCCGCCTGGCCCGGGCCCGCAAAGCGCTGGAGCAATTGCTTCAGGTGCCGGAACAGGATGCCTCATATAATATTGAGGGCATGGATGTGCCGGGGAGGCTGCAATGAAAATCACGGATGAAATATTAACCGCCTATCTTGATGGTGAATTGGCTGTTGATGACATAGCAGATGTTGCCCGGCAGATAGATTCTTTGCCGAAACTTGCCAGACGGATTAAGAATTTGCGCCGGAATGATGCCTCGATTGCGCAGGCCTATCACGCCATTGACAGCAAACCCATGCCGGCGGGTATTTTGGACATGCTTGATAAATTTCCGCAAAGTCAGGGCAAAGAGCCCGTGGAGGGCGTGGCCACCGTCTTGCCGTTCAAGAAAAAATCTACTATTCTCTCTCAGGCCCCCATGTGGCAGATGGCCATGGCGGCGAGCGTCATGTTGTTCGTTGGTCTTGGGGCAGGCCGTTACCTTGTGCCGCCGGAACCCGCATCCGCTGAGATTATTCAGGCACATGAGAATATTCTGGCACAACAGAATACGGGAATTATCGGACCGGAAAATAATCTGTTTGCGGTTCTTGAAAGTCAACCGAGTGCCATACCTGTGACCCTCGCGGCCAGCGGTGATACGGTTGTCTTGCCGTCAATGACGTTTAAAACCGGGGACAACCGATATTGTCGTGCCTATAGCGTGATCGGGCAGGAATCTTCTTCGAAAAATGTGGCTTGCCGGTTGGAGAATGCGTGGGTTGTTAAAATTTCCGTTGGTTCTGCTGGCACATCCGTTTCCCAGGACGGGCTATATCAAACTGCAAGTGGTGAGGATAACCCCGCTGTGACTTCCGTCATTCGTAATCTTATCAAGGGTGATGCGTTAGATGCAGATGACGAGCAGAAAATCATGAAACAAAACTGGCGGTAAGATATTTTTTTGTTTTCTCGGGAATAAAACCGCGTTGCCAGCCGTTAACCCTTGAAGGACGAAAATATTGCTCATCCTTTTATATAATCATTTTAAGTAACCAGATTGTTGTCTGGTTAGCCTGAAAAATGTAAAGCCCGACAGATAACTGAAAGAAAGATATAGACATGAAAATATTATCTCGTACAACAATTTTTGTCGCCAGCCTTTTATGTGCTACCAGTATCAGTGGATATGCGCTGGCCGATGGCGACACGTCTTTTACGCCCGGCGATATGGAGCCCTCTCTGACAGCAGAAGATATGGCCGAACATCAGGCCATTGAAGACGAACGCAACTCGGCCCGCGCCGAGCATAAAAAAGTCCACAGAATAGCCAAGGAAGAACATAAGGGGGTTCATGAGGCCGCCAAGGAAGGTCATCAATCGGCCCATCAGGACGCCAGAGCAGACCATAGTGCCGCGCATGAGGCGGCTGGTGAATTGACAACCGAAGAAGAAAGAATAGCGCATCAGGAAGCTCACAGAAAAATCAAAGAAGAGCATAAAGTGGCCCATGTAGCTGCCAAGGAAGCACATTTGGACGCCGACGGTTCCATTCGCGCCGCCCATAAGGAAGCTCACGATACGGCTAGAGATATGGAACATGATGCGCGTGAATTCTCCGAAGAATCCCGGCATGACGCTAGTAAGAATTTGACAGGGGCCGGCCTCGAGAGTCGTGAGGCAGTAAGAGAGGCCAGCCACGAATCCCGTGAGGCAGTAAGRGAGGCCAGCCGCGAATCTCGCGCGGCCGCCAAGGAAGYCAGTCGTGAATCCCGTGATGCTGTCAAGGAAGCCAGCCGTGAAGCGCGTGAGGCTGTGAAAGAAKCTGCCAGAAATTCAACAAAAGGTTGATTGYCRGYATCATTTTACAATGGACAGCCCAAATAAGGGCTGTCCATTTCTACTAATGTTAACAAATTGCCCATTATGTTGGTATATATAAATTAAAAAATATATTTTAAGGAGTTCTGAGAAATGCCTTCTCAATTTAAATTAAGCGCCCTTATGGGAGCTGCTTTAATTATGACCACTGCGCCACATGCCAGAGCAGAAGAARACAATCCCTTGTTTTTGTCCCTGGAGGCCGGGGCGGAATATGACGATAATATCACCGTTTCTGCGGCGGATTTGACCACACAGAAGGGCGATGGTTCTGCTCTGATTGACGGGYTTATTGAATATGACTTCATTAATGACGGTAATAGCAGCCTTAAGGYAGGATACAGCTTTTCTCAAAGTCTGCATTCTAATCTCACGGAATTTGATCTGCAAATTCAAGGGGCAAGTGTGACAACGTCGACCAATATCAATGATGTGGAAATGGCCCTTTCCTATCGGTATAATAATATCCGTTTGGGCAACAAGGCCTTTTTGGAAATGCATTCGGTTCAACCAACATTTACCACACTGGTCGGRAGCAAKCTTCTGGTGGTTGGCGGATATGAATTTTTAAAGCAGAATTTCAAACAACCTTTGCTGCTCAAACGTAATGCCAATCGTCATAGTGGTAACCTCAAACTATATTTCCTTTTAGGCAAAGGMAGGACGGTTAATATTGGATATAAATATAGTAATCAGAATGCCGTTGCCGCCGAGCTGGATTATATCGCTCATAGGTTTGATGTGGGCTTTAAATTGCCCATAGCAGGTTTGGAAGGGACGAAGTTTAGTGGGCGTTATCGTTATCAGAAAAAGAATTATTCAAATTTAGACCCTGTTATCGGTGCCAAAAGATCTGACAARAGTAATGGGTTGCGGGCCAGTCTTGCCTTTCCAGTTTTTCTGGATCTTACAGCYAGGTTACAGTATGAATATACTGATTTCAAATCCAACCTGCCCGGCCTGTCTTACAAGAATAACCTGATCAGYTTTAATTTGGGTTGGGAGCTTTAACTGTCACKCAAATTTATATACTAAGAAATAGTAGGGCCTGCCAATATTAAGCTGAGCATCACAGTGAAATTCTGTCTGTTATCTATCAGCAGGCGTTTATGGTTTTTTTCTTAACTCTTTCCCTCAACACTACAGTAGCGAATAGCTATGACGGGAAAAAGAGAATCTATGCAACGTTATTCCATATTGTCTCTGGCACGTAATGCGTTTTGTCACCATGAGGATTGGCCGCAGGCATGGCGTAGTCCTGATCCCAAGAGCAAATATGATGTTGTTATCATCGGCGGCGGCGGGCATGGATTGGCAACGGCCTGTTATCCCATTCGGGGCGGGATTTTACAGAAGCGCGGCGGGGTGGCCCGCCATGACGGGGGCTATGCACGGGCGGCAGATGCGCTCGGGGTGGATATGTCCGTCCTATGCCCAGCGCGGCAATATTGGCACGCTGGAGCATGTTGTCGCGGGGGTTTTGGTCCTATTCCCGCGCCTGAGCCGGGTGAAGCTGATGCGGCAATGGGCGGGGATTGTCGACATTGTCCATGATTCATCACCGATCATCGGCCATACCCCGGTGGGCGGACTTTACATCAATTGCGCCTTTGGGACGGGTGCGCATTATTGGCCAAGGGATGTGCTTTGGCTTTGTCGGGGGATGTTTTTACGGTCAAAGATGTCGCCAGTACATTGCTGGCACAGGCCAATATTATGATTTGGCGTCATGGTAAAGACAGCTTCAGGATATTGTTTGATGTAAGCCTCAGCGATTACCTCTGGCACTGGCTCAAAGGCGCGGCAGCAGAATTTGTTATCGCCTACCTGCCGGATAATATTTCCGGTTGTTGACTCGCTTTACGGGTTCTTATAGATTTTATAATGGCTGTTGTTTCTATCTCGTGGATTAACATCAATTAAAGGGGGAACAGAATGATCGTGCCGCAAAAATATTTCTTCATAATCCTGTTTTTTATAGGCAGCATGAGCATGGTTCAGGCAGAGGTCGTATCAACGGCCCCGGTGCCAAAATGGGTTGTGGACCGTGATATTGACATGGCCACAGTTCTGATTGATGAAGTCGACAGGGGGGGCTTTCAGGTACTCCTTAGTGACACTCAAATTTTTTATGACAATAAACAACCCCATGCTTATACYCATATGRCGGTACGGCTTCATTCTCTTCAGGCTATTGAACAGATGGGGACGTTGGCAATCGCCTATACACCTGCTTACCARTCATATAGAGTACATCATCTGATCATATGGCGTGATGGCAAAGCCATTGATATGCTGAAATCAGCCAAGGCAACCTTTAACAGCTATGATGTGGAGCCGAATTCKCCCGAGCATGAGGGGGGCAAAACAGTCCAGCTTTATCTGCCGGATGTTCGGCGCGGTGATGTGGTTGATTTTKCCTATACTATATCGGGGCAGAATACGGCGTTTGGCAACCGGGCGTTTGGCTGGAATTATGTGGCTGTGAATAGCAGGGTTCATAATGTTTATGTTCGTTATACTCTGCCTGRAAAACGCCCTTTGAATATTTCCTATCGTAACGGGTATAAAGTTCCGAAAATAACAAAAAATAAAAAAGAAATTACCTATGAATGGCAGTGGGATGTCATTGAAAAAACCGAACTGGAGACAGGYATACCCGYTTGGTATGTGCAAATTCCAACGATGGTTTACAGTGATTTCCAAAATTGGACAGAAGTGAAGGACTGGGCCTATGATTTATTTTCTGTGACCGGCAAGAAAAACCGTAAAATTTCTGCATTGGCCAAAGAGCTTGTGAAAGATGCTAAAAATGCCGAGAATAAGTTAAAGAAGATACTTGGTTTTATGCAGTCGGAAGTCAGATATGTGGGCATGGAAATTGGCCGAAATGGATTTCGGCCATTTAAACCACAGGAAGTCCTGGACCGTCGCTATGGTGATTGTAAAGATCAGGCGGTCTTATTAACCAGCATGTTGAAATCTGTTGACATCAAGGCGTGGCCGGCCTTGGTGAATTCCAATGGTGGTAAAGTGATGGCTAATTTCGGGGTCTCACCGGGGGCTTTCGATCATGTGATTGTAAAGGTGGACATTAAGGGTAAAATTTATTGGGTTGACCCTACCCGGGCTCTGATGACGGACCGGGAGGCCAGCCTRACGCCGCCGCGTATGGAAAAGGCTCTGGTACTTCAGAAAGGGCCGGGGGGTCTTTCTGATATTCCCTTGCAGGAAAGAGACGAAAAAAGCCCTCATATTACAGTTTCTGACCATTTTACATTCTCCGGTGACCTGTTYGATGAAGTCCTCTGGGTGCGGCGGAATAAATATAGTGGTGAAGATGTGGATGGCATGCGGTCTGCGATTAACAATGTGGGGCTGCGGCAAATGGGTATTAATCTGCGGAATTTTCGCAAGAAAAAATTTGAGGGTATTGAAAATAACGAATTTACGACCGTTGAGGATGAGGGTGATTTTCTCACTGTGGTTGAAGATTATAAGATTTCAAAACCGGGCACCTATGACCAACAGTTTGACCGGATGGAATTTGAATATCGGCCCCGGAATATTTCGGAGAATTTAACGCGGCCAAGGACCCTTAAAGACCGGAAATCACCCTATGGCCTGACATATCCCCTGCGCCGGAAATCTGTTCTGGAGATTGAGATCGATGATGTGTATTTTCAACCTTTTGAAAAGAAAATTTCCAGCCCCTACCATATTTTCCATCAAAAGGGACAATATAACGGAAATRTTTTTGAAATTACCTATTCTTATGAAACCTTKCAAGACCATGTTCCGGTAGAAGATTTAGAGAAATTTTCGGAAGAAATAGATTTAATCTATGATGAAATTTTCTTTCGCCTGACATCTCCGGGCAAGGAAGGTCCCGCCATGGTTTCAGTCTATCAGGCGGTCAAGGAAAGTGATCAGGCCGTTTCTCAGGAAGCTATTGACGATTTACGCTATGCATTGGATGACCTTATGAGAGGGGAACCCATGGCCGGAGAATACGGGCGGCAGGAAATAACCGAGATACTTAAAATGGAGGCCGTGACCCCGCCATTTAAAAAARGTATATTGACAGCCATAGGTCAATATTTCTCTCAGGTTCAGGAGGATGCTGAGGCCTTGTATTATTTTGATATGCTGGAGGCAGAATATAAAAGGGTTGGATACCGGTTCTTGATTGACAAGGCGGSTTTATATGAAAGGATGGAGAATTTTCMTGAGGCGGCGACCTATGTTAAACGGGCCATAAAACTGAAAGCGGTGGACCCGCAGTCAAAATATGCTCAAAAATGGCATGACAGGCTACGTGGAATATACTGGCAGGCGAAAGATTTTGAGAAGTTGGCATCAGAACTTAAATTTATGGTGGCAAACTATCCAAAGGTAGAAAAATATTACCGTGAATTGGGGGTAGTTTATGATATGTTGGGCCAAAAGAGTAAGGCACAKGATATGCGAAAACAAATGGTCGCTCTTGGATTTCAGGATAGTGCCTCTGTCCCCCGGGATGATAGAGAGGGACATGTRCGGAGCTTGAGACCTGTGTTCAAAATGGCACCTTTTTATCCTTATCCTGCGCAGCTCAAAAATATCAGTGGTTATGTTATTGTAGAATTTACCGTTACTCGCAAAGGAACAACAAAGGGATGTAAAGTGATCGAGGCCACGCCGGAGGATTATTTTGAGGAAGCCGCTTGTAAAGCGGCCCGCAGTTTTTTCTATTATCTGCCGGGACCGCAAGAAGCCGATGTGGATGTGGCTAATGTTCAGCATAAGGTAAYATTTGAAATGGAAAAATAGAGGAATTAATTTTGACTAATGAAAATATAGTTTCAGCACATTATACCCATGGGGACTTGCTCTCTGGCATTGAAAAGGCCCTCATCGCGCAGGGGAAAAATAGTGAAGATGTTACCATCGACGATCTGGCCCCTGTTGATGAATTTCATATTGGCGGGCGGTTGGCGACAGAACATTTTCTCGACCAGTTGAATTTCACGGCGCAGAGCAATATTCTTGATGTGGGTTGCGGCCTTGGCGGCCCCGCCCGTTTCGCGGCGAACAGATATAATGTCCATGTTACGGGTATTGACCTGACCCCGGAGTTTATCGAAACCGGGCAGGTGCTATGCCAATGGGTTGATATGGATAAACAGGTAACGCTTCATCAGGGCAGTGCCCTGTCCATGCCCTTTGCGGATGRTTCKCTRGMCGGCGGMTATATGCTACATGTGGGGATGAATATTGCAGATAAGGCGGCACTTTTCCGGGAMATTTACCGGGTGCTGCGTCCCGGTGCCCGTTTTGGGGTTTATGATGTTATGCGCCTGAATGACGGTGATTTATACTATCCGGTGCCTTGGGCAAATGATGACAGCACCAGCAGCCTCGCCAGTCCGACAGAATACMGRCAGCTCATGGYCGATGCGGGTTTTGTCGTTATGACAGARAATAAYCGCCATGATTTTGCCTTATCCTACTTTCAGGATACAATTGCAAAGACCAAAGCCGCAGGTGGCCCGCCCACGCTGGGTATTCATGTGCTTATCGGGGCGACGACGGCGGCCAAGATGAAAAATATGATTGAAAATATTTCCGCTGGCTATATCGCRCCGRTGGAAATCRTTGCYCAAAAACAGGAGTAARASATGTTYGTGCCWAARATCCTTAAAATACTRTCCATCATATTTGTSGGRATGGTATCTGTTTCCTTTGCCGATGACGAGGGCGTKCCTTACGGCAATAATCCGCAGGCCGGGCATTATGCRCAGATTAACGGYATAAAAATYTATTATGAGATATATGGCAARGGCRARCCGYTGGTGCTGATCCACGGCAAYGGYGACAGCATCGCAGGYATGGCGGCRCARATTGCGCATTTTTCCSCYAAATACAARGTCATTGTGGCYGACAGTCGCGGGCAWGGCAAATCRGGTCTTGGAACYGACCATCTGAACTACCYTCAGATGCTGGAAGACTGGAACGGGCTGCTGGATCAYCTGAARGTYAAAAARGCKCRRKTATTTGGCTGGAGCGACGGCGGYATTCTCGGCCTTCTTATGGCGATCAAACATCCGGRTAAGATCAGCCGGTTGGCCATYATGGGCGCGAACCTGCGGCCTGATGATACGGCGGTTCAGCCCTGGGCCAAGCCGATGCTGGCGGAAGCGGTACGTCAGGTTGACGCCATGATTGCCMAAAAAGACACATCCGAGAAYTGGRATATTCAGCGGCAACTGCTGGACCTGATTATGACYCAGCCCAATATAGCRGTYAAGGACCTGCATAAGATCAATATTCCGGTGCTGGTCATGGCCGGTGACCGGGATGTKATCCGGGAAGAACATACYATCGAAATYTTCCAGAATCTCAAAAAGGCYCATCTGGSCATCTTGCCCGGCCATACCCATTTTGCCCCGGCAACAGACCCGGAAATGTTTAATCGCCTGCTAGATGATTTTTTCGAAAAACCATTCACCATGCCCACGACCAGGGAAATCATGGAAAGCTTTTTTTAATTTCCTCTATATKAAGGACCGACTWTGGGCATTTATGAAAACCATATATTACCTCATGTGATCAATCTTTGYTGYGGYCTGAARCCTRTYCGCCGTCAGCGGCAAAAGCTGGTGCCAGAGGCCAGTGGCCGGATACTTGARGTYGGYATGGGGACRGGCCTTAAYATGCCCTATTAYGACCCGGACCGGGTGGAGGTRATTTACGGYCTGGAGCCYAATGARARATCTYGCGAGATGGCGGCRGGTCCCATSGGCGAATCCGGCCTGAAGGTGGATATGATCRGCCTTGACGGGCAGGAAATCCCGCTGGAGAAGGATAGCGTTGATACGGTAGTCCTCACCTATACTCTATGCACGATCCCCGATGCCCATAARGCYATGACAGAGATGCGGCGGGTGYTGCGYCCCGGMGGMMGGCTYCTGTTTTCCGAACATGGCAAGGCCCCTGATGCGGCGGTTCGGAAATGGCAGGACCGGCTTAATCCCATGTGGAAGATCATCGGCGGCGGTTGCAATCTGAACCGGGATATTCCGGACTTGATCAAAAGCGGCGGTTTTAAGATTGAGGCTTTGGATGAAATGTATCTGCCCGGCCCAAAATTTGCCGCCTATACCTATTGGGGGTCGGCGGGGTAAGGGGTTAACAGTGCGTCACCCGTTTGCGGCCANTTTTTTATGCTTGCGGTGGAACAGGAACCAGCCGAGCCACAGGACGGAAGTGATGCCGATTGCGGTGAAAATGGCGGGCATGGGGTTGCCCAGAGAACTGATAGAGCCGGAATAGGCCGCAATCAATACGTAAGGCACGCTGCTGAGGGACCATGCGGCAAGGAATTTAGGGAATGGCATCCGGGTGGATCCGGACAAGCAGGCGGTTACCTCAGGCAGCATAGGCAGCGCGCGGGACAGCAATATCATGGCAAAGCCGTGTTTGTGGAAAGTGCTTTTCATGTCTTCGCGTTTCTTGTCATCTTTGATCAGAARGCGCAAGACCCTGCTGCCGTAAAGAAAGCTTAACAGGTAACCACTACATCCGGTAATAATCAATCCGGTTACCGAAGCYAAAACCGCCAGAGGATAGCCTAGAAAATACCCGGACAGCATAATCAGGCTGAGGGTGGGGACGGTAACAAATAAATCCAGAAACAGCAGGGCAATCACGATGGCCATTATATAGATGGTTGGGGCGTTTTGAGCTTGAATGAGCCAGCCTTCGATCTGTTCCAGGCTGAGTAAGCCGGTGATTTTGGCAAAGATAAAGATTGTGATAAAAACCACAAATAATATCAGCATTATTTTGAGCATTTCTTTCATGCATTTTCCTGTGAGGGCTATCGGATTTTGATAGCCAATACGTTGAGCTACGCCTCTTTTGTCACCTTTGACTTTTTTGTTGAGGAAGGGCTTGATTTGTCCGTTTTTTTAGTATGACTGAAGAAACAATGACTTTTCATTCTTACCCGTATCATTCAGGGCAACCTTCTGATTCCAGGTCAGCAGGATATTATGTTTCAGGGCGTTGATATGCTGATCCACATCTGCGGCAAGGGTCACGAATTTTTTCTTGTCTTTGCCCTTCAGGGTGATGCCGGTGGGGATTTTCAGGCGCAGAGGGTTAACCTGTTTGCCATTGACCAATACTTCATAATGCAGATGCCGGGCCGTTACCCGCCCTGTGGCCCCAACGTAGCCAATGATCTGTCCCTGCTTCACCCGTTTCCCGGCCTTGATCCCCCGGCCATATTTGCTCAAATGAGCATAGGCGGTTTTATAGGTGCCGTTATGACGGATGCGCACATAATTGCCGTATGACCCATAGCGTGATGCCCGTTCCACTATGCCGTCCCCGGCGGCCATGATCGGGGTGCCTGTGGGCGCGGCAAAGTCCAACCCCTTATGCATACGGGTATAGCCCAGAACCGGATGTTTGCGCTTGCCGTAATAGGATGACAACCGCGCGCCTTCAATAGGGGTCCGCATCAGAGCTTTTTTGGCGCTTTGGCCGTTGGCGTGGAAATAATCGGCAAAAAGGGCCTTTGCCGGTTTGTAGCGATACAGGCTGATCGGCTTGCCGCGCAGGGTCAGTTTCGCAAACAGGATGTTGCCTTCTTCCACCCGGCGGCCATCTTCGGACATTTTGCGCTCGTAAAGTATTTCAAAACTATCCCCTTTGCGAATCTCGCGCTGAAAATCAACATCGAAAGAGAAAATCCGAATCATGTCGACAATGACCCTGTTGGGCAGGCCTTCGCGATAGGCGGACTGGAACAGGCTGTCACTTATGACACCTTCCACATGGCGGGTGATCTTAATGGACGGCAGGTCTTCCAAGGCGGCATTGAAATTATCATCTGTGCGGCTGACCCGGATCATATGGTCAAAATCCTTTTGCATATTCAGGCCGCTCAGCCGACTATCGGCATCATAGGCCGCATATAATGTCTGGCCGATCTGTAATTTCTTCATGTTGTAATGCTGGGACAGGGCCTTTATGGCTTTATAGGCATCCTTGCGATCCGCGCCGCTTTTGACCAATATATCCATCATGCCCTGACCGCGTTTGACGGTAACCTGGATAAGGTTGAGGCCGGGTTCGGGACTTTCATCCGGGGCCGTATCATCTACCGGCACATAATTGGCACTATCAAGATAATTTTCTTCTTGGGAAATAACCGGTGCCGTGCCTGCCGATTCCACATTCGGGGTGGGCAGATCAATGAGATACCCCAGAGAGACCCCAAAGGCGAACAGAGCTATACCGGCAAAAAGATGCCGATTCCGATTCAAAATCATTTCTTTAAGCCGTTTTATGACTGATTCCCTGTTTTTCATACTGATTTTTAACAAATTGTTACAAATTTAGGGTTAAAAATGCCTTCAGAATAACCATATGTCAAACAGCGACTGTAAAATATTCGTTTTTTTGGCTTTTCGAACGTAAGTAACCTTTGTTGTTTAAAGTAAAAACCGCAGAATTCAACGATTGTCGAAAAAACATCAAGAAAGTTGAAGTTAGTTGTTTACAAGGTTTATTGAAGGACCTATAACCCGCTTCACCGACACGGCAGGGGCCGCTGATTGATACTTCTYGAGAGRGRRGATTTTAGGGCCTTGGTTGTGTTTTGTTGCGCTTATKGCGTGATGATTTGATCTTTGACATTGTATATTGAAAGAGAGATGTAGGCAGCGGTCTGATAA
>NVVY01000043.1 GCA_002749135.1 Alphaproteobacteria bacterium | reverse complement strand
ATCAATAATGCCTCACAATTTGTCGATGACCATATCAGTGATTTTACCGAGGACAGCTTTGCCTCTCATCAGAATGTCAATCTGCGCGCGCCCATGCAACTGGCGCGGGCCTTACACCGCCTGATTCCGGACGGGCAACGGGGCAGCGTGGTCAATATCATCGACAGCAAAGTTTTCGCCCTCAACCCGGATTTTCATTCCTATACATTGAGCAAATACGGTCTGCTGGGCGCAACAGAGATGATGGCGCAGGGGTTAAGCCCCAGGCTCCGGGTCAATGGTATAGCCCCCGGCCTGACCCTGATCAGCGATAGCCAGAGCGCGGAAAACTTCACGTTGGCCAGTCACCTGAATTTTATCGGCAGCCCGCTTCGGGTGGAAGACATTGCCGAAACCGCCAGCCTTTTGATTTCAACCTCTTCCATCAACGGGGTGACGATCCCTGTGGACGGGGGTCAAAAAATGATCAATTTTACCGGCGATGTGGTTAATGTGGCGAAAGGTATTTTAAGTAATTGCATAGTTAGCAAACCCACAATCAAAAAACCGTTCAGTCGGTAGATTTATCTTTTTTTAGGGCGTTGTTTAGCTATTCGCCGTAACTTTTCTTGAAATGATTTTTCATCCTCGTTGCATTCAAGTTCATGAGCCGCTTTTTTGAAGCTATCAAGCTGGTTTTTTTGGGCCTTTTGTATCACCAATTAATTCCATCTGCGCATATTCAGGGGGAAGATCAAGCTCCCATGTATGTTTGACCGTCATGCCAAGTTGAGTAGCAAACTGTGATTGGTTTCTGTCATCTGTGTAGAATACCTCTGCGCCACCCACCTTTGCAATTACTGCTATTTGCCGATCAAACTTGATCTCTTGCCAACCAGCTTTTACACCAGATTTTTTGTCACCATTATTAATAGCCTTCCTCACTTCATCTGCTAGATCAATCGCACATCTCGCATCGAACGACGCTAAGCTAAAAGCTATAGATTTGTTAATCTCACCGATAGCCTTTCCCATATCAGGAACTGCCGTTAGCAATTCAGAAAAACATGGTGTTGGGATAAGAACAACGTCCCCTCGTTTGCTATGTGTGTCGATCAAAGCCTCAATTCGTTGCTGACAATGATCAATTGGCTTGCCTGTATCTGGATTAGGCGTAGGCACGGTTAAAGGATTTAATATTAAGGATAAAAAGGTGTTATCAAGAGCGACTATCAATGGACTTGCCTGCCGTTTCCTTCAATATTCCGTATTTTTCCAAGAGGATCGTCAGGCCATTCAATTTTTAGCTCGCGTAGCCCGTTCACAGCAGATCTCAAATTCTCTTTTTGAACCGGCGCGAAGTCTGTAATTGCGAAATCGTCAATATTCCACATGCCATTTTGATTGCGGGTCCAGGTACCCCGGCCACTAACTTTCACATCTTCAAATAAGAAATCGCGCAATGCCTTTGCAATGTCCCTTGTTGTGGAGCAGAATACAACGCCATAAGTATCAGTGCTTATGCGTATCTTCGCATCGTCCTTTGTCCCCGCAATATAATAGAGCTCCCCGGTAAAAGTGGCCGCGTCTCTAATTCTAATTTCCATCACATCCTCGGAGCGTTTCCCTGGGAATTGGATAATATTTTGATTGCTGTCATCAAAAAAAGCGCCGCTTGTTCCATCTTCCTTCAACATGTGATTGATTGTGTTATGTGCACGAGTTACGAGTTTTGGTGCTGTCCCTTCTTTAATTGCAATTATCCGTTTTTGCAAAGCGGCTTCGTGATTCCGATCAATTGCAAATTCGCTCCCATGACTGCTCTCAAATATTCCGACAAGGTGCATATTTTCTGCTACGCTAAACATTTTCTTTATCTCAGCATAGTACTCAACCAGCCGTCCAAAAGGCATGCTTTCGGGCGTAAAGTCATCAATTTTAAATGTGTATCTCAATACACCTGTCATGCGCTGTACCTCCTGTACAGATTCTACACCAGAGATGAGTCCCGGTAAAGCAACCTTTTACCGACAATACCAGATAAAGCATTAACAGTTCGTTCCGTGTCATTAATGGCTTTGTTGTTATGCCGAAATTAAATTCTGCAAGATAGCGTTTTAGGTGGTGGCTTTTGCAATGTTGATAAATGCTCTTCATGCCACGTTTGAATATACCAAAATAACCCTCAATCGTGTTCGTATGAATATCACCCGGACATACTGACCAATGCCATGCTCATATCATTTCTCTCAACTTATGATACATAATGCACTAAATTCACTTGGGTTTGTCAAGTATATAATTTCCATATTTTAGGGTCAATACCGCCAAAACTGGGGTGAGAAAAGCACCAGAACCGCAAACAGTTCAAGACGGCCCAGCAACATCCCAAAAGACAGGAGCCATTTGGCCGTATCCGGCAGGGTCTGGAAATTGCCCGCAGGGCCGATTAATTCCCCAACGCCCGGACCCACATTGGCCATGGCGGTGCCGGCACCGGACAGGGCCGTTGTGAAATCCAGCCCGGTCAGGGTCAGGGCTATTGTCAAAAGGAAAAGGCAGACAATGAATAAAAACAGATAGGCAAAAACGGACCCTACCACATTCTCGCTGACGGTCCGGTTTTTATATTTCGTGTCCGAAACCACATTGGGCCAGAGTATTTTCTTCAGATGCGCCTTGGCGGTTAAAACCATGATCTGAACCCTGAATATCTTTACGCCGCAGGATGTAGACCCGGCACAGCCCCCAATGAACATGATGAAAAAGAAGATGATAACGGAAAACATCCCCCAGGCGGTATAATCGGTGGAGGCATAACCGGTGCCGGTGATAACCGAAATCACATTGAATGTGGTTTGGCGCAAGGCCAGCGTAAACTCAAAATCCCGCATGCCCCATAACCAGAGGGATAGGATGCCGATGATGATCACCAGCAACATGATGAACCAGCGTACCTGTGAATCCCGAACAAGACTTAAGGGATGACCCGCCAGCATCTTTAACTGTAAGATAAAAGGCAGGCTGCCCAAGACCATAAACAGGGAAATGATATAATCAATCGCCGCGCTGTCAAAATGTCCTATAGAGCCATCAGAGGTGGAAAAGCCGCCGGTGGACAGCGTGGTAAAGGCATGGTTGGCGGCCTCAAAGGGGGTCATGCCCACCATCCAGAGAATGACCGCACATATGAGGGTTAATCCCATATAGAGGACGGACAGGGACAGGGCCAGCTGGGTCGCGCGGGGAATGAAATTCTCACTGACGTCAAAGGCTTCCACCCGGAACAGCTGCATACCGCCGATCTGAAGCAGGGGCATGATGCCCACGCCCATGACAATAATTCCGACTCCGCCAAACCACTGAAGCAGGCTGCGCCATAACAGGATTCCCGGCGGCAGACCGTCAAGGCCGGTTACGACGGTGGACCCGGTGGTGGTGATGCCGGACATGGCCTCAAAGAAGGCATCGGTATAGCTTAGATTAAGGTCGGAAAAGACAAAGGGCAAGGCCCCCATCATGGGAACCGCTACCCAGGCGAGGACCGTAATCAGGAACCCCTGTTTGATAGACAGCTCCGAATAATCACTTTTGTTGGATAGAAAAAGAAGCCCGCCGATGAAAGTGACGAAAGACGCGCAGACGGCAAAAACCTGCCAGTCGGGATTGCCGACTGCCGCATCGACAATTGCCGGAATAAACATGCCAACGCCTATGATCATCAGGAACAGCCCGATGACCAGAAACACCATATCGAACTCAATGTTTCTTGAGGCCTTGATGGCGGGCACATAATTTTTGCGGGCCCCGGAAAGGGCGGTCACAATTTCCAGCCCCGCATGTATCTGGACATAAGAGCGGTTCTCTTAATTCCGGRAACGGAAAAACGGGTATCGTCATTCAATATGTAKKYYWWRKCMAACANSMWTYWKAAWACASYTKWAWMTYMRKYYRTMGRRMWAAATRSKYYYSKTKWWTYATYTKSTMTWRYRAAWYKWRTYTAATAATAACTTTGATTATAGAGTGTTTATTTGTCCTGAAAGGCTTTTTCACCTTATATCTTTGCGGCAATTTCCCGAAAACCRACCAGCAAAGGGGGGATATATTGGTCATGATCATCCCGGCAATGGGCCAGATATACGGGCTGGGTTATTTGCGGGGCATCTTCAAGAACACGCAATTCGCCGGACTCTATATATTTTGAGATCATGGAATTTGGAAAATAGCCATAGCCGCCATATTCCAGAATATATTTCACCCCGTAAATGCCAATACTGACCGAGAGCTGCGGCACGGCGGGGCCCGGAAAATAATGATCTTTGCTTTCCCGAAATTCYCGGCCCCAATCYACATCAATATAATTTTCCCCCATAAAATCTGTGAAAGGCCGACTTTCCGGGRCATCTGTGGCCTTGGTGACCAGCAGGAATTTTTCCAGATATAACTGCTCTACCGTAATGCCGGGGATACTTGGTGCGGATAGCAACAGGGCGATGTCAACAATACCTTCTTCCAGCTTTCGGACCAGGTCGGTAGAAATGCCAAACTCGGCCTTGAAGGTCAGTTGGGGAAATTTTCCTCTGGCCCAGGGTAGCCATGCCATAACAATGGGTTCCCATAGCCCCGGCCTTGCCCCGATGGAGATATGATCCTGATAGCGGCCTTCACTGGCAACCTTGGTCAGGGCCTTTTCCCATAGCTGAATGAAGCTCAGGGCATATTCCTGAAAATTACGGCCTGCCTGSGTCAATGTTGCGCCGGATTTATTGCGGATAAACAGGGATTTTCCCAAYTGATCCTCAAGAGATTTAACCCGCGCACTCACYGCCGATTGGGTGACRTGCAATCGTTCCGAGGCGATCCGGAAATTACCGGCATCTATGATGGTCARAAAAGTCTTGGCGAGGGTGACATCCATATAAAATAAATACAAAATTATTGTCGTTAAGTATAGATATTATTCACTGTTCAAAAAAATATTGGCCTGTATGGTCTTTTCCATGAAAATGAATGTGACACGATTAAGACAGGATATATTCGGTGGGCTGACAGCCGCCGTGGTCGCTTTGCCGCTGGCGCTGGCCTTTGGGGTTGCGTCCGGCCTTGGGCCRACAGCGGGTCTGTATGGSGCRATMGTGYTGGGATTTGTTGCGGCGGCCTTGGGCGGTACGCCGGTGCAGATTTCCGGACCGACCGGGCCCATGACCGTGGTGATGGCGGGAATAGTCATGAAATACGGCGGTGCGCCTGAAATTATTTTCATGATTATCATTCTGTGCGGGATCATACAGGCCCTGTTCGGGGTTTTTAAACTGGGAGCTTACGTAAATTATGTCCCCCTGCCGGTTGTTTCCGGTTTTATGACGGGGATTGGCTGTATCATCATTCTGATGGAGTTATTGCCCGTATTGGGGGATTATTCGGCCCATCACGGCCTGATCGGGTCGATGGAAGCCATCCCGGCGGCTTTGGGCAATGTGGACAAATCATCATTATTGCTGGGCGGTATTACCTTCCTGATGACCCTGACRGTGCCGGCGCGGTTAAAGAATTATATCCCGGCCTCTTTRTTGGCCCTGATTGTTGGGACGTTGATTGGGGTATTTTATTTTCCCGCCCTGAAAACCATCGGGGATATACATACGGGTATGCCGCATATCATGTCTATTGCTCTGCCGCTGTCACAAATGCCGGGCATCATYACKGCGGCCTTTATGCTGGCSCTWCTGGGGTCYATTGATACCCTGCTGACCGCCACGGTGGCGGACAAGCTBACCAAGACCAGCCACAGGTCCAATAARGAGCTTATCGGGCAGGGCATTGGYAAYGCRCTGGTYGGTTTTATYGGCGGTATTCCGGGGGCCGGGGCCACCATGAGGACGGTGGTCAATATCAACGCAGGCGGCAARACCCGGCTGTCSGGGATGTTGCAYGCTGTTATTCTGATGGTTCTGGTGACGTTRCTGGGCGATGTGGCGGAAAGRATACCACAGGCRGTTTTGGCGGGRCTRCTGCTYAAGGTCGGGCTGGATATTATTGACTGGGGGTTTTTGAAAAATATAAGGATATATCCCAAAGACAAGATTTTCCTGATGTTCGCCGTATTGCTGCTGACGGTATTCTCCGATCTTGTGACGGCTATCGGTTTGGGGCTTATCCTGTCCCACATGATCTATTCCCGGAAAATGCGCAATAGTCAGCTCAGCCAAATTCAATATTTTGAACGGGATGASGCCATTGAAATAGAGGGCGGCACCAATGACAGCATCACGATAAAGCTCAGCGGTCATTTAAGTTTTGCGATAGTCAAAGACCTGATGACCCGTATTAATGAGTCTTTAGCCAAACATAACCGGGTTCACCTGAATTTCATGGATATAGAATCTGTCGACCTTAGCATCACGTCMGCTTTGACGGATATTTTAAAAACCGTACCGGACACGAAGGCYATATCTATAGAAATTGAACAAAATGATACCTGTGATATGTTCAGRTTAATGGGATTGTTTGCCCATATAAAACCTGAAAACATACAAATCAGGTAGATAAATACTGTTCTTCTATTTTAGYGATTACCGCGTCGGCGGCATCCTCGGCRCTCATRTTWCCGGTATGCAGGTGAATATCGGCCCGTTCCGGTTTCTCGTAAGGGCTGTCAAATCCGGTGAAATTCTTGATCTCGCCGCTTCGGGCCTTTTTATACAGGCCCTTGGGGTCGCGCTGTTCGCATATCTCAAGRGGTGTATCCACAAAAACTTCAACAAATTCGTGATCTTCCAGCATCTGACGCACCATGCGCCGCTCTGCCCGGAAGGGAGAGATAAAGGCGGTCAGTACGATCAGYCCCGCATCAACCATCAATTTGGCCACTTCGCCCACCCGGCGGATATTCTCCACCCGGTCMGCATCAACAAAGCCCAAATCCCGGTTCAGRCCATGRCGCACATTGTCCCCGTCCARMAGRTARGTATGCTTGCCGCGCGCATGGAGTTTCTTTTCCACCAGATTGGCGATGGTGGATTTACCGGAGGCACTGAGGCCGGTGAACCACAGGACAACCGGCTTTTGGCGTTTTTGTTCCGCGCGCACGTCTTTATTCACATCCACCGCCTGCCAATGGACATTGGTGGCCCGGCGCAGGCCGAAATCTATCATGCCCGCCGCCACGGTTACATTGGTGATCTTGTCGATCATGATAAAGGCCCCGAGCGCRGCATTGTCCCGGTAAGGYTCATAAACAATCGRCGTATCAAGGTTGATGTTACACAGCCCCACTTCATTGAGCGCCAGCGTTTTCCCGGCCTCATGTTCCAGTGAATTCACATTGACCTTATATTTAAGCTCGGTTACCTCGCCGGTTACGGTCTTGTTGGTGGTTTTAATCAGATAGGGCCGCCCCGGCAGCAAAGGCTGATCATGCATCCAGATAATTTTGGCCTGAAACTGGTCGGTGACTTCCGGGCGTTTATCAAATTCCGAAATCACATCGCCCCGKGAAATATCAATYTCGTCGGTCAGGGTCAGGGTGACGGCCTGATCCGCCATGGCCTGACCCCRATCACCGTCATAAGTGACGATGGATTTCACGTGGCTGGTCTTGCCGCTGGGCAGGGCGATCACCGGATCWCCGGGCTTGATTGTTCCGGCGGCAATGGTGCCGGAAAAGCCGCGAAAGTCCAGGTTGGGCCGGTTAACCCATTGCACTGGCAAGCGGAAAGGCTGTGCCGCCCGCTCATGGCTCACATCAATGCTTTCCAGATGGGCCATTAGTGTCGGCCCGTCATACCAATCCATATGATCGCTGCCATCCATGATATTGTCGCCTTTGAGGGCGGACATGGGGATGAAGCGRATGCTTGAAAAATCCAGATTCTCAGCGAAAGCSCGGAATTCTTKTTCGATAGCCTGAAAGACCTCCTGATCATAATCCACAAGRTCCATCTTGTTGATTGCCACCACYGCATGGCGGATGCCCAGAAGATTGACGATATARCTGTGGCGCCGGGTYTGGGTCARAACGCCYCKSCGGGCRTCRATCAGGATCACGGCCACATCGGCGGAYGAGGCTCCGGTGGCCATATTGCGGGTATATTGCTCATGGCCCGGSGTATCGGCGACAATGAAT
The DNA here is from genome assembly GCA_002749135.1 of Alphaproteobacteria bacterium. Taxonomy (GTDB): domain Bacteria; phylum Pseudomonadota; class Alphaproteobacteria; order Sphingomonadales; family Emcibacteraceae; genus Paremcibacter. The sequence goes on along the minus strand of NVVY01000043.1, from coordinate 10,632 downwards.
TTRCGYTTGTCGGTGGCAAAAAAGCGATAGGCCACATCAATGGTGATRCCCTGTTCGCGCTCGGCGGCGAGGCCATCCACCAGCAAGGCAAAGTCAATCTCCCCGCCCTGCGTGCCGACTTTTTTGCTGTCACTTTCAAGRGCGGCCAGCTGATCTTCAAAAATCAATTTTGAATCATATAGCAGGCGGCCAATGAGGGTGGATTTACCGTCATCCACACTGCCGCAAGTGATAAAGCGCAGGAAGCTCTTATGCTCCTGCTCCGTCAGATAGGCATCAATATCGCKGGCAATCAGGTCCGATTGGGCGGTTTCATAGGTTTTGGAWTTMTCAGYCATCAGAAATARCCCTCCTGCTTTTTCTGCTCCATGGAGGCATTGCTGTCCTTGTCAATGGCCCGGCCCTGTCGCTCGGAAGTTCTGGTGAGCAGCATTTCCTGTATGATCTCCGGCAGGGTCGCGGCGGTTGATTCCACGGCGCCGGTTAGCGGGTAACAGCCCAAGGTGCGAAAGCGGACCATCTTCATTTCCGGTTCTTCGCCGTCACGCAGGGGCATCCGGTCATCATCGACCATCACCAGCATACCGTCCCGTTCCACCACCGGGCGGCGGGCGGCAAAATACAGCGGCACGATGGGAATATTTTCCAGATGGATATATTGCCAGATGTCCAGTTCCGTCCAGTTGGACAGGGGAAAGACGCGCATGCTCTCGCCTTTRCTKATRCGRTTRTTATAGATATTCCACAATTCGGGCCGCTGGTTTTTCGGGTCCCAGCGGTGCTGGGCGGAGCGAAAGGAGAAAATACGTTCCTTGGCCCGCGATTTTTCTTCATCCCGCCGCGCCCCGCCAAAGGCCGCATCAAAACCATATTTGTCCAAAGCCTGTTTCAAGCCTTGGGTCTTCATCACATCCGTATGGACGGCTGACCCGTGGGAGAAGGGGCCGATGCCCTGCTCAACGCCCTGTTTGTTAATATGGACCAGCAGATTGAGGTCATGATCMGCGACAAATTTTTCCCGAAACGCAATCATCTCACGGAATTTCCATGTGGTGTCCACATGCATCAGCGGAAAGGGCAGMTTYGACGGATGAAAGGCTTTYATGGCCAGATGCAGCATGACACTGCTGTCCTTGCCGATGGAATAGAGCATCACCGGATTATCGCAGGTCGCCGCGACCTCACGCATAATGTGAATGGATTCCGCTTCCAGGCGTTGCAGATGGGTAAGGTCAGTCATAGGGCCATTTGATCCTGAATTTTAGGTATTTATATAGTATGTTATATCTATAGACAACTTTAAGAATTACAAGCTTTAACATTAAAAATAAGTTATTTATTTTATTTTACACTAAACTAATGTATTGAATGTGTGATAAAAGTTACTGACCCATGGTCGATGGTCGGTTATTGTATGTATCAGATTTAATGTTAAGGAACCCTTATGATGAAGACGTTTTTTTTCRCAACTCTTGCTATTTTTGYCCTGTTRCTRCCTCTTTTCGGYGCCGCGCAGGCCGAAGAAAATTCAGAGAAACACAGCCTTGACCTGACGCCGCAAGCCCCCATTGGCAATATGACCAAGGTCATTTCCCTGCATGGGACTATCTTTATGACCGGGCAACCCTCCCCGGATACTTTGCAAAATTTGCCCGGTGATGGTTTTAATGTGGTGATCAATATCCGGGCCGCCGATGAGATTGACTTTGATGAACCGGCCATAGTGAAAAAAGGCGGCATGACCTATTATAATATTCCGCTGATGAAGGCGGGYAAGATRCAGGATTCTGCGGTCACGGAAATCCATGAGGCCYTGATGGAAAACAAGGGCAAGAAAATCCTGCTCCATTGTTCCAGCGGCAACCGGGTCGCCGGATGGCTCGGCGCCCATYTGGCCCRGGATATGGGSTATRATACCGAGGCCGCCGTRGCCAGCGCGCGCAAGGGCGGCATGACCAAGGACAGCATGGAAAGAATCCTGCGGGATTATCTGGCTAACCTGAAAGAATAATCATTCTGCCATATGTCTTGTGATTTCGGATAATTGCCCAAATTCTTCCTGCCAGTCGGAGGGATGGTTGGTGAGGCGCACATCMACCGCTGTTACCTTATATTCGGGRCAGTCCGTCGCCCAGTCGGCGTTGTCGGTGGTGACCACATTGGCCCCKGAKGAYGGCATATGRAARGTGGTATAAACCACCCCCGGCTGCATACGCTCAGAGATCAGAGCGCGCAARCTGGTGTCCCCCATGCGGCTTTTGATATTKACCCAGTCCCCGTCCCGGATATTRCGGTCCTCYGCRTCYTTGGCGTGRATTTCCAGCAGATCSTGATCATGCCAGATATTATTGTCCGTGCGCCGGGTCTGCGCSCCCACATTATATTGGCTRAGAATACGGCCCGTGGTCAGGATCAGCGGGAATTTTCGGGTGATYTTTTCGSTGGTKGGGACAAATTCGGTGATGACAAAATTGCCCTTGCCGCGCACAAAGCCGCCCACATGCATGATCGGYGTGCCGTYCGGCGCATTTTCATTRCACGGCCAYTGRAKGCTGCCCATCTGGCGKATTTTATCAAAGCTGACCCCGGTAAATGTGGGGGTCAGCCGGGCTATTTCATCCATGATCTGGGACGAATTGTCATAGGAMRKSWYRWWMMMMRYKGYYSSYGCWASSYSGSRRGWYAWWKYYYRYTSRYMGRGGSMWKCYAKYRKYWYYAMWGCTTTATTAACCATGCTGATGCGCCGTTCCGCGTTGGTGAAGGTGCCGTCCTTTTCCAGAAAGCTGGTGCCGGGCAGAAATATATGGGCAAAGCGGGCGGTCTCGTTCAGGAATAAATCCTGAACAATCAGGCAATCCAGATTTTTCAGCGCTGCCTCCACATGGCGGGTGTTGGGATCACTTTGGGCCACATCCTCGCCCTGAATATAYATGGCCTTGTACTTTCCGGCGACYGCCTGATCAAACATGGCCGGTATGCGYAGGCCCGGTTCCGGATCGAGSTTCATACCCCAATCGGCCTCAAAGGCCCCGCGCACCGCATCATCACCCACGGGCTGATAGCCGGGYAGCTCATGGGGGAAAGACCCCATATCACAGGAGCCCTGCACATTATTCTGCCCCCGGAGCGGATTAACYCCGACRCCGCTAAAACCGATATTGCCRGTGAGCATGGCAAGGTTAGCCAGCGCCATYACCGCCGTTGASCCTTGGGAATGTTCGGTMACCCCCAGCCCATAAAAGATGGCAGCTTTGCCGCCAGTGGCATAGAGCCGTGCGGCGGCGCGCAGACCTTCTGCGGGCACACCGGAAAACGCCGCGATGGCTTCCGGCGCGTTTTTGGGGTCCAGAATGAATTTGCGCCAGTCCTGATACGCCTGATCTTCGCATCGCTCACTCACATARGCCGTATCCTCCAGCCCTTCYGACACGATCACATGGGCCAGCGCATTGATCACCGCCACATTATTGCCCGGCAGCAGAGGCAGGTGGTAATCGGCTTTCACGTGGGGCGTTTTAACCAGATCAATGGCGCGCGGATCAATGAYGATCARCTTCGCCCCGGCCCGAATCCGTTGTTTCAGGCGRCTGCCAAAAACCGGRTGGGCATCGGTGGGRTTGGCCCCRATGACCAAAATAACATCCGCGTCCATCACACTGTCGAAGGTCTGGGTGCCCGCAGAGGTGCCCAAAGTCTGGTTGAGGCCATATCCGGTGGGGCTGTGGCAGACCCGGGCGCAGGTGTCCACATTGTTATTGCCGAACGCCGTGCGGATCATTTTCTGAACCACATAGACCTCTTCATTGGTACATCTTGACGAGGTGATGCCGCCAATGGATTTCCGGCCATATTTCTGCTGAATATCTTTCAACTGAGCCGCCGCATAGGCGATGGCCTCGTCCCAGCTGACCTCAACCCATGGGTCAGTATACGCCTTGCGGATCATGGGTTTTGTCATCCGGTCCGTATGGAAGGCATATTCCCAGGCGAAGCGGCCCTTGACGCAAGCGTGACCATGGTTGGCCGCGCCGTCCTTCCATGGGGTCATGCGGATAACCTTACCGTCCTTCAATTCCGCTTTGAAGCCGCAACCGACCCCGCAATAGGCACAGGTGGTCAAAACGCTATGATCCGGCTTGCCCTGATCTATGACATTTTTTTCCAGCAGGCTGTCCGTGGGGCAGGCCGACACGCAAGCCCCGCAGGACACGCAATCGCTGGTCAGGAAATCCTGCGCCACGCCGGCGGTAATTTTGCTGTCAAAGCCGCGCCCTTCGATGGTCAGGGCAAAGGTTCCTTGCACTTCTTCACAGGCCCGTACGCAGCGGGCGCAGAGAATACATTTGGCCGGGTCAAACTGAAAGTAGGGATTGCTGTCGTCAATGATGGATTTCAGGTGATTATGACTGTCTGAACTGTAACGGCTTTCCTCCATACCCAGCAGTTTTGCCAGATCATGAAGCGGACTATCTTCTGCGGGATGGTCGGACAGATACAGGTCCATTACCCCGCGCCGCAGCTTGGCCAGACGGCCCGATTGTGTGGTGACTTTCATGCCGTCTTCCGCCGGAGTGGTGCAGGAGGCCGGGGTACCTTTTTTTCCCTCAATCTCCACCAGACACAGGCGGCAGGAACCATAGCTCTCCAGACAATCGGTGGCACAGAGGGACGGAATATCCGTATCCACCGTGGCCGCCGCCCGCATGAGGCTGGTGCCATCCGTGACCGTGACCGGCTTGCCATCAATTTCCAGCGTAACCGTATCTTCCGCGCTAACGTCCGGTGTGCCGTAATCCTTTTCCGGGGTCATGATTTTGCTCCAAAGTCATAGGGCCATTTTTGCAGGGCGCTCAAGACCGGGATTGGCGTCATGCCGCCCATGGCACAGAGGGAGCCGGATTCCATCACCTCACAAAGCTCTTTCATCAAAGGCAGATTTTCGACCGCGCCCGCCTGAATTTTGGCCATAAGCTCCGCGCCCCTCACCGACCCAATGCGGCAGGGCGTGCATTTGCCGCAGCTCTCAATGGCGCAGAACTCAAAAGCAAAATTCGCCTGCTCAGCCATATCCACGCTGTCGTCAAAGACCACAATGCCGCCGTGACCCAATACGGCCCCGGCTTCCGCGAAAGCCTCATAATCCATAGGCAGGTCAAGATCATTTTCAGAGAGATAAGCCCCCAGCGGTCCGCCCACCTGTACCGCTTTCAGGGGATTGCCGCTGTGGGTGCCGCCGCCGTAATCCTCGATCAATTCCCGCAAGCTGATGCCGAACGCCTTTTCCACAAGGCCGCCGCGCGCAATATTTCCCGCCAGTTGAAAGGCGATGGTCCCCCGGGACCGGCCCATGCCAAAATCCCGGTAAAATTCCGCGCCCTTGGCTATGATGATCGGCACGCTGGCCAGCGACAGCACATTATTGACCACGGTGGGTTTTTTGAACAGGCCATGCAAGGCGGGCAGGGGCGGTTTGGCCCGCACCATGCCCCGCTTGCCCTCAAGGCTTTCCAGCATGGCGGTTTCCTCACCGCAAACGTAAGACCCGGCCCCCATGCGAATTTCAATGTCAAAATCTTTGCTGCTGTCTTTGATGTTTTTTCCGAGCCACCCGGCGGCGCGGGCGTTTAGCAGGGCCTCGTCCAATATCTGTTTGCACAGGGGGTATTCGGACCGCAGATAGATATAGCCTTCGGTGGCCCCCACGGCCAGAGCGGCGATGGTCATGCCTTCGATCAGGCAATAGGGATCACCCTCCATCAACAGGCGGTCGGCAAAGGTGCCGCTGTCACCCTCATCCGCATTACAGCAGATATATTTCTGACCTGAATCCGCGCCCAGCACCGTGTTCCATTTGATGCCCGTGGGAAAGGCCGCGCCGCCCCGGCCTCTAAGTCCACTGTCCGTGACTTGGGTCACAATGTCTTGGGGGCTCATTTCAAGGGCTTTTTTCAAGCCGGTAAAACCGCCGTTATCCTGATAATCGTCCAGGGACAGGGCCTCAATCACACCGCAACGCTCGAAGGTCAGACGATCCTGTGATTTCAGGTAAGGGATGTCAGCGGTCAGCCCCAGACATAAATCAACGCAGTCGCCTTTCAGCAGGTCAGCCACACGGTCAGCGGTCATATTGCCGTAAGCCACCCGGCCCTCAGGCGTTACCATCTCAACCAGAGGTTCCAGCCAGCTCATCCCCCATGATCCGTTACGGATAATTTCCACATCCTGATCTTGGCTTTCGGCCTCTTTCAGAATGGCCATCACAACCTCATCGGCCCCAAGGGACAGAGCGGTTGTTTCCAGCGGGATATAGATGGTCAGAAGGTCGCGCATCAGCCAAGTTTCCCCAGTAATGTTTCAAGGCGGTCCTCGTCCATGCGGCCATACAGCTTGTCATTTATGGTGATATTGGGCGATACGGCGCAATTGCCCAGACAATAGACCGGCTCCAATGTGATACGCTCGTTGGCGGTGGTCTCCCCCAGCCGGATGCCCAGCAGCTTTTCCACATGGGCGGTCAATTTCCGGCTGCCCCGTGCCTGACAGGATTCCGCCTGACAGATTTTTATYACATGGTGGCCTGCGGGCGTATCGCGAAAATCATGGTAGAAACTTTTAACGCCGTAAACTTCGGCAGCGGACAGGTTAAAGGCATTGGCCARCAGGTCGTAACTTTCCGCCGGGATATGGCCGTAAGCCCCCTGAAGCCCGTGCAAAGCCTCCATCAAACCGCCCGGCAAGACGGCACATCGGGCAATAACCCGGTGAGCTTCATCCTGATTCCATGTTTTTTTCGGCACACCTTATCCTTTGCAAAGTCTTAATTTCAGGCGATTTTCCACGCCAACCGGTTGCAAATAGTTTAATTCAAAACCTGCCCCCCTTATATAACAAAACAGGGACAGAGAACAAGCTTGCCAATGGAGGACCATTGCCTGCGCTTGTTCTCTACCATAAGGGGGCAGAATTATATGAAATTAAGAGGCCCTGCTTTTTAAGCAAATACCGCCTGAATAGTGGTGTATTCTTTCAGGCCTTCCTCGCCGAATTCAACGCCGATGCCGGAGCCTTTGACGCCGCCAAAGGGGACGTTCGGCTGGATCATGCCGTGCTTGTTGATCCAGACACTGCCGCATTCAAGGCGACTGGCCAAGGCCTTGGCCTGCGCGATATCATTGCTCCAGATTGAACCGCCGAGGCCATTGTCAGAGTCATTGGCTCGCATGATGGCGTCATCAATATCATCATATTTTATGATCGGCAGAGCAGGGCCGAATTGTTCCTCATCCACGATACGCATGCCGTCCGTCACATCGGCCAGCAGCGTGGTTGGATAGAAATAACCCTTTCCGCTCTTGGGATTGGCGCCCAGCAGAACCTTGGCACCGCCTGCCACCGCATCCTCAACCAGCCCTTTGACCTTGTTATACTGCATTTCATTCTGCACCGGACCCAGAATCATATTCTCGTCAAGGCCGTTGCCCACGGGAATATTTCTGGCAAATTCGGTCAGGGCCGCACAGACATCATCATARACATCGCTGTGAACATAAAGCCGTTTCAGGGCGGCGCAGGTCTGGCCGCCGTTAATAAAGGCCCCCCAGAACAGGCCCTCGGCGATGGCCTTGGCATCCACATCGGGCAGGACAATGCCCGCATCATTACCGCCAAGCTCCAGCGTCAGCCGTTTTAAGGTGGGCGCCGCGCTGGCCATGATTTTCTCGCCCGTGGCACAGGAACCGGTGAAGACGATCTTCTGAATACCTTCATGCTCGCTCATCATCTGGCCCAGATCATCTTTTCCGCTGACCACATTCAATACGCCCTTGGGCAGGGTTCCGGCGATCAGTTCAATCATGCGCAGGGTGCTGAGCGGGGTATAGGGAGATGGTTTGATCACTACCGTATTGCCGGTGCGGATGGCGGGAATGATATGCCATATGGCAATCATCAGCGGCCAGTTCCACGGCGTGATGGAGCCCACAACCCCGATGGGCTTGCGGTGCAATTCCACCCGGCCTTCTTCGTTATCCTGAATAACCTGCACGGGTAATTCAAGGTCGGCAGTATAATGGGTCCAGCCCTGACAGCCGCCCAGTTCAAAGCGCGACCCGACACCATTCAGGGGCTTGCCCTGTTCCTCGGTCAATAATTTCGCCAGTTCCTCGGCCTTTTCTTCCAATAGTTGGCCGATGCCGTGACAGGCGGCCTTGCGGTCCGCGTCGCTGACCTTGCTCCAGCTTTTAAAGGCGTTCGCCGCCGCATCCACGGCCGCATCCAGYTGCGCGCGGGTGGCGACCGGGCATCGGCCCAGCAGGTCGCCTGTCGCCGGATTGAAAATATCCATGTGGGTCTCGGTGGCCACGGGGGCGCCGTTTATGTATAAATTATAGTCCATATTAAGTCTCCATCGGTTTCGGGTCTTGTCACCAAGATTATTATTTATGTATCATGCGAATGACCGTGGCCCCCATATCGGGACAATTCGGCAATATCACCTCGCCAATATGTTTCAGGTCCGTGCTGTCATATATGGCCACGTCACAGGTGGTGCCGCCCACATAGACCTCGGTCCCATCGGCGGAAATATCCGTCTGATAATAGGTATGGTTCAGGTCAATGCGCTTGGCCGTATGAGGATTCTCCAGATCAATTTTGAGCAGAGTATTATAGACCGCATAGGCGGTTTTGCGGTCGGGGTGGATAACTGAACTGAACAGAACCTCGGGTGCAGACTGAAAATCAATTAAATCGAATTTTTCCGTCTTCAGATCAAGGGTCAGCAGYCCGGTGCGGAACCGTTCCATATTATCCTYGGCCATATCGGTSCGCGCATAAAATATRGGGGTTGAGAAAATRCCGTTATTATCCCAGCTGGGCCAGAAGGCCAGCGCGTCGGGCTGCGACAGGTTCTTCTGCGTCCAGTTRCGCAARGGATAGGCKAYYTCGTATTTTCCGGTCTGAACATCAACCTTGTAAAAATCCCATCCCATGGCATACAGCGCCCCGCTCTTGGCCACCATCAACAGRTGAATACGGCGCGGCAGRGGAAATTCACGCACCGGYTTGGCCTCKAGACCGTCAGCAGTTCTGAACACACTCAGGCGCGGTTCTCTGGATTCAAAACGGTCCAGATATATCTTTGTCGGAATATCATAGGAATAGATTTCCGACCCGTCGGGGCTGATGTCAAAGCCATAATTCCAGGTGCGTTCATCGTCCTTGTAATCAAGGTCKGCGCGGAASACYAYMKCRCCYGWTTCCAGATCAATACCGACAATGGAGCGCAGATGATTGGTGCCCACATAGGCGATTTTGCCATCGGGGGATATGACAATATTCTGCGGCGCGGTACTGTCGGGAATGGTGAAGGTCTTTTCAACCTTGCGAGCCTTTATGTCAATGACATAGAGCTTGTCCGGGCGTGCCCCGACAATCATATACTCTTTGGCTGAACTGACAGACAGCAAAGCCGCCCCCCATAACATCATCGATAATATAATAAGTTTCTTCACGGCATCAATCCTCCGGGAAAACGGCTTGTAATTTGCGCCAGTTCTTGCGGGTATYYKYMAKWTTTGACCARTCSGGATAGGTATTGACCGTRTCMGGCACSGCSGCKGGCCACCAGCAGGGGTCGGAACASCCATARAGRTCMGCCTCCATMGGCTGACASAGSGAGGCAACACTGCCGAACGGGTCTACTTCCCAGCCCGGATCAGTAGAGGTGGTACAGCCAGCAATGTTTTGCATGGCATAGACCTCTTCCTTGTCCCCCGCATTCGCCGGAGTCGTCAATAGATGAGCTTTTTTATTCAGCGGTTTTAAATGTCTCATGGCTCTCATATCCTGCTTACATAATGGGCGGATTATTCCAGCGTTGCACGGTGGCAATCAAATGGGCTTCTGCGGTTAATGTCCTGTCCCCGTCACTATAGGTCGCAATGATTTTCAGATCACCGGCATTATTGGTGCTGTATTTTCGCTCTGGGTTGGGGCCTGCCACCGCCGGGATGAAAGTGCCCTCAGCAGTAATATGACCAGCATATTTTGTGTCCTGCATGTCAGCCGCCGCCTGGTTATAATTATCCACCGACCAAATCACCGGCATCCGGCCCAGCCGCAGGTCATCATCGGTATATTGTTTGCCGTCAGGGCCAAATGAATAGCCTGTTGCCTCAAACTGGGCATTAACCTTTGGGATTGGCCCGCCCCCACCGCCAACACGGGAGATACCGTATTCCGGGGTGACTTTCAGATAGTCCACCTGAGTATAAAGGGCCATATTCTGGTCTGACACATCTGTGCCGACCGTGACCTTCGCCAGGCCGGACTGTCCAGAATCGATCCGGGCGGTCAGGACAATGCGGTCCGCCGTGGCACTGGTCACAGTGACAGTGGCCCCGGCAAGCGTGACATCTCCAGACAAGTTCACGCCGCTGATGACAATCTCTGTCTCAACCCCGACCTTCAGAGCGGCGGGTACGATGCTCATGATGCCGTGGGTATCAGGTGTTTTGCGCCAGGCCGTAATGGCCATGCCATCTTCCGGATGATCCTTGCTGAAAAACCGACCCGTCATGCGGTTACCGTTGGTGGAGGCAGCCCAGATCTGGCGGTATTTCATGTCGCCCA
>NVVY01000042.1 GCA_002749135.1 Alphaproteobacteria bacterium | reverse complement strand
CGTCCGGGCCTTCCCATCCGGTGATCTTGACCCATTTTCCTTCTTCAAGGTCTTTATAATGTTTAAAGAAATGCTCAATCTGTTGGAGGAGAATTTCCGGCAGGTCGGTATAGTTTTATGGCCTAGGCCATTTTATACATAAAGTAATTTACCCAATATTAAGAACCAGTATCATATGTATAAGAACATCACGGCGTTCTTATGTGTTGTTTCAGTTGTTTTCTGAATGCTAAATAAAAAAATAAATATAGAAAAACAAGGTGGCTAACATGGGTATAAAACTAAATATAATAAGTACTATCAGGGATTTTAACATCAAAAACCGTCTGTTCTTGGGCTTTGGTGCGATGGTCACGGTTTTGGCTATTGTTATTGGCATTACCATATATCAGGTAAAATATATTGACGGGCAAATTACCCGGATTAGCGATTTGCGCGTGCCAACCTCGGCAGCGAGTTCTTCTCTGGTTAAAGATATATACGCCTCTCTTGCGCATTTGCGCGGCTATATGCTTACCGGAAAGGGTGGTTTTAAAGAGAAACGCGCGGCTGTCTGGGCTGATATTGATCAGGTTAAAACCAATATGGACGTCCTGTCTGATAACTGGACTAATCCGAATAATGTGAAAAAATGGACTGATTTCAAGGTTACCCTACAGGAATTCCGCGCGGCACAGGCAACGGTTGAGACTATTGCCAACACGCCTGAACAATATCCGGCCAATATCATTCTGGTCAATGAAGCCATGCCCCATGCGTCGGTTTTATTTAAGAATATTACAGCCCTGATTGATCTGGAAGCACAGATGCCCGCAACGGTAGAACGCAAAAGGCTTTTGGGTATTATGGCGGATGTGCGCGGGACGCTTGGGCTTGGTCTGGCTAATATCCGCGCCTTTTTGTTGACCGGTGATATGGCTTTTAAGGACAAGTTTGAGCAATTATGGGCCAAGAATGAGCGTCGTTTCCAGGATTTGAAAAAAGCATCAAATCTTCTTGGCCCAAAACAATCTGCGGCTTTTGAGGAATTTGTTGCGCAACGGGCTGAATTCAACCCCTTGCCGGCTCAAATGTTTGCGGTACGTGGGTCTGAAAAATGGAATATGGCCAATTACCTGTTGGTGAAAGAAGCGGCACCCCGGGCTGTTATGTTACTTCAAACGCTGGTGGGTGCGGATGGTAAAGGCGGCATGGTTGCCAACCAACGTAATTTGCTGTCTGAAGATGTGGCATATTCTTTGTCCACCTCCGATGAATTGATAACATTATTATGGGTTTTGCTTGTGGTTGGACTGGCTATGGGCGTTGGTATTGTTCTGTTGGTGGCGGGGTCCATCACCAAACCGGTTGGGGCCATGACGAATGCCATGGCAAGTCTGGCAGAAGGCGATACCTCCGTTGAGGTTCCGGGTCTTGACCGCAAGGATGAGATCGGTCAGATGGCACTGTCGGTGAATATCTTTAAAGTCAATGCCATAGAACGCTTGCGCCTTGAAGGGGAAACAAAGGAAGCGGAACAGGCAGAGCTGAAACGGGTTGAAGCTGAGCGCGAAGCCGCAGCCGCCCGTGAAAAGGCCGAGGTTGAACGGGAACGGGCCGAGGTTGCCGAACGGGAAGCTCGGGCCAGCCGGGTTGATTCTCTTATTACAACTTTTGAAAAAAAGGTCACCGAAATGATGGAAGTCATGGCGGCCTCATCAACGGAGATGAGTGCCACGGCCAAACAATTGGTGGCGACATCCACGGATACCAAGGAACGTTCTTCTATTGTTGCCTCCGCATCCGATGAGACGGCCAACAATGTCAATATGGTGGCGTCTGCGGCGGAGGAATTGACAAGTTCTGTTCAGGAAATCAGCCGTCAGGTGACAAAAGCCAGCGATATTTCCATGGAGGCCGTTGAGGAAGCCAAGCAAAGTGAGGTTGCCATATCGGCCCTGGCGGATGCTTCGGAGAAAATCAATGATGTTATCGGGATTATCAGTGACATTGCGGAACAGACCAACCTTTTGGCCCTGAATGCCACCATCGAATCGGCACGGGCCGGGGAAGCCGGAAAGGGCTTTGCGGTTGTGGCCACTGAGGTTAAGGCCCTTGCCGGTCAGACCAGCAGTGCCACAGACGAAATTGCCACTCAGATAAAGGAAATGCAGAATCTGACACAAGAAGCAGTGAATAGTATCCGAACGATTGTTGATGTTAACAACAAATCCAACGAGGTTACGGTCAGTATTCAAGCGGCTGTTGAACAGCAAAGCTCTGCAACCAACGAGATTTCCCAGAATATTCAGCAGGTCGCCACAGGCAGCAGTGAGGTATCCAGCAATATCGCTCGTGTGGCGACAGGCGCAGAGGAAACCGGATCAGCCGGGGATCAGGTGCTCACCGTTGCCGATGAGCTTGGCCGGATTTCAGAAAATCTGAAACAGGATATTGAACAATTTCTGACAGATGTGCGTGCGGCGTAATGTAATTTAGGGTCTGACCCTAATCTTCCTCGGGGGTGTTTTGCGCCCGTTTAATGCCCTCGAGGATTTTCTGTCTGGATACAAGGAACGAACCATGGCACAGCTAAATACRRWAWKRRWARKYCTTNTRMWKGYTTCAACMGCNGGCNNNNTTNTRWTASYKRMAYSMACCKMTNCWWYTKCGKMNAACAMKKANNTRYKKAATCGCTGGCCGATGCSGTCACCGSCGGCAAGGTTTACCTGAATGTCCGSATTCGCTATGARAATGTCGATCAGGCAAATTTTGTMAAGGATGCCACGGCGCTCACYATTCGYACACGCTTTGGCTAYAAGACAGGATMTTATAAAGGCTTTTCTGGTGTCATCGAGATGGAAGACACCCGAAATCTGGCCRATGAGAATTATAACAATACTTTGAACGGCAARGGCGCRATATACCCKGTWATTGCTGACCCAAGYCAGACAGAGGTYAATCAGGCCTATTTATCCTATAGYTWTGAAGGMACGAAAGTCAGTGYSGGTCGCCAGACYATAAATCTGGGTACCCAGCGKTTCATCGGCTCYGTGGGATGGCGTCAGGATGATCAGAACTTGGATGCGGTAACGGCGGTGAATAAAAGCCTGCCCAACACGAAAATATTTTATGCTTACGTCTGGAACGTAAACCGTATTTTYAGTGACAATAGTCCCGSAGGYGATMATKCTTCTGCCACGAATTTGCTTAATGTGGAATATACCGGTTTGAAATTCGGCAAGCTTACCACCTATGCCTATCTGTTGAATAACAAGGATSTRGCYGGTTTCTCCACCAATACGTTTGGTGTTCGCTTTGCYGGTAAAACCAAAATTGCTGATCAGGCAAGTGTCCTGTATGAATTTGARTATGCCAATCAGACGGATGCCAAGAATAACCCCGGAAATTACTCTGTGAATTATTTCCATATTGGCGGYGGAVTTGGCTTTGCCGGGGCCACTTTGAAAGCCGGACTGGAATCACTGGGYAGYGAYAACGGAACCGCAAGCTTTAAAACCCCGCTTGCGACCCTGCATAAATTCAATGGCTGGGCTGATCAGTTTCTGGCAACKCCGGCGGCKGGTCTGGAAGAYCTGTATTTTACCGGCGTCTATAAATTTGGCGGTCAGATGAAAGGYCTGAAAGCTGTGGCGACCTATCATAAATTCACCTCCCAATTCGGGAATACGGATTATGGTAAGGAATTTGATGCCGTRCTRKCCTAYGCCATTAACAAGAATTATAGCGTTGCCGTGAAATATGCCGACTATAATGCGGATACATGGAAAGTAGATGTCAAAAAGCTGTGGTTCATATTGGGTATTAAATTCTAGGGTTAAATATTCTTCAATTATTTATAATGAGAGGGCCTGATTGTTTTTACAATTAAGGCAACGTGAAATGCAGTTTTTAATAGTAGATCAATTTGATATTTGCCGAGAAGGTATGAAGATGGTTCTTCTGCAAATGGATAAGAAAAGCAGGGTTCTGGATGTTAGCTCCATTGACGAATGTAAAGCWATTYYTAGTCATCARGAACTGGACCTAATAATTATTAATCTAGATGTGGCAGAAGTTGATTGTATGGATATGCTGGGTAAAATTAAAGAATTAAATATGGTGGGGAATGTTATAGTTTTTTCCGATTCAGAGGATTCTACTGTTATACAAAAAGCATATAACATGGGGATCAGTGCGTTTATTAGAAGGCAGTTGGAAAAGGAAATAATGATTTCTGTTTTTCAGATTGTCCTTGCTGGGGGGAGATATTTTCTCCCTGAACTCATTGATAACATAAAAATTTATAAGAAATGGCCTTCAATAGATGGGGTTTTCACGAATGAAGAAGATCGGACTATTTTATCGGAACGGCAACTTGAGGTTTTGAAGCTTTTGGCAGAGGGAGACTCTAATAAAATTATTGCTCGAGAGCTTAATATTGCTGCAGGTACTGTGAAGGCCCATATTGCTGGAATATTAAAGTCCTTGAAAGTGGTAAATAGAACTCAAGCTGTAAATGTTGCCAAAAATCTCGGGATATTAAATTAGGCACACTCAGCCTATCCTATTAACTGATGATATGTACGGTCCACATTATCGGTATCAAGGGTGCCATAAAGCCCGTTGGCCTAAAATTTTAGTTTTTATTTCAACAGTGGAACAGGTTTTATCATTTTGACCAAAAACACCAACATAAAATTCACTTGGGCAATGCGTTTCCATGCATGGTGGGAAGGATATGATGTCGCCGATATGGTGGCTAAGCTAGGGCACCAGCAGACGGAGACAAGAATTGAACGCCTCCCGGAAAGTCCTGAAAATTTCCTCAGCGTTGTGAAAAGAGTACCCTGGACTAAAATAAGAATTCAGCTTACGCAACTGGTTTGGGGCGAAGGTTATTGTGGTCCAGGCGGTCCCGATAATGTTATCAAAATGACCAAATTTCTTAACCTGAGTTCTGAAAAAAGCATTGTTGTCATTGGCGCTGGYCTCGGAGGGCCGGCCCGTACCTTGGTGGAGAAATATGGCGTATGGGTTGATGGGTATGAAAGCTCCGAAGCTTTGGCGCAGGAGGGCATGAAAATGTCCGTCAGTTTAGGGCTTGAGAAAAAAGCTCAGATTATTCATAAAGACCTGAATAATATATATAATATCTCACGTAGTTATGATTGTTTTTTTTCAAAGGAAGCCCTGTTTACGGTTAAAAACAAACCGCAATTGCTCAAGGCTATTTATGACAGCCTCAAGCCTAACGGACTATTCCTTTTTACTGATTTTATTCTCAGGGATGCCATCTGTCTTCAAAACCCCTCCGTGCAGGAGTGGGTACAACAGGAACCCCATAAGCCATATCCTTTCATTTCAGAGAATGTTGTTAAGGAACTGGAACAATGTGGTTTCAGTGTCCGCGCCAATGAGGACATTACAAAAGATTACCTCGGACTTGTGGCAAGGGCCTGGGGCAATGCGGAACAGCTTGTTAAGGACCTTGTGGAAAAAGGAGAAGATGCCAGAGAAAGTCTGAAAACAGTCGCGAAAGAGGCCAAATTCTGGGAACGGCGAAAAAAAATTATGAACAGTGGCGACCTCAGAGTCATGCGTTACCTAGTGCTTAAAAAACCCCAAATAAAATAATGACGCCAGATCTGTCATAATATTAGTTTTGTCTTTTAAATTGGTTGATGTATCAATATGTTAATCAGGAGCTTGAGTGCAACGGAATTTTTGCGCGATCAAATATATATCATTGGCTCAGAACACTCAGGGTCTATTAATTTTTTTGGGATTTGAAATTCTGCCAATCAAAATCTTTGGCCAACGGGTCTTATAAACTCATACTCTTTTATTTCAACGATTTTGTCTATAATAAAACCCTTGCGTTTGGGATATTTTTTCTGGATCTGTTGARTAATATCAATTTCAGTTTCTCCTTTGTAAGTGAAGAAATGTAAATGCGCCCAATCACGGGTAAAATTCGGATGGTCTTTATTTTGTTTGTTTAGTTCACGGACTTGTTCATTATAAATTGACACTTCGAAGCGCTTAAGGTCATTACTCATCATTACTCCTCATCCAAAACTTACATAACTTGCTCCTCATGCATAATAGAAAAAAGTTAGTTTGAAATAAAAAATTCCTAAAACATGAATAAATTAAATGAAAAATTTTACGTAATATTTTCAAGGTTGTTGCCGTGAAGGCCTATGGGTGGTGGAATTAGAGAGTTGGCCCTACTTTATGGATAGATTTGCTGCGATGTGAGCACTATTCTAGGTTCCTGCACCATCATTAAGGTATTTAAGTGGAGAAACCCCAATAATTTCTTTAAAATCTTTAATAAAATGAGCTTGATCGAAATAGCCCAAATCATGAATTATCTGATGATAGTCAATAGAACCAGCCTCAAACTTGTCTAGAACCTCATGTAACCTATATTTTCTGATAATCCATTTGGGGCTTACTCCGACATAAGTTTTAAATAACCGCTGCAATGTACGCTTGTTAATTTTAAACTGATCGACAATATCATCTACCCTTGTGATACTTCGGTCCGATTCTATTTTATCTATGATATCATTTACGGAATTAATCGGATGCTCATCACATACTGGGAGGCGGGGGAGCAGAAAATCTTCTATAGCAACAACCATGTTTTTTCCGCTTTTTCTGGATAAAACAGCCATTTCCAAACGTTTAACATCACTGCCAAAAATATCTGTTAGACTGATGGTGCGATCAGCGATTTCTGAAACCGGATTATTGAAAAAAGGATAAAAAGCGCCTGGGCGAAATTTAACCCCACAAATCGTGCCCGCATCAGCAAGAGTATAGGAATATTTTTTTGTAACCGGCCCTACTATTCTTGAGTTATTTTTTTCGAAGACCAAATGTACCGAAGGATGTGGGATATTTTCCTGTATATGGGGCGTTTCCAATTCCCATCTGACAATCCAATATTGCTCTATGAAAAAAGCTAACTTCCCTTTGGGCAGGATTCGTACCAGATCATAGTTTTCTTCGCTCTTGGATAGTTTTAGAACTCCTTTGACTTTTGACGTGTTTAACTTCATTAAAGTCCTCCAATACATTTGTTCTTTGACCCACCGTTACTCGCGCTGTCGCGTTATTACAATAGAGTTAAAATGAAAATATGTATCATGTAAGCRTTAATCATACTGTAAATAGTTCAGGCGATARARTCAGAAGYATTATTTACTAAAGCCTTCACTGGGTTTAYTTTTCTATTAAAATTAAGAGTTGGARATAAAATTATGACAGAAACKAAATTCAAAATGGATTCTTGGGATGAGGAAGTCTATTTCAAGGCAGATGATAATTCCAAGATATCGAAAGCTACCGTTACAAAATCATATAGTGGAGAAATTGATGGGAAAGGGGTATTAAACTATTTGATGTCATATTATGCTGATGGCTCTGCATATTTTGTAGGTATCGAACGCGTAGAAGGAGAAGTTTCCGGTAAAACTGGAACATTCATTTTTTCTCATGAAGGTACATTTAAGGACGGCATTGCCACCTCTGAATTTCAAATCGTAAAAGGTTCCGCAACCGGAAACCTTATAGGTTTGACTGGCAAAGGTCATTTCTCTTCGGGGCACGCAATGACTGTTCCTATTAAGTTTTCACATAAATTTGAATGATTGATGTTATKACCTCATAATTTATTCCGTATTTCCTTTAAGGACATTGGATTTATARATAATAAAATCAAAAGGGGCC
Organism: Alphaproteobacteria bacterium; assembly: GCA_002749135.1. Lineage (GTDB taxonomy): Bacteria > Pseudomonadota > Alphaproteobacteria > Sphingomonadales > Emcibacteraceae > Paremcibacter. Next base: position 11,467 of record NVVY01000042.1, on the reverse strand, counting down.
ACTGTGATCGTAATATTCTGATCCGCATCTGCCAAAATWYCACTCTTCCCCCTAACCGCAGTATATTGCCCGGACCTGACCGATATTGTGGCCGTTTTCGCCACAGGAGCTAAATTAAACAACAACAGATATTCCTGRCCCACCTCCGGGTCTGTGCGGGAAAAAGCGTATATCCCGGCTTCATCAGTAGCGTAAAGGGTTTTATGATCACCCCGGCGCAAAGCGCTATGCTCGTGATAAAGCTCTGCATACTTTCTGAATGCCTGATACAGGGGATGGCCCGGATCAAAATTATCATCAGCAGTCGTTTTCTCGGTTCCCATCAAATCAAAGGCATTATATCGATCTACTTGTGATGGCATCATATCYTCACGGGAGCCTTCATAAAGACCCGCTCCGGTAAAACCCTGCTCCGCACCATAATAAAGAATTGGTATTCCGCGCGCRAATATCATAAAAGCATGCGCCAGCTTAAGCCGCTGAAACTTCTCTTCTGCTGAGGCTTCCGGCAAGTCACGGTTGATAAAATAGGCAAACCGTCCATCATCATGATTACCAATATAAGTCATTAGCTGAAGGGCATTGCTGTCCTCATCAGTATAAAAATGATCCTGATCAAAAAGAGATTTCAGTATATTGGTGGCACCCGTACCCGCRAATGTCTTTTTCATGGCATCCAGAAATGGAAAATCCAACACRGAGGGCAACATCCCTTCCGTGGTATATTGGCTTAGGGCTGCGGGCTGATGGATTTGCACCTCACCAAAGATATGAAAATTTGGTATCCCCTGCTCTCTKGCATRTYGCAAAATGATCGGCATAAAATTCTGCCAATAATCAAGTTTGACATATTTTGCCGTATCAATGCGAARACCATCSGGTTTATATTCACTGATCAGRTATTTGAAAATRTCAATCATRCCGGYCCKGACRYCGGGRTCWGCKGTTTTGATATCATCCAACCCGGCAAAGTCACCGTGAAGGACACTTTCCCCGGYAAAGCTGCTKTCCCCCWKATTGGARTAATTTTCCAGATCATTGAGCCATGCCGGAACTTTGACATTTTCYTCCCCTGYGGGYAGGAAAGGCGTGTATTTATCCCCCTTCTCCATTTGGGACAGCGTTWTATARGGGCARTTATCACATTCCTGATATTTGATCACATCCGCCGTATGGTTGACYACAATATCAAAAAAYACCTTGATCCCCCTTTCGTGCGCGGCCTTGATYARYYSTTTCARRTCTTTCGTGGTTCCCATATGAGGATCAACWCCCATRAAGTCYACAATCCARTATCCATGATAMCCGGCCACATCCYYYTGSMKKGCCTTGTTRCCCATGAAAGGSGTCATCCACAGRGCYGTCACGCCCARCCCYTTGATATAATCCAGTTTATYYWTTAAYCCCGCAAGRTCGCCRCCRTGRAATTTACGGTCACTTGTYTTGTCAAAWCCRCCTGAAAAAATCGGCTGTGTCAGAGAACCCTGGTCATTGGAAGTATCACCATTGCTGAAACGGTCCGTCATGACAAAATAAAACAGATCATCCTCAATCGGACGGTTGATGTAATCTTCATTATAAAGGGTATCTGCTTTATGTTCAGTCCCCTCACAGCCCGTCAATAGAAACAACACTATAAATCCGGTTGCATAATACTTAAAAATTTTCATTCCAAACCCTTATAATAAGTTATTTTACTTCAAGAACCATGACTGAGCGCGGCATAAGGCTGATCTCTTGAGAAACATTAACCGTCTTTCCAGTGATCACATCGGTAGCCTTGATATGATCCTTAAGCATTTCTGAGAAGCGAGCCATATTCAAACTTGTTGCATTCCTGTTTTTATTCAGCACAACCATGACCTTATCCTTATCGTCATACCTGAAATAGACATAGACACCATTCTCCGGAATGAAGTGCATAAGTCTGCCTTCATGAATAACCTTTTTATTCTTGCGCCAATTGACAAGTTTGCGGACAAAATCCTGTGCTGCTTTTTGTTTCCCGTTCAGGCCATCACCTGTGAAAGCATTAACCTTGTCACCCGCCCAACCGCCGGGGAAATCACTACGGATTACCCCATCATCCTTACCACCAGGATTAGTTTTTAGAATTTCGGTACCATAGAAAACCTGTGGAATTCCCCGCATGGTCAACGTGTAGGCTATCGCCATTTTATAGAGATCAAAATCTTCCCCCAATTGCGTATAGAGACGATCCATATCATGGTTATCAGACATAATGACCATATTGTCCGGGTCCGCATACTGATTATCCATGGACAGGGCCTCATACAGTTTTTTCAAGCCTTCAGACCCGCTTTCCTTTTCACGCAGGGCCTTGACCATGGCGCTCTGCAAAGGAAAATCCATCAGGCCCGGCAATACAGAAACATATCCATCTTTATTTACCTTGCCCTTCTGCCAGTAGGCTATCATTGTGCGGTTATCCCTGTATTCTTCGCCTACCAAATTGAAATCTGGATATTCCGCCATAATTCTGCTTGCCCATTGAGCCGAAAAATCCTTGTCAGGGTAGGCATAAGTATCCATTCGAACCCCGGCAAGGTCAGCATACTCAATCCACCAAATGGCATTCTGGATCAAGTAATTTGCCAACAGGGGGTTTCTCTGATTAAGGTCCGGCATGGCCCTGTCAAACCACCCGTCTGAAAATCTGTCCTTGTCCCACTTTGCCGCGTAAGGGTCGTGAATTGTATTATGTATATGGTTGCTCTGGACATAGCCCTGCGTATAAAAATTTACCCAATCGTCAGTGGGAATATCTTTCATCCACCAATGTTCGGAACCCACATGATTGGCCACCATATCCATGATCAATCCCATATCTTTGGCGCGGACCTGTTTGGAGAGGTTTATATATTCCGCATTAGCACCAAAACGCGGGTCCTGTTTATAGAAATCCGTAATGGCATAGCCATGATAGCTGGTTCGTGGCTGGTTATTCTCTAGCAAGGGCGTTGGCCAGACCAGGGTGAACCCCATATCGGAAATATAATCCAGATGATCAATGATACCCTGTATATCACCGCCGTGACGGCCATCTTTATGGCCACGGTTGGGCGCATCCACCATACCCGTAATGGAATCATTTTGCGTATTTCCATTGGCAAAGCGGTCCGGCGTTATCAGGTATATAACATCAGAACTGTCAAACCCCTTTCGTGCAGCGGAATTCTCCCGCCGGGCCTTCAATTCATAAGCGTATGTTATTTCCTGACCGTTTTGATGTTTGAAAACTATTTCGAATGTGCCGCTGGGACTATCCTTCGCAATTTTCAGGTCAATAAAAAGATAATTGGGGCTTTTTACCCGAGTAGTTTTTTCAAGGGTAACACCCTTATGATCCACTTCCGGCTCAAATTCAGATATATTTTTGCCGTAAACCAGTAGTTGCAAAGCGGGGTTTTCAAAACCACCCCACCAGAAAGGTGGTTCCACACGTTCAATGACATTGTTTGCCTGTGTACCAGTGATGAAAACCCCTCCTGAAATCACAAGAACCATGAGAAGGCTGAATATATATCTTATCAAACGCACCATGACCTTTCTTCCCTTTTAAGTTTTATATAAATTGCAGCTTTTGTCTTAAATACCGCCGATGTTTCACTTCAATATAGCGATAGGTAAATCCAGCTGAAATGATGGTGAGCGCAAGAAAAAGACTGCAATAAACAATCTTGTTCAGTCCGGATAACGCCATGATCCCGGATTGTGACGTGACCCACGGYAATAGAAACCAGAACACCATAAACCAGACACCATGCATTAAATAAACAGAGTATGATATTTTGCCTAAATAGCTCAAAATCGGCATATTCAATATTCTGCCAACGGTAGATTTATTATGGCCAAGAGCCAGAACCATAAGACCAAATAAAGGGATCACCCATAAATCATTTAATCCCCAATGAAAAACCGCGACTATAGCCAGAAAGATCAGAAGGAATATTTCATCCCTTTTCAGCCATCGGGCCGCATAGCCTCTTTGGAATAATTGATAAAGACCAACCCCTATGGCAAATTCGAAGAGACATCGAAAAAAGCCATAATCAAAAGTAATATCCAGAGACTTTCCGGGGTACCAATAGACCATTAAAATTAACAGGCTTGCCGCGATGATTATTGTCAAGAGCGACGCAAAAACAGACTTTCGTGCCAACAAAGTCAATAAAGATATTCCCGCAACATATGTCCACCATTCGGCTCCAATGGACCAGGAAACGATATTCCATGAAAGATAGACATGCTGGTTCATGGCATTGGTCAGCATTATATTGCTCGGCAAAGCCGCCCAGTCAAAATAGCTGTACCAACTGCTATCCATAACCTCCGGCAAAAGTAACGGTACGATCCCGGAAAACAGAACCAGCAAGGCAAGTGTGAATATATGCAACGGATAAATTCGACTGAAGCGCGCCCAAATGAAATGAAAGATTGTTCTGTGATTATACTGCCCTGCAAACAGGCCGCCATACACATGGGTTATGATAAACCCGCTCAGGATGAAGAAAAAATCAACCCAGAGATAGCCTCTCGTGATAATACCGCTTTGGTCATGGGGTATCAAGCTCCCCAAATCACGATAAAAAATAATGACGTCCATATGAAAAAAGACCACCCATAGAGCCGCAATACCTCGCATGGCCGTTAACGAAGAAAAATATTGCGGATTATCTCTCATATAAATATCATTATATCTGTATGTTCCATTCTTCATAATCACTTGTTAAGTGGCATGAAGTCTATGGCCTGATTACTATTGGTCGCTATAAGCTTGCCGCCGGCATTTCCTCAATGACTGCATCTCAGGCTACCCTCTTCAGTCAGCATTGCACGCAGTACATTAATGATTATGTATATTTTTYCCTGTTTTTTATATTTAAAGGCTGGTGCATACACTACGTAAGGGACAACATACGGCTTTACAAAAAGAAAGTTCTATGAATACGTATGTTGTCCCTTATGATCAAAAATCAGACGGCCTAACTGTTAGATATAGATCAGATACTAAGGCACCTTTGAACAAGGGYAAGGTTTTGGGGCGAAGTTATGTTTGGTCGGTTTAATCGGTCGTATTCAGGTCTTTTCTGGCGATAATCTGCGACAACCTCAGAGACTTTAGGGTGATAATAAATGGCGGAATTTAGGCCTCCTCGAAGATTTTTCTGAACTTGGTATAGGCAGTTTGCAGAATTATCTTACCCAGRAGGTGGAGCAATGCTTCATGTGTTGTGAGGGGAACATAAAAGATACAAACATCTTCCGTCAGGCTTGTGACGGTGATAATATCCATTCTTTATATGATTGCTGTCCAGTAGTGTATTTTCTGTATAAATTTTATATGTACTCAAACCCATGAATGCAAGCCAATGTATATTCAACTTATTGATATTACTCATCTTCACTTTCGTTGACATCGAAGAGGTTGTATCGCCTAGCTGTCATTTGATGAGGTAGAAAAACAAGCCTCTGGCGCATACTGACTATTCTATGTTACAATAAACATTCACATACGGAAAATATCAGTTTCAACAAGTAGCCTTCATGCATCCCGCCTGGAGATTACTTATGACTAAATCAAGACGCCTGAATGTCAGGCTGACCCGCGCTGAGCTTATCGCTCTTGAATCCCGCGCAAAACTGTATGGACAATCCCCTCAAGAATACCTGCGCACGCTTTTAGACATTGATGCTACTGGCGGYGYAACGCCAATGCTGGATGCYCTCCTTCCTGAAATTATTTTCACWGCCGTTGGCACTCATCATCTGGTCACCTTGACCGGYGAYCAAAGGGACCTTCCCGCCCTTACSGCTGAGAGCGATCATATTTCAAAAGCATTGGGGGTGGGTCATGTCAGATAATATTAAATCTGATCAGGGGCAAAGCAGCCTGCGGTCATTTGTGCGCGGCGGTCAAACCACGATCCATTCTTTGCGTATGTTTGCACAGGTGATGCGGGTGGTCGCCGGTGCTTATTTTATCGCCGTTGCTGTGGTTGTCGCGATATGGCTTTGGGGCTGGACCGAACCTTATGGCCGTTATCTGACATATAAGTTCTATCAGGCAGAGTTTTTTGTATTGGCCGGAGCCCCTGAAACCAAAGAGCTTTGGATAGATTTCCCAGAGGGGGAGCGCGTAATGGCAACATTGGTTCAGATATTGACAAACCCCACCATACAGGCGGCGAAAAATGATTTGATTGCGACGGTTTACCTGTCCTTTGCCTGGGGCAGTGTACTGGGGGGCTTGCTTATTATGATCATTCTCTGGTTTTTTGTTGGACACGGTTTTGGTGTCGTTAAGGCTCGGCAAACACGTGGCGCGGAACTGGTCACCCATGGTATTTTAAACCGCATGATCCGGGCGCATAATAGAAGCTTGTGCCGTGCGCGTAAATGGCGGGCGATCTGGGCACACACCCCTGTCTCGTCATATCAACCTTTTCAAATTGCCGACACACCCTATCCGTGGCGGGCAGAAACGCTTCATACCATGATTGCAGGTACCACGGGCACCGGCAAAACTACAATTATTCGCAAGCTTGTTGCGGATTTGCGGGGGAGGGGAGAAAAAGCGGTCATTTTTGACAAAATGGGTAATTTTGTTGAAGAATTCTACGACAGTGAACGTGACATCATTCTAAACCCGCTCGATCAACGTTGCCCTCACTGGAGCCTGTTCATGGACGCGCAGGGTCCCAATGACTTTGACACCATCGCTGAGGCCATGATCCCCCAGCCTAAAAAGGCGGAGCCCGTCTGGGCGGATTCTGCCCGTGCCATATTCTCGACCGGGGCTCAACTTCTCAAACGCGAGGACCGGGCACATAATGACACTTTGATCGAATTATTGCTTAAAACCGGTCTTGAAGAACTGGCCGAATTTTTCGAGGGTACTATTGGCGCCCCGATCATCAATACGGACAGCGCGCGTATGTCCAATAGTGTTCGCATGATGCTGAATACCTATCTTCGGCCACTGGCATTATTACCGAATGACGGACCGCCCTTTTCCATCGGTGACTGGATGCGCGATGATAGCCAGAACGGCTTTCTGTTTCTCACATCACGGGCTGATATGCATGCCACGCTAAGGCCGCTGATTTCTGCCTGGATGGATATTGCCATAAAGACGTTACTCAGTCGCCCCCGCAGCATGGATCGTATCACCTGGTTCGTCGTTGATGAGGTAGCTGCCCTTCACCGGTTACCATCTCTGGAAGAAGGGTTGAAGGAAGGCCGGCAGTTCGGAGCCTGCTACGCCCTAGGCGTACAAGTCCAGTCGCAACTTAGGGAAATTTACGGACAGGACGGTGCGCAAACTATCAGTGGTCTTTGCCGTAACCGGGTTGTGCTTGGTGCTTCTGATCGGGAAACGGCGGAATGGTATGCGGGAGCCCTTGGCAAGCGAGAAATCAAACGGCTTGAGGAAGGGTTTTCTTACGGTGCCAGTATCATCCGCGATGGGGTCAGCTTTAACGCGCGGGAGAAATCAGAATTGATTGTACTGCCCGAAGAAATCCTCAATCTAAGAAACCTCACAGGCTATATCAAAATGGCGGAAGGATTTCCGGCGGCCCGCTTTCATCTGCCTTATCACCATTTTGACAGGATTGCTGCGGCCTATATTGAACGACCCGGGGCACAGGAGTTGGCCGAACGGACCGAGCGGCAGAAAATAGATAAGAAACAAATGACCAAAGCCGTGAAAGACGGCCCCCGGAAGGTGAGGGCGGAGAAGAAAAAAGCTGAAAAGGATATATCTTCGCAAACTGAATTTCCCTGGTAACTGCCATGGAAAATGACAGTGAAACAATTACCAATGCGGGGAAAGGCTGATGCTTTCCATGGCGGCTATACCAAGCGCACAGAATGCGAGCGAATATTACTTTAAGGCCGAAAACTATTATACGGCAGAAAAAAGTGCCGCTCAAAAAGCCGAGTGGCATGGGAAAGGAGGGGTTAGACTTGGCCTTGAAGGACAGGTGACACAACCCGTATTTGCCGCGATACTTAAAGGTCAATTACCCAACGGTATAGCTTTGGGTCGGACTGTGGGCGACGAATGGAAACATTTTTCGGGCGTTGATATGACCTTCTCCGCGCCCAAGTCACTCTCACTGCTGGCATATATCGGCGGGGACAGCCGGTTGCTTGAGGCTAATCGCGACGCCGTTAAATCCACCCTCAACTGGGTTGAGGAAAATATGATTATGACCCGTATCAAGGCGCAGGGTGAAACACGTCATGTAAAGACGGGTTCACTGGTTGCCGCCCTCTTTCCCCATGATATGAGCCGGACAAATGATCCGCAGGCCCATATCCATGCCATTGTGATGAATGTGACCGAGAGGCCAGACGGCAAATGGGCATCGGTTCATAACCCGCCGCTCTGGCGCGACAGCATGCTTGTGGGGCGTATTTACCGCAACTTTCTCAATATAAATGTGCAGGAGTTAGGTTATCAAACCCGGCTCACTCACCGTGACGGGCGTTTTGAAATCAAGGGCGTGAAGGCCTTGCCGAAGATTGGCGCTTGCGGGCAGCACATATTGGCTTTAGTCCGGTGAAAATCATTGAGGCTTCAGTGAACCGCCTTGAAGAGAAAATTTCCAAAACAATAGATGAGGGAGGTTCCGTTACACCGTTTGAAGATAATTCTCATCCAAAGCCTTCCCTCCTGACCCGTATCAAGACATTTTTTGTTCGCACCCCTGAGCAGGAAACGGCGAGAAATGATCCCTATGCGATTAGGGGTAATCAAACATCTGATGCCCGCATACGCGACCGTTCGGCGGTGTCTTACGCTCTGCGGGTTTTGTCCGAACGAGAGGCGGCTTTCCGGGAAAATGATATTCGAGGCGAAGCATTGAATGCGGGCATTAAGGGTCTCAATATCACCGGCATTGACCATGAAATTAAAGAGCTTAAAGCTGATGGGTTAATCCTGGACGGGAAAGGACAGAATGCAGATATGGTTACAACGCGGCAGGCACTGGCGTTGGAGACAGCAACGATCCGGCAGATGAGGGTTGCAAACAAGGCAGGAAAAGGTGTTTTAACCCATACTGAGGCCAATGCGGCTGTTGCTTCATATGACCTAAATGACAGACAAGCGGACGCGGGAGTAATGATCCTGTCATCATCATCAGGGATGGTGGGCGTGCAGGGCTATGCCGGTACTGGCAAAACCCGCATGTTAAAATCCGTGGCCAGCATATTAAAGAACGAAGGAAAGAGATTAATAGGGTTAGCCCCAACCCATTCAGCAAAGGAAGTGCTTTCCAGAGAGGCCGGCATTGAAGCCAGTACCCTGCAACATTTTCTCATGAAATATGACGGCGTTATTAAGGGGAGGGCCACAAGACAAGGCCTTGCAAAAATGAGGGCTGAGTTCAGGAATACTATTCTGGCGGTTGATGAAGCATCCATGAAGTCTATGCGCCAAACGCACGACCTTCAAGTCATCACGAACAGACTGGAAATTCCAAAACTTGTTCTTGTGGGCGATACAAAACAATTATCTGCTATTGAGGCAGGAAAACCCTATAAACTCCTGCTGGAAAATGGCTTGGAAAGTAAAACACTTGATATTCTCATGCGTCAGAAGGATGAAAAGCTTAAAAGCGCAGTACGTCATATGACACAGGATAATGTGGCGGCCAGTTTTGACAAGCTCAAAGACAGTATTATTGAAGCACATTCGGATGGGCCAGATAAAGGTATGTCGATTTCAGAAGTGGTGGTCGATCTCTGGRCSACMAAAAGKGAWGAYGTRCGGGAGAMTACCCTTGTYGTTGCTGCGAGYAACCGTATYCGTAAAGAAATCAATCAGGGCATYCGCAGCCARCTWAAAAGTGAGGGCAAAATARCCGGACYGGAAATATCSCARYYCATTCTTGTAAACCGYCAYYTGACCCGTGAAGARAACCGATATGCGGCAACTTAYARYRYRGATGATAAAATACGCTTTCAYCGTGACATMCCCAGYCTTAAAATCAAAGGGRACAGTCTGTGGACGGTGTCAGATGYWGAYCATGACWSCGGSMAGMTTCAYCTGAARGATAARRACGGYCAYGAACARATATTCCGGCCYGAYCTYATYCCGGYTAMTGRRGAYCGMARCTTCCTYTCGGTATTTGARCARRMAACACTGRATTTAAGTGCGGGGGATAAAATACGCTGGACCRGAAATGATMCGGAGCAGAATGTCATTAATGGYCAGCGGGCCAATATTGTAAATGTTGAGGGGGATGCCATTACCYTGAAAATGGCGGATGGTAAGGAACGYTCCTTYGACCGGGACAACCCGATCCTCAARCATCTTGATCATGGYTATGCSCTGACMGCCTATGCGKCYCARGGCACTACATTTGACAGGGTCATTGCRGCRCTGGATTCCAGTGAAAAGATGTTAACCAACCGKCAGACATTCTATGTGGAGATCAGCCGGGCACGTGAGCATGTGGATCTGGTGGTTGATTCCAAAAAAGCTGTGTTGGATGAACTTTCAATTCGCAGTGGCGAAAAAACGTCAGCGATAGAGATACTGTTCCCAGGCGATGAGGGATATTCCGGGCCTTTCCCTGAGCGTGAACAGAAGGTCGGACATGAATTGTCCGAACCGGGGATGGAACAGGTAACTGAGGCGGATTCTATGTTTGATATTTCTTGAATTGGTCGCGAAAGTTGGTTGTTATACTCATTCTACTCCAAAACCCGAAAATCCTGGAATGATATTATTCGGAAATTATCTGTAACCGTGTCGCGGAATTTGGGCCATTCGTTTGGTACCGTCCGGCTGAAAAAGGCCAGAATGGCGCCGGCGAACTGCTTGTATGTGCTGTAAAAGCTGTTGTGGGTGACATATTTGTGCATCACGCCCCATAATCGCTCAATAGCGTTGAGATGAGGCGCATAGGCCGGCAGGAAAATGAGATTTATCCGGCTTTTTGTCCGCTTCATCCAGTCTTTGACCGCTCTGGCATGGTGATAACGGGCATTGTCGAGGATAACATGAATGCACCGTTTGTCACGGTTTTCAGCCTCAAGTTTCTCAAATAACGCGATCGTGCTGTCGGCGTTGATCCGGTCAGCCTCAACCACAGGGCAGTGAAAATTCTCCAGATTTACCGCGCCGTGGATATTAACCCGCTTGCGACCGGAATTGCGTTTGAGCGCCACTTTGTCGCCTTTTCTTATCCAGCCATGAGCCGGACGGCTCTGATGCTCGGGATGGACCGCATCGGCAAAATAAATCACCTCGTCATCGGCCAGATTGTGTTGTAATGCCTCGTATTTCTCAATGAAATCCCGTTGCTTGCCTTCATCAGCCTCCGCAGGTAGAAGTTTAGGGCGACTATACTCAAAACCCAGCCTGTGCAATAGCTTGATCGCCCCGGAACGGGAAAAATACTGGCCATATGTGCGGCGGATATAAGCG
>NVVY01000041.1 GCA_002749135.1 Alphaproteobacteria bacterium | reverse complement strand
GGCCATATCCATGGCCCGCTCAACCAGCACGTCAAGGGTGGCACTGCTGATGTCGCTGGAGGAGACAATAGCCTGTTTTTTGCCGACAAAAACCCTGAGACCCAGATCGGCACTTTCGGACCGTTCCACATCCTCCAGCTTGCCCAGGCGCCATGAAATGCCTTCTGACTGGCCGGAATAGATAATGGCATCGCTGGCATCGGCCCCGGCCTTTTTGGCGGCCCGGATCAGATAATCCAGCTTGTCCAGAAATTGTTCATGTAACGCTTGTTCATTGGTCATCTTGCTGATTTTTCCATATGGGCTTGCCGGAACCGGGCAGGTCCAGCTTTTGCCATTTTTCTGTTACCCGGTCGATTATATCCTGATCCATGGCAATCTCTGTGCCCCATTCCCGGTCGCTTTCGCCGGGGAACTTATGGGTGGCGTCCAGCCCGATCTTGCCGCCAAGCCCCGACACCGGCGAGGCAAAATCCAGATAATCTATCGGCGTATTTTCCACAAGTGTGGTGTCGCGCACCGGGTCCATGCGGGTGGACATGGCCCACATGACCTCTTTCCAGTCCCGGCAATTGATGTCGTCATCAACCACAATGATAAATTTGGTATACATGAACTGACGCAGATAGGACCATGTGGCCATCATGACCCGCTTGGCATGTCCGGCGTAACCTTTTTTGATGGAAATCACCGCAATACGGTAAGAGCATCCTTCGGGCGGCAACCAGAAATCAACAATCTCCGGGAATTGTTGTTGTAGCAGGGGAATGAAAACTTCATTCAAGGCCTCGCCCAATATAGATGGCTCATCAGGGGGCCGTCCGGTATAGGTGCTAAGGTAAATGGGGTCGCGGCGCATGGTGATGGCGGAGACGGTGAAAACCGGGAATTTTTCCACGCTGTTGTAATAGCCGGTATGGTCGCCGTAGGGGCCTTCGTCCCGCTGGTCATCCAGCGATATATGGCCCTCCAGCACAATTTCCGCCGTAGCAGGCACTTTGAGCGGTACGGTTTTACAATCCACAAGTTCAGTTTTCCTGCCGCGCATCAGTCCGGCGAACTGATATTCTGACAGGGTGTCCGGCACGGGCGTCACAGCGGCCAATATGGTGGCCGGGTCCGCGCCCAGAACAACGGCCACAGGCAGGGGTTCTGATTTCTGTTGCTTCCAACGGCGGAAATGCTGCGCCCCGCCCCGRTGTTTYARCCAGCGCATSASRGTYTGKTTTTTRTTCARSACCTGCATCCGGTAKATGCCCARATTAWAATCATCYTCSCGGGMYKTGCYSGGKCCTTTKGTGACCACMAGCGGCCARGTAATCARSGGKGCSGGYTCSCCCGGCCARCAGCCCTGMACRGGMARMWGRTTCAGGTCAATATCATCCCCGGTSAGSACRATTTCNWKRRMCGGGNGCTTTYTTGACKGTCTTGGGCCGGGCATTCATAGCCTGCTTCAGAAGGGGCAGCATYTGGACCGCATCYTTGAAYCCGCTKGGCGGTTCGGGYTGGCGCAGAAAAGCCATGGTTTCGCCCAACTCCCGCAATTCCGATGGTTCTCGCCCCATGCCCCAGGCCACCCGCTCGACTGTGCCGAACAGATTGACCAGAACCGGCATGCTGGATTTTGTCCCATCGGACTTTATGACATTTTCAAACAATATCGCCGGGCCGCCCTCGGCCAGAACGCGGGTTTGAATTTCGGTCATCTCAAGGTCCGTACAGACATCTTCCGTCACYCGCACAAGGCGGCCCTGTTTTTCCAGATGATCAATGAAGTCCCGAAGCGACCTGTATTTTTTTGATGTATCAGCCATAGATTTCTTATAAGTGATTGTGCCTGTGAGAAAAAGAAATTTCCACTTTAATTAATCTGTTTTAACCGATTTGCCGTTATATGGTGATGCATGTAATTTTTTATTACACATGTTCCAGACCCGGACTCATTCCACTTTTAATGGACAAATCCCCGACGAGGTCTATACTCAAAAAATCGAAAGTCAGGGGTATGCCCCTGACTTAAGAAAAAGAGCGGCATAACATTAAACAACATAACAAAGCTTAACTCGCCGCATATCTGACCAACAAAGTTGGACCACCTTTGGCCACCTCTCTACTACACATTATATCTGATTATAGGAGCGGAATAAATCCGAGACACGTCCAAGTTATAATGCCGTAAACTTAAGCTCCCAAGCTGGTCAATTTATGGGCAACTTTGATGATATCCAGCTGGTCTGTGAACTGAAGACAGGTGCCACTTGGGTTTCTGACCCGTGCGGCCCAGTCTTCTGGAATGCCGGAAAGTCCGCATATGGCCCCGGCAAGCGCACCGGTAATGGCCCCGATAGTGTCTGAATCGCGGCCAAAGTTTCCTGAATAAACAATACAATTTTTAAAATTACCTTCAGTGAGCAGGAATACCGCAAAGGCAGAGACAACGGCCTCAGGGACAGAGGCTTTATATTCGCCACGCAGCAATTGATGTAACTCCATCCATACGGCATGCAGGTTTCTGTTATGTTTATCCATAAGGGCCAATGCCTGTTTGAAGTTATGTCGTAACCAGCTCCCCTCTGGGGCACGGCTCATGCCTTCTTTAAAAATATCTTCGACGCTTCCACCATTTATGGCTACTGCAACGGCAGCGGCGACAGCCTGTGCGCCCCAAATGCCTTCTGCCCWATGGCTGATCTCCGCATCCCGTTCAGCGAGTTCAGCGGCGCGGTCAGGATCACCGGCGGCAACGATGCCCGCAGGCGATGCCCGCATGGCGGCCCCATCACTTGATGCATAGGTGTTATATTGTCCTGATTCAGGTGGCAGGATGCCACGTCTGATGTTGGCGGCTGCTTCGCGCTCGCTCGCCCCGCCCCGGGTTAATTTGTCTTGAACAATTACATGAGTTTTCCATGCCTCTGTAACATCATCCCGGCTTGGGTTGCCTTGTGACTTGATTAAAATTTCAGCCGTGAGGAGTGCAAATTCGGTGTCATCCGTACTGCCGGTCGGCTTCTCGGGAAAGCCCATTGTGATGCCATAAAGGAACTGGTTGTCAGGGTCGCGGGCTGCGTCGCCAAAAGCATCCCCAATGGCAAGACCAATGAGACATCCTGCTGCTTTATTTTTATAGTCTTCTGTTGAAAGGTTAAATGCTGGTGTTGTCATTATTATAATCCTTGTTAAAAGTCGCCTGAGTTTGGTTTCCCTTTTCACGGCGTTGTATTGTTTCATACTTTAGTTTCTCAAGAGGATATGAATATCGTCCGATCACTAAAATTTCTTTCCCATTGTCTACAGATACATGCTGAGATATTTATTCTTCCTGACTATATTGCAATGTTCTTGTTATTCAATATAGTTTCGGGAGATTCAAAGGATAGTAAATTGGATGTTTCTCAAGGATTAGAAAGATACAAAAAAGAGTGTTTGAAGTTAGCTTCATCCGGTTTTGTTTGTTCCTTAGATAGAGGAAACTTATTTTTGGCGCCTTATATTATTATCACACCGATCAAAGGTTGTTCTGGAGATTAAAACTTGAAGATTTTACATATTCTGTCGATTTTTTTTATATTGTTAAGCCAAGCTACATCTGGTGAAGACCGTTTGCAGCGCGTTCAATATAATAATCCTGGCCTTGTGGTTGATCTGGGAGTCGGGTTATCGCCGTGGCCTGTACCTTTGGACGCGGATGGGGATGGTGATTATGACCTGATTGTTAGTATCGGAGGCAGAGCATTAGGGGGAACTTATGTGTTCGATAATATCACAGGCAATACGGCTCARAATAAATTCCCGGTTTTTAAAGATGGTCGGCGAATTTCACGTGGTTATTACAATATCACACCGAGCTATGTGGATGGTCGGGTGATCGTCGCGGTACGCAATCTGGAATTCCCGGATTATGCGACGACTGGTCTGGAGACACCGGCTGCCAGCGGAAAATTTCTCGCCAACGTCCACCCCCGCAGACTTCGTATCAATCAGTGGCGCTATGTGGATTATGACGGTGATGGTGATCTTGATCTGACGATCGGGATTGAGGATTGGGGGGATTATGGCTGGGATAATCAGGGGCCGTTCCAGCTTGGTTTCAATGATCAGGGTGAATGGGTTAACGGATCTATATTGGGTCAGATTTATATTCTTATAAATAAGGGTACTACAGAAAAACCTGATTATGGTCCGGCGACAAAATTAACCGCAGCGGGTAAGATTATCAATGGTTTCGGCTTGCCGTCCCAGAATTTTAATGATTTTGATGGTGACGGCGATTTGGATTTAATGACCGGTGAATTTCTCGATGGTTTTACCTATTACCAGAATATTGGCACGCGGTCAGAGCCTGACTATGCTGCTGGCCAGCGGTTGCCATTCGTTATAGATTTGCAGGGGCTCGTTGTCGTGGCACTGGACTGGGACAGCGACGGCGATGTGGATATGGTTGTCGGACAGGAAGACGGCAGGATTGCTCTGATTGAACATAGCGGAAAAGTTGATAAAGAAACGGGGTTGCCACAGTTCATACCGCCGCGCTTTTTCAGACAGCAGGCTGGTGCTGTGATGTTTGGCAGTCTGGTGACACCTGTGGGTGTTGATTGGGACGGAGACGGTGATGATGATATTATTGCCGGTAATACGGCAGGAAATATAGGCTTTATCGAAAATCTAGCGGGGCAGGGCAGGACTCCTGTTTTTGCCGCCAAGCAGTATCTTGAAGCTGATGGTGAAGTGATCCGTATTCAGGCCGGTTATAATGGTTCCGTTCAGGGGCCGACTGAGGCCAAGTGGGGTTATACAACATTATCTGTTGCTGACTGGGACGGGGACGGCTTGCTTGACCTGATAGTTAACTCGATCTGGGGTAAGGTCATTTGGTACAGGAATGTTGGAACGCGCACGGYCCCCAAACTGGCAGCGGCCAGGGCCGTTGAAGTTGAGGCGGGCGGAATTACCAAACCCRAATGGAACTGGTGGAACCCTGTGGGTAAGGAACTTGTGACCCAATGGCGTACGACTCCAGTGGCCTTTGATTGGAACCGAGATGGCCTGACCGACCTAGTGATGCTGGATCAGGAAGGCTATCTGGCCTTGTTTAGAAGGATAAAAGAAGAGGGAAAACTCAAACTTCTCCCAGCGGAACGGATTTTTGTTAATGAAAAGGGGGAACCTTTAAAATTATCACGGGGTGATAATGGTGCGAGTGGGCGGCGAAAATTGCATCTTGTGGACTGGGATGGTGACGGTCATATTGACCTGTTGGCTGATGACCTTAAAACCAATGTGCGGTTTTTCCGCAATATATCACAAAGTGACAAACTAGTGGTTTTTGAGGATATGGGGCCGATGGATACAAGAATTCTTGCACGTCATACCACCAGTCCGACTACGGTGGACTGGGACGGTGACGGTATCCCAGAGTTGTTGGTAGGGGCTGAGGATGGGCGATTATACCATATGGAAAACCCGGACAGGGTATCTCCTGGCAGGAAATACAAAGGAGCAGGTCATGCGAAGTAAGCTTTTTGTTCCAGGGTCACGTAGTGAACTATTCATCAAGGCGCTGAACAGTTCGGCAGATGCTATTTCTCTTGATTTGGAGGATTCTGTAGTTGAAAAAAGAAAGGTAGAAGCCCGTGAAAAGGTTTGTACTTTTTTACGTTTACCTGAAGTGACGGCTAGCGATAAAACCATTATTGTGAGGGTAAATGGCCGGGGTACGGCGCATTTTGAGGCTGATATTCTGGCAATCACGCAGCCGGCTCTGGACATGGTAAATCTGCCCAAAGTTGAATCCGCCAGTGATGTCCGTATTGCAGTTGACATTCTGGAGAAAGCAGAAAAACTCAACGGGCAAACCAAAGAAGTACGTATACTCGCCAATATTGAAACATCTAAGGGCTTGTTGTCGGCAGCGGAGATTGCGACATCGCATCCGCGTCTCGCCGGTCTGCAATTGGGGCTGAATGATTTGTTTGAATCCTTATCAATTGACAGGCGTGATGCTAAAAATATTCATGCCGCCATGTTTGCCATGCGAATGGCTGCCGGTGAGGGGGATGTTTTTGCATATGACGGGGCATTTGTTGATATTAGAGATAAAAAAGGTTTCCGCGCGGAGGCTACAATGGCGTATAAATTAGGTTATTTGGGAAAGAGCTGTATCCATCCTGATCAAGTGGTGCCTTCTAACGAAGTTTTTTCTCCCAGTGATGATGATATTGCCTTTGCCTTGCGTGTACTGGAAGAATCCAAAATTGCAGCGGCAGAAGGTGTGGGGGTTTTTACAGTTGATGGTAAGATGATTGATTTTCCTATCATACGGCGTGCGGAGGTCATTGTTGCCGCGTGTCGTCGTGTCCATGACTAAAACTGACATGATACTATTATTTTGATTGAAAGTTGTCCCGGTATGGTAAAAAATTACACTGATCACCGATTATTGACAGGCTGGATTTTATGCGTGCTTACGTTCTTTTTGATGGCAGCATCCTCTACAGCTTATGCGGAAAGTTTGGTATCTATCACAACACACCAAATTGCCCGGTTATCCACTGATGATACGATTTCCCACATTCTGGTAAGTGATGATCATGTGGTTGCACTCGGTGAAAACGCGGCATGGATTTTAAATGAAGGGCAAGACAAGTGGCAGGTTAAAGATTGGAAACCGCAAGGAAAGGTTTTTGGGGTGGTCGGTGATGGACATAGGGTATTCTTATTGCTTGGTTCTGAACAGGATGGTTCTGTAACGCGGCTTGAGAGGTTTATGTTGTTTGCAACCCCTGATGATGTTGCTGACTTACAACAAATTCCGTCATTACCGATACCACTTGCTTCGGCCCATGGGGCAATCCTTGATGACCAGCTTATGGTGTTGGGGGATAGCCTGGATGGTGCCCGACAATTATTCGGTATTGATCTGTCAGCAGATAAACTGGAATGGGTTTCCTATGATGTGGGGTCTATGGCGACGGGTGTTGTAACCTCTATGGTTGCGCAAAATTCCCTGCTTTTGGTGACCGTTACGGATAAAACAGGTGATAGTGATCGATTGCTGCAATGGAAGGCCGGGGAAGGTTGGTCTGAACGGTCTTCCCTGTCTGGTACGGTGGTATCGAATAGTGCTCGTGCAATAGGCCAGGGGCATGTACTTTATATGATTAGTGAGGGGAAGGCAAAAACAAAGCTGATGAGTTTCTATACGGTTACGGGGTCCTGGGCAACATATGGCACCTTGAAATCAGCAACGGCAAACTATAGCGTGGGATGGAAGAACGGACTTATTTGGGGGCAGCCAACGGGGGTCGGTTACGGTATTGACTTCTCATTTGTTGAGGTCGAAACAGGTAAGCAGTTATTGCACTCTGTTGATTGGCTTGTCATTCTGGTTTATCTGTTTGGTATGTTAGGAATTGGCCTGTATTTTTATACAAGACATGCACAGGATACCAAGAGCGACTTTTTTCTTGGAGGCCGATCAATTCCCTTTTGGGCAGCAGGAATAAGTCTTTATGCTTCTAATGCCAGCTCGATTAGCTATATTGCCGTACCGGCGAAAGCATTTGCCACCAATTGGCAATATTTAATGAGTAATCTTATCGTTGTGCTGGGACTTGTCTTTGTCGCCATATGGATTGTCCCTCTGCTCCGGCGTCTCAATCTAATGTCTAGTTTTCAATATCTGGAGACACGGTTTCACCCAAGTATCCGTATATTGTCCAGTGCGCTTTTTATTGTGTTCCAGCTTGGGGGGCGCATGACCATAATACTTTTCTTGCCTTCTATGGCAATTGCGRCCGTAACCGGATTTGATGTGGGATTTAGTATCCTTATTATGGGGGGTATTACGATTATCTATACGGTGCTTGGGGGAATGAAAGCGGTTATCTGGACAGATGTGATACAGTTGTTTGTCATGTTCGGGGGAACATTCTTTGCCATTGGGTTTATTTTTATGATGCTGGATGGAGGGATAGGCGAGTTCTTCTCAGTCGCCATGGCAGACCATAAGCTGGAGCTTGTAGACTGGAGTTTCAACCTGACGGGAGCGACAATATGGGGATTCGTCTTTTTGGTTACTTTCGACACAATCCTGACCTTTCCAAAGGATCAGGTATTAATGCAACGGATTCTATCGACCGCAACGGCAAAGGATGCCGGACGGTCGGTATGGGTATTTGCGGCGATTGTTCTTCCCGGCAGCGTTTTATTTTACCTGGTTGGGACGGCGCTTTATGTTTTTTATCAAAGTCACCCTGAGAGAATGGACCCATCATTATCAATTGACGCAACTTTCCCGTTGTTTATTGCAGCAGAGCTTCCTATGGGCGTCGCCGGTTTGATCATTGCAGGAATATTTGCCGCCTCTATGTCAACGCTGTCAAGTATTCTGAATAGTGTTGCGACACTTGCCACGGTTGATTTTTACGAAAAGATTTTCAAAAATTCGAGTGAGAGGAAAACCATACGATTCGCGGAAATTACAACGGTTGTTGCGGGTATGATCGGCATTGGATTGGCTTTATTATTAACTCGCTTTGAAATAAAATCCTTGTTAGACTTAGCTTTAGAACTATGGGGGCTGCTTGGTGGCGGATTCGCCGGAGCATATACATTAGGCATGTTTACCCGTAGGTCAAATTGGCAAGGCGTTACAATTGGTGTAGCGGTAAGTATAACTGTTACATTGGTAGCCTGGGCGGTTGATCTGGTTCATCCTTATTTTTATCTGCCGCTCTCTGTGTTCGTGTGTATCGTGGTTGGCTATGCCGCCAGTTGGTTCTTCCCGGCACCGGTGTCCCTTAAAGGACTTACCGTGTTTCAAGAAGATACCGTGTAACGGGCACATGTTTGAGGGAATGAAAGAATGAATACTAAGTTTCTGAGTACATTCGTGGCGGTGGTTGATTGTGGCTCAATGGCTGCGGCTGCCCGTCAACTGAATATTACCCCCGCAGCTGTGGCACAGCAAACCCGAACACTTGAACGTCAAATTGGTGCGCCGCTCATTCGGCGGTCAGGCCATACGGTTGTTGTGACCGAGGCGGGGGCAGGCATATTGGAAAGGGCGCGTAATCTTTTGCGGGATGTGGCTGACCTTCATACGGTTGCCATTGATGATGCCATCGGTGGTGAACTTCGCATTGGGGCAGGGGGGACCGCACTAACGGGCATCGTGCCAGATATCTTATCCCGTGTTATAAAGAAGTTTCCCCAGATCACCGTTTCCATCCGCACCGGACTGTCTATTGATCTGCACCGGGCAGTTGAAAATGGTGAATTGGATGCCGCTTTTGTACTGGAGGCTCCGTTTGCTTTGAACAAGACCGTGAGTTGGAAATTGGTGCGCGAAGAGCCCCTGGTTGTCCTTGCGCCACAAAATATGGCTGGTTGTGACCCCCACGAACTTCTTGCTACGCAACATCTGATCCGATATGACCGAAATTGGTGGGGCGGGCATCAGGTTGATGAATATCTGCGCGAGGCCGATATTGTGCCAATTGAACGTTTTGAGCTGAATTCTCTACACGCTATTGCTGTTATGGTGGACCGTGGTTTGGGTGTGGCCCTAGTCCCTGACTGGGCACGCCCCTGGCCGGAAAAACTTGATGTTGTGCGTATTCCTTTGCCCCTACAATGTAAACCACGCCGCGTTGGTGTGGTCTGGTGCCGCTCATCAATTCGTATACGCCTTCTTAAGGCATTCCTTCAAGAAATCTGAAATATAGCAATAAAGATTGAGGCAATCTTATAGGCTTAAATCCGGGAGAAACCGCTTATAAGATAGGCTGGTGATGTATTCATTTCACCTAAAGCGTGAAGGTAATTGTGTAGGGGAAAATTATCGATCCGTAAACAACAAAATGTAACGTCTGAAGATACTATGAGGGGCTTTTGATTATTCGACAGATGGCTAATATACTTAGTTAATAGGGAAGGCTTTGCATTCGGTAAAGAATCTTCAACTATGTAATCACGGTTCGTAAAAGAAGTGATACTAAAATTAAGCGACCCGGTGATTGGTTGCAAAAAATATTATAGGAGGACTATCTTATGGACATAATAATCCGACATTCATCGTCTATGGTTAAGGCTCAAACCTTAGTATCGGTGCTTTTTGCATCGACGCTTCTTGCGTCGATATCTACGTACAGCTTTGCAGCGGACGAAGGGGAAAAAGCTGAAAAGGAATTTGAAGAAGTTATCGTTACCGGAAGCCGTACAGGTAAAGCCCTGAACAAAATACCGGGTGCCGTGAGTATTATCAGTCAGGCAGAAATCGAACATGATGTGTCGTTGACCGCCGACCTTACGGCCATGTTGTCCAGGACAGTTCCTGGATATGGTATATCAAAGCAGCAGATGGATAGAAGGGGCGAAACATTGCGTGGGCGTGTTGCGTTACGCCTCCTTGATGGTGTGCCCCAGGGATCCCCCCTGCGCGATGGTAGTCGTGACAGCATCTTTACTGATATGGGAATTATTTCACGGGTTGAGGTCGTTAATGGGTCTTCTTCAACTGAAGGTATTGGCGCATCTGGCGGTATTATCAATTATATTACAAAAACCCCAACCAAGATGGGTCTTGAGGCGCAAATATCCTCACAATATCGTTCCCAATTTAAAACGGATAGTGATAGTTGGCGTGTTGCTATGAATATTGCTTATAAAGCTGACAAATATGACGTTTTGGTTGCAGGATCTTTTGCCGAGACAGGAATTTCTTATGATGGGGAGGGGAAAACCATCGGCCTTGGTGCTAGTGGTTCCGATAGGGATTCGAAGTCTAATAACTTGTTTATTAAAATTGGCACAAACTTTGGGGAGGATGATTCGCAACGTATTGAAATTTCTCATAGTCGCTTTATTCTTGAATGTCAGTGTAACTACAGCACTGAAATTCTACATCCTGAGATTTGGGATTATCATGAAAGATTTAAGATTCCTATACACGCCATTAAACAACAGCCTCTTGGGGCGATGGCGTCTTTCAATGATTTTAAGCAGACAACATTGACTTATACGAATAATGACCTGTTTGGGGGGGCTTTGCAGATTCAGATATATGATGCTGATCAGGCAATGCGTTTTGAAGCAGAAATTGCTGGGAGCAAGCAAGACCCACTCTTCGCACCAGTAGGTACGCTTCTTGAACAGTCAGAAATAAAATCCAAGAAGAAGGGTTTGCGGTCTTCCTGGAATACAGATGCTTTGTTTGGGAATGATGGCTTAGGTCTGCAAATAGGGGCAGACATTGTGGAAGATATTGCGCAGCAGAGATTTGCTCTAACGGGTCGTTCATGGGTTCCCCCTATGAAATATACCAGTTTTGCTCCATTTATGCAGCTTTCTCTTGATATTGACGCGTTGACTTTTACCGGTGGACTTCGTCGTGAAGATGGAAATCTAAGAGTTGATGATTTTACAACTACCTGGTTTAGAAAACGTAAGTCTGTTAACGGCGGTGATATTGGTTATGGTGAATGGCTACCTAATGCTGGTGCAATTTGGCGTGTGAATAATCAATGGTCAGTGTATGCGTCATACTCCAAAGGCTTCACTCTCCCAAATGCGGGTTTTGCGTTGCGTAAACTTACTTGCAATACAGCACCAAAAGTGGAAGGTTGTCCGAATGATACGCCAACATCTGTTAATGATGTGTATGCTTTGGAAGCCATCATTATTCTAAGTAAGGAAATTGGTTTCAGTTGGAGTGGTGAAGATGGAAAATTTGGTGTTTCCATATATGAGTCAACGTCGGATTTGGGGGATGGTGTTAAAGTAGTTGACGGTGAGTTTGCTTTGGATCGTTCTCCGCAGAAAATTCAGGGTATTGAAGTTACCGGTGCTTATGATGTTACTGATGAGCTGAACTTATCTGCTATCTATGCAAGCATTACGGGGAAGAAAGGGCCAAGTAAGAATGACCTTAATAGGGAAATAGGTGTTCTCAACATCAACCCGAATAAGCTTATTGTTACAGCAAACTGGCAGTTCTCGGAAGACGGAAACGTTATTCTGGGATCACAAACAATATTTAACCGTGATATTAATGTAGGTAAATCCGGTGAAGAGCATATTAAAGGAAGTACGCTCTTTAATCTGGCCATTAATTATCAAGTTGGTGATGGCACTCTATCCCTTGGTATAGATAATCTTTTGGATAAAACCTATTTATTGCCACAGTCACAGATAACATTCTGGAGAAATTATCTTCTTGGACGTGGTCGTGAGGTTTCTCTTGGGTATACAGTTAAATACTAATTTGATCTGATATATCGCCAGTCTCCTGTTCGGGAGGCTGGCGACAGACGTTACTTGCTGGGTGCGGGGTATTCTATTTTGCAACTGTGGCCGCTGACCAGCTTTTTTTATCCCCTAAACTACGTTACTGTGAAATAAATTTATTCATTCATTGTAATGTATGGTTATTAGGAAAAAGTGGCTATGTCCAAAAAAAATACGGAAATTTTCAAAAATCAGGTGCAGGGAAGGTTGAATAAGCGAACACATGAAGCTACAAACTTTGTCCCCGCCCCGAATCCGCTGGCCTCTGGGTATGTTCAACCACATGTGTTAAGTCATCATCTACCAACACCGGGCAAAGTTCCGGGTTGGCCATTACAGAATGTTGGGACCTGGATGGTCGATGTTGATGAAAGTATTGAAGCCTGGCGGCAGGGTATGAAACTCTGGCGACAGGAGCATCTCATTCGTATAGGTTATGATGATTCTGAGTATATGCGGGAAGACTTGCTCTGGTCCCAGAGCAATTTTGTGCACACGCAGATGATGGTGGAGGACCGCTATTTCTATGACGTGATTGCCGGAAAATATACTGTGGACAGGTATCTTGATGATCTTATTGCGCGCTATGGTGGTATAGACAGCGTCCTGCTCTGGTATATATATCCCAATATTGGTATTGACGATCGCAACCAGATTGACCTCGCGGGTGACTTGCCTGGCGGAATAGGTGGTCTTAAAACGGTTGTCGCCGATTTCCATGCGCGTGGTGTTCGGGTGTTTCTGCCAACGATGCCTTGGGATAATGGAACCCGGAATTCCGACGTTCAGGATTGGGACGCTATTACGCAACTAGCGGCAGAAGTAAAGGCAGACGGCATTAACGGGGATACTTATTATGCGGTGCCACGCGCTTTTCGCACAGCATCTGATGCAACGGGGCACCCCGTTGTTCTTCAGCCAGAGACCACGCCCGTTGCTGATGATCATATCATGTGGAATAATCAGAGCTGGGGCAAATTGACCAGAACCGAAATCCCAGGAGTTGCCAAGCTTAAATGGATTGAGCCACGGCATATGATAAATGTAGAAAATCGCTGGGGAAGAGACCGGACAGATGATCTTCAGTATATTTTCTTCAACGGCATCGGATATGTCGCTTGGGAAAATGTCTGGGGCATCTGGAATCAATTGACACCGAGGGCTGGGGAAACCCTGCGGCGTATTTCCAGGATTTATCGTAAATTTGCACATCTGATGATTAGTCAGGATTGGGAGCCTTATGCGTCAACACTACAATTTGGTGTGTTTTCCACGGCTTTTCCCGGAGAGGATACGACCCTGTGGACAATAATCAATAGAAATGAATATGAGGTGACAGGGGACCAGCTGGCCGTGCCGCATCGTACGGGACAGAAATATTATGATGTGTGGAATGGACTGGCACTTGAACCCCGGATTGAGAATGGTGAGGCAATTATTGACCTTATATTGGAAAAACAGGGGTTTGGTTGCATACTTGCGGTTGAGAGCGGTGCTGAGGTTGAGGGCCTCGTTGTATTCCTGGGTAAAATTAAAAAACAGGCACATGTTTCCTTGCAAAGCCTTTCAAATGAATGGAAGGCAATTCCGCAGAAAATAGTCCCCATTGAACCTACTATTCCCATGGGTCAAGCTCCTGCAGGCATGGTCACTATCCCCGCAGGTCAATTTGATTTCCGGGTTCATGGCGTTGAAATCGAGGGTTATACATGGGACGGGGTGGACTTTCAGTATCCCTGGGAAACATCTGCGCGCCGTTTTCATCAGCATCGCATGGCTATGAAGGCGTTTCATATTGATCGTAATCTGGTGACCAATGCCGATTATCTGGAATTTATCGAAGATAGCGGCTATCACCCGGAAGATGATCATAATTTCCTACGTGRCTGGCGGGAAGGCAGGCCACAGGCAGACTGGGAAAATAAACCGGTAATTTGGGTTTCACTTGAAGACTGTCGCGCCTATGCGGCCTGGGCCGGAAAACGCCTGCCCCACGAATGGGAATGGCAGTATGCGGCTCAGGGTACTGATGGGCGTCTGTTCCCCTGGGGCAATGACTGGGATATTGATGCGGTTCCCGAATTAGACAGAGGTCGGATTATGAAGCCGCCATCGGACGTTGGTGCCCATCCTGCCGGGGTCAGTCAGTTCGGAGTTATGGACCTTGTAGGCAATGTCTGGCAATGGACGGACGAGTATATAGACGAGCATACTCGTGCCGCTGCACTTAGGGGGGGCTGCTCTTATAGCCCAACGACATCACATTGGTATTTCCCACCAGCTTATCAACTTGACCAGCATGGAAAATACCTGCTTATGGCTCCCTGTAAAGACAGATCGGGTATGTTGGGGTTTCGTTGTGTCGTTGATGCAGGTTAATTTTAGCATACTGAATATAGGAAATAAAATTTTTATGAAGATAGATATCGTGAAGTTTGAGGATAGGGAGTAGGGCTTCTTTTTGGATATTAGGTCGGTTATCCTTGGCGTAGAAAAAATATTAAAGACGGGCTCATTCATGAATAACTCATCAGATCACCTTCCAAGCAAAAGATCAGGTTCCCCCGGACCGCTCAGCGGTATTCGAGTGCTTGACTTGAGTGCCTATATTGCGGGGCCGTATGGGTGTACGCTTTTGGCTGATCAAGGTGCGGATGTGGTGAAGATTGAAGCGCCAGATGGGGATAATCTGCGTAAATACCCTTCAACACTAGAGAAAGAGAGCAGGGCATTCATAGGTCTCAACCGAAGCAAACTTGGTCTGGTCCTTGACCTCAAGTCGTCTGAGGGGCTTTCGGCCCTGCTGCGACTGGTGCGGAAAGCGGATGTGCTGGTGCATAACTTTCGTCCTGGTGTGGCGGAAAGACTCGGTATTGATTATGAATGTTTGCAACAGATAAATTCGGGTTTGATTTATTGTGCTGTCTCCGGGTTCGGGGAGACAGGCCCGTTAAAAAACAAGGCTGGATTTGACCAGCTATTGCAGGTCATGACGGGTATGTGCACGATGCAGGGCAAGCAGGGGGGCAAACCTGAACTCATTTATGGCTCAGTGGTCGACTATTATGCCGCCGCCTTAGTGGCCAGCGGGGTATCGTCAGCTTTGTATGAGCGGGAACGTAGCGGGCTTGGTCAGATGGTCAGCGTCTCACTGTTGCGCAGTGCTATGACCATGCAGTCGGCGCGGTTGGTCTGGGCAGAGGGTGAACCAAAGGATATTGGACGTGATTTTCGTTCCGGTGGTGTTTCCGGTATTCACCCAACCCGTGATGGGTATCTTTATCTTTCCGCGAACACCGACAGCTTTTGGAATTCTCTTTGCGAAAAAGTTAATCTGACTGAACTGGCCGGGAATGAGCGCTATAACACCGTGCGAAAGCGGGCGGAATATGCGTCCGAAATCATACCCCGTTTACATGAAGAACTTCTCACCCGAAGTGCATTGGAGTGGGAGGAATTTCTAGGCGATGAAGTCCCTTGTGCCGCCGCAAAACCTGTTGAAGACTTGTTCCAAAACCCTCAAGTATTAGCAGAGGAAGTGTTGACGGATTTTGAACACCCCCTGGTTGGCCATTACCGTGGATTGTCGCGAGCAATAAAGTTCAGCCGTACGCCGGGGCCAGATGCATTTGCTGCCCCTACGATGGGCCAGCATTCGGATGCCATACTGGAAGAGGCCGGATTTGCGACGGAAGAACTCCGGAAATTACATATAAAGGGCATTATACGCTAAAGCGCGTAGGATAGGGCTAATCATGATGTGGTCTCTAGCGGAGGTAATAGCCGGGTTAATTCTCCTGACGTGGGGCGCTGACCGTTTTGTTGATGGTGCCGCAGCGGCAGCCAGAAAATTTGGTGTTTCATCTCTTGTGGTGGGCCTGACAATTCTGGCATTGGGCACTTCAGCGCCGGAGATACTGGTATCTGGGTTATCGGCATTTCGAGGAGAGCCTGATCTCGCCATCGGAAATGCCATTGGATCAAATGTTGTCAATATCGGTTTGGTATTGGGCGTTGTTGCGTTGATTCGCCCTATCCAATTAAGTTCTGCGACAGTGCGCCGCGAAATGGCAATGCTTTTAGCGGTATCCTTGCTGGTTGTTTCATTGTTTCTTGATCGTTATCTCAGCCGGATTGATAGTCTGATACTTCTGAGTAGTTTGGTATTGGTTATCTTCTGGATGATCCAAATCGGGTTCAGGTCATCAACGAATGATCCTATTGCTGCAGAGTATGAAGCGGAAATTCCTCAGTATGATAATATAAAGATTACCTTGTTTTGGTTATTCATCGGGTTGTCAGCCTTGCTCTTTGGGGCTGAGCTTCTTGTGGATGGAGCCATCGACTTTGCCCGGTTGATGGGGGTGAGTGAGGTCGTTATCGGCATTGTTCTGGTCGCATTTGGCACCAGTCTGCCGGAGCTTGCCGTATCCATAGTGAGCGTTATGAAGCGCGAATATGGCATGGTGCTGGGAAATATCATCGGATCAAATATATTTAATTCGCTGGCGGTCATTGGTATAACCGCCTTAATTGCGCCGGCTCCCTTGCCACCATCGGTGATGTCATTTCATATAATGGTTATGGTGGCATTTACATTGGGGCTGTTTGTAATGACATATGATTGTGAGGGCGGCCACGCAATTCGACGACGCGAAGGGCTATTGTTATTAGTGTCTTTTGTTGCCTATGAGACTTATACTGTAATGTCGGGATTTCCCTAATATATTGGGGTGTTGATTATATCTATAATAAGAGGGAAAGGCTATGCTTAGGCGGTTAAAATCGGAAAATTATGTCAAAATATACTGAGAATATTGTTGTGGTTGGAAGCATTAATTGTGATGTTACTACCTATATAAATGAGTTTCCCAGACCACATGAAACGATCGTGGCGGAACGAACTACAGTTTCCGTTGGTGGCAAGGGACTTAATCAATCTGTGGCTGCGGCGCGGGCGGGGGGCCATGTTAGCATGGTGGCCTGTATCGGGAATGACCAGTTTGGTGCTCAAGCGATAAATTATTTGTCAGAGAATGGTGTATCTGTGGAATATGTTACTTGCGCGGAAGGTGTTGTTACGGGCACTGCTAGCATATTTGTAACCAGTAGTGGTGAAAATATGATTGCGGTATCGCCGGGAGCAAATGCCATGCTGACCCCTGAACTTGTGGAAAATGCCTATGATTTAATAGTCGCTGCAGATGTTTTGATTGTCCAACTGGAAATACCGTTAGCCTCAACGGAAATGGCCTTGAAGATTGCAAAAGAGGCAGGTGTCAAAACAATATTGAATCCGGCACCGGCCAACTCAGGTGCCATTAATCTGTTGCCCCTGGTGGATATTGTGACCCCAAATGAAACCGAGACAGAGGTATTGACCGGGATATACCCTGATCGTGCCGGGGCAACTGAAAAAGCTGTGCAGATATTTCATGATTTGGGGACGGAAGGTGTCATAATCACCAAGGGTGAAGATGGATGTGCCATTTCCATTGGCGGGCACCGTGCTGACCTTGGCACATTTAAAATTGACATGATTGACCCAACAGGAGCGGGGGATGTGTTTAACGGGGTTTTTGCCGTTGGTCTCGCTCGGAAATATTGCCATGAAAAGGCGGCGCGACTGGCTTCTGCTGCTGCGGCTATTTCCGTAACGCGTCCAATGGCGGAAGGCGCGGCCCCCTTTGCCTTTGAGATAGAAGAATTTATGGCTAGATACTCCTGATGTGTCTATTAGATCCCATTTCTTGGGTTGAGTAAAAAGTGTAATTAGTCGTATCTTGGCTGCTGTTTCCATTAATATCATCTATTTATTCTCCGCGCACGAATGGGCGGATGTTAACAAATTAGCCTAGGCAATAGAGTGATTGTCTTATTTTTTTTGCCACACTCTTACCCAGTCTATTGCGAAAGTGGCGGGAAAAGCATTGTTATTAATACCCTGTTGTCCCCCCCAGTTACCGCCGACAGCCAGGTTAAGAATTAAATAAAAGGGCTGATCAAAAGGCCATTGCTGAACGTCATGTTCTTTTCCCTTGGTAAAGGTAAAATATATCTTATCGTCAATCGACCAGATGATTGAGTTTGACGTCCAGACTATAGAATAGACATGAAATCCTTGCGGATTATTTGGTATTTTAGCGTGACCGCTTTTTTGTGTATTAATTTTATGGTTAAAGGTTTGCGTATGGGCGGTGCCATGTATGGTGCCATAGTCGTAACCAACATGTTCCATGATGTCTATTTCACCGGATTTTGGCCAGCCGCCATATTTATTTACCACAGGCATCATCCAGATTGCGGGCCATGTGCCAACCCCATTAGGTAATTTTGCCCGGACGGATATTTTACCATATTGCCATCCTCCCATAGGTTCGCTTGTAATTTTTGCAGAAAAATATGGACTTTCTTTATCTTCCCTCCGTCGTGCAGTGATGCGTAATTTCCCGTTGGTTATTTTTAGATTGTCAGGGTTTGAGGTGTAAGTTTGTCGTTCATGGTTGCCAAAACCACAGTTATTAGGGCATCCATTGCCTAGTATGGCTTTCCAGTTGTCTCTATCCAGTGTTGATATGTTAAAATTATCTTCAAAAACCAAATGCCATCCGTTGATTTCGCTTGGTTGTGCCGGGCTGATCATCGTCATCAGGATAACGAGGCTAAAATAAAGAGTTTTCATTTTTAACTTTCTTTAAATAGTAGGGGTAATATAGATTATTTATATTTATTTATACGTCCTTGTAAATTAAATGCAATCGGTTACATTTCGATCGGGGAGGGTGATGCATATCGTGGATGGGTCTCCTGTGAAGGGTTTAATCATATCTCGTGATGACCCGCTTGCTGTTGAATAGAGCCAGTCGTACTATTGTTCCTCCAGATAGGATTTTACCACCTCAAACAGGGATTTGGTCAGATCATATTTTTCCAGAAGATGGCGGAAATTAAGGATTGTCGTCTCGTCCGGAATGGCATCTCGGCCCAGCTCAAGCCCGACAAAACCACGCATGGAATGGATGTCATAAAGCGCCTCTTCCGCGCCGGGATCAGACAGGCCGTACCATTGCTGCAGAAAGTAAATCCGTAGCATCACGATGAGTGGCATTTGAGGACGGCCCTTGCGGGGCTTCACGTAATAGGGCTCAATCAGCCCCTCAAGCCGTGCCCACGGCACAGCTGCATCCATCTCGCCCAGAAAAATATCCCGTTTCGGCCGCTTCTTCTTGTGCGCATAGTCCAATGATGAAAAACTCTCTTGTTTCATAACAACCTACTCCGATTTGTGACACCTCAATTATAGCACTAATCCAGTAAAGTTGTTCAGAGATTCCCTAACATATCGTTAGCTAAAGTTCACCAGACCCTAACATATTAGACTCACTTCACAATTGGGATAAATAAAGTTTTTGGTGGATAATCTTTGTGCGAGAGGATTATTTCATGAACATACTGAAAGTTTTACGTGCGCGGCCCGCGTTGTTTTTCCGTCTTTGCGGTATCCGGCTTGAAGATTTTGATGATTTGCTCAAAAGAACTTACCCGCTCTGGCTCAAGAACGAGCATAAACGCTTGTCCCATCCGAACCGAAAACGAGCCATTGGTGCGGGACGCAAGTATGAACTTGATTTTCCTGCGCGGCTTTTGATGTGCCTGATTTATTACCGCACCTACACCACCCACGTGTTTTTAGGGCTGGTTTTTGGCGTTTCTTCGCCCACCGTTTGCCGCGTCAACAGAGCCATGACGTATCTTCTGGCCGATCATTTTCGAATGCCCGAGCGCGAGGTGCGTCTGAGCGAAGAAGAAAAGGATAATCTGCTCTATTTGATGGTGGACGGGACCGAACGCCCGATTCCACGTTCAAAGAAACCTGGAA
Organism: Alphaproteobacteria bacterium; assembly: GCA_002749135.1. Classification (GTDB taxonomy): domain Bacteria; phylum Pseudomonadota; class Alphaproteobacteria; order Sphingomonadales; family Emcibacteraceae; genus Paremcibacter. The sequence goes on along the minus strand of NVVY01000041.1, from coordinate 766 downwards.
AACGTAAGAAGACTTATTCAGGAAAGAAGAAGAAACACACGGTTGTTCATCAAATTATCACGGACAATAAAAAGCGGATTCTGTCCGTTGGTCCGGCCCAAAAAGGCTCCCGTCATGACAAGAGGATTTTCGATGAAAGCCGGGTCATAAAGCCGCCGGATATGATGGTTTTAGGAGATTTAGGGTATYTGGGGACGGGTTTTGAAATTCCGATTAAAAAGCCGAAAAAGAGGGAGCTTTCAAAAGAGAATAAAAGGTATAATCGTTGGCATTCCGGGCTTCGCGTCGGTGTGGAGCACGCGATTGGCCGCATGAAAAAGTTCAGGATCTTTGCTGATATTCATCGSAATAACGGYCTGCAAAACATGATCGCGAAGAATGTAGGGGCCTTGGCAAACATCAATTTGAAAACAGTTTAAAATCAGGCCGTAGAAATAAATGCGTCCAGTTAATTATCTGCTATTGTGAATCGAGTCTAATAAAGAATACTGCAACAGCCTGCCCCCCAAAGCCGTGGCCCGTCAAATCCTGATTCGGCGCATCCAAAACGGCCTTTTCGCCCTGAATATGATCAAAGCCGGGCAGAAAACGGCTATCCTCATCACCGAACAAAAATATATCGGTAAAAATACCGGCGTCCCCCGCAGTCTTGCCAAACTAACCGGAAAGGATAATCATATAAGTCTTCTCTTTCTGGAGAAACAGCCCAACAACCAGCAGGCCGATTATATCTGGCAAACAAACGGACCATCCCGACCAGCCCCCT
>NVVY01000008.1 GCA_002749135.1 Alphaproteobacteria bacterium | reverse complement strand
GTAAAGCGGAAGATGTTATCCACGAAGAACAACACGTCCTGACCTTCAACATCACGGAAATATTCCGCAACCGTCAGGCCGGACAGGGCCACACGGGCACGCGCTCCGGGAGGCTCGTTCATCTGACCGTAAATCAGGGCTACTTTTGAGTTATCCCCTTCAAGGTCAATAACTTTTGATTCGATCATTTCGTGGTAAAGGTCATTGCCTTCACGGGTCCGTTCGCCCACACCGGCGAACACGGAATAACCGTCACTGCCGATGGCGATATTGTTGATCAATTCCATGATCAAAACGGTCTTACCCACACCAGCACCACCGAACAGGCCGATCTTACCGCCCTTGGAATAAGGCGCGAGCAGGTCAACAACTTTAATACCCGTTACCAGAATTTCTGATTCTGTGGACTGGTCGGCAAAAGCCGGGGCATCCGCATGAATGGGCGCGCGCAGGTCCGTATCGATAGGACCGCGTTCATCAATCGGCTCACCGATCACATTCATGATCCGGCCCAGTGTTTTTGGGCCAACCGGAATGGAAATCTGAGCGCCGGTATCGGTAACTTTGTTTCCGCGAACCAAACCATCTGTTGAGTCCATGGCGATTGTCCGAACCGCGTTTTCACCCAAATGCTGAGCAACTTCGAGAACAAGGCGGTTGCCATTGTTATCCGTTTCAAGTGCCGACAGAATAGCGGGCAATTCGCCGTCGAACGTAACGTCGACAACGGCACCAATTATCTGGCTAACACGACCAATACTCTTTGCTGTCATTTTCTTCCAACTTTCGTTTTCAATTCTACTTTTAAACTCGGCGACCCAATTTAAGGGAGAGAGCCTTGTTCCAAATTCATCTTTATCAGAGCGCTTCCGCACCTGAAATAATTTCAATCAACTCATTCGTAATCACGGACTGACGGGTCCGGTTATAAGTCGTCCGCAGGCTGTCAATCATATCACCAGCATTACGGGTCGCACTGTCCATAGCGGTCATACGCGATCCCTGCTCACTGGCGGCATTTTCCAACAAGGCCCGAAAGAGCTGAACGCCAACGTTACGCGGCAGAAGTTCTTCCAGAATTTCTGTTTCGTCGGGCTCATAATCATAAGCCGCGCCGCCAAGATCAACCACGTTATTCTCATCATAGGAGGCGGGGATCATCTGTTGTGCGGTGACAATCTGGGTCAAAGCGGACTGGAATTTGGCGTAAAACAGCGTACATACATCAAATTCACCGGCTTCATAAGACGCCAGAAGATAATCTGTGATCGGTCCCGCATCGCTATAGGCCAAACGTTTCACATGAGTCATATCAAAATGTTTGATGATCCGACTGCGATAATCCCGTTTCAGAGACGCCGCGCCTTTTTTACCGATGGTGACGATTTTCACGTCTTTTCCTTCGGCAATCAAGCTGGCGATTTTCGCGCGGGCACCTTTAATGATATTGGTATTGAAACCACCGCAAAGGCCACGTTCGGATGTGGCAACAACCACCAGCTGAACCTGGGTACTGCCGGTTCCGGCGAGCAGTTTTGGCCCGCCGATTTGTCCGACCATGCTTGACGCCAAAGACGCCAGAACATTTTCCATACGTTCCGCATAAGGCCGTGCGGCCTCGGCAGCTTCCTGTGCCCGGCGCAGCTTTGACGCTGCCACCATCTTCATAGCTTTTGTGATCTTCTGCGTGGACTGCACGCTTGTGATCCGGTTTCTGAGGTCTTTAAGGTTAGCCATACTGACTTGGTCCTAAAAATTACTTAGACAAAATTCTTCACAAGATTGCTGAGGATATCTTTCAGTTTGGAGCCGGTCTCATCAGAGATCTTTTCTTCACTGTTGATGGTATCCAGAACAGCCTTATGCTTGGAATGCATTTCCGCAATCAGGGTTTCTTCGAAACGGCCAATGTCAGATACCTCGATTTTATCAAGATAGCCATTCACACCGGAATAGATAGAAACAACCTGTTCTGCCACAGACATTGGTGAATATTGCGCCTGTTTCAGCAGTTCCGTCAAACGTGCGCCACGGTTCAGCAATTGCTGAGTTGAGGCATCAAGGTCGGAACCAAACTGGGCAAAAGCAGCCATTTCACGATATTGGGCCAATTCCAGTTTAATGGAACCGGATACCTGTTTCATGGCTTTGGTCTGGGCCGCTGATCCCACACGGGATACGGACAAACCAACATTAATTGCCGGACGAATACCTTGATAGAAAAGTTCTGTTTCAAGGAAGATCTGACCATCAGTGATGGAAATCACATTGGTCGGAATATAGGCGGAGACGTCACCGGCCTGTGTTTCAATGATCGGCAACGCCGTCAGGGAACCACTGCCATTATCTTCATTCATTTTCGCCGCACGTTCGAGCAGACGGGAATGCAGATAGAAAACGTCGCCGGGATAAGCTTCACGGCCCGGAGGACGCCGCAGCAACAGTGACATCTGACGGTAAGCAACGGCCTGTTTGGACAGATCGTCATGAACGATCAGGGCATGCATGCCGCCGTCACGGAAAAATTCACCCATTGCTGTTCCGGTATAAGGTGCCAGGAACTGTAGGGGAGCAGGCTCGGAAGCGGTTGCGGCAACAACGATGGAATATTCCATGGCGCCRCGYTCTTCCAGWRCTTTMACRATCTGRGCYACGGTGGARCGTTTTTGTCCMAYSGCMACATAGATRCAATAAAGTTTYTTGCTYTCRTCRTCMCCGGMRTTGATTTCTTTCTGGTTAAGGAAAGTATCAATCGCCACGGCRGTTTTRCCKGTYTGRCGATCRCCAATGATCAATTCGCGCTGRCCMCGCCCRATGGGCACMAGRCTGTCRATGGCTTTAAGRCCGGTTTGTACWGGCTCATGCACRGATTTMCGSGGGATAATGCCSGGKGCTTTYACYTCMACACGGGTCCGSKTAACGTCKGTSARYGGKCCYTTGCCGTCRATGGGRTTRCCCAAKGCGTCAACMACSCGKCCSAGCAGGCCRCGGCCCACGGGAACRTCCACRATGYTGCCGGTMCGTTTAACSGTRTCGCCTTCTTTAATGTCGCGGTCAGATCCGAAAATCACGACCCCYACATTRTCRGCTTCAAGGTTAAGSGCCATGCCCATRACCTTRCCGGGAAATTCSACCATTTCACCGGCCTGAACATTATCAAGRCCGTAAATACGGGCGATRCCGTCMCCGACTGASAGAACTTTGCCRACTTCTGAAACTTCWGCWTCKTCACCAAAATTGGCAATTTGCTCTTTCAGGATCTTAGATATTTCCGCTGCACGGATGTCCATTATCCAACCTCTTTCATTGATTCTTCAAGATTAGCGAGTTTGGTCGCAAGCGACGAATCGATCATGCGGGAACCTATTTTGACGACCATGCCCCCAAGGAGCTTTTCGTCAACGTCCGTATCCACAGTCACTTTGCTGCCGACCATTGATTTAAGTTTGGTTTTCARCGCATCAAGCTGTGCTTTTGTCAGCTTGCGGGCCGTTGTGACAGAGGCGCTCACTTCACCATTGTGATGGGCGAGGATTCTGCCGAATTCCGAGATAATATTTTCAAGTTGGTCAAGACGGCCATTGGCGGCAACCACGCCGATGAAATTGGCCACAAGCGGGTCAAAGTCTGCGGCTTTGGCAATGGCGCCCATGGCCCGRCCTTTATCCCCGGCGGAAATAACCGGATTTAAGGTCACGGCCTTCARRTCCSKRCTKRTCGCCAGCATTTGGGCGAGATCCACCATATCCTGTGCAATTTTCTTCAGGTTTTTTGCTTCTTTGGCCAAATCAAACAGGGCAATGGCATAACGGCCAGCAAGCCCGGTAATCGTCAGATTTTCAGAAACAATTTTTGAAGCCAAATCAGATGACAACGCCATTTCCTCAAAAGTTATTATTACAAAGTATACATTTGTTTGCGCGTTACCTAGCACAGTGATCTTCATACTTCAAGACAGCAAATGCGGAACTTGATCTTTTTTGACCAATCCCGTACATGAAGTATCAGGGACATTAAAGTACAGGGATGGATTTTTCAGTGACAGAAAGGCGTTAAATGGGGGATTTTCTCCTTTACCATAAAGACCGGRTTKCMSAGRSWKCTGTTCAAAASGCCCTGTCCAGTYTRKCRAAACAAGGGTCCGTAAATCCGCGCCATGCGGGGCATSRKTCTTATGTCCTTCARGTCTTTSCCAAGCARAAATCMCCYCTTGATAATTTCTTTGAGGACGARCARGGKAATTTCTGTGGYTCCTCYGGYTGYTTTATTTATAAAGGCCACATGGGCAAGRCGGCTCTGACGTSCTTTYTGRCGGAYTTTAGCCCGGACCGATATGAGCCGGGGRATTTYTCAGGYMTCTTTACCCTGATCATCAGAAAGAATGATCGCCTGCAYCTGATYACAGACCCCATGGGCGGCAACCGTGTGTATCAAAATGATACAAARAACCTTTGGTCATCGTCYTTTCTCAGCGCGGCCTCGGCCTCGGAYCAWCTGACGCCAAACCCGCAGGCCATCTATGAATATGCCTTTCAGGAAACTACGTACGGCGTGGATACCGTCTTTAAGGAAGTGACCTGTCTTGATAGTCTGAAAATATTTGAAGTGACCCCCGATGGYCTGAWMSCCCGGCCAAAAAATCTGRCGTTTGATTTTTCGCCTTCTTCGGCCTCCTGCSCGCAACTTGTTGAGGAAGCGGCGGCTTTRTTGCGRGATGGSGTYARGCCGGTGGCCAATGTTTTTGGTGACAAGATCAGAACRGCYTTGTCGGGTGGGTATGATTCGCGCCTGATGCTGGCTCTGTTACAGGACAGCGGCAGCCGYCCGCAGGTTTATGTCTATGGCCCCGATGACAGYCCMGATGTGAGGGTCGCCAAAAACATTTCAGCGGGCGCGGGTTTTCCCCTGCACCATATCAACAAGGCGGATTATCCGCGATTGTCSGGGGCGGAATATGCGGCGGCCATWGAGGATAACTTCYATGGGCTGGACGGYTTGCCGGGSGAGGGTATCTTTGATTTCGGSGCCAATATGGACACCCGGCGGCAAMGGGCAGACCACGGCCATATGGTGTTTAACGGCGGCGGCGGTGAAATTTTCCGCAATTTCTTCTATCTGCCCCAAGGCCGCTTCACGATCAATGGTCTGATCAACTGTTTCTATTCCCGTTATAGTACAASCATCTGTCWGGATGTTTTTAATGAGCAGGATTACCGGGACGCACTCCATGACAARATCCAGRCGGCGTTGGGGGCCACGTCCGATCTTCTGAACCGGGAACAGGTGGAATATGCCTACCCCGCCTTTCGCCTGCGCTATTGGACGGCGCGGGNNNATAACAATAAYAMCNCGNGNCTCGGGCCTTATCTGACGCCGTTTATTTCMTAYCCCCTGATCCGGCTGGCCCTGACYATTCCGCTTGCCTATAAAAACCACGGGSTTTTTCAGGCGGCGGTGATTGCGGCCATCAGCCCGGAACTTGCGGCCTATCCGTCTGATTATGGCTATGCCTTTGACGCGCCTGTACCCTTAAAGGTCAAGATAAAAAATTATATGACCTATTAYCGCCCCACCRTCCTGCGCCGCTACAGCTATGCCATTCAGCATAGAATGCGGGATTTGGCCCTGCCCGATACATTGGCGGGGCAAGATAAGAACCCCCATATGTCCCGCTATTTCAAGCTGGATGAGATAAAGGACGCAGGGTTACTTGGCCGGGTCTATACGCTGGAATATCTATTCACCCATTTCGGGCTTTAGAAAAAACTGTAGGGATCAATATCAACCTGAAGGGTGACGCCCCTCTCAAGGGCGCAGCCATTGAGCCAGTCGGCCATGATTTTTTGCAGCTTCACCTGTTTATCCGCCTTGATCAGCAAGCGGAAACGATGTTTGCCGCGCAGGAAAGCCATKGGGGCCGGCACCGGACCTAAAACCGTGATTCCACCATTCTTTGGCACAAGGACCGCCAGACGCCGGGCRGTTTTGGCGGCGGCGTTAAAATCCTTKCCCGARAYAATAATCGCGGCCARCTTGCCAAAGGGCGGYAAATTCTGTTGCTCCCGGTCCTGAGCCTCCTGCTCCAGAAACGCCTGTCCGTCACCGCTGACCAGAGCCGCCAGCACCGGATGGTCCGGCATATAAGTCTGGAACAAGACCTGTCCCCGGTGGTCCGCGCGCCCGGCCCGGCCCGCCACCTGTTCCAGCTGTTGCCATGTACGCTCGGCGGCGCGCGGATCGCCGCCGCCCAGCCCAAGGTCCGCATCCACCACCCCCACAAGGGTCAACATGGGGAAATGATGGCCCTTGGCGACGATCTGGGTGCCGATGATCAGGTCAACTTCATGATCTGCAATCCGGGTGATCATCTGACGCAGGTCTGCGGGCGACGCGATTTCATCGCTGGCCATGACCGCGATTCGGGCTTCGGGGAACAGGGCTTGCGCTTCTTCCGCCACCCGTTCCACACCGGGGCCGCAAGCAACCATGCTGCCTGCGCTGTCACAGTCCGGGCAGGTCTTTGGCATGGCGCAGGAAAAGCCGCAATGGTGACAGGTCAGCCGCCCGCCCCGGCGATGCTCCACCAGCCACGCGCTGCAATGGGGGCATTCCATACGGTGGCCGCAAGTCCGGCACAGGGTCAGCGGCGCATAGCCCCGGCGGTTAAGATAAAGCAAAGACTGCTCCCCCTGGGCCAGATTTTTGGTGAGGGCCGCGCGCAGGGGGTCCGACAGCCATGTGCCGCTTTTTAATGTCTCTGCCCGCAGGTCAATGACCTTCATATCCGGCAGGACGGCGGTCCCGTGCCGCTCCCCCAGATAAAGCCAGTCATATTTCCCGGCCTGGGCATTGAGGATGGTTTCCAGTGACGGGGTGGCCGAGGCCAGAATGACCGGGCAGGCGGTCTGCATGGCGCGGACCACGGCCATGTCCCGGCCCTGATACATCACCCCGTCCTCCTGTTTAAAGGTGGCGGAATGTTCCTCATCCACCACAATCAGTTTTAAATCAACGAAGGGCAAAAATAAGGCTGAGCGCGCGCCGACCACCACCCGGGCGCGTCTTTCGGGATTGCCTTCCCTGACCGCCCACCATGCCCGCCGCCGCTGAACCGGGGTCAGTTCTGAATGCCAGACCACGGGCGGGGCCCCGAAACGCGCCTCAAACCTGTCCAGCCATTGGGCGGTGAGGGCAATTTCCGGCAGCAGGACCAGAATCTGCGCGCCGTCCTCCTTCAGGGCCTCGGCAATGGCCTCGAAATAAACCTCGGTTTTGCCGGACCCGGTAATGCCTTCCAGCAGGACGGGCTTGAACTGGTCCGCGCGCACCATTTGCGTGAGATGTTCAGCGGCCTGTTGCTGTTCCGGTGACAGATGGGGGCCGATCAGGGCGGCATCGGGGGCGGCGTAGGGGCTGTCACCAATTATTTCCACAGAGGTCATCTGTCCGGCCTTGACCATGCCGCGCAATACCCCCTGCCCCACATTGGCCAGCTCGGCCCAGTCTTTCAGGCTCAGGGGCATGTCGCTTATGGCGGMTTTYACCACGGCCCCGCGTGATTCGGTSAGCTTGCCGGGCAGGTCCGGGGACAGGCGATAGAGGGTTCTGGTCTTTGGCTTGTCAAAGGCGCGCGGGACGCTGACCGCCATTTTCAGCACCGCGCCGGGCGGGGAGAGCGTATAGGCGGCGACCCAGTCAATGAACTGCCGCAGGCTGCCTGGCAAGGCAGGCAGGTCGCGTTTTTCAAGGACGAACTTTAATTTTTCCGCCGCARTATTACTCTTTTCAGGAGACATATTCCAGACCACGCCCTGCAGGGTGCGGCTGCCGAGGGGGACGGTGACGAAATCGCCGGCGCGTAAAGACATATCCGCCGCCGCCAGATAATCGAACGGGCCGGAAAGGGGCAGGGGCAGAAGCACTTGAATCTGGACGGGGTCACAACCCATAGAGATATTCCATATTAGGGGTATTTTTTTTCATCACTATATTATAAAACGGTGTTCAGGAAATATTTATTTATGAAAGGTTTTGAGAACATGAAGTTCTTTCTGGATACGGCGGAAATTGATGACATTCGGGAAATGGCGGCTACGGGGCTTGTGGACGGGGTGACCACCAACCCGTCCCTGATTTTGAAATCAGGCCGGGATTATTTTGAGGTAACAAAAGAAATCTGTGACCTGATTGATGGCCCGGTCAGCGCCGAGGTCGCGGCCACCGATTATGATGGCATGATTGCCGAAGCCGCCCGTATCTATGACATTGCCGATAATATCACCCTTAAAGTACCCCTGACCATTGACGGCCTTCGGGCCTGCAAGCATTTCACCGATCAGGACAAAATGGTCAATGTGACCCTGTGCTTTTCTGCGGCGCAGGCCCTGYTGGCGGCCAAGGCCGGGGCCACTTTCATTTCTCCCTTTGTCGGGCGGCTTGACGATGTGGGATATGACGGTATGCAACTAATCGAAGACATCCGTCTGATTTACGATAATTATGAATTCGAAACAGAAATTCTGGTGGCCAGCACGCGCCATCCCATGCATATTGTCGAAAGCGCACGCATCGGGGCTGATGTGGTTACCCTGCCGCCCAAAGTATTGAAACAAATGTTTAATCACCCCCTGACCGCCAATGGCCTCGCCGCTTTTGTCGCCGACTGGGAAAAAACCGGGCAAAGCATCGTGTGATTTTCTCCGGGCCGCGTTTACGGTCTGGTAAGTACTGTTCCCTATAATGGGGGCCGTATAAGAAGGATGGGATTGTGTCAGATAAATTACCAAAAGACCGCAAAAGCAAGGTCATACATAAAAAACGCGCGCTCCGAGAGGACGAAGTGCGGGATTATTTAATCCTGAATCCGGATTTTTTTGACGTTAACCCGGATTTACTAACCCTGTTGAAACCCACCCGGCCAAAGCAAACGGGCAGTGTGRTGGATTTTCAGGCGGTTCTGCTGGACCGATTGCAGCAGGAAGTGGCAAAACTCAGCCAGACCCAAGGCAGCCTTATCTATGCCTCACGCAGCAATATGACCACACAGGCCCGTATTCATGCGGCGGTGTTATGCTTGCTGGAGGCCCGTGATTTCGACCATCTGTGCCATATTGTCAGCCATGACTGGATCGATATATTACAGGTGGACAGCATCACCATATGTTTTGAAAAAACCGGCAAAATTCCGGCAACGGAAAGCGGCAATCTGCGCCATTTGGAAAAAGGCATCATCGACGGTTTTATGGGCCATGAGAATACGGCCCTCCTGCGCGGTAATGTTCAGGCGGCAGAAGAAATTTATGGCCCGGCAACGCCGCTGATCAAGGCTGAAGCCCTGATTCGCATTGAGAAAAGTGATTATAACCCCACCGGCATTCTGGCCTTTGGCAGCCGTGACGAAGGTTTTTTCACCCCGGGACAGGGCACAGAGCTTCTGCGCTTCCTCGCCGCTGCCTTTCAGGGGCAGTTGAAAAGCCTTCTGTCCTGATAAGTGAGCTGTTATAGTTCGGCTATGACAGATAACCCCGATTTCCACCTTATCTATCCGGCGCTCATGCCTTTACTGGGCGGCTGGCTGGATTATTTGCGGGCGGAAAAGCGGGTGTCACCCCATAGTTTTAAGGCTTACGAACGGGATGTGCGGAATTTTCTCACCTTTCTGGCGGCTCATTTGGGCGATGCCCCCACCAAGGCAGATTTGCGGGATTTGAAACCGGCGGATTTCAGGGCCTTTCTGGCCCGGCGGCGGCGGGACGGGCTGACCCCGGCGTCCGTGGCCCGTACGTTAAGCGGAGTGCGGTCATTTTTCAGCTACCTGCGCCGCAATGATATTCTGCGCAATGATGCGATCAACGGGATTAGCGCGCCCAAACTGCCCAAACGCCTGCCCCGGCCCCTTGACCCGGACATGGCCCGAAAAAGCCTTGAGATGGCGGCGGATTTCGCCCCTGTCAGCTGGGTTGGGGACCGGGATATTGCGGTGCTGACCCTGCTCTATGGCTGCGGGCTGCGCATATCGGAGGCCATCGGCCTGAACCGGCGGGATGTGCCAAGCGGGGATATGCTCAGGGTTTTAGGCAAGCGAAACAAGGAACGGCTGGTGCCGCTTTTGCCGGTGGTGCGCCGGGCGATTGAGACTTATCTGGCAAGCTGTCCTTACGACCTGCCGCCTGAGGGGCCGCTTTTTATCGGGGTGCAGGGCAGGCGGCTCAATGCCCGGATGATACAGCTGGTGATGCAAAAACTGCGGCAGGTTCTGGGCCTGCCGCCTTCGGCCACGCCCCATGCCCTGCGCCATAGCTTTGCCACTCATTTGCTGACCGCAGGCGGCGACTTGCGGACCATTCAGGAATTATTGGGCCATGTGTCCCTGACCACCACCCAGCATTATACGGATGTGGATACGGCCTATCTGATGGATGTTTATAATAATGCCCATCCGGGGGCCAAGGATTAAGAAAGACTGTTATCCACGCTGACCACATAGACGGTTTCCTCGTCATGGGTCAGCAGGCGTGATTTTTTGAACCCAGCCAGCTCGGCCAGTCTTTTGAATTTCTTTTCGCTGTTCTGAAAATAGAGGGTGGTATATTTCTCTGCCGGATAATCCTCCAGCATGGCTTGAATATGGTAGGCCACGGTATAGAGATATTCTGGCAATTTATTGCTCTCGTCGCCTTTTTTGCCGCCCTCCTGATCCGGGTCGCGAGCAATGGTAAACAGCAGCAAGCCCTTGATATGCTCCCCCGGTTCCGCCATCCATTGGGGGTTAAAGTCATTATCGCCGGATTCTGCGGTCTCGAAATAATGATGATAGCCATGATCAGACAGGGGCAGGATATGGGAGAAGAAAAGCGGTTGCCGTTCCTGCGCCGTGCCATCACCCATAATCATCAGGAAGGATTTGGGATTTTTATGCCACATGGCCAGATTTCGGGTGAGCTTCTCCGCCGTGCCCCCGGCCCAGGGCGTGCCCCGAAAGGCGGCGGCATTGATGGCGCTGAGCTTTTCCAGCTCCGCTTCATTTTCCGGCCATTTATAACTGTCTTTGGCGGCGAGCTTCCGGCATAATTTCAGGCTGCCCTTGTCGATTTGAAGACAATGGTCAAAAATCTGACCGAACTGCTCAGAGGTCCGGAAATATTTTGTGATATATTTAATGTCTTTGTTTTGCAGGTGACTGCGCCGGGTCAGAAATTTAGCCCCGGCCCATAACAGAAAAAACCCGGCAGGCAGGACCGTCAGAATTTTATAGTAAATATCATAATTTTGATTGATGCCCAGCCTCATCAAAATGCCGTAGGAAATAGCCAATAAAAGGGCGACACCGGCGGTAAATACCGGACTTAACCCTTTAAAAAACCGTCCAATTTTTATGAGTAAAATATACATTTTAAAATTATATCAAATCGTCAAATTCAGCGGTACTTTTAGACAGGGCGGCCACGGCCCCCTTGATCACATCCTGCTGGGACAGCATGCCCGCATTCCAGGCGGCAATATAATCCAGACCATCGGCCACTGWATGRTCCCGGGTATGGTTGAGTATTTCCTTGCTGCCCCGGATGGCCAGCGGCGATTGCCGGGCGATTTGTGCGGCAATATCCATCACATAAGCCATTAAGCTTTCGGGGTTCTCTGTTACATGGGTGACATAGCCCGTTGCCCGCGCCTCATCCGCCTTATATTTCCGGCCCGTATAGGCCAGTTCCCGCATCAAGCCATCCGGGATTTGCCGGGGCATACGCTGCATGGTGCCAAGGTCGGCGACCATGCCGATATTAATCTCCTGAATGATGAAAAAGGCATCGGCACTGGCATAGCGAATATCGCAGGCACTGACCAGATCAACCCCGGCCCCGAAACAGCCCCCCTGTACCGCCGCCAATACCGGCAGGCGGCATTTGTCAATGGCCTCAAAGGCGGCCTGAAGGAATTTTACGTGGCGGTGCAATTTATCCATGGCCCGTGCCGGGTCCACGTCCGCAGGCGGCATGCTGTTTTGCAGATAACCCAGATCAATGCCCGAGGTAAAATGCTTGCCGGACGAGGCCATAACCACCACCCGCACATCCGGGTCATCATTGAGCTGGGCAAAGACTTCACTGCATTCGGTCCAGAAATCCTCGCCCAGCGCATTGGCCTTTTGCGGGTTGCACAGGGTGATGGTGGCAATATGATCGGAAATCGTCAGGGTAAAAGCATTATAATCCATGGGGAAACCTTATTTTTTCAAACGGACCCTAATATTACGGAAATTGGCCGAAGATGCAACTATGTCCCATATTGGGACGGACGGGCGTTAACCGAATTGAAAGCTATCGTGATTATGCTGTTTCGCGTAAGTTTTATGGAGATAAAAACTATGTTAGCGGGATTTCTTATGAAAAAAATTCTTGGGGCTATCGGTCTGTGCAGTTTTTTAATGGTATCAGTGTCCTGGGCCACACCCATCACGTTTAGTTCCATTACCATGGAGGTCCGCAATACGGCGAACCTGCGGGTGAGCAGCAGCGATGATGCCACCAGCCTTCTGGCGCGGTTTAACAGCGGCACCCCCGTCTGCACGGTTGCGGTGCAGGAATTTACCAATATCGGCGGCAAGCAGAATTGCGGCACGGCACCTCATGCGGACCTTGCCACCTTATATACTGTTAATTATTTTCTGGCGTCCGGGACAGCATTATTTCAATTGGGGGCCGATTGGGGGCTTGGCGGGATTATCATCGGCGCGGACGGCGGTGACATTGTCAAAACCAATGATATATGGTGGGCCAACAGCTGGACCAATGCGGATGTGATTGACTTTACCATCAGCGGTGCGGGGTATGGCACGTTCAAGCTTCTTGGCTTTGAAAGCTGTTGTTCGGGCAATAATTCTTTGCGTTATGACATTGCCGGGGGGCAGGGTTTCTCGGCGGCTGTTGTTACATCAGAACCAACTGCCTTGCTTCTTCTGGCCTTTGGGTTAGCCGGGCTGGCTTTTTTGCGCAAAAGAAACCAGCTATACAGCCGATAGCTCAATAGTACGGCCAGAATTGCCATATGAATAGCGGGCTGTAATATATCGGCTTTAACCATCATAAAATTATGAACCACCGCCAGAATCGTGATCGGGTAGATCAGCTTATGTAATTTCACCCATTTCTTGCCCAGCCGCCTGATCCATCCCTTGGTGGAGGTCACGGCCAGGGGCAACAGCAGGATAATGGCGGTCATGCCAAAGGTGATGGCGGGACGCTTGATGATTTCCTTGATGATAGTTGCCCAGTCAAAATAATAATCCAGCACAATAAAATTCAGCAAATGCAGCATCACATAGAAAAAGGCATATAGCCCGATCATACGGCGAAAAGTAATCACCCTGTTCCAGCCGGTGATCCTGCGCAGGGGTGAGATTGCCAGCCCCAGCAAAAGAAACCGTATGGCCCAGTCCCCGGTGTAATGGTGGATATATTTAATGGGATTAGCAGTCAGGGCGTTATCCTGAAAATCGTAAAGCAACCAGCCCTGCCAAAAGAGCCAGATAGCCGGGATCAAGGCCAGAATATGGGCCGCTATTTTAAGGGGGGACAGGCGCATCAGAAATATTTTTTCAGGTTCATACCGCTATACATATGGGCGACTTCCTCGCCGTAGCCATTGAACATCAGGGTTTTCCGCCGCCGGAAATCGCCAATACGCCGTTCGTTGGCCTGTGTCCAGCGGGGGTGATCTACCTCCGGATTCACATTGGCGTAAAAACCGTATTCTTTAGGGGCCAGACGTTTCCAGCTATTCCTTGGCCTCCTGTCCACAAAGCTGATGCGGACGATGGATTTTATGCCCTTGAAGCCATATTTCCACGGCACCACCAGCCGCATGGGCGCACCGTTCTGGTTGGGCAATTCCTTGCCATAAAGACCCACCGCCATCAGGGTCAGCGGGTTCATGGCCTCATCCATGCGCAGACCTTCGGYGTAAGGCCATTTGATGACCCGGCGGGATTGYCCCGGCATCTGTTTYTKATCRACCAGCGTTTCAAAACGGACATATYTTGCCTGTGAYGTGGGGCCAAGTTTTTTGATGATCTGGGCCAGCGGTATGCCGACCCACGGAATGACCATGGACCATGCTTCCACGCAGCGCATGCGATAGACGCGCTCCTGCAACATATGGGGTTTGATCAGGTCATCAATGTCATAATCGCCGGGGTTATCCACATGGCCGTCAATCTTTACCGTCCATGGCCGGGGGCGCAGGCTATGGGCATTGCGTGCCGGATCGTCTTTGCCRGTGCCGAACTCATAAAAATTATTATATTCCGTCACCGCCCGGTAGGATGTTTGTTTTTCATCGGTGCCGAACGCCCCGTCCCGGATAATATTATCAAGGGCGCGCACCTCGGCTCGCGCGGGGGATGCGGTCAGGCCCAGCGTCGCCACGGCGGCTGCGCCCGCCCCTATTCTGGCCGTGTCCTGAATAAATTCCCGGCGGCCAAGATAAATATTTTCCGGTGTGATTTCGCCTGATGTCACATCAGATGATTTTAGAAATTTGAAAAGCATATGGTTATTTTACCCTGAGTAATCCTGTTTTTTCACCACAATAATGGATTTTGATCAGAAAATCCACAAACAGCCCTTCACGTTAAGGTGTGAATCCGGTATCACTTGGCAAAATCAACAGCACTTCAGGAAATTTTATGGCTCCGCCACTTCTTACCATTACCGATATGGCCCTCCGTTTCGGCGCAAACCCCCTGTTTGACGGGGTGGAATTGTCCATCGGCGAGCGGGACCGAATCAGCCTTGTGGGCCGTAACGGGTCGGGCAAGTCCACCCTGATGAAGGTGATCAGCGGCATGACCGAGGCYGACCGGGGCAARAGRTTTCTYCAGCCCGGMTGTCATGTGACCTATCTTGAGCAGGAGCCGGATTTTTCCGGTCACAAGACGCTCCATGATTATGTGGCCAGCGGCCTGACCCAYGCYTCCGCCGAGGATAATTTCCGGGTTGATATTATTCTGGCCGAAATTGATCTGGCCCCTGATCTTGATCCRGCGGTGCTGTCGGGGGGTGAGGGACGGCGGGCGGCTCTGGCCCGGGCTTTGATCAGTGATGCGGATATTCTTCTTCTGGATGAGCCAACCAACCATCTGGATATTGCCACCATCGAATGGCTTGAGGGACGCTTAAAGGGCTTTCGCGGCGGTCTGGTGATCATCAGCCATGACCGAACGTTTCTTAATAATACCACTAATGTGACCTTCTGGCTGGACCGGGGGCGGGTGCGGCGGCTGGACAAGGGCTTTAAATATTTTGAGGAATGGTCGGAAAAAATCATCGAGCAGGAACGGGGGGAACGGGCCAAGCTGGACAAGCTGATYGAAAAGGAAACCGAATGGTCCCACAAGGGYATCACCGCCCGGCGCAAGCGCAATATGGGCCGCATGCGATCCTTATGGGCCTTGCGCGACAAACGGGCGGATCAGATTGCGGTGACMGGTCAGGTCAAGCTGGATATTGACAGCGGCAAGGTCGCGGGCAAGAAAGTRATYGAGGCCTATAAGATTTCAAAATCTTTCGGTGATCGGGTGATTACCCAGGATTTTTCCTTTCGCATCATGCGCGGCGACCGGATTGGCATCATCGGCCCCAACGGGGTGGGCAAGACCACGCTGCTTAAATTGCTGACCAAGGAAATGGTCCCGGATACGGGCCGGGTCAAGCATGGCACTAATCTTGAGATAACTTATCTTGATCAAAAGCGCGCCCGGCTCAGCGATGATGAGACCCTGTGGGATTATTTAAGTGATGGCGGCGATCACATCATGGTACGGGGCGAGTCCAAACATATCATATCTTACCTGAAAGATTTTCTGTTTGAGGCCGGACAGGCGCGCAGTCCGGTCAGGTCTCTGTCGGGCGGTGAGAAGAACCGCCTGATTCTGGCCAAGACACTGGCCATGCCGACCAATTTTCTGATCCTTGACGAACCGACCAATGATCTGGATATGGATACGCTGGATCTGCTTCAGGATGTGCTTGGCGATTATGGCGGCACGCTGATATTGGTCAGCCATGACCGGGATTTTCTCGACCGGATTGTCTCAAGCTCCCTTGTGATGGAGGGGGACGGCAGTATCACTGAATATCCCGGCGGTTACAGTGATTATATACGCCAGCGCCGTGCTAAAAAAACATCTCCCAYAACAAAAAATCCATCCCGGAAAAAAGCAGCCTTGAGCACGGTTCATGGTGTTCATCAGAACASCGGAACCAAAACCAGAAATGCCAAGCTCAGCTTYAAGCATCAGCATGCGCTGGAAAATTTRCCGGGRGAAATGGCCAAGYTGGAAAAGCRGATCRCCAAATATCAGGCCAAACTGGGYCAAGGTGATTTTTACGYCCGTGACCCGGACGGTTTTCAAAAAATAAATGCYGCGCTGGAACARRCCATCTCTGACCTTGCCGCCAGGGAAGAGGAATGGCTGGAGCTTGAAATGATGCGCGAAAGCCTGGAGGGGGATGCCTGAGCACCCCCCTTAATGTTAATGCACRCCGTGCATGCCTTTTTTCAGCARGGGTGACAATAGAGCCAATATGAGAGCGATGCCTATTGCCAGTAATCCTACGTTCCAATAAACATCCATTGTACGGGCCAATGCTTCTGCGCCATCAGTCCCATTTCCGGCACTGGTCAATTTAGCGATCTGTCCCGCGATATAATTAGCCGCNKSYNGAGGCCAGAAACCATGTCCCCATCATGAAACCAACCATTTTGACAACGGATAATTTTGTGACCACGGACAGCCCCACGGGTGACAGGCAAAGCTCACCGGTCGTRTGAAGCAAATAGAGCAGGACAATCCAGATCAAGGCAATTTTRCCGTCYGCACCAACCATACCGGCCCCATAAACCAGAACCATAAACCCAAGGCCAACCTGWGCCAGRGCAAGCGCAAACTTCATGGGSGTATTAGGCTCCCACCCCCGCTTAGCCAGAAAAACCCAGAGYATSGCRAAGAAGGGGGCCARWRTGAAGATGAACAAGGCATTCAGRGAYTGRAGYTGTGAKGCYTGTACAGTTACGCCCAGAACGTCACGATCGACGTTTCTRTCAGCAAGGATATTCAAAGAGCTSCCAGCCTGTTCAAACAAGGCCCAGAAAATTACCGACATGAAAATCAAAAAGGARACRACCAACATYCTGTCCCGTTCAACCGGGTCACATTTTAGAAAGGAATATAACAGAATGACGGCTAATACGATGGTGCCAAAGCCGCCTAATATCTGGCCAACCAACGCCTGATATTGCACCAGTTGCCAAAAAACAATCACGCCGCCCACGGCCCCAATATAAATAAGCATTTCGCGGCTYARRCCGGCAAAGACTTTTTCTTTGAGCTGTGAGGGGTTTCTGGGTTCAGCGTGACCTTCGAGCAGAATTTGCCATTTAAGAAAAACAAATAATCCCARCAGCATACCCACACCGGCGGCACCAAATCCGGCCCACCATCCAACGGTTTGGCCAAGATAACCACATAAAAGAGCGGCGACAAAGGAGCCAAGATTGATGCCCATATAAAAAATKGTAAATCCGCTATCACGTCGCGGGTCATCTCTTGCGTATAGAGCGCCGACAATGGTRGAGATATTCGCTTTCAGAAACCCGACACCGGTAATAATCAGGCCCAGAGACAGATAGAATATCTGAAGGAAGAACTCATCTCTGACAACGGTATTGACACCGTCGATTACGGTCATGGTGGCGGGCAATCCCTCAATTGCCATGCCAATATGGCCAAGAACCAGYAARATWGCYCCRAGCGTWACRGCYTTSCGCGCSCCCARRTAYCKRTCTGCCAARGCACCGCCCAAAACAGGGGCAAGATARACCAGAGCGGTGTAAGCCCCGTAAATGGCATAACTTTTTTCATCGGAAAATAAAAAATGCTGGGTGAGATAAAAAATCAACAAYCCCCGCATTCCGTAATAACTAAAACGTTCCCACATTTCCGTGAAGAACAAAACATAAAGRCCTTTCGGGTGGCCCATGAATTCCCTGGCCTTGATRTTTGGATCTATTGTWGTGTCAGACATTGTCGTCCCYTAGCTAAATTACACTGATTTTTATTTGTTTNATTTNTWAAAGGTCACGCAGTCTGGCAGAAAAAAAATCGTCTGTCACCCGGAACARMSCTCAAACGGGAAAAAGAGCAGAATATTCCGCTCTTTCAAAKATTATGAAAATTTTATTCAATCTATTCCCTCTATGTTCTATGGRTGYCWGAKGCCGAAAGRCGAATCTCTSTTATATTTTCGGGATAAGGGACTTTCGATTTACTTGTTTTTAAATAAGCCATATAAAGGCTTTCACAGATAATAATTCTTACCATGCGGGATAAAATCATGAAAATCAGCAGCAATTTTGATGCGGGAAATATTCAGGTTGTCGAGGCCGAAAACCCGGGGAATATCCGGCTTAAAATTCGTCATGACCATAATTCGGACTTTTACCAATGGTTTTATTTCCGCCTGACCGGGGCCAAGGGCCAGCTTTGCGCCATGACCATCGAAAATGCGGGCGGCGCGGCTTTTGCCGGCGGATGGGATGAGTATAAGGCCTGTGCCTCTTACGACCGCGAAACATGGGAACGGGTCAGCACCCATTATCATGACGGCGAGCTCACCATTCAGCATATCCCGGAAAGCGATTGCATATATTACGCCTATTTTGCCCCCTATAGTATGGAACGCCATCATAGTCTGGTCTCGCAGGCCGCCGAGGATGACAAGGTCAGCCTGCATGTGATCGGCGAGACGTTGGACGGGCAGGATATGGACCTGCTGACCATCGGCGAGATGGCCGTAGGCCGCAAGGTTATCTGGGTCATTGCCCGCCAGCATCCGGGTGAGACCATGGCCGAATGGTTTGTCGAGGGTTTTCTGGAACGCCTGCTGGATGATGAAGATGCCCTGAGCCGCAGTCTGCTGGAAAAGGCGGTCTTTTATGTGGTGCCCAATATGAATCCGGACGGCAGCCGCCGGGGTCACTTGCGCACCAATGCGAACGGGGCTAATTTGAACCGGGAATGGGAAAATCCGTCCGTGGAAACCTGCCCCGAAGTTTTTTATGTGCGCGGCAAGATGGATGAAACTGGTATTGACCTTGTGCTGGACGTGCATGGTGATGAGGCCCTGCCCTATAATTTCATTGCCGCCTTTGAAGGTATCCCTGACGCGGATACGGCAAGGCTGGATCTGGCCGATGCGTATCAGCGGCATCTGATGCAGACCAATCCCGACTTTCAAATGGCCAAGGGCTATCCAAAGACGGCGCCCGGCATGGCCAATATGACTATCGGCACCAATCAGCTGGCCCACCGGTATCAGGCGGTCTCCATGACCCTTGAAATGCCGTTCAAGGACACGAAAAACAGCCCCGACGTGACCTGCGGCTGGTCCCCGGAACGCTGCCGAAAACTGGGCCGGTCCAACCTGGACGCCATCGCGGCGGTGATTGACCGGTTGTGACGTAAACTATCGTTTTTTATTTCGCGGCGTTTGCAGATTGGTATTACGCACGATCAGTTGCTCATAATTTTTCCTGTTCTTTTTTAAATTACACTTTATTCATTTCAACCCGGATGGGCCGTTCCACACAACGGGCCAGCCATGGGGACAGATTTTTGTATTTCGACAAATCATACCCTGCCTTGCGCGGATAATCCAATATGGCCGCAAGGCTCAGGTCGGCGATGGTAAAGCGACCATCAACCAGATAATCCTTGCCCGCAAGATGGCCGTCCAGAACCTCAAGCAGGGGAACAATGTCTGTCTTTGCTTCTTCCAGTTTTGCCTCGGACCGCATTTCTTCGGGCAGGGCATTCAGGTGAAGCAGGTAATCCACCGCTGGCTTGTCTAAATTGATATGACCAAAGGCCAGCCACTGCGTGATCTGGGCCTCCTCCTTTGGGTCCGTGGCCCAGAGCAACCCATTGCCGTAGGTTTTGGCCAGATACATATTGATCGCCATGGTTTCCCACAGAATCAGGTCGCCTTCCTCCAATGTGGGGATCAGGCCATTGGGATTCAGGGCCAGATAATCCGGATGCTTTGTCTCGCCCTTCATGGGATTTACCGGGTTAACGTCAAAATCAAGCCCCAGCTCCTTCATGGCCCAGATGACATAGTTCGTTCTGGCATAGGGTGATCCGTGGATGATACGCATGGTTTTTTTCCTCCTGTTGAGATATTTATCTATAACAGTTATGGTCAATATATGCATAGAATTTTTACCCTAATGTTGGCTTTGTTCTTTATGACATCGCTGGCGCAGGCCCAACAAGCAGAGCTTAAAAAATCCATCACGCAGCAGGTGGTGAGGGTCATTGACGGTGACACGGTAATTCTGAAGGATAAAACCCGCGTCCGGCTGGTGGGTATTCAGGCCCCCAAACTACCCCTTGGCCGCAAGGGCCATACGGAATGGCCCCTTGGCACCGCATCAAAGGAATTTTTATCCCGGCTTGTGCTGAATAAAGAAGTGACCCTTTATTACGGCGGACAGCGGCGGGACAGATATGGCCGGGCTCTGGCCCATCTGTTTCTGAAAGACGGGCTATGGATACAGGGGGAAATATTAAAAGCGGGCATGGCGCGGGTCTATAGCTTTCCCGATAATCGTGCCATTGTCCCTGCGATGCTGGCGCAGGAACGGCTGGCCCGGCAGAACAGGCGGGGCATATGGGCGCTGTCCTATTATGACCCAAAAGACCACAGGCAGGCCGCAAAATATACCAACAGTTTTCAATTGGTTAAGGGCGTTGTCCGTGATGTGGCCAAGGTGCGCAACACCTACTATCTGAATTTTGGCCGGGACTGGAAAAAGGATTTTACCATCGTTATAAAATCCCGGGCCGCCCGGAAATTTATCAAGGCGGGTCAAAACCCCGAAAGCTATCTGGGTAAAAAAATTGAAATCAGGGGCTGGCTGAAATTTTATAATGGGCCTATGATTGAGGCAACCCACCCTGAACAGATCACCATCATCCAATGAGGGCCGCATAATGTCACAAACTCATCTCAGAAAAATTTTCACCGCCGGAATAGTGGCGAGCGCCATGATGCTTCAGGGCTGTGTCACCACCAACCCGGCAACGGGCCGATCCGACTTTACCCCCTTTATGTCACCGGCCAAGGAAAGTGCCGTCGGCAAGGAACAGCACCCCCTTGTGATCAAACAAAACGGCGGCGTATTGGATGATCCAAAGATCGCCGGATATGTGGCCGTGGTCGGGGGGCGGCTGGCCGCCGTGTCCGAATTGCCAAAAACCCCCTATACTTTCACGGTGCTGAATACGCCGCTGGTCAATGCCTTTGCCCTGCCCGGCGGCTATATCTATGTGACACGCGGCATATTGGCCCTGTTCAACAGCGAATCAGAGCTGGCCTCGGTTCTGGGTCATGAAATCGGCCATGTGACCGCCCGCCATTCGGCCAAACGCTATAACCAGCAGCTGTTCACCGGCCTTGGGGTGGCTCTGCTCGGGGCGGCGTTGAAAAACAAAGAGGTCAGTGATGCGCTGGGCTATGGGTCACAGATTTATCTGAAAAGCTATTCCCGGGGCAATGAATATGAATCCGATCAGCTGGGCGTGCGCTATTCCACCCGGGCGGGTTTTGACCCCTACGCGGCCGCCAATATGCTCCACTCTCTGGATGCCCAAAGCAAGCTGCAAGATGTTATTGCCAACCGCACAGGACAGCAACGGCCGCCGGAATTTTTCTCCACCCATCCCAACACCCGCGACCGGGTAACGCGCGCCTTTGCCGCCGCCCAAAAAACCGGCCTGCCCCAACATAGCCGCGATCCGGGCCATAATCGTTACCTGAATATCATTGATGGTATGACCTACGGCGATGATCCGGCGCAGGGCCTGATCAAAGGGCGGACATTCCTGCACGCACCATTGGGGTTTCGCTTTACGGTGCCCAAGAATTACCGCCTGATGAACAGCGCCGAGGCGGTTTTTGCCAAGGGACAAGGCCCCGCCGAGGGCAGTGTGGTTATCTTTGCCGGTGAGAGCCTGAAAGGCCGCAATATGATTGAGCTGACCTCTGCGGTCTGGAAAGGCTTTGTCAAGGAATCGTCGCTTCAGGGGTTAGAGGATTTTACCCTCAACGGCATGGAAGCCATCACCGGCTGGACCAGCACCAAAATACAGAATAAACTGGCGCAAGTGCGCATTGTCGCTGTGCGCTATTCCAAGACGCAGGCCTATTATTTCCTGATGGTAACGCCCCAGGACAAGGTGAGCAGCCTGAACGATGGCCTGATGCGCATGACCTACAGCTTCAACCGCTTATCCCGTAAAGAGGCTGGTAAAATCAAGGGCCAAATCATCCGGGTGGCCACCGTTCAGCCCGGCGATACCATCGCCGGCCTGTCCCGCCATATGGCTTATGAAGATCATCGGCTGGACCGGTTTCTGGTCCTGAACGGCCTTAATCCTCAAAGCAAACTGAGCGCGGGACAGCGGGTCAAGCTGATCATTTACGGTAAATGATCATTCGGCGGGATTGGGCAGAACCTCCTTCAATTCCCAGCCAAGCACATTATAAATCCGGTCCCGCGCCCGTGACATCAGGATATATAAAATCGGCACCAGAATGAGGGTCACCGCCGTGGCAAACAACACACCGAATGACAGAGACACCACCGTCGGGATCAGGAACTGGGCCTGAACGCTGGTCTCCGTCATCAGGGGAAGCAATCCGATAAAGGTGGTAAAAGAGGTCAGGAATATAGGCCGGAAACGTTCCTCGGCAGATATTTCGATGGCCTGTATCACATCATAGCCCTTGTCCCGCAAGCCACAGATATAATCCACCAGCACAAGATTGTCGTTGATCACAACCCCCATGGCCGCCGCAATACCCATGATGGAAAAAATACTGATGTCCATGCCCAGAAACAAATGCCCCAGAACCGCGCCCATATAGCCAAAAGGCAGGGCGGTGAAAATAATGAACGGCTTGAAATAAGACCGGAAAGCAATGGCAAACAGGATATAGATAATCAAAAGACCAAAAGCAAAATTTATGATCAGGGAATTCATGAATTCCTGCTGTCCCTCTGCGCCGCCGCTGAATGTATGGTCAACATGACGAAATTTCTTTTCCCAGTCCGGAAAGAAATTTTCTGTCAGGTCTTCCCTTATTTTATCTATCTCCGCCTGTTTTCCCTCCTCAAAAGAAGCGATTATGGTCAGGGTACGTGAACGGTCCGTACGGCGAATAGTGGTATAGGCCGGGCGATAATTGACCTTGGCCACCGATCCGAAGGGCACCTCTGATCCGGTGGCGGAGCGAACCCGCAGCTTGTTCAAAGTATCAAAAGACTTACGGTCTTCCAGGGGATACCGGACCATGACCTTCACATCGTCAATACCCCGGGGGATACGCTGTACTTCTTCGCCGTAAAAGGCCTGACGTACCTGAAGCCCCAGATCTCTGAGCGAAATTCCCATATTTTCCGCGCTGGGCATCAGGGACAGCACCGCTTCGGCCTGCGCCGAATCCGCCGTGTCGGTCACATAATATATCGCTTCATAGGAGGCGAGTTTGGTTTTCAAGGCATCAGCCGCCGCTTCGATGGCTTTGGAATCTGATGACGACAGGCGTATGCGCATGCCCCGGCTGTCATTATTGAACGTATTATCAAACTTTATTTCCTTGGCGTCGGGGAAAAACGGYGTCGCTTCCCGCCACATTTTTGTGATCTCCTCGGTGGAAACMGGCCTGTCTTCRCCRGGTTCCAGAACAAAGAAGGCGCGCGCGCCCCGGCCAGAGGCAAAGGCCATAGTCGCCTTGAAAATCTTGGCGTCAGGGTATTTTACCTTTAAATCCTGCACCACTTTATAGGCAGAATCCTCCAATTCTCTGGTCGCTTTTTTGACTGTACTAAAGGGGACGCCGCTGGGGAATGTATATTCTGCCCGGATGAAATCCTGTGGTACGGATGGCTGAAAGGAAAAACCAACATATCCCCCCATCTGAATRCCCACGATGACAAAAATCAACATACCGATRAAGACACTTAACGTCACCGCCTTGCGGCGCAARCATTTGTCCAGAAATGGCCGGTAATATTTRGTGATSGTCACATCAAGCARRCGGTCKGCTTTCGCCCGCAGATAATCRACCACCCTTGTCAGGCCGATTTTRGTRAAAAATCTGGCCAGCAGACCCGGTTTTTCTTCGCCGCCGTGRCGTAAATGGGCCGGCAGGATCAACAGGCTTTCAAAGAGTGAAAAGGTCAGGGTYAAGATGACCACAACCGCAATCACCGTGGYGAACTGACGGGTATCCCCCGGCACCATGGCCAKGGGCGCAAAAAAGATCATGGTGGTCAGGGCTGAGAAAATKACCGGTTTTGACACCTTGATCACACCCAGGACGGACGCTTTCTCCCCCTTGACGCCGCGCTGGTTTTCCCGGTGRATATTCTCCCCGACAATGATCGCGTCATCCACCACAATGCCYAAAATCAGAATGAAGGCAAACATACCGATCATATTGAGRGTCTCRCCRGTCATRGGCAGGAACATGAATGTACCMAGRAARGATACCCCGATCCCCGCCACAACCCATGCCGCCAGACGCGGGGTCAGAAACAACATCAGGCCGATGAAAACCAGAACCAACCCACTAAGACCATTACTGATCAGGGTGCTTGCCCGGCTTTTAAAGCCTTTGGATTGATCATCCCAGATRACCGCCTCAACACCGTCGGGCAGGCTGGGTCTTAATTCTTCTTCCACATATTTTGTYACCACCTCGCTGACGGCGACCACATTGGGRTTTTCRCCRGTATTCACATTGAGCAGAACAGCATTCTTGCGGTTGATATGRGCCATGAATTTATCTTCGGTAAAACCGTCCACAACTTTGGCCACATCACTGAGCAATACCCTTGTGCCGTCTTCATTGCGCAATACCACAATTTTTTCAAAATCAGCCCCGGTATAGCTTTGCCCCCGGGTCATGATCTGAATATTACCGGATTCATTRTCYACCTTGCCAGCGGGCATATTAACGGAMGAYCTTGATATGGCCTGAGCCACATCGTTAAARCTCAAKCCRTATTTYTGCARRGTAAATTCATCAACCTCGATGGAAATTTCATAGGGCCGGATACCGTTAAGCTCCACGCGGGCAACGCCTTTGAGGGCCGCCATTTCATTACGAATGCGCCGGCCCATTTCTTTCAACTCCGCCTCGGGAAGGTCAGCGGCAATGGCAATGCGCATAACGGCATTGTTAAATACYGGCTGGCTGACCCGTGGCCGTTCTGACAGRCGGGGGAAGGTATTGATGGAATCGACCCGGGCCTTCACATCATTCAAAAGCTTCTGTATGTCGTAATCATCCAGCCCTTCGATGGTGACAAAACCAATGCCTTCGCGGGCGGTGCCCCTGACGCGCTTGACCCCGTCAAGGTCATAAACCGCCTCTTCAATACGGATTACGATACGTTCTTCCACCTCTTCGGGGCCTGCGCCCAAATAAACGACAGAGACTTCAATCTGATGGGGGGAAATGCTGGGAAAGCTTTCCTTGCCGACCTTTTGCAGGCCGACCAGGCCGCCAATGACCAACATGAACATTAACAGGTTGGCCGCAACCGGGTTGTGGACAAACCATTTCATGATACCGTTCATGCGTTTTCTCC
Source organism: Alphaproteobacteria bacterium (assembly GCA_002749135.1). GTDB lineage: Bacteria > Pseudomonadota > Alphaproteobacteria > Sphingomonadales > Emcibacteraceae > Paremcibacter. The sequence continues at coordinate 74,730 of NVVY01000008.1, read as the reverse complement.
GGCACCCGTATCATATTTTACCAGCAAGCCATCCACATCAACACCAAGCTGCGATGTACTGATAATATCACCGTCCGTCAGGCCCTCGGATATGATCACATAATCCCGGTTGGATTCCACAACCTTGACCTTGCGGGTGCGGAGTTTATTRTCCTTGTCCACCACAAGCACCTGATTACCCTGACGYAASACAGCGCGGGGCAATTGGAATACCGCATCGTAAACATGGCCTTCAACCTCTGCGGCGACAAATTGTCCGATACTGATTGGCAATTTCCGGTCCAGAGATAATAATTGATCCCCGCGCAATTGCGCCACCACATACATGATGCGGGTTTTGGTATCGACCAGCCCTTCACTACGTACAACCTCAGCCTTCCACTTGCTTTCCTGATCGGCAAAACGCCCGGTCAGTGTCACATCCAGATGAACGGTTCCGTTGCGCAAGCCAGCAATATCAAACTGGGCCAGATCCTTGTTGGACATAGGCAGGCGCACCTCAAGCACATCGGTGGAATAGAATTTCCCCACATTGGTGCCCACGCTGATAAATTGTCCCAAATCAACATTCTTCGTGGTCAGAAGACCATTAAACGGCGCACGTATTTCTGTGCGTTCCAGATTTAACTGGGCCACCTTGAGGTTGGCTTCCGCYGCTTTTACCTTTGCCTGGGCATCGGCGAGCTGAGGCTTGCGRAGCGTCAGRCTKGACGCCGCGCCATGACCCAGTTCTTCCCATTCGGTTCTGGCAATATCGCCCTCAGCCTGTTCCCGGATCAGGAGCTGGTGGGTTTCYGTGACCCGYGCCGCCGTGGARGTGACCGCATATTGATAATCACGAGGRTCCAGACGAATGATCACRTCACCTTTTTTGAACAWRCCGCCGGCAACAAATTTATCGGATACAAAGACCACCTGACCGGAAACCTGTGGCACCAGATTAATAGCCTGTTTTGCGGCGACCGTACCCTGGGTTTTCACATGCAGGGTAACCTGGCCTTCATGAGCGGTAACCACCCGGATATTCCGGGCAATTTCCGTAACCGGCTTTTTCTCCGGCTCCGGCTTGGCCATAACCATAAGCCCGCTGGCAACGCTGGCCCCGATAACAATAATTATCGGCAACATTATGTATAAAAATTTCTTTGCCTTGATCATAATGACGTTCCTTTGTCACTTTCTATGGCAGAATTCTGGTCGCTTGTTTGTTGCGCCTTGTTATTCTGCTCTGTTGTAAAATCCCCGCCCAGTGCCAAATGCAAAGCGATTCTGTTATTGATTAATTGTTTTTTGACMGATAATAGCTGGCTCTGCTGRGCCAGACTTTGRCGTTGTGACGTCAGTAAAGTAGAAATCTTGATCAARCCCCGSCCATATTGGTCCAGTGCYACTCTTTCCGCCTCRACGGCATTTTTGGACGCCTTGGCGGTGAAGTTAACCTGTTCCCGCAAGGCCCGCTCGCTGGACAGGGCATCTTCCACTTCCTTGAAGGCCGCCAGCAGGGTTTTGGTGAAAACCTGTTTTTCCGCCTCGAACTGYTCCCTGCTTGCCTTGGCCGCATAGCGCAGCTTGCCGCCCTGAAATATRGGCTGGGTAAGRTTGCCAAGAACATTCCAGAAAATATTRTCCAGCTGTAATATATCGCTGAATCCCTGACTGCTGTTATTACCGCTGGCGGTTATGGAAAAAGAGGGTAGCATAGATTTGCCCGCCACCTGACTATTATAACCTGCCGCCAGCAATCTGGCCTTGGCCGCCTGCAGGTCCGGGCGCCGTTCCAGCAGATTTACCGGCARKCCCACYGGCACATCAGCGCCAATATCCGGAAGCGCGCCAGACGCCATAATCGTAGCCGCCGGATAACGGCCYGCCAATATTTCAAGGCGGCGTTTTTGCTGGCTRAGCTGATTTTTCCGGCTGCTTAATGTGGCGCGTGCGGCTTCCGTATTGCTGATAACCAGCCGCAGGTCCAATCCTGTGCTCAAGCCCCGGGCAAAGCGTTTTTCCACAACCCGAAGGGCCCGCTCGTAACTTTCCACCGTTTTTGCCGCCAGTGCCGCTTGTGATTCTGCCTCCATGGCATCAAACCATGCCTGAGCAACCTGTGCGGCCAAAGAAAGCCTTGCCCCCTCAAGGTCATATTGTGCCGCCACGTAATTTTCTTCCGARGCRCTKGTCTGWGACGCMAGACGTCCCCAGACATCCAGCTCCCACCGGGCATTMAGRCCTGTCGARACATTATTACTGGGRATAAAYGGATTTTGRATACTCCGGCGGCTGACCCCGATACTGGCATTCAATGAAGGGTAAGTATTTCCACGRGTKACCCTCACATTATAACCGGCGGCCTCCATACGGTGTGCCGTSGCCCTGAAATCCGGGTTGTTTTTGAGAACTTCACCAACAAAATCTGACAGGCTGGTCATATGAAGATCATTCAACCAGCCATCCTGCACATCAGCCGATGCTTTATCGCTTGCGCTCCAAGATGTGGAAATATCAGAGAAGGGAAGATTCTTATCCGTAACCGGTACAGCAGCACATGAGGCCAAAGCTATCACTGAAACGGAAAGGACCAAATATTTGGCACTTTTCATTATAATATCCTTATTAACCTGCAGTCTATTTTTAGCTCTACAGATTCCGTAGTTCAAAGTTATATATATGTGATATCTTCCACCAACCAATATAGTGGAGGAATCTACATAAAGCGATATGACAAATGTAATCTGATCTCAAATTAACAACCATTTGTCGCAAAATTAAGACAAAGGACTGAAAAAAACGYTTACGGCGTTGGAACAGACAGATGATCCAATACATCACCTTCCGGTGAAAARCACACCGCATTTAACGCCCCGCCCCGGCCACTGCCCCCGTCCAGCGTCGCCGTATGGGGGTGGTTGAGCCGCAAGCCCCGGTTGGCATGATCATAGCCCCGCACAATACGCAAAAAACCATAATAGGCGGCATCAATATCATCAAAATGGCCATTATCCCACCAGAAGTTGTCCTTCTGCAGGGTCAAAGGCCGCGAGATATCCAGTGAAGCATGGACAAATAATATCTTGCCCTCMCGGGTAAAGGCCGCCCGGCGCAGGTTGCTGAAAAAAGCYCCRTGACCGGAATGGATATTAATGTTGCGCCGCATACTGCTGGTCCATTTGGAAATTGACAGGGTGCCTTCGCGGGATATGGCCCGGGCCACATGCTCCTGCGTGCCGTACSCTTCCAGAACCGCCCCMAGATGATGACCCAGAAGCCAGTCCATKACCTCCGCCGGATTGGGCGCRAATTGCAATTGCAACAGTTTKGTCAGCATTTCCTCGCGCGCGCCGCGTAAATAAACGAAGGCATCGGGTTTTGATGTTTCCGCCATCGCCATTAATTTCCGGCGGGTGGAAAGCAGCTCATTCACCGTTTCAACAGCCGTATTTTCCCGGCCAAAATAGTTGCCCAGATAAACCAGCCGATCCCCCGCCTGAAACTTTGCCACAAGTTCCTCATGCAAATCGGCCAGAGCCGAAGATTGACCATGAATGGCGGCAACTGCCCAAATTCTTTTGGCCTGATTCAGACAACCGAATTTGTCCATATCCATATTTGACAGGTCAGTGGAGTCCATAAACTGTTACGTCTTCCCAAAGTTTAAATATTCACCATTGCCTGATCATAACAAAAAAAGCCCGCATAACATCAGGCTTTTTNCATATATTTACAATGTGAAAGATTTCAGGCCGCTGTCAGAACCTCGGCCAGCTTGATCATGGCATCTTTTTCCGCAATCTCCTCAACCGCTGCCACCTCACGGGCCARMCGGCTGATGGCAGATTCATAAATCTGACGCTCACTATAGGACTGTTCAGTCTGGTCCCCACCCCGATGAAGATCCCGGACCACTTCGGCCAGATGAACCAGATTKCCTGAGTTTATCTTTGCCTCATATTCCTGGGCGCGGCGGCTCCACATGGTCCGCTTGACCCGGGCCCGGCCCTTAAGGGTATGATAGGCCTTATCCATGATGGTCGGGCTGGACAGCCCGCGCATACCGGACGGTTCCGCCTTGTTTATAGGCACCCTGAGGGTCATTTTTTCACTTTCAAAGCGCACCACATAAAGATCCAGCTTCATACCGGAAATTTCCTGCTCGCTGATTTCTGTGATAACACCAACACCATGTTTTGGATAAACAATATGATCACCCTCGGCAAAGGGCAATTTTTTTTCTTTTACCATTTTAAAAATACAACTCCAGCCATTTCGCGGCACGTAAATGTCCGCAAAAANTTTATTTCAGTCATCGATTGAGGCGAAGCCGGCCTGATCTATAAACCCTGCCAATATCGTATTGACGAATGTAAATAGCACAAATARCCGTATGCCAGATAATAAATATCTGGCATCAATATCCCCTCAATCGGGATTAATCATTTGAAACAAAGCTTTNAAAAAACGCGTCCAAATAAGGTACAATAGGAACATTATAACATATTTTCAGACAAAAAACACCCACAAATAGCACAAGTCCGCCAAAAAAGCCTCTTTTAGCCTTTGCGAACAGAGAGGCCTACCAAAAGAGCTGTTTTAAAGATCAGGTACCGGCGCCGGGTTTTTCGCTCAATGACGTCAGTTTGTTTTTCTCATCCTGGGCCGCATCAGCACCGGGAAGAGGGTCAATCTTTTCAGTAATATTTGGCCAGGTAGCCGCATATTTCTCGTTGATCTCAAACCATTTCTCCAGMCCATCTTCCGTATCCGGCAGAATGGCTTCTGCWGGGCATTCCGGCTCACAGACGCCGCAGTCAATACATTCATCCGGATTAATGACAAGCATGTTTTCACCTTCGTAAAAACAATCAACCGGACAGACTTCAACGCAGTCTGTGTATTTACATTTGATACATGCCTCTGTGACGAGATAGGTCATGGACTTCTCCTAAATTCCTGTGGCCCTGAGCGGAGTTACATCATATCCGCAAATCTGGATATAACATCTATGAAACAGGATACAACCAAAAAACGCCTAAAGCCTAATAAATAACCAGCGACTGGCCATTTTTACGCTCTTGCCTTTACCATTTTGCGAATTTCACCGTTTCTTCGGTCTGAGACATAAAGCAGCCCTGCCACCCGGCGYAGCAGGTTGCTTTCATAAGCGTCTTCCGCCCCGTCCGCAAAGACAACCTCCCACAATAACCCAAGAATTTTCTCACGCCCGGCCTCGTCAAAAYGATCTTTTATTTTTCGGGTGAAATGYAGCATCTGATTGGCCTCGTCATGGGTGGCAATGGCCTCGACAAATAATTCCAGCGCATCCTCTGCTGACARRCCCAGCCTGTTTTCCAGAAGGGACAGAATACGTTCGCGCTCAATCCGGGAAATCTGYCCGTCCCCCGCCGCCACYTCAACCATAAGGACCGCCGCCGCCAAGGCCTCATTACCCTCTTCAGGTTGGGCGGCCATCGGTGCGCCATTCAGCATATTATGTATTTTTTTCAAGATAGACACTATTGTTTTTCCTTAGCCAATCAGCGAATCGCTGAAAAATTTTGTAACTTGTTCAATGATACGATTTCTATCGCCAAGGTCGACAAAATGACCTTCTTTCATATGCTCAATCATGGACTGGTTCATCAATAAAACAGACAGGCCGTGAACCATGGTCCAGGCCGTGAACTGGGCCACTGCCGGATCTATTTTACGGGCGCCCGGCAAGGCGAGGCACTCATCCACTGTTATCTGCAAACATTGAAAACCAATATCGGAAACCTCATGAAGTTCAGTATATTTCTGATAATCGCACAGGTCATATTCAAACATAATTTTAAAATGAGCCGGATATTTATCSGCAAATTCCACATACCTCACGCCCAGYTTCTGAAGCCTWATCAGGGGGTCTTTGACCGTATCCATCAGAACCAGCATGCCATCGCCCAGTTTTTTAAGGCCGTCCTGCTTCAGGGCCGCAAYCAGGGCTTCCTTATCGGCAAAATGCCGGTAGGGCGCGGTCTGGGACACTCCGGCTTTGCGCGCCAAGGCCCGCAGGCTGAGGTCCGCCAGCGTCCCGTCCTGTAAAATTTCCAAGGCAGACTGCACCARRGTCTCACGAAGATTTCCRTGRTGGTATGATTTTCTACCCTGRGGACAACACCATTTGTTCAAACATAAACTCCTCTTTAYCCAACAGACAACCCACTGAAAGGTCGTAATTATCCACCTTAATGTTTACGCTGTCAATTTTTAAAAAATTAATGTGGAGTCGGAAAACTTTACAACMCAAAACACAAAAGAAAACCCAATAATAACAAAGATGTATAAACAAATGACCCCGGTGTATCCCTTGAATAACCTCAAATAACCATACAAAGAGTCAGGTTTTTTTACACTTTTTAATAGAATTTTAAAAAAATGTTCTTTTATAAATATATTKAATANTTTTTATTGCACTAAAAACAATATGTTACTCAAATTGGCACAATAAATGCRRAGCTTAAGTCTATAACGTCAAGTTTCATATATAATTTGATTAAAAATCTGAAATTTCCGTTTATCTGCCATATTTAAACTATGAAGGGACAATAACATGAAAATAACTTTAAAAAACAAAATAGTCGGCACCATGCTGGCTTCGCTTTTGGCGTTATCTGCCACAAATGCGCAGGCAACCGCCATTCGTCTGAATACGGGCTTTAATAATAATACGCTTGCTGCCAATGATGATGGCAGTACTGGCTTGATCAATTTTGGCTTTACAATAAACTTCTTTGGCAATAACCGCACAGGTGGATATGTCAATACAAATGGTAATGTGACATTGGATTCGCCGTTAAGAACTTTTACGCCTTTTGCGCTCTCAACAACCAATCAGGAAATCCTTGCCCCGTTTTTTGCTGACGTAGACACCCGCACAGGGCCTCTGGTCTCTTATGGGGCGGATACAGTGGGCGGCCGTAATGCTTTTGGTGCTAACTGGATTGATGTCTGCTTTTACCGACGAGACTGTAGCCTGACAAACAGCTTCCAGCTGGTTATCATCGACCGCTCTGATATTACTGCCGGTGATTTCGATTTTGAGTTCAATATAGATGACATCAACTGGGAAACCGGTGATGCCAGTAGCGGCACAGGTGGCCTTGGCGGCGATTCAGCCCGCGTTGGATGGTCTAACGGTTCTGGCAGAACATTTGAACTGGCTGGCTCTGCTGTCAATGGTGCCTTTCTTAACGGGGGTCCGTCCAGCTTGATTTCAAACGAACTTAACAGTGATTTATCTGTTGGTGGAACCACTATGGGCCGCTATTTTTTCCAGGTCCGTAACGGTAATGTCGTTCAACCACCGTCCGACGTTCCAGCCCCCGGAGTCCTTACCCTATTTGGCTTTGGCCTCATTGGCCTTGGGTTAGCCCGACGTAAACGGAAAAAATAAACACCTGTAACAGATTGAATTTAATTACCTTGTCGTTTTCGGCAGGGTAATTTTTTTTAAGGCTTTAAAACAAGACTTTGGTCTTCCATCTTAAAAGACGAAAGTTTATTCAGAAAATTCATGCCAAGCAAAGAGACATTCATCACCCCTTGCTGTGAAACAGAGGCAGAGATACCCGTAACCTCAATTGATTCAAGAGATATTTGATCCAGCTTGACCATGGCCTTGTAGCTAATCCCGTTAGCGGTACGAAAGGCCCGGTCATATTCCAGCCCCGCCGGGTCAAGGCCGGCGGCTTCGGCATCTTCATAGCTTAAGGAAATATGGCTTGCCCCGGTATCAACCACAAAGCGGATCGGCGTACCATTAACATCAAGGGTCGCCCAATAATGGCCGTCCCGGTTCATGGAGACGCGAACTTCGCCACCAAATTCCGCCCTGTTTGTTTTGGCATAAACCAGATCATCGCCGGTATTTTGTATCAGTTGTTTTTGGCCATCCGCCACCGCAATAATCTTGTCACCATAATAGGCAACCGTCGCGGCCACGAATAACGCCAGTAATAGAATCTTTGAAGGGCTGGTCATCTCTATCCTTATRAATTTTAGCTAATATATTACCCCCAGCTTAAAAGAGCTTTAACAAAGGATAGAATTATTTATTTTTTTGGTTCATTCGGGAAGGATGTTTTTCAGTCTGTCGGTAGCCCGGCGTTCCGCCTTTGTGGGCCGGCCCGCGCCCCGGTCCCGGCGGGCCACCTGTGATTTTTCGATCTCTTTAATGACCTCAGGCGGCGGGGTTAAATCCTCATAGAGGGCCTGTGCCTCCGGGGCCGGACCGCGCCGATGGTTAAAGGTCAGAATTTTGGCAATGCGAATGATATTCGGCTGGGGAAAAGTCAGCATATCCCCCACCACAACCGGGGTTTTGGCCTTGGTGATTTTATGACCGTTCAGCCGCACCTTGCCCGCCCGAATGACCTTGCTGGACAGGGACCGGGTTTTAAAGAAACGGGCATGCCAAAGCCAGATGTCAACACGCTGGCTTTGAGGTTTTGGGCTGTCCATGGCGCAGGCCTATTTCTTTGATTTAAGCTGATCCTTCAGCCCGGCCAGCGCGGCAAAGGGGCTGTGAGGATCAAGCGGCGGACCTTTGCGCTGTGGTTTCTTTGGTCTTGGCCTATCGGATTTGCCCTTGAATTTGCCCGGCTTGTCCTTTGGTTTGGCGGCCTGTGGTTTTTTAGGCCCCCGATGTAGTGGCTTCTGATAGGGCTGATGATGAAACAGAAATATTTTTTCCGGCTCAGCTGGTTGCTCCGTTTCAGCAGGTTTTTCTTCCACCTTTTCTTCTGTTTTTTCAGCGGGTTTTTCGACAGGCTTTTCTTCCACATCCGGGGTGCGGGCGGCGATTATCTTTGCGGCTTCCTCCGGCGCATATTCCTTTTGCACATAGCCCAGATAGGCCATGATCTCTACAAAGTCATCGCCGCTGGTGCCCACAAGGCTCATCAGATCAGGGTCAGCGGGAAAGGGGCCTTTCAGGGAAGTTTCCCGCGCCGCATTGGCCAGCCTCTCCAACATATCCAGCCGCACCGCATTCTTGCCCGTCACCCGGTAACCGGAGACCTCATAAAAGGCCCTCGGCGCTTTCTGGTCAATAGTAATCGTGCATAGGCCCGCCACCGGAATATCGGGCAGGCGGTCCATATCATTAAACAACGCCCATAAAAACAGCCGCAACTGGGCCGGGGCCGGTTTGAGCAGGGCGGGGATATAAAGACTGGCCGAGCCGAGCCATATGCCCAGCTGTTTCATCTGAAAACGGCCCACGCTGTCCACGCCGCGAAAATCACGGGCGATCATACGGCGGGGAATGGTGCCCAGCTTTTCCAACATCTGAAAGGCAATGCCCCGCGCCATGCCATCAATGAGCGGCTTGTTCGCGCCGTCCTTGGCACCGYYCACGCCCTCTTTCARGGCAAAAAGCGGGGCCAGTATCTCGCCYACGTGGGCCCCGAGCCAGCGGTCCACCCGCGCCTGTACCTGCGCCARTATCTCGCCCTGAAGATWTGGGGYCGGRGTRACAACGGCTTTCGGCGACAATATATCCGCGCCCTTTTCCACCCGGGCAATGGCAATGCCGCGCCARTTGATGGTGGARCGGGTCATGGGGTCGCCCAGAATAAGGCTCAGCTCSCCGTCCTCRGCCTGATCAAGGGTATCGGCCTTATTCTTGATCTCAAGGCTCAGAATYTTGTCAGCGGCRGCGCGCAGTATYTTGCTGTCCTCRCCRTAMGCGGCGGCATCTTCCCTGAAYTGGAATCCTTCCAGCGTGCCGATRAAATGGCCTTCCACGTAAATGCTGCCATCGTCCTCAATATCTGCCATTAAACTTCCTTTTTGACGTAATTCTCTCATCAAATGCGACATCCGCCGATCCACAAAGCGATGTGTCAGACGTTCATGTAGCGCATCTGACAGGCGATCTTCAATATCTCTTGTCATTTCCTGCCAATATTTTGCATCATCGAACCAGGCCGCCCGGTGGGAAATATAGGTCCATGTGCGCATATGACTGATGCGGGACGACAGGGTATCTATGTCCCCCTTGACCTTGTCCAGCGGCAGGATTTCACGGGCCAGCCAGTCCGGGTCAAGCCGCCCGTCATCGGCAGAAGTCTGCCGATATATATGGCACAGCAGCCGGATATGTTCCTCATCAGACACCTTGCGAAAGTCGGGAATCTGACAGACTTCCCACAGGCTTTTCAGGGCCGCCGGACCACCTGAACGGTCCCTTATATCCGCCATATTTATCAGTCGCCGCAGGGAGGCGAGATCAATATTCTCTTGCGTTCTACTCAGGCCTTTTCGCCCCGGAGCGGCGTCCAGAGACCGAATCAGGGCGGTGGGATGGCTGTAATCAAGATTACTGTTGCGCCATTGCAGGACAGTGAGCGGGGCAAATTCGTGATTTTCCACCGCATAGACCATATCATCGCGCAGGCCCGCGTCCATCCCGTCCATAAGGCAGCCAAAACTGCCGTTGGTCATATAACGCCCGGCCCGGCCCGCGATCTGTGCCACCTCGGACGGGGTCAGGGGCCGCATACGCCGGCCATCAAACTTGGCGGTCCCGGCAAAACACACATGGTCAATATCCATATTCAGCCCCATGCCGATGGCATCCGTCGCCACCAGAAAATCCACATCGCCGTTCTGATAAAGCTCTACCTGTTTGTTGCGGGTGCGGGGGCTAAGCGATCCCATCACCACCGCCGCCCCGCCCTTTTGCCGGCGCAGCATCTCCGCATAGCCATAAACATTATGGGCGGAAAAGGTGATCAGGGCCGTGCGCCGATGCAGACGGGAAAGCTTTTTGGGGTCGGTATAGATCAATTCGGAAAAACGGGGCCGGGTGATGAATTCCACGTCCGGCACAAAACGGCGGATCAGCGGGGCGATGATTTCAGACCCCATGAACATGGTCTCCTGCGTCCCCCTTGCGCGCATCAGCCGGTCGGTAAAGACATGGCCCCGCGCTTCATCGTCGGCCAGTTGAATCTCATCCACCGCGAGGAAAGCCACGGTTTTCTCCACCGGCATACTTTCCACCGTACAGACCCACCAGCGCGGATGGCGGGGAATGATTTTCTCCTCTCCCGTGATCAGGGCCACGGTATTTTTACCCGCCGGATTTTGCGGTGAGGCGACAATCCGGTCATAAATCTCCCGCGCGAGCAGACGTAACGGCAGACCGATCATACCCGACGCATGGCCCAGCATCCGTTCCACCGCCAGATGGGTTTTCCCGGTATTGGTCGGCCCCAGAATCGCCCGCACCCGGCTTGAACTCTGTACCGCGTGATTGGATAAGTTTTTCATGTTGCCAAGATTCATGGGAAGGGGGTAGCATAAACGGGGGGAAAAGAACATCCTGTTTTCTTTCTACTAAAAAATTAGTTGACAGATGGGACGGCCTCTCATATGGTAGTAAAAACTAAATAATTAGTAGGTGATATTTTGACCCGTAAAAAACCAACCACCCTGACCGAATTTGAACAGCGCATTATGACCATTCTGTGGGACAGGCAAGAGGCTTCTGTGCGCGAGGTTTGTGACAGTCTTTCCCAAAAAAAGCCCGTGGCCTATACGACCATTCTGACCATGTTGAAAATTCTAAAGGACAAGGGGTTTGTTGCCCACCATAAACAGGGCAAGGCCTTTATCTATCACCCGCTTGTAAATCAAAAAGAGGCCCGGAAATCCGCCCTGACCAAATTGATTAATCAGCTTTTCCAAGGCTCCCCGGAAATACTGGCCCAGCATTTGATCGCTGAAAACAACCTCGACCTTGCGGAGATAAAGGCCCTGCAAGACAGTCTTGGCGACACAGAGGAAAAGGCGTGATCATATGGCTAATCTGACAGACATAATGACCTCTCTCGCCATACAGCAACTCTGGCAGGCCACGGCCCTTACCGTCATACTTTTTTTAGTCCTCAAGGCCATGCCGCGCCTGAGCTATGAAATATGTTCATGGCTGTGGCTGGCGGTCTTTATGCCCTTGGCCATATTCCTGCCCGGGGGCAGTGGTGCGGGAGAGATACAGAGCTTTCTGTTTGAAAATATTGCTGGCGGCAACAATGAACAGATCAGCCCCAACAGCCCGATAGGTTTTTATTTTTGGGGCGCGGTCTTATGGATGATGGGGACGGTCTTTCAACTAGCGCGGCTTTGTCGTTCCGTACTTCATACCCGCCGGATCATTAATGATGCCAGAATATTGCCGGATGGATTTCTTGCCCCTGTTGATGGCGGTGATTATCCGGTCTATTGTTCAGATCAGATTTCAGGGCCTTTGGTTACGGGCTTCTTTCGGCAAATCATTCTGCTGCCCCCCACTATGACAGGCCGCTTGTCCCCGGATGTTCTAAGACAAATTCTATATCATGAATATGCCCATATTCAACGCCATGACATTCGCATTATGTTTGTCCAGAAAATCCTCTCCGCCCTCTATTGGTGGAACCCTGTGCTTTACCTGATAGCCCATCAAATCAGCCAAAGCCGGGAAATGGCCTGTGATGAACGGGCGGTATTGCGAAGCCGCAATATTCAGGATTACACCCATTCTCTCCTGTCCGGTGCAGAGCATATTCTTATCACCGAACAATCCCCCCTGATGGTTGGAATTTTCCATAACCGGAAAGGCCTGACCCAACGTATTGAAAGGTTAAAAAACATGAATATCAAAATGATAAAACACAATAAAACCGCCAGCCTGTTCTGGTGCCTGTCATTGGTCGGCCTGACATTGGCCACGGTTTATACGCTCACCCCGCGTCTGGCAACGGCAAGTCAGGACACCCTTGCCAATGAAGCGGAAAGAAACCTGCTCCCCATATCCCAAACCCCGCCTGTTTATCCCCAGCAGGCAGAAGAACAAAAACTGGAAGGCTATGTCATCGTTATGTTCGACATAATGGCGGACGGCACCACAACCAATGTTACCATCAGAGAGTCCTCCAACAAAATTTTCAATGAGCCATCAATCACCACCGCCAAGAGCCTGACCTATGAACCCCGGCAAAACAAGAAGGTAATAAAAAACATTCCCTATAAAATAGTCTATACATTAGGCAACGCAAAAGCCCTGTAAAAACGCCTCCATTTAAGTCGTCATACCTGTGAAGACAGACATCCAGTTTTCTTAAAAATAATCTAGACTCCCGCCGTCACAGAAGTGGCTAATTCTTATTATTTAGTTGATTGTACCTTATGTCTGCAAGAAGAGCAATTATACGCCCAAAACAGCAATCCTCACAAGAATCTAATATTTGCGGTTTCTTCGAACGTTCCCGTTCCACCCCGGCCAAATGGCCTTTTATTTAAAGATATTGCCCAGTTTTTTCTTCACGCCCTTTAAGGTATTATTGAGCATATCCTTGGTGATGACTTTGCTTARGCCTTTGTTCACCGCGCCGAATATGGCRGAGCCGACCTCWCCGGCGGTGGCGGCYTTATCCTCTGTGCCGATGTTTTTCAGGTGAATRTCGGGCAGGGTCAGGCCCGCGCCCTTACCGCCCAGYAAATCCGTGGCCAGCTTGACCCTGGTGCCGGTGATATAGATATTATCCACAATGAATTTGGCTTCGCTTTCACTTTCCGAAGCAGCGAGTCCCAGACTTTGGGTATATTTTTCAATATTCTTCTGAATCTTGCTGATATTATTGCCCCTGGTGCCAAGCTCATAGATCAGGTCGGCGCCATCAATGCGGATTTCCTTAATGCGGATCACCTCCCCGGTCAGGGAGGCCATATCAATCTTGACCGCCATATTGGCGACCTTGAAGGCATAATCGGATTTAAAGCCTTTTGGGTTGCCCACGGTCAGGTTGCTGATCCCGGCACTGCCGCCCAGAATGGCCACGTCAACCTTATCCAGAGACACCTTGGCCCCGGTGGCGGGCGGGGCRTAGTCCAGAACYGCCTCSCGAATCAGTGTCCCGGATTGGGACGCGCCGTAAATYACCACRCCGCCAATGACAATCAGGATAACCAATAGACCGATCAGTATTTTTTTCATGTTCCAGACCCCTGTKTATGAGAAAGRAYCAGTTTCCCCCATTGAACAGGTCAATGCAACCGTAAATTTATTTACTGCGYCCGGTCATTTTCTCCACACTGCGCAGGGTGCCAAGGCCGAGGAGTGCCAGAACCAGCTCCATCAAATTATCGGTCATAATTTCCGGCGGGGTRATCGCCAKMCCGCGCACCGCCACCACCCACAAAAAYAACGGATGCAGGATRAARGCCCACARRAACCCAARMCCRCAGACCCAGCCWATGAAAGGCCGCCATCCCGCCACGAAYAGCGACCGGTGGCTGGCCTCAATCCGGTTGATTTCCGCCTGTAGAATCTGTGGCTGCTGGCGGAGYTTTTCCATCAATAAKGCCGCCTGYGCGCGCTCATCATCGCTGGTGAACAGCTGATCCACCACATTGCCMACGGCGGACACCGCATCAATGGCCGGACCGCCAAATATTTTTGAAAGAATGCCCATGTTAAAATTCCCTGTAMGTGGTGCCRTCAAAGATCAGGCTTTGCTGTCGATTATTATCCTTGCTGTAWGAACAATGAACCCAGCCGCTGGCGGGCTCATCGGAATGGTAAAATTCCAGAATAAGCTGGTCAAAGACAAGGCTGTCCCTGATCCAATCGGCCAGCAGGCGGTTAGGAATAGAGGCAAGCTCAAAATCCGCCGCCTGCCCCGTGATATGCTGAGAGCTGTCTTTTGAGCCAAGCTGGCGGTTAACCGCCAGACTGCGAAACCCGCTGGACGGGCGAAAGGGCCGGGCAAAATGCACCCGCACTGGCTCCAGTATATGACGGGCCAACCGGGTCAGATTGGCGACTTCGCCGACCCCCGCCTGATTTGGCAGGCCGTGGCGCAGGGCGAGGCTGCTATGGGTTAATTCATTTAATGTAAAATGCTGTGTCAGTTGTTTCTGCTGCATAGTCCTATTTATCCCTATCAACAGAGCGTGGCAAGTTGCTGTAAAGGTCCAAGGCGGCCTGCAGGGTAGTCTTTGCCCAACCTTTGCGCTTGCCACGCTTGCGGTCCACCGCGCTGAGCGACAGCTCATCAATGATAACGTCCAGCACCGGCCCGAGCGTCAGGCCCGCCGGCATCATCTGATCCGCCCAGGCGCAATAATGATCCTTCAGCCTAATTTCATAATCGCTTTCTGCCCCGCCCTCAACCCGGCTGGTTTGCACGACCACGCCTGTAATGCGGGAAAGGCGCATCTGGGTACCGTCCGTGATGATCTGGACAGCCCGCCGAATACGCCGGAAGGCCCATATTTGCTGATCATTCAGGATATTCTGTTTTTTAAAACGCATCAGAGGATCCGGGGTTAGTTTGGCCAGCGTTTCCGCCGTTGGCCCCTCATRTATCCGTTCCATAGGCACTGAATTCTGTTTCACCCCTTTTATAATATTCARCTTTCTTCGCCGCAATTCCCGGCGGCCTTTACGGCGAGAAAGACGGATTTTTTTAAAAGACTCCGCCTGCCCTGCCCCCATTCCACTCTCCCTATGACCGTCCGAATTTCCACTTTCCAGTTCAAACATATTCATGTCCCTGTGTAAAAAATATCCTTACCGATTCGCCGTTCCTATAATAGGGATAAATAAGAACAAATCAAGAACATTTACTGCGTAAAGCATAATTTTTACGCCTCAGGGTTGCGTTTTCGGGAAAACTACTAAAAAACACGTCTTGACCTTTTCCCGACAAACCGGGACAATCGCCCGACAAAATAATCAAGCGGGAGACGAAAAATGGGTGTTTTATCCTATGCAGGTGGATTGGGGTTAATTACCCTCACGGTTTATATCATGGTCATTGGCCGCGACCTGCTCGTGCCGTTCATGATCAGCATTGTGATCTGGTATCTGATCAACATCCTGTCGGACTATTATCACAAGATCACCCTTGGTAAATGGCAAATTCCATTGGTTGTCAGCTATGTGGCCTCCCTGCTGACCATTGCGCTGATCCTTAATTTCCTGATCGGCATGATCAGCAGCAATATCATCGAGGTCCGGGATGCCGCCCCGCTCTATCAGGAAAATTTCATCAAGCTGACCGCCCGCATATTCAACATGCTTGGCATTGAAAAAGAGCCTAATTTCGCYCARGTGATCCATCAGATAAACCTGACCCCCTTCATCACCAATCTGGCCGGGACGCTGGCGGCGCTCATCGGCAGTGCCAGTTTGATCCTGATCTATGTCTTGTTTATCATGCTGGAGCAGAAATATTTCAAGGTCAAGCTATCCCACCTGCTCAACGGTTCCCCCCACCGGGAAACCGTCTTTATGATCATTGAGCAGATATCAACGGACGTCAAAACCTATATCGGGGTCAAGACCTTTGTCAGCGCATTGACCGGCGGGGCCTGTTATCTGGTGCTGGTCACGGTCGGGGTTAATAACGCCAGCTTCTGGGCCTTTTTCATCTTCCTGCTGAATTTYATTCCRACCGTGGGGTCCATGCTGGCGGTCCTGTTCCCCAGCCTRCTCAGCCTGGTGCAGTTTGACACCTTCACCCCATTCTTTATTGTGATCRCCKCCCTGATCACCATACAGCTGATCATCGGCAATATTCTGGAACCAAAAYTRATGGGCAACAGCCTCAACCTCAGCCCGCTGGTGGTTATGCTGTCCCTGTCCTTGTGGGGCAGTATATGGGGCATTGCGGGCATGTTTCTAAGCGTGCCCTTCACGGTGATCCTGATGATTATTTTTTCCCAGTTTCCCAAGACGAAGCCCATCGCCATCCTGTTATCGCAGGACGGCAACATCCGGCCCCGGGACAATATTATGCTGGAGGATTAAAGTCCTGATTTTCCCATATTGAGAAATTTTTCCCGGCGGAGCGTTTTGAGTTTGTCACCGCCAAGAGCTGACAATTCATTGAGGGCGGCATCCAGTGACTTGCGGATGGTTTTCATGGTCAGGGCATGATCACGGTGAGCGCCGCCGACCGGTTCCGGAATGATTTCGTCAATCACCTGTAGTTTCAACAAATCCTGTGCGGTAATTTTCAGAGCGTTGGCCGCATCCTCGGCCTTGTCAGACGTGCGCCACAGGATTGACGCGCAACCTTCCGGTGAGATAACCGAATAGACCGCATGTTCCATCATCAAAACCCGGTTACCTGCCGCCAACGCCACCGCGCCGCCGGACCCGCCTTCGCCCACGATAACCGATACCAATGGCACCTTCAGACCAAGGCAGGCTTCTGTGGAACGGGCAATGGCCTCGGCCTGCCCCCTCTCCTCAGCCCCAACACCAGGGTAAGCCCCGGGTGTATCCACCAACGTAATCACCGGAATATCAAATTGTTCGGCCATTTTCAGCAAGCGGATTGTTTTCCGATAACCTTCGGGCCGGGCCATGCCGAAATTATGTTTCAAACGACTTTCTGTATCATGACCCTTTTCATGGCCGATCACCATCACGCTCTGGCCTTTAAAACGGCCAAGACCGCCCATGATCGCCACATCATCGGAAAAGGCCCGGTCCCCGGCCAAGGGCATGAAGTCCTCAATCAGACTTTCCACATAATCCTTGAAATGGGGCCGTTCGGGATGGCGGGCGACCTTTATTTTCTGCCACGGGGTCAATTTGCTGTAGGTATCCCGCAACAGCTTGTCACGCTTGACCTCCAGCCGCAGAACTTCCTCGGCAATATTTATTTCCTCACCGCTTTCAAGGTTATTCATATCCCGAATCCGGCTTTCCAGCTCGGCGATGGGTTTCTCAAAATCCAGATATGTCAGCATCACACACTTCTCTATTTATCCCTGGCTGACCTTATAACGCCCATTTCATGTCTTGGAAAGGGGGTGTTTTTGGGTTACCAGTGTTTTCAGTCTTTCTTCCAGCACATGGGTATAAATCTGGGTGGTGCTGATGTCCGAATGGCCGAGCATTTTCTGTACCGCCCGCAGGTCGGCCCCGTGGGACAACAGATGAGTGGCAAAGGCATGGCGCATCACATGGGGCGATAATTGGGACGGTAATATTCCCACTTCCGCGCCCAGTTTTTTCAGCAACAGAGCAAAATGCTGACGGGTCAAATGCCCTTTGGCCCCCCGCGAGGGAAACAACCATTTTCCCCTTAGCCCCCCTTGCGACGTCATGGCGTCACAATAATCTGCCAGCGCCCCGATGGCCCGCCGGTTCATAGGCACCAGCCGTTCCTTGTCCCCCTTGCCGCGCACATATATATAGGGTTGCCCGCTCTGTACCGCCGCCAGGGGCAGGCTTACCAGCTCCGTCACCCGAAGGCCGGTGGCGTAAAGAAGCTCTATCAGAGCATGAAGCCGCAGGGATTTTAAATCGCCCTTGTCTTCTGCCTTATATTGGGCCTGCGCCAACAAGTCGCTGACCTGATCCTCACTAAGCAGTTTGGGCAGGGGCTGCCCGAGCCTTGGGCTGTCGATGCCCAGAACCGGATTGTCGGTTCTAATACCCTCGGCGTAGAGAAATTTATAAAACTGGCGAAAAGTGGATAGTTTTCGGGCCTGCGACCGGGCCGCCAGACCCTGTTCCTGCAAGCAGGACAGATAGGCCCGGATATGATCCCGCTCCAACGTCATCAAATCAGACGAACAATTTTCCATAAGCCCGCCCAGATCACGGGCATAAGATTCAATGGTATTGAGCGCCGCGCCCCGCTCCGCGCCGAGCATTTCCAGAAACTGGTCTATCAGATTCCGGTCAGAAACCATTATTGGCCAAAATTTCAAGGGCCAGGTCATGAGCCTCCGCCTCAAGCCCCGCCGCCCGGAGCGCCCGGATCACCGCGCTGGCCCCGGTCGGATCAAGGCTTGACGGGCCACCGTCACCACTACTGGCCAGCAAACTTAAAACCACGGTTTCCCCCAATTTTTCCGCACGCACGGCCTTGATCAGATCCCGCCAGACGGCAACCGGGATAGGATGGCTGTTCTCTATGATTTGTGGCCTGACAAGCTCCTGCCACATGGCGTCCGGAACCGTATAGCCCAGTGCCTCGGCAAGGGCATAGAATAATGCAGCTTTGGCCATACGTTGAGCCGGCGGCAAGGTCATCTGACCGTTCCACCATAAATCCAGTATTTCCTTTGACCAGGGGATCTCGTCATTCTGGCCCGATACCAGCATCATGGGCCATATATCCACCAGAGCCTGTGTCGCATCCGCATTACCGGTAAAGGCTGTGGTGCGAACAAAGTCATACCATGCCCCGGCCTTTCTGTGATTACCGGCCAGCATCAGCGCGCGGGTGATATGGCGGGCATGAAACAATAGTTTTTCCGCAGGCTCCAAAGAACGTACGGTCCGGGCGTTTAACCGTGCCGCCCGGGGCAAATCCCGTTTGGCAATGGCGCGCTCCCATATGACGTTCAGTATTTCAGCCTTTTGCAGATCATCGCTCTGCCGGGCCGCTGACTGATAAAGCAGAATATCACCCATCATACTGTCATCRCTGCGGGCGATGRCRAKGGCATTTTCATATTCTTCGCCGGAGAAACTCACATTACCCAGCAGGGGAATGAGCTTGCCCGTCGGAAAAGTCGCCGTGTCATAGCTTTGCATTGCCGCCCGGAACCGGTCCTCCTTCAGAACATTGGGATTGGCGGACAGGGCATAGAGAACCAAGGGGGGTGCCCCTTCAAACAACCGGGCATCAATGGGTTGTTCCAACACAGACAACAGGCTGTAGGTCAGGGGGTCCAGCAGGTCAAGGCCCGATGAAAAAACCTCCGTGGTTTCCTCTGTGGCCTGATCCGGGGACAGCTTGTTGATCATGTCATAAAAAATAAAATCCGTATCGCCCATTTCCATAAGAGATTCGATGGTCAGGGCCGCGCCCTCCCCATTACCCTCCATGGCCTGACAATAGGCCAGAAGTTTCAGCCAGTAATGATCAGTCTCATCCGCCGCCACCGCCTCCCGCGCCAACTCACAAGATGCCGCYACATCCCCGGCCATCAACATCAGATCGCTTATTTTCCGKGACCCTGCATAGGATTCCGGCGRCAAAATTTTCAGGAAAGACACCAATGACTGCAAATCACCTGTTTGYGAAATCTTTTCTATGCGCAAATTCAGGAACGCTGATGTATCGTCCACCGCCCCGCTGTCCGGTGAAAAGGCGATATCTTCCGGCACCGTTGCCACCGATAAAARCAATTTSYGKRTYAGRGACTCYAAAACCGGSGATTTRSTCGRAACMGGCAGGACCGAYAAAAKCTGCATCACCCGCGCGCGCGCGGACCCCTGCCACAGAGTCATGGGGAAGCCGCCGTTTTCCTCRGTCAACAGTCCCTTGGCCGCCGGAATAATCTCAACAAGTTCCGCCGTTTCCACATCRGAATCWATTGGSGTGAYATTATTTTCTTCGGGARTRATCTCAATYGTCTCGCCCTCARCACTCACARCSTCMGTTWTTTYTTCCGGRGGAATATAAGGRCCGGGCGYMKTTTCCGGGAACAAGATTGATTTWGGCGCGGYRTCTGCGGCTGTCGCGGCGGGCTGTTCAATCTGATCTGGCGGGCTTTGTGTTGCCCCGACCGTGGGCGCAGACCATAAAACCAGGCCTGTGAAAATGACTGTGGTGTAGTGTTTGCGGATCATGTTTTTTCCTGATCAAGTCTGGAGGGTAGCCAACGTTCTCCCGGGAATTTATTGGGGAAACCGGCTATCTGGCAAGGTTTTTTCCACATGCTCTTTTGGCGGGTCAATATCCACKGTCATTAAATAAACGGCACCGACACCAATCGCTATCAAGATAAGGGTGATAATCACTAACCAAAATTTGCCCATTTTTCGTGGTATTTCCTGTTATTAAACGGATGTTA
Organism: Alphaproteobacteria bacterium; assembly: GCA_002749135.1. Lineage (GTDB taxonomy): Bacteria > Pseudomonadota > Alphaproteobacteria > Sphingomonadales > Emcibacteraceae > Paremcibacter. The sequence goes on along the minus strand of NVVY01000008.1, from coordinate 53,880 downwards.
TCCTGTTGGCGCATAGTTTAACCATCTCTGACCCAATGGTAAAGCACCCTGTGATATTACCGTATCATGTGACAAAATTATGTAAAAATATGGTCTTTTGATGACTTTCTCTATTTTAAAGGCCGCAAGCCGTGCTAAAAGAAAACCAAGATGAAACGCGCACAAAAAACCAAAATAAAATCGCCCTCGGCCCGGTTACGTTACCCCCTGACCAAAAGCATTTCGCTTATTGGCCTGATGGGGTCGGGAAAAACCACCGTTGGCCTGCGCCTTGCCCGCAAGCTGGGGCTGGATTTTGTTGATTCCGATGCGGAGATAGAACTGGCCGCCGATCATACGGTCAGCGAGATTTTTGAAAAATACGGCGAGGAAGATTTCCGCACCGGGGAGCGAAAGGTTATCACCCGCCTGATTTCTGATACCCCAACGGTTCTGGGTACTGGCGGCGGCGCCTTTATGGACCCGGCAACCCGAAAACGCCTGCGGGAAAAAACCGTCACCGTCTGGCTGAAGGCTGATATAGACCATTTGGTTGAGCGCACGTCCCGCCGGGACACCCGCCCGCTGCTGCGCGCCGGAAACCCCGAAGAAATCTTGCGGAAGCTGGCCAAAAAACGCTATCCTGTCTATGGTCAGGCGGCGATCACGGTTGAAACCGGGGCCGGACCCCATGAAAAAGTGGTCAATGATATTATCTGGAAACTCAATCAATATCTGGCCAAAGAGAGAAAGAAGCAGACACAGGATGCGCCGAAAAATAACCGTTCGTCTTAAAGATAACAGCTATGACATCCATGTGGGAGAGGGCCTGCTGGATCAGGCGGGTAAATTTATTTTGCCGGTATTGGCACGGCCCAGAACCGTGATCATCACCGATGAAAATGTCACCCGGCATCAGCTCCCCCGACTTGAGCGCGCGCTGACCGATGCGGGTATTTCTTTCGACAGCCTAATCCTGCCCGCCGGAGAAGCGACAAAATCCTTTGAACAGCTGGAACAGCTGCTGGATCGTCTGCTGAAGCTGAGGCTGGAGCGGTCCGATAAAATCATCGCCTTTGGCGGCGGGGTTATTGGTGACCTAGTGGGCTTTGCCGCCAGCATCTATCAGCGCGGCATTGGCTTCATTCAAATCCCGACCACATTATTGTCGCAAGTGGACAGCGCCGTGGGCGGCAAAACCGGCATCAACAGCCCACGCGGTAAAAACCTGATCGGCAGCTTTCACCAGCCTGATCTGGTCTTAACCGATGTAACGGTTCTGAACAGCCTGCCCGAAAGGCAGATGCTTGCGGGCTATGCGGAGGTGGTTAAATATGGCCTGATCGGCGATAAGGATTTTTTTCACTGGCTGGAAAACAATGGCCGGAAAATTATTTCCGGTGACCCGGCGACCCGTATTGAGGCCATCCTCACAWGCTGCCAAGCCAAAGCCCGGATTATCSCCGAGGATGAAAAGGAACAGGGGGTTCGCGCCCTGCTTAATCTGGGYCATACCTTCGGTCATGCGCTGGAARCGGAAGTYGGATATTCCGGYGAMCTCCTTCACGGYGARGCRGTGGCCATTGGYATGGTWATGGCCTTTGACCTGTCGGTAAAAATGGGCCTATGTCCMGCCAKCGACGCYGAAAATGTYCGCCGRCATCTGGARGATATGTCCCTGCCCACAACCATCGGCCATGGYAATCATCCGATTTCAAAAATACATATGACGGCGACRGATTTATATGATCACACCCTGCATGATAAAAAAACATCCGCCGGAAAGGTGACTTATGTGTTAGCATCCGCCATTGGCGGCGCRATGTTGCGCCGTGATGTTGCCCCAGAGGACATTAGGGAAATTTTTCAACAGGCTCTAAAAACAAGACCATTATGATCACAGAAATTCTTATYTTTTCCGGCGTGATTTTATTCCTGATATTACTCTCCGGTTTTTTTTCAGGGTCTGAAACAGCCCTTACTGCTGCTTCGCCCTCACGCATTCACCGCCTGAGCAAGGAAGGCAATAAGCGGGCATCGCTCGTGGAAAAGCTAACCCATAATTCGGAAAAGCTCATCGGGGCYATYTTGCTGGGRAATAATCTGGTYAATATTCTGGCGTCCTCCCTGACCACGGCATTTTTCATCCGCCTGTTCGGGGAAATCGGCGTGATCTATGCCACCCTGATGATGACTATATTAATATTGATCTTTGCAGAAATCCTGCCCAAAACCTATGCTATCACCTATCCAGAACGGGTGGCCCTGAARGTGGCCCCCCTTACCCGGATAGTGGTTTTTCTCTTTTCGCCCTTCGTGGCATTGGTTCAGGTTATCCTGCGCACCACATTAAAACTTTTCGGGRTTGAAATTACCGCCGAGAGAATATTATCCGCTCATGATGAAATTCGCGGCACCATCAGCCTTCAGGCCCATGAAGGCGGGCTGATCAAGGACAGTAAGGATATGCTYGACAGTATTCTGGACCTGCAGGATGTCCAGTTGGAAGATGTGATGGTTCACCGGAAAAATATCGAAATGATTAATGCCGATGACAGCCCGGAAGATATTTTTACCCAGATCGTTGCCAGCCCCTTTACCCGCCTGCCCCTGTGGAAGGATGATCCCGACAATATTATCGGTGTCATTCATGCCAAAGAAGTGTTGCGCGCCGTAAARTCCAATGAGGGCACCGTATCGGATATTGATTTCAAYACCATTGCCCGCAAGCCGTGGTTCGTRCCRGAAACCACCAGCCTTCAGGAACAGTTGGCGAAATTCCGTTCGGAAAAGGCCCATTTTTCCCTGGTGGTTGATGAATATGGGGCCTTTATGGGGGTCATTACGCTGGAAGATATTCTGGAAGAAATCGTCGGCGATATTTATGATGAGCATGATACCTCGTCTACGGATGCACAGATTTTGCARGATGGYTCCATCGTCGTCAGCGGGGACAGTGCCATCCGTGACCTGAACCGTCAGTTCAACTGGGATTTGGATGATGACAATGCCACGACAATTGCCGGATATGTTATCCATATAGCCGAAACCATCCCCCTGCCCGGTCAGAAATATTCACATGACGGCTTTACTTTTGAAGTCTTGAAAAGACGGCGAAATCAAATTACTTCAATCCTTGTCATCCCGAAAAAATCCTAGGATCAGGACTCCTGCTTATYCAGAATYTYGGCTATTGCCGCAACYTGCGCCGGYGAAAGRTTKCGRATTTTTCGGGCCATCTGATTGACCATYRCAACKGTTTCCGRKGRTARYCCKGARSTATCCACCGTTATGCGCGGATGAGACAGGCGCGCCAGCTGTTCKAYCTCCTCCGCATCATCCCAGATCAGATTAAAATAGCTGATCACCTGTTGKACCAGAGCCCATGTGGGTTGCCCCCGATGRCCATGCTCCAGCGCGGAAAGATARGCMGGGCTRAGCTCCAGATCRGCGGCCATTTGTTTTTGRYTRATGCCTTTGTTCTTGCGTAACAGGCGRATTTTTTTGCCAAARGGRGTCATTCATCACCCCCTGTTTCTTTTTAAAAYYACRTATAACGCCCCGTCACCGCCATRCTCAACATTGGCCGTATGRTARGATATTATCCGRSYTGCCARTTGCCCCTGRGACARCCATYTGGGCACGTTRGTTTTTAAAACSCCGCGCCCACGSSTATAATCACTATGTGACATGGAYTCCATATCCGAYTTTTYRCCGCCCTTGCCYGTYACCACCARAATRGTTTTYTTRCCGCGCCGCCAGGCGTCCTCGATATAGCGATTAAGGGCGGCATAGGCCCGGTCTTGTGTCATGCCGTGCAAATCTATCTTGCCGTCYGTCTTTACTTTYCCCCGGCGTATTTTCTGATGCCAGTTATGRTCGGCRTCCTTCAGGCTAAATGACTGTTCCGTCARGCCGGGCGCAAAAGTCATATTCTGATCATACCGGGGAGCAGAYMRRTCACGATARGCCCCGCGCCGCACCAAAGGMCGTGCGGTCCKRTTACTGTCCAGCTTCGCTATATTCTCCGTTACCCTTTGCCAGAGTTTTTCCTCTGATGTACTCAGATTTTTCTGCCTCACCATGGTTTTTCRCTTTCCRGRGAAATCCGTARYGCCAAATTTTTCGGGAGCAGAAAATAATAACGGCCCCGTTCTTTCATCGACCCGGCCACAAGCCCGGCGTCTTCCCCAATCCCCCAATATATATCGGCCCGCACGCGCCCCTTGATCGCCCCGCCCGTATCCTGGGCAATGACCAGCCGCCGGATGGGGTCAGCCGCCTCAAGAGAAGGCGTTAAATCAAGCCATATGGGCATGCCCAGCGGCACATATTCCCGGTCCACCGCCAATGACCGCCCGGCGGTAAGCATCACATTCATGCTSCCCACCGGCGCGGGCTTATCCAGTGCCTGAAAAAAAACATAAGACGGGTTTTTCCACATCAGGGCTTCGGCYTGYCGGGGGTTTTCYGTTATCCACGCCCGAATGGCCTGCATGGACATATTCTCTCTGGTTATCGCCCCATTTTYGATGAGGAACKTCCCAATGGAATGATAGRCCCGGCCATTCTTGCCCGCATAGCCAAAGAGTTGACGCTGACCATCCTCATAACGTATGACACCGGACCCTTGAATATGCATGAAAAAGGAATCTGCCGGATCTTTTAACCAAACCACTTCCAAATTCAGCTTATCAAGGCCACCGCTGTCGATATTTTTACGGTCTTTAAAGGGGACAAATTCACCGTCCCGAACTTCGCCCACAATGGTTTTTCCCTTTAAGGCCGAACTAAATTTGCCAAGGTCAAGCACCTTCAGGCTTTCCGGCACCATATAAAGCGGATAACGATATTCATCCGTTGGTTTTAAGCTACCGCTATATTCCGGCGCAAAATAGCCGGTGAACAGGCCCTCRGTCTCCTGAGAATAGGAAAATGCGGTGAAATACTGCTCAAAAAAAGCCCGGGCCTCATGATTTGTMGAGCCTGTTAATTTTTGCGCCGCACGGCAAGGCTTATGCCAGTCCTGAATCCGGCCACCAATATTTTCCGGCGACAATTTTCTCTGAGCTGGTTGAGACAAAAGAGCTGTGCAGGATTTTTGAAAAGCRATAAGGGCCAATCCCTGCTGGTCCGAGGCCCAACCCACCAGATTATCATARGGGATTTCAACAAATTCCGTGGGGCGGGGGCGATTGCTATCAAKCTCTATCAATCCCCACAGCARGAGCAAAAAAATGACGGCKGTGCTGATGGGGATAAATATTTTCTTCATGGCTGAAAATTATGCTGTTCGGGTGGCAACCAATGTCCAGTTRGGATCCCGGCTTTTCACATCACGGCAAAATGTCCATATGTCCAATAGCTTGATTGGCTTGTCTTCATTTCCCTCAACCAKATTACCGTCTTCATCACGGGTCACCATGATCATGTGGCTGGTAAATTCCACRCTGATTTCCGCAAGAGACCCGGTCARGCTTACCTCCACAAGGTCAATYTTTTCAATATCCATCAACTTGTTATCRCTGTCGCGTTTTTGTTGYTCCATCTGTTTGATCGCCCCGTCAAACTGGTCAAATACCTGACGACTGAGCATACCGCGCAGGGATTTCCTGTCTTTATCCCAAAAAGCATTCAGAACCATACCGTAAGCATATTCCGCGCCGTCAAAAAAACTGCGCAGGGTAAAGCTACTGTCCAGTTGATTTATTTTTTCAATGGTTTGATAAAAAGGCGACGATTTATTCAGACCCAGATTAACGACCGGCTTTGACTGTTCCGMATCGGGCCTGATTTGAACAATATTATCCTCATCATCCGCTGGCCGGGTTTTTGCTCTTTGGGAGGGCGCAGAACCCCCATCCTTGTGAGAGTCGTTTGAGGGGTCATAGCCGGTTTTCTTGCCCAATGTCCGGCGCAATTGAAATAAAATAAACACAGCCACAAGGGCTAATATTATAATGAGGTCTAAACCTTCTGATTCTGTTTGCATATTTTTCCTGTTCTACATCTTGGCGAATGATGTATGATGCCTATATATCATATATATAAGGCTTATTCGGACAAATTTAAACATACCTTTTTATTTTTGTCTGTAATTATGCTTAACCATGACTTCAAGGGCCCTGAATAATGCCGTTGCTTATATTATTAGTTCTTCTTGCCGTACCCTATCTRGAATTTATGGTTTTTCTGGAGGTGAGCCACGCCATAGGCGGGTTTCAGGCTTTACTGCTGACCATCCTGACCGCCGTTATCGGGGTTTATCTGATCCGACARCAGGGGCTTGTTGTCATGAACCGTATGCATCGGGCCCTTCAGCAGGGGGAGAGCCCGGTTGAAGATATTTTCCATGGTTTCTTTTTACTGATTGCCGGATTATTTTTCCTGCTGCCCGGATTTATAACCGATACGGTTGCTTTGTTGCTGGCCATTGAGCCTGTTCGGGCTATGCTGGGGAAAATCATCATTAGAAACATCCGCACCACTTTTTATAAACCCCCCGGCAAAGAGGGAATCATCATTGACGGCGAGTTTGAAGAAACGCCGGATAAGCCAAAAAATATTGATCATGACGATCGATGAAACAGGCATTGATTGCCTGATTYCATGAATATAGCCAATATTATGTGCCCTGAGCCATGTTCAGCTTGTACTCAGGCAAAATCCGTGTTAGCCAACATGTTTTTACAGGAAACCATCATAGCAATCGGGATAATTTTATGTCAGACGAAACAGAAAATAAACCTGCTGAAAATGCAGAAAACACCGCAGAAAACACCGCAGAAAATGCCACAGAAAATACAGAAAATGAAGGCGTTCAAATTGGTATTTTAGGCCAATATATCAAAGACCTGTCCTTTGAGAACCCGACCCCGGCCCAGACATTGCAAAAATTGTCCACGGAAAAGCCGTCCATGGACATTAATGTAAGTCTGAATGCCCGCGCCGTTGGCGAAGATATTTACGAAGTTGATCTGAAAATCACCACAACGGCCAAGGCGGGTGAAGATATCGCCTTTGTCGCTGAACTGGTTTATTCTGGTCTTTTTGGCGCCAAAAACCTGCCGGAAAATACCCTGCAGCCCTTTTTGATGATCGAAGCCCCGCGCCAGATTTTCCCTTTTGCCCGCCGGATTTTAGCCGACGTAACACGGGACGGTGGTTTTCCACCCCTGATGCTTGAGCCTATTGATTTTGCCGCCCTTTATCAGCAACAGATGCAGGCCGCTCAAGACCAAGCCACCGCATCAGATGACGTGGTTGTAAACTAATCTTTTTAAAGCATTACAGAATTTAAATGACCTCTGGCTTATTAGGCCGGAGGTTTTTTTATGCTGTGCCATAAGGCCGCCGCACCCATRGGGGCAATGAAMGCKTCATGACGRSCGCGCTCTGTATCCGTTGCAAAATGGGGGCGYGGGGYGCGRAACATATTTTCCTTATCCCGAACGCCCGTATTTACGYCWACGGATRYTTTTTCCTCGGGAACCAAAGAAAACCCCCGCTGACGACCCCCCATCAATTCCAGATAAACCTCTGCCAGAAGTTCYGCATCCAGCAAAGCGCCATGCTTGACCCGRTTTGAATTATCAAYGGCAAATCTTTTACAAAGCGCGTCCAGTGTATTGGGCGAACCCGGAAATTTACGGCGSGCAATTTCCAGCGTATCCACGGCCCGGCTCATGGGRATTTTGCCGTGCCCCACCTGAGCCAGTTCCCAATTGATAAATTTCATATCAAAGCTGGCATTATGAGCCACCAGTTTRGCATCTCCGACAAAATCGACAAATTCACCATAAATTTCCGAGAAAACCGGAAAGTCYTTCAAATACTCRGCGCTCARCCCATGGATACGAAACGCGCCTTCTGGCATGTCCCGTTCCGGATTGACATATTGGTGGAAGCTACGGCCYGTTGGCAGATAATTTTCAACTTCTACGCAACCTATTTCTACCAGCCGATCACCGGAAAAAGGGTCGAACCCGGTGGTTTCCGTATCAAAAACAATTTCCCGCATCTATTTTGCCCTGATTTCTGTAATAATTTCTGCCACCTGTTGTTCCGCATGGGGAATCCCCTGATCCGTATATACAATAAAATCRGCRCGYTGTCTTTTTTCCCCATCYGGCATTTGYTTGGCCAGAATTTGATCAAACTTCTCAACCGTCATATGRGGGCGGGCCAGAACTCTCTGTCTTTGAATTTCCGCCGGGGCGGTTACCACCACCACATAATCGCAATTTTTCTCRCCGCCCTTTTCAAATAATAGCGGCACATCCACTACCACCAGATCATGGCCCTGTTTCTGCCGGAAAAACGCCTGCCGCTGTTCCGATACCATGGGGTGRAGAATAGATTCCAATTTCTGAAGGGCCTCAGCATCACCAAAAACYCGCGCCCCCAAAGCCACCCGATCAATACCAYCARGGCCGGAAACACCGGGGAATGTTTTTTCAATGGGTTCAAATGCCGCGCCGTTCTTTGTCATCAAATCATGCACCGCCGCATCAGAATCAAAAACCGGAATGTTCGCCCGTTCAAATATTTTCGCCGTTTCCGACTTTCCCATGCCAATAGACCCAGTCAAGCCAATGATTATAGATTTTTTATCACTCATGACCCAAGTCCGGCTATCATATATTCCCGCAAGACATGGTCCACCTCTGGTCTTTGCCCATACCAGTTTTCAAAAGCGGGAACGGCCTGATGAAGCAACATACCAAGCCCGTCAACGGATATATTTCCATTTTCTTTCGCCGCTTTAAGCAGGTCTGTTTCCAACGGGTTATAGAYAATATCATATACCACGGCGGACGGCGGCAATTCTGACAGGTCAATATCAAGCGGCGACTGGCCCGTCATGCCCAGAATAGTCGTGTTAATCAGCAAAGAAATCCCGGATAAATTTTCGGATAAATCCTGCCAGTCACAAACCGTAATGGGCAGGTCGCTATAAATTTCCGCCAGGTTTTCCGCCCGGCTTCTGGTGCGATTGACCAGTTTTATTTCCGGCACCCCCACATCCAACAGGCTCACCATTGCCGCGCGCGCCGCGCCGCCCGCGCCTATAATCATCGCCGGACCGGCCATTGCCGACCAGTTTGGGGCCATTTCTTTCAAATTAGTCAAAAAACCATAACCATCCGTATTGGTGCCAGACAAATGTCCGTCATGACAGGTTATCATATTTACCGCGCCAATTTTCCGGGCGATATCATCCATATGATCGAGAAAAGGCAAGATCATTTCTTTATGGGGAACCGTCAGGTTAAGCCCTGTGATATTTTTTTCTGCCAGCGTCTTAATGAAAGCGTCCAAGTCCTCCGGTTTTACGGCGTAAGGCTCATATATCCCGTCAATATGGTGTTTTTTCAACCAGTAACCATGTAGCCTGGGCGACAGGGAGTGACCGATTGGCCAGCCAACAACGCCGGCTTTTATGGTGGTGGTGTTTGTCATATGTCCAGAATATTCAATTTTCTCAACTTTTCCATCACATTCAACAATGGCAGCCCGAGAATAGTAAAATAATCGCCGTTAATTYYGGAAAAAAGCTGYGGCCCCATATCTTCCAACAGATAACAGCCCACAGAATTCAAAATTTTATCACCGGATTTCTCCAAATAATGGTCCAGAAAGTCATCACTAAAATTCCGCATGATCAGACAAGGGCTATATGTTTCACAAATCAACAGCGCGTCCTGTCTAACAAGGGCATATGACGTATGGAGAATATGGCTTTTTCCCCGAAAAAACTGTAAATGCGCTTTGGCCTCTGCCTTGTCTTTGGGTTTGTCAAAAAGTCTGCCCTCACAAAATAACAATTGATCGGCCCCAAGAATAATATCATCCGGATGGTTTTTACTAACAACCCGCGCTTTATCCAAGGCCAGTTTTTCAGAAATTTTTTCCGGAGAGGCACCGACTTTCATCATGTTGTTTTTTATAGATGTCTCATCAATATTCGCCGCCTCAAACTGACAAGGAATACCGGCATTGCGTAACATTGTCCGGCGGGACTTGCTTGCGGACGCCAGAATAAGATTGGGTCTGATCGAATTAGCCACCGGCTTTTTTAGCCTTTTCATCATCAAATCTATATTTTAGTTTCATAATAGCACCTGCAGTTTCCTCAATAGACCGGCGGGTAACGTTGATCACCGGCCAACCCCGACTGGAAATTAACCGCTGTGCCTGCTGTACTTCTTTTTTAATTGATTCTTCTTCCACATAAGTCGTTTGTTTGTTTTCTTTTAAGGATAACAATCTGTTACGACGTATCTGTACCAAACGATCCACACTATTGATCAGGCCCACAACAAATTTACCCTCCATATTATCCATTTCTGCAGGTAACGGCTGGTTTGGTATAATGGGCACATTAGCGGTTTTCATGCCCTTGTTGGCCAGATAAATACAGGTCGGTGTTTTTGAGGTCCGGGATATACCAACCAGAATAATATCGGCTTCTTTCAGGCCCTCCAGACATTGACCATCATCATGCATCAACGTATATTGCATGGCRTCAATCCGTGCAAAATACTCATCATTCATAATATGTTGAAGGCCGGGCCGGGCGATACTTTTCTGACCCAGGTGGTGGCCAAGTTCCCGGATAATACTATGTAATACAGAAATATACGGCCAGTTTTTTTCATCACAGGCCTTGATTAAAACATCTTCAATATCCTGATTTACCAATGTGAACATAACGATACCCGGCTTTTCCTCAAATTCCGGAATTAACCGTTCCATATGACGGGCCGTTCTGATCATGGGCCAATAATGTTTAATGGTTTTTATTTCAGGAAATTGCGCCAAAGCGGCCTTGGCCACTTGTTCCAGCGTATCCCCGGTCGCGTCTGATACCAAATGAAGGTGAACTTCTTTCATGAATGTCTGCTCTTTTGTTAATTATGGGGATAACTGGCTTTTTTTTATAAAAACCATTTTTCCATGCACCTTCTTCTTTTTTTATCACACCTCTTATACGCTTGGGTATAATCTTTTTTTAGCCCTGTGAGAATCAATAAGTTTTTTCTGATAATCCCGCCTTATAATAATTATCCCCGTAATCCCCACCTTTAAAGCATATTCTTTCTGGTGTTATCCATAGACTTGTGCCAAAAAAACCGCTATGTGATAAAAAATTATTGCTTGAAGATTTTTGTTTATTGTTTTGAGGATAACTTTTAATCCACCTGATTCACAGGCATCCACTACTACTACATCCTTTTATTTATATATAAATAATATAGTAGTTTTCTATCCAGTGTATAACTTTGGCCTATATTTTATGACAAATAACAAACGCTTCATTCAGGTTCTTCAAGGCAAACAAGCAGATAGAATCCCTTTCTGGTATATGAGACAGGCCGGACGGTATTTGCCGGAATATATGGAACGGCGCAAGGTCGCCGGGTCTTTTCTGGATTTATGCTATTCACCGGATTTTGCCGTAGAAGTAACCCTTCAACCACTCACACGCTATCATATGGATGCGGCCATTTTGTTTTCAGATATTCTGGTCGTCCCTCACGCCTTGGGTCAACATCTGGAATTCAGGCAAGGGGAAGGCCCGGTTCTGACGCCAGTGGATGAGGAAAAGAAAATAGACGGGCTTGGCATGGATAAATTTCATGCGCATCTGGCGCCTGTGTATGAAACGGTCAGCAGATTACATCGGGAAATACCGGATACCACAGCTTTAATTGGTTTTGCCGGTGCGCCCTGGACAGTAGCCACCTATATGGTGGGCGGGCACGGTTCCCCGGATCAGGCGGCAACGCGGCTGATGGCCTTTCAACAGGAAGATGTTTTTCAGAAATTAATTGATTTACTGATCCGGGCTACGTCTGAATATTTAATTCGGCAAATTGAGCAGGGCGCGGAAGTGATTCAGCTATTTGATACCTGGGCCGGGAATTTGCCTGATGATCAATTTTATAAATGGGCCGTTTTGCCAGTTAAAAAAATCATCCGGAATATCCGGGCCAAATATGTGGACATTCCTATCATTGGTTTCCCGCGCGGCGCGGGATGCCGCTATCCGGATTATATCCGTGAAACTAGCGTTACCGCTGTCTCTATTGATACGACCATGCCGCTGGATTGGGTGCGGGATCATATTCAGCCGTTATGCCCGGTGCAGGGAAACCTGGACCCTTTGCTGCTGGTTTCTGGTGGGGAGAAGATGGAAATGCGGGTTCACGAAATTTTGACTAAATTGGGTGATGGTCCGTTTATCTTTAATCTGGGCCATGGTATTGTGCCGCAAACACCGCCGGAAAATGTGGCGCGGGTTTCAGAAATCATCAGGGACTATCAGAAAAAATAATGTCAGCCGATCCGGAAAAGAAAGAAAAGGTCGCGGTGGTTCTCTTTAATATGGGCGGGCCGGATTCACTGAAAGCGGTGAAGCCTTTTCTGTTTAATTTATTTTATGATCCGGCGATCATTGCCTTGAAAAACCCGTTGCGCTGGATTGTAGCAAAAACAATTTCTGGTAAACGAGGACCTATAGCCCGTGAAATTTATCAGAAAATTGGCGGAAAATCTCCCATTTTGGACCAGACCAAAGATCAGGCAAAAGCATTGGAACAGAAATTAAATAATGAGGGAGATATAGAATACCGCTGTTTTATCGCCATGCGCTATTGGCATCCTTTTGCCCGCGAAACCGTAAAACATGTTCAGGCTTATAATCCGGACCGGATTGTATTGTTGCCGCTCTATCCTCATTATTCAATTACAACCGTGGGATCGTCCCTGATTAATTGGGATAAAAATGCCCGGGCCGCTGGACTTGATATACCCTATAGAGCCATTCGGGATTATCCGGAGGCGGAGGATTATCTGAAGGCTCATATAGATTTGATTGAGGAAGCACGGGAAAAATTAATTGATCTGGATAATTTCCGGATTTTATATTCCGCCCACGGCTTACCAGAAAAAATTATTGAAGCCGGGGATTCTTACCGCGATCAGGTGGAACAGACTTGCCGGGCATTACAGGAAAGGCTGGGTCACCCGGATCATGTGGTCTGTTATCAAAGCCGCTCCGGGCCGCTTAAATGGATTGAGCCCTATACGGAGGATGAGATAAAACGTGCCGGCGCGGACCAGAAATCGGTCATTATCGTACCCATTGCCTTTGTGTCCGAACATTCTGAAACTTTGGTCGAGCTGGATATGGATTACCGGGAATTAGCGGCAGAATCCGGCGTGAAAGACTATATCCGAGTGGCGGCCATTGGGTGTCATGACAGCTTTATTACGGCATTGAGCAAATTGACCAAAGAGGTTTTTCAGTGATTGATTTTCTTCATGAAAATTATTTGTGGCTGCTTAGTCTGCATATCATATCCGTGATTAGCTGGATGGCGGGTATGTTTTATATGCCGCGTCTGTTTATCTATCATTGCCGCCTGGACGTGGGAACAGAATCTTACGAAATGTTCAAGGAGATGGAGCGAAAACTGATCCGTATTATCATAAATCCTGCGATGATTTTTACCTGGATATTCGGATTATCTCTGGCCTTTGGTCAGGACGTGTGGGGGGATCACTGGTTTCAGATTAAGTTTTTCATCGTAATCATTATGAGTGGCTTTCACGGTTTTTTATCCCGCTGGCGGCGACAGTTTGCCCGGGGGAAGAATTGTCATAGCGCACGATTTTACCGGATAGTGAATGAAATTCCAACGTTGCTTATGTTTGCCATTGTGTTTCTTGTTATTCTGAAACCTTTTTAAGCCTTGACAGAAGGGTTTAGGGAAACTAGAAAACAGTCTTTCTTTAAGAGATTTTTTACGTTATCATGCTGTCATAGAATCAATCGGACATAAATCTCATCTTCTTTTCATAATCACCATGTAAATTTTTTGCAGTATCTCTGCATTTTTAATCTAACAATCCGATTTGGATATATCATATGAATCTTCTGGAACTTAAAAAGAAAGCCCCCAGTGACCTTTTGCTTTTTGCTGAGGAACTGAACGTGGAAAACGCCAGCAATATGCGCAAACAGGATATTCTGTTTGCCGTTCTGAAAGTATTGGCGGAAAAAGGCGAAGAAATAATCGGCGTGGGTACTATTGAGGTTCTACAGGACGGTTTTGGTTTTTTGCGCTCGCCGGAGGCAAACTATCTGCCGGGACCCGATGATATTTATGTGAGCCCTAGCCAAATCAGGCGTTTTGGCCTGCGCACCGGGGATACGATTGAGGGGCAAATCCGGGGACCAAAAGAGGGCGAACGTTATTTTGCATTGCTCAAGGTTTCCCAGATTAATTTTGAAGATCCGGATGCCGGGCGACATAAGGTTCATTTTGACAGCCTGACCCCTCTGCATCCCGATGATAAATTCAAGCTGGACCGGGAAGCCCCCGGCGTGAAAGATAACTCTGCCCGGGTGATTGACCTTGTCTCCCCCATTGGCAAGGGACAACGGGCGGTTATTGTTGCCCCGCCGCGCACCGGTAAAACCGTATTGCTTCAGAATATTGCCCATGCCATCACCGAAAACCATCCGGATGTTTATCTGATCGTGTTGCTTATTGATGAGCGGCCGGAGGAAGTGACTGACATGCGCCGTTCGGTGAATGGTGAGGTGATCAGCTCCACCTTTGATGAGCCGGCCACCCGCCACGTACAGGTGGCGGAAATGGTCATACAGAAGGCAAAGCGTCTGGTGGAACACAAACGGGACGTGGTGATCCTTTTGGACAGCATTACCCGTCTGGCGCGGGCTTATAACACGGTGATCCCCAGTTCCGGCAAGGTTCTGACCGGCGGCGTGGATGCCAACGCTCTGCAAAAACCAAAAAGATTTTTTGGTGCGGCGCGGAATATTGAAGAAGGTGGATCATTATCCATCATTGCCACCGCCCTGATTGATACAGGAAGCCGCATGGATGAGGTTATCTTTGAAGAATTTAAAGGGACCGGTAACTCGGAAATTGTTTTGGACCGGAAAGTCAGCGACAGGCGTGTATTCCCGGCCATTGACATCATCAAATCCGGCACCCGCAAGGAAGAATTACTCCTTGATAAAAGCACTCTGGCCAAGATGTATATGCTGCGCCGGATTCTGATGCCCATGGGATCAGTGGATGCCATGGAATTCCTGTTGGGTAAAATCAAGGAAACCAAGAATAACGACGAATTTTATGCTTCCATGAATAATTGATTTTATCGTCCTATACTTTCCTGCACAGCATGCTTATAGTTTCCGAAATAAAAATAATTTCGGGATAGGGTAATCATGTCACAAGGGCAAGGGTCAGAAAACCATTCTTCAATAAAACAGGTATCCCTGGTGGAATCACTGATTCCAGTGGTTGTTTTGATTTTCCTGTTGGGGCTGTCGGTTTTTCTGTACGGTGATAACGCGCAGAGCGGTGCCAGCCAGATGTCGCTCCTGATCAGTGCCGGGGTGGCGCTGTTAATCGGCTGGAAAAATAATCATAATTGGCGTGATGTTGAAAAAGCCATTTCTCATGGTGTGGGGAATACGGTCAACGCCATATTAATTCTATTGATGGTCGGGTCATTGATTGGCAGCTGGATATTATCCGGCACCGTTCCGGCGATGATCTATTATGGCCTTCAGGTTATTAATCCCAACTTTTTTTATGTGACGGCCTGCATACTTTGTGCGGCAACGGCGATCAGTATCGGCAGCAGCTGGTCCACGGCAGGGACCGTGGGGGTGGGGCTTATTGGGATTTCAGCGGGYCTTGGCATGTCGCCGGAAATTACCGCCGGTGCGATCATATCCGGAGCCTATTTTGGCGATAAAATGTCGCCGCTGTCCGATACGACAAACCTGGCCCCGGCAGTTGCGGGGTCCGAGTTATTCAGTCATATCCGTCATATGGTCTGGACAACCTTTCCGGCCATCACTATTGCGCTTATTCTTTATCTGATTATTGGCCTTATGGCAGAGGGGACTGTGGGGGAGATTAATATTCAAGACCGTCTGGACCTGTTGGACCAGAGTTTCAAGATCGGTCCCCATCTGTTGATTCCCATGGGGGTCGTTTTTTATATGGCCTATAAAAAGATGCCGGCCTTTCCCACCATTATGATCGGAGCTTTGGTTGGCGGCCTGTTTGCCGTCGTCTTTCAACAGGATGCCATAATGAGGTTTGTTAAGGCAGATCATATTACGGTTTTGAATATGTTTGACGSAGTATGGCGATCTTTGTTCGGCGGCTATATATCAGAAACCGGAAATGCAGAATTGGATGGTCTGCTGTCACGGGGCGGCATGAGTGGCATGCTATCCACCATCTGGCTGATCATTACCGCCATTACATTTGGGTCTATCATTGAAAAACTGGGGATGCTCAAGCGGATCGTCGACAGCATTATTCATCTGGCAACGTCAACGGGATCATTGATTTTAACAACGGCCCTGACCTGTATCGGGGTGAATATATTAGCGGCAGACCAATATATTTCGATTGTCTTGCCGGGGCGCATGTATCGGCTGGAATATAAAAARCGCGGGTTAGCATCAAAAAACCTGTCGCGGGTGCTGGAGGACACAGGAACTGTAACGTCGGTTCTTATTCCCTGGAATACTTGCGGGGCATTTATGGCCGGGACGCTGGGCGTTGCTACTTTTGCCTATCTGCCCTATTGTTTTTTTAACATTTTAAGCCCGATGGTTTCAGTCTTATATGGCTATATGGATTTTAAGATTGAAAAAATAGAGGATGGCGCACCGGTTACGGCGGAATGATTATGCTGTATGTTTTTCCAGCTCAAGCAGATATTTTTTGGTAATAACACCGTCACCGCCGGAATAGCCGGTGAGCTTACCGTCTTTACCCATAACCCGGTGGCAGGGTATAAGGATCGGAATGGGGTTAAGGCCGCAAGCGGTGCCCACAGCCCGGGGGTGGGAGCTTGAAATGGCGGCTATTTCACCATAAGTCATTGTTTCTCCATAAGAAATAGAAACCATGGCCTGCCAGACATTTTTCTGGAATACTGTGCCATGTGGGTTTAACGGGCAGGTRAACYCWGGATTCAAACCGTCGAAATAAGCATCAATCTGTTGTTTTACATCTAATAGAAAGGCGGTTTTTTCGGATAGAGGTGACCAGCCCCAATCCAGTGATACGATTTTACCGTCTTCTGCACTGAGCGTCAGGTCGCCAACGGGGCTATGGAAAGAGAGTTGGCTCATATTTATTTCCTGAAAATTATGATAGGGATATTTTTAATATATGATATTCTGGAAMGAGACAAATTAAATATGGAACYAGGAAGATGAAAGTCACCATTGATATTGATTGCACACCACAAGAAGCCAGAAGCTTTCTGGGCTTGCCRGATATAAAACCGTTGCAGGATGCTTTTATGGCCAATATGCAGGAAAAAATGTCAAGTGRCCTGTCCGGYGAAGATATGGAAAAAATGTTTAAGYTTTGGATGACACCRGGTMTGAAACAGGCCGGGCAAGGCATGGAGGCGTTTCAGAATTTATTCTGGACTGCGGCAAAATCCAGCGATAAATAGATGGCTGACTTAACATTATCAGAAACAATCTTTGCCCTGTCCAGCGGCAAGGGCCGGGCTGGGGTGTCCGTTATTCGCCTGTCCGGGCCGGAAACCGGGGCCGCCATATTAAAACTCATCCGTAAAGAAAAACTACCTGTTCCACGTGAAACACATCTTTGCTGGTTTCGGGACCCCAATACCGGCATCCGTCTGGATCAGGGGTTGTTGATTTATTTTGCCGCGCCAAACAGTTTCACYGGGGAAGATGTGGCAGAGTTTCATATTCATGGGGGCCGGGCCGTCGTGTCCGGTTTTCTGGAYGCGCTGTCCAACATAGAGGGKCTGCGTAGYGCGGCACCMGGAGAATTTACCCGGCGGGCCTTTGATAATGGCAAGATGGATTTGACCGCCGCAGAGGGGATGGCGGACCTGATAAATTCGGAAACAGAAGCCCAGCGACGACAGGCYCTGCGCCTTATGGACGGACGTTTAGGCGATCTTTATGAAGAATGGCGCAAGGAGATTATTACGGCTCAGGCCTACCTTGAGCTGGACATAGATTTTTCCGACGAGGAAATACCGGAAGACATTATTATTAAAGTTCAGCCAATTATCAAAAGTCTTCTGGATAAAATCACCCGTCATCTGGGGGAGGGYATTAAGGGTGAACGTATCCGGGAYGGCTTACAGGTGGTAATTATGGGTGCGCCCAACATCGGYAAATCCACCCTGCTGAATTTTCTATCYAAGAGAGATGTGGCGATCGTGTCCCATATTGCCGGAACCACCCGCGATTTGCTTGAGGTACATCTGGACATTGCMGGGTTCCCGGTAACMGTGGTTGATACCGCCGGGATCAGGGAAAGTGAAGATGTCATAGAAGTCGAAGGTATKCGCCGGGCGGAGCATCGGGCAAAAGACGCYGATATAAAAATYTTGATGGTTGATGCTGAGRATTGGCCGGAAATACCAGAGCGTYTGAAAAGSCACATGGGCCRTAATGCCATWATCCTGTTGAATAAAAGMGATCTTTTGWCSGGGGCTGAYCAAATAAACGWGGAAAGTGAACATGAATGCCTTGGGGTCTTTGCAATTTCTGCTCGRCTGGAAACAGGCATGGRRGMATTTTTGACCTGCCTGACRGAYACCGCCGAAAGCTATATGGAATTAACCGATGGGCCAAATCTGACCCGTGCGCGCCACCGGGAGGCCTTGGCRGATTGTGTAAAACATTTAAACCGTTTTTGTRAGTWTCCGGATAARGAGYTGGCGYTGATGGCAGAAGACCTGCGTATGGCWGCCCGGAGTCTGGGYAGCATCACGGGGCGGGTGGATGTGGAAGACATGCTGGATGTGATTTTCTCTGAATTCTGTATTGGCAAATARYAYWTTGTTTCACGTGGAACATTCCYCTCACAAATCAGCCTTTGACTTTRTTAAATGAAAAAACTAGAGTCCCGGACTTGGTTYTARGAAAAGGCKTAAGGTTTAAATGACGGACTATGATGTAATTGTGATTGGCGGCGGCCAYGCAGGCTGTGAGGCGGCGGCGGCATCAGCGCGGTTTGGGGCYAAAACSCTGCTCATCACCCACCGCATTGAAACCATTGGYGAAATGTCCTGTAACCCSGCCATWGGGGGYTTGGGCAAGGGTCATYTGGTGCGTGAGATAGATGCGCTGGATGGTCTTATGGGTAGTGTAATTGACATGTCCGGCATTCAGTTTCGCATGCTTAACAAACGTAAGGGCCCGGCGGTGCGGGGGCCGCGCGCGCAGGCAGACCGTAAATTATACCGCCAGGCCATGCAGGATATGATTCTGAACTATCCCAACCTTGATGTAAAAGCGGCGGCTGTTGAAGACCTTGTCATGACGCCAGACGGTAAAACAGCTACGGGTATCATTACCGCAGAGGGGGCAGAGATTACTGCCGGGAGGGTCATCTTAACCACAGGCACTTTTCTGCGCGGGATGATCCACCGGGGCCATACACAGATCCCCGCAGGCCGGATGGGAGAGGCGCCGTCACTGGGCCTGTCAGAAACATTGATGCGCGCGGGCTTTGCTCTGGACAGGCTAAAGACCGGAACCCCGGCGCGACTGGACGGCAGTACCATAGACTGGTCCCAATGTGTGGTTCAGCCGGGGGACGCGCCGCCAATACCCTTTTCCTTTATGAATAAGGAAATTACTGTGCCGCAGATTTCCTGTCATATTACCCATACCACGGAAAAAACCCATAATATTATCCGGGATAACCTTGATAAGTCCGCCATGTATAGCGGCAATATAGAGGGGACGGGGCCACGTTATTGCCCGTCCATAGAGGATAAGGTGGTGCGGTTTGCCGACAAAACATCACATCAGATTTTCCTTGAGCCAGAAGGGCTTGATGATGATACGGTTTATCCCAACGGCATTTCGACCTCCCTGCCGGAGGACGTACAGACGGAGTATATCCGGTCTATTCCGGGTTTGGAAAATGTTACCATCCGGGAATATGGTTATGCCATAGAATATGATTTTGTTGATCCACGTGAATTGTCGGTAACGTTAGAGACCAAAAGAATTTCCGGGTTATATTTTGCCGGGCAAATTAATGGCACGACCGGATATGAGGAAGCCGCAGCACAGGGCCTGATTGCTGGATTTAATGCGGCGAAATCTGCCAGCGGGTCTGAGGAATTTATTCTGGATCGGGCGGATGCCTATATTGGGGTGATGATTGATGATCTTGTGACCAAGGGCACGCGGGAGCCTTACCGTATGTTTACTAGCCGGGCRGAATATCGCCTGAAATTACGGTCAGATAATGCGGACCAGCGTTTGACTCCTTTGGGGATGGACCACGGCGTTATTGGTCAGGCGCGGGCGGCATGTTTTCAAGAAAAGCACGCGGCTTTGGAAAAATACGGTAAATTGGTAGAAAGCCTGACCATTTCGCCGAACAAGGCGGCTGACTATGGTTTAAAAATTAACCGGGACGGGGTGCGGCGGTCTGCAAAGACTTTGCTGTCCTATCCGGAAATTCACATGAAGGACTTGAGCGCCATATGGCCGGAGCTTTCCGACATACCGGGGGACATCACGGAGCAGATCGAAATAGATGCCACCTATAGCGCGTATCTTAAGCGGCAGGATGCGGATATTCTGGCCTTTCGCAAAGACGAAGACCTGAGGCTTCCTGCGGGTTTGGATTATGCGACCATTGGCGGACTGTCCAATGAGGTGCGGGAAAAGCTGAGCACGGCGCGGCCAGCGACGCTTGGGTCGGCCGGGCGGATGTCCGGGGTTACGCCGGCGGCCTTAAACAGCTTACTTCGTCATGTGAAAAGAAAAGAAAAATAAGCCCATGGCCGAAACTTTTGGTGAAGAAGACTTTTATAAAAAAACCAATGTTCCACGTGAAACAATGGATAARATCCACATTTATGCGAGTCTTTTGGAGAAATGGCAGAAAAAGATCAACYTRRTCAGCTCTGCGASTCTGCCGGATATGTGGCGGCGACATTTTTATGACAGTTTCCAGCTAAAAGACCTGTTTGAGGGGTCAAATTCCGGAAATTTAAAGATTCTCGATATTGGCAGTGGTGCGGGCTTTCCCGGTCTGTTACTGTCGATGCTTGATATTGGTGAATTCCACATGGTGGAGAGCAATAATAAGAAATGTGCCTTTATGGGGCAGGTGATTCGGCAAACAGGCTGCCGGGCTATTGTCTATAATGAACGGGTTGAGGATATGGCGTCTTTCCCGGTGGATTATGTGATTTCCCGGGCCTGTGCGTCCTTGGATAAATTGCTTGGGTTGGGGCGCGGTTTTATGGGGGCGGATACGGTTTGTCTGTTTCTAAAAGGACAGATCGCGGATCAGGAAATTCTTGACGCCAGAGCAAACTGGGACTTTGACGTGGAAAAATTCACAAGCGTCAGCGAGGAATCAGGGGTGATACTGAAAGTCAGCCATATAAAGGCTTTGAGCCGAATTGAATAAGGGAGAGTGACCAGTCATGTCCACAATGTTATCCACAGGCCATCACAAGCCTGAAATYATTGCCATTGCCAACCAGAAGGGCGGTGTGGGTAAAACCACAACGACCATAAATCTGGCAACGGCTCTGGTGGCKGCAAAGAAAAAAGTCCTGCTTGTGGACATGGAYCCACAGGGMAACGCCAGCACCGGCATGGGATCAGAACGGGATAACAGGCACAACAGCATCTATGAAATTCTCATGGGCGAGATGGAATTGAGTGATGGAATCGTCAGTACGATCATTCCSGGYCTGTCATTGGTGCCATCGACCGTTGATCTGGCCGGGGCGGAACTGGAGCTGGTGAATGAGGCACAGCGCACTTATCGCCTGCGGGCGGCGTTGCAGGATCCGATCATTGACCAGTTTGATTATGTCCTGATTGATTGCCCGCCGTCTTTAAGCCTTTTGACCCTGAATGCTCTTGCGGCGGCCGGGTCAGTGCTGGTGCCCCTGCAATGCGAGTTTTTCGCATTGGAAGGGCTAAGTTTGTTGCTCAGGACCATTGAAACGGTAAAAACCAACTTTAATCCGGCTCTGGAAATAGAGGGRGTTGTTCTGACCATGTTTGATGGCCGCAATAACCTGTCYGGTCAGGTGGCTAATGATGTGCGGGGCTATTTGGGYAAAAAAGTATTYAAGACGGTAATACCGCGCAATATACGGGTTTCTGAGGCCCCATCCCACGGWAAACCGGTTTTGCTCTATGATTATAAATGTAGCGGCAGTCAGGCCTATATCCGGCTGGCCCGAGAGGTGATGCAGGGCCAGACCCGCTCGGCGGCGTGAGGTTAAAATAGTATTTTATGGGATTTTCTTTTGATGGACTCTAAGACAATAAAAAATAAAAAACATAATAAAAGCAGRGGGTTAGGTCGTGGTTTATCAGCCTTGCTGGACTCAACGGAYCGGGAATATGCCAATATTTCGGCCCCKGCACCGGYCCATGATCGGGAGCTACCMATCGAATTTCTGGTGCCTAATCCTTATCAGCCCCGACATTTTTTTGACGAACAGAAATCAGCGGATTTGGTTCGCTCTGTTAAGGATCGGGGGATTCTTCAGCCCTTGTTGGTGCGCCGGCGCGGGGAAACCAATGAATATGAAATTATCGCCGGTGAGCGTCGCTGGCGGGCGGCACAGGCGGCGGGACTCCATAATGTTCCGGTGTTGATAAGGGAAATGAGCGATGYGGAAGCTCTTGAAATTGCCCTTATTGAAAAYATTCAACGCCATGACTTAAGYCCCATAGAGGAGGCCATGGGCTATAAGCGGCTCATGGATGAATTTCATCACACYCAGGAGCAATTGRGCCATATCGTGGGTAAAAGCCGTAGCCATATCGCTAATATTCTGCGCCTTTTAGCCTTGCCCCAGTCTGTCCGCGACCTGGTCAGTCAGGGAAAGCTCAGCATGGGCCATGCCCGGGCTTTGATCACGGCGAATGATGCCGAGGCTCTGGCTTTGCGGATTGTTCGGGAGGGGTTAAGCGTGCGTCAGACGGAAGTGCTGGCGAAAGGAGGCAAACCCCATAAAAAACCAACCACCCGGCAAAAAACCTCCCGGCAGAATAAGGATGCCGATACCATGGCCCTTGAAAAAGACCTGTCTCTGGCTTTAGGTCTTGTGGTTTCCATTGAGTTTAACAGCGACGAAAGCGGCGAATTGCGGCTTCACTATAAAACGCTGGATCAGCTGGATGATGTCTGTCAACGCTTGTGCGGTCAATAGCTGATTTCTTGTAAAATACCCTCCAATATCTTGTTTTTAGGCCATATTTATTTGTTTTATGTTTAAAATGACCAATTTGGTATGATTTCTATTGACAAATCACCCCAWTAGGACCATTTAATATAATACAAGACTGGTATGGGTTGTAGTAAGATGATTAAATTATCAAATCTGGCAGATTATGCCGTTGAGCTGATGTGTTGTATCGCYCTGAAGCCGCAGGACGTTCATTCTTCTGCGGGATTGTCTGATCTTGCCTATATTCCGTTGCCAACGGTGAGTAAAATACTGGGCACGCTGGTGCGTGCGGGYYTGYTGRCATCTCACCGGGGCTTAAATGGCGGYTTTTCGCTCGCCCGTCCGGCGGACAAAATATCCATAACCCATATTATAGAAGCCGTGGATGGCCCGGTTCAATTGACCAATTGTCTGGGTGAGGAGGCGTCCGATTGCGAACGGGAAAGTAATTGTGGCACCCGAAGCCAATGGTACCGCATCAATGAAGCGGTCAAAGATGCGCTTGGCAGTGTGCTRCTATCTCAGATGATTGAGTCTGTGCCCGATTTTATTGGTGACGGGGCGATGGATGACCTTCCCCTGATCGCTAAAACCTTGAATTAGAGTATGATATAATGGTTGCAACGCTAGAAGCAAAACAAACCGTTCAGGACGTCACCGGAGAGTATAAATACGGTTTCGTGACCGACATTGAAACGGAAAAGGCCCCCAAGGGCCTGAACGAGGATGTGATCCGTTTTATTTCCGCCAAAAARGATGAGCCGGAATGGCTTTTGGCATGGCGCCTAAAGGCTTACCAGAAATGGCTGACCATGGAGGAGCCYACATGGGCCATGGTGAATTATCCGAAAATTGATTTTCAGGATATTTATTATTATTCTGCCCCGAAATCTGCSGAAGATGGCCCGAAAAGTCTGGATGAGGTGGACCCGGAATTGCTCCGTACCTATGAAAAACTTGGAATTTCCCTGAAGGAACAAGAGGTTCTGGCGGGTGTGGCGGTAGATATTGTYTTTGACAGCGTCTCTGTAGCGACAACRTTTCGTAAAAAACTGAAAGAAGCCGGAATTATTTTCTGCTCTATTTCAGAGGCGGCTCATGAYTATCCTGAGCTTATGAAAAAATATATGGGTTCTGTRGTTCCGGTGGCGGATAATTACTATTCGGCGCTGAATAGTGCCGTTTTTACMGATGGTACTTTTGTTTATATTCCCAAGGGCGTGCGTTGCCCCATGGAATTAAGCACCTATTTCCGCATCAAYGAAGCCAATACGGGTCAGTTTGAGCGGACAATTATCATTGCCGATGAGGGGTCTTATGTATCCTATCTGGAAGGATGTACCGCGCCTCAGCGGGATGAAAATCAGCTCCATGCGGCKGTRGTTGAACTGATTACCCATGATGACGCGGAAATAAAATATTCRACCGTACAAAACTGGTATCCSGGYGATAAGAATGGCAAGGGCGGCATTTATAATTTTGTYACCAARCGCGGGGCTTGCCGGGGGAAAAACTCCAAGATATCCTGGACTCAGGTGGAAACCGGTTCTGCCATAACCTGGAAATACCCCAGTTGTCTGTTGATTGGTGATGGTTCGGTGGGTGAGTTCTATTCGGTGGCGATCACCAATAATTATCAACAGGCCGATACGGGCACCAAGATGATCCATATCGGGAAAAACACCTCAAGCACCATCATTTCAAAGGGCATTAGCGCTGGAAAATCCGAAGCCACTTACCGGGGTTTGGTTCGGGTCATGGCGGGCGCRGAAAATGCCCGTAATTTCACCCAATGCGACAGCCTGCTGATCGGKGATAAATGCGGCGCTCATACGGTGCCCTATATTGAGATCAAAAACCCCACCGCTCAGGTGGAACATGAGGCGACAACCTCTAAAATAAGCGATGAACAGCTGTTTTACTGTCAACAGCGGGGGTTGGAAACAGAAGATTCCGTTGCCCTGATCGTGAATGGGTTTTGTAARGATGTGATGAAGAATCTCCCCATGGAATTCGCGGTAGAGGCCCARAAATTATTGGGTATMAGCCTYGARGGAAGTGTTGGRTAAGACAACTTAAAGAGAGTAAGATGCTAGAAATTAAAAATTTACATGTGACGGTTGGYGRCAARGAAATCCTCAAAGGATTAAACCTGACCATAAATGATGGTGAGGTACATGCTATAATGGGGCCAAACGGCGCCGGGAAAAGTACGTTGTCTTATGCCTTATGCGGCAAGGACGGTTATGAGGTAACCCAAGGGTCTATAACCTATAAYGGCAAGAACCTGATGGATATGGAYCCTAATGAGCGTGCGGGTGAAGGTCTGTTTCTGGGCTTTCAATATCCGGTTGAAATCCCCGGYGTRTCCAATATGAATTTCCTRCGGTCMGCMYTGAACAGCCAGCGGCGYTAYCGGGGGGAAGAYGAGATAGCGGCGGTKGATTTTCTTAAACTGATCCGGGCAAAGGCAGCGGAACTGGATATGAACCCYGAAATGTTGAAGCGTGCGGTAAATGTTGGCTTTTCCGGCGGTGAAAAAAAGCGTAAYGAAATGGTACAGATGGCRGTTTTGGACCCWAGYCTTGCGGTTTTGGATGAAACAGATTCCGGCCTGGATATTGACGCTTTGAAAATCGTTGCGACCGGCATTAATCGTCTGCGGTCYCCTGAYAAGTCCATACTYATGATYACCCAYTATCAACGGTTRCTGGATTATGTGGTGCCGGATTAYGTTCATATWCTKGCGGCGGGTCAGATCGTTAAAACCGGCGGCAAGGAATTGGCGYTRCWRYTGGAAGAAAAGGGCTATATGGGCCTYGGTATTACGGAAAGTGCGGCKTARGRCAGATGACACAAAAACGCTATTTTRCACCCCCACARATTRCCGCCGGCTTTRAAGCYGTGCGCAGTGYCCTGCCCGGWGCGGATATTGAYGACTTTGACGGACTGCGYGGTGATGCCATGTCAAAATATATGGACAGCGGTTTGCCCGGYCCCAAGGTGGAGGAATGGAAATATACWAATCTTAATTTTCTGGCCAATGAAAATTTTGATRTAGCYSSCGCYTCCACCCAAGAAGCCGAGATTAAAAAGYTGTTTGAAAAGGCCCACATTAAAGGTCTATCTAGTTCCCTKTTGGTTTTCGTTAATGGTTACTATTACAAACCCTTGTCTACTTCTGTYGATCAAAAAGGYATAAAGTTGTCTTTTCTRTCAGACAACATTCAACCYTTCCGGGWTGGWATGGCGGTATCTGATRGSGACAGTTCTTTGAATAATTTAAACCGGGCRCTGGTTACGGATGGGTATCATCTGGAAATMGCGCCGGATGTTGAGATGRAACAGCCYTTGCAGRTCATTCATATGGCCACRTCYGGYACWGATATGACCGCCATGCGCCACCGRGTGCAGATTATAGCRGGCRCCGGGGCAAAGGCAGAGATTATCGAAAGCTATATTGGTGCGGACCAAGAGCGTTATTGGACCCACGGGGTAACRGACGTTATGCTGGARCAGGGCGCGGATGTKACAATTTACCAATTTCAGAYACAGGGSCGYCAAGCCGTTCATATGACGGAACTTCATTCTCATGTRGCRGAYAARGCSCRYTTYAGCCATATCAGYYTGCARYTGGGGGCAGAGATTAACCGGACGGAATTGATCAACAGCTTTACCGGCGAAAATGCGGACATAGAATTGCGCGGGGCCTATTTGGGCCGGAACAAACAATCACAGGATATTTTTACCCGTATCAATCATGATCAGCCCAATTGTCAAAGCAATCAGCTCTATCGCGGTGTTCTGGATGCRGGYGGAAAGTCGGCTTTTCAGGGCAAGGTCATTGTYGCCCGYGATGCYCAGAAAACCAATGCGSACCAGTCCAACAAAAAYCTTYTGCTTAGCCGYAAGGCCGAAGCSAATGCCAAGCCGGAAYTGCTGATYTATGCGGATGACGTTAAATGCTCTCACGGGGCCACGGTGGGCGAACTTGATCCGAATCAGCTGTTTTACCTCCGYTCGCGGGGKATGGATGAGGTGACGGCAAAGGGCTTGTTGGTTGARGCCTTTGTGGCGGAAGTCTTTGATGGCATTGCCAATGAAAACCTGCGTAATGCKTTCAAGGAAAAGACTGCCCGCTGGCTCTCCCATGAGGTGACACCATGACGTCACYGCCGTTAAGTAATTATAATGTYGATGAAATTCGYGAAGATTTYCCTATTTTCAAACAGGAAATATACGGWAAGCCYCTGAYCTTTCTGGAYAGCGGTGCCTCGGCCCAGAARCCGCAACAGGTGYTGGACGCKATYCAGAAATGYTACGCMGAGGAATAYGCCAATATTCACCGCGGCGTYTATTATCTRTCACAGGTCGGTACCCAGAAATATGAGGATGCCCGGCAAAAAGTCCAGAAATTCATCAATGCCCGCAGTCATAAGGAAATTATTTTCCTGCGCGGAGCCACAGAAGCGATTAATCTGGTGGCTCAGACATGGGGCCGTAAATATCTGACCACAGGCGACGAAGTTGTCTTAAGCCGTATGGAACATCATTCCAACATTGTGCCGTGGCAGATGTTGCGGGATGAAAAAGACTTTATCATCACCGTGGCCCCCATTGATGATAAAGCCAACTTTTTGTTTGAGGAATTTGAAAAATTGCTCAGCGAAAAGGTCAAGCTGGTGGCKATCACTCATATTTCCAATGCGCTGGGCACCATAACCCCYATTAAAAAGATYATTGCGGCGGCCCACCGGGTCGGGGCAAAGGTTCTGGTGGATGGCTGTCAGGCCGTGCCCCATATGCGGGTGGATATGCAGGAYCTGGATGCGGATTTCTATGTCTTTTCCGGTCAYAARCTSTAYGGCCCAACKGGGGTMGGGGTGCTTTATGCCAARGAAGAKCTGCTTAATGCCATGCCRCCTTATCAGGGCGGCGGTGATATGATCCGGTCGGTGACKTTTGAGGAAACCATTTATAATGACCTGCCCCATAAGTTTGAGGCCGGAACGCCCCATATTGCRGGCGGMATTGGTTTTGGCGCGGCRTTGGATTATGTAGARRMTYTGGGTTTTGARAATATYGCCMSYCATGAGGATCAGCTTCTGGCCTATGCTCTTGAAAAAATACGGGACGTGAGCGGCGTGCATATCGTTGGGCAGGCGGATCATATGGCGGGAATTATATCTTTTACCATGGATTTGGCCCACCCCCATGATATTGGCACCATATTGGATCAGGACGGTATTTGTATTCGTACCGGTCATCATTGCGCCCAGCCGGTAATGGATTTTTTCGATATTCCGTCCACGGCCCGTCTGTCGCTGGGGCTCTATAACACCCGGCAGGATATTGAYCGTTTTGTGGAGGGCCTGMATAAAGTTAACCGGATATTTTCTTGACGATGGACGACAGCCAAAATTTTCTGGATCAATTTTNACAGAAAGAACAGGATAGACAAGTGAGTGATAGCGAGCAACAGATAGAAGTGRCACCCAGCGCAGAGCCAGATTTTACCCTGCCCCTGTCCGAGGAAACCCGTAATTTTCTCCGGGCCCGGATAGAGGAGCGGATGCGGGAGATTTATGACCCGGAAATYCCCATAGATATTTATGAGATGGGCCTGATTTATGAAATCAATGTGGCCGAGGATGGTAAGGTGGAAATCATCATGACCCTGACCACCCCCAATTGCCCGGTGGCGGAAAGCATGCCCGGCGATGTTCAGATCAGGGCCCTTGATGTGGATGGGGTTCGGGATGTGAATGTGGAACTGGTTTGGGATCCGCCCTGGACCATCTATATGATGAGCGAGGCCGCCCGTCTTGAAATGGGCTTTATGTAGGATATGATATGGGCAATGTAATTACGATTACCGATGCGGCGGCGGGGCGTATCCGGRAYATTATGGMRAAYCGGGGCAAGGYTTGTCACGGGGTSCGGCTTGGCACCTCGACCAAGGGCTGTAACGGTTTGGCCTATACGGTGGATTATGTGGACGAGGTTGATCCGTCAGATGAGAGGATAGAAGATAAAGGTGTCACATTATTTGTCGACGCCATGTCGCTAATCTATTTGATTGGCAGCGAGATGGACTATAAGGACGAAAAATTCCAGAGCGGCTTTACCTTCACTAACCCCAATGAAAAAGGCCGCTGTGGTTGCGGTGAGAGCTTCCACGTTTAAAGTTTGGTTATTTTTTCATTCAGTTCCGTAAATAGATCAGGAATTTCATTRAGATGAGCCTTTTCCACCTCAAGAATGGTCAGGAAGRCCCGTTTTTTTAGGGCTACTATATCCAGCTTATGGGCAAGGCCGGATATTTCRGCCTGATTATACAGCAGGTCAATCAGCCGTTCCGCGCTGTTAAGCCGCCCCCAGAGGTAGTCATTCTCCCGGTCTTTGCGGCTGAAAAAGGCGCCGAATCCGGCCATGGCCGTTCCCTGAAGCGGTATATTTTCATCGTCCTTCCGCAGGATCGATTTATCCTTGGGGCTGATACGGTTTATTTTTATTTCATTGAACTCGCCCAGTTCTTTTGACCCCATGATGGAAAAAGTAGTCACATCCCAAAAGGAAAAACCGACRTAGCTGATRGCAAGGCTTTTGGCCATATCACCGGTCCAGGCAATATTATTCTGATCAGCGATAAGGTGATCAGCTTTGGATTTATAATGATCAAGGCGTAATATCTCCGCCAACTGGTCCAATGCCTCTGTCAGGCGGGGGGAATGATCCGCCAGMATCTGTTCAACTTTGTTGGCAGACATATCATCGCTGATGCCCAATTTAGCCACCGGACAAAAGGCCTGTATCAGTGCGGTTTTAATTGGTTGGGGGATGGCATCGACCTCAGCGCAATGACTGATATCTTCTAAAATGTCATAAAGTGCCCGCTTTAAACTATCCAGCTTACGGGCATCTTCCGGATGGTGTGAATATTCTGTATTCAGGTCTTTAATAACAAACAAAAGCCGTCGCCGTTGATATTTCACATCAAATTTCGTCAGGAAATACCCCCATGAGGGTAACGGGGCAAGATTTTCAGTTTTTTGTATAAGCCCTTTGACCCAGCTCATTAATTTGGACTGATTTTGTTTTTCCAGCCGTTCCGTATAGGTGGAAAAATCGAATTTATCGCGAAAGGCCATATTATGCAGTACCGTGAAGAGGGCGCGGCGTTCACGGCCCCCGGGAATAAAACCACATATGTGACCGATGAGCCGCGTTAAGTCGGMAACSGTCTTGCGRACTTTMAGMCGYGCATAGCCGCCATATGAAAAYCCGGCTCCGGTYACGGCCTTGATATTGGCGACCATGCGAAGATAGGAAATCTGCTCAGCATCYGAAATTGAATCAAGACTTTTGCCGGAAATCTCCGTTACCAGTTCTTCTATCTCTGGTTTGGCCTGATCAATGACAGTTTTTATRGTTCTGATTTGATGGTTATAGGCTTGAATATCGGTTAGGTCATCATGCATCGGCTCATTCATGGGAATATTTGACATGGCCCCTTTGATGGTATTCAGCATAGAGGGCGGCGCACCAGTGGGCGATACGATTGGCGTTTCCGGGTTGGGGTCAATATAGATAATGCGCCGGTCAACTTCGCGAAAGGCGGGCCTGCCCTCAATGGCGGTAATGGCCTGATCAAAGGGTTTGTTGTTTAAAATACTGCCGTCCAGAAAAGATGACAGCGCCGGGTCAAGGCCGGACGCACGATATTCAGCAAAATTATTCTTTAAAAARTCGTCTTTTTTAACCCAACTTTTATCCAGATCTTTCAGAAAATGATCCATTTCTCTGAGCTGTGCCGGYGGGAAGGCTCCGGGATAGCTGGCCGTTGCCCGGGCGGCAAAGCTGAGCGCCGGAATGTCCAGATAGTCAAAATCAGATTTTACAGAGTTTGCCCCTGCAAGTCCTTCAGAAGTTTGGCCATTTTTCTTGTTCAGGTAACTAAAATGAAAATTATGGCGATGCTCACGCTCATAAATGAAGGGCGGGTCGTTGAGCGGGATCGCCCGGCTAAAACCGTAATAGTCTGTTACYGTGACAAAAAGGTCCAGTTTATGACCGTAAGGCATGAGGGAATGRTTTTTAACCTTACCCATRCCGTTCAGACCYTTATACATCAGGCCCAGAAAATGCTTRCCRTCAAAGGGRGGYTTTAAGGTCCAGATATTCATCAGGGCGGGGAGTTTTTCCCGAACCAGCGCCGCCAGATCMGTTTTCCCCAGATATTTYCGGCTCAGATAATTTATCAGGGGTTTGGACAATATTTTATCCAATGTCCCRGCSGGTTTTTTATTRCCGACCARCTTGCTCACATCGGCCTCATCCAGCCAATGATGACGCARATGGTCYATGCTCAGGTCATGGGCCAGCGCCCGGCTCAGAAAAATGCTGTTCATGCCCCCGGCGGATGCCCCGGCAACCACATCAACAATGACCCGCAGGTCCAGTTCAGGGGACAGGCTTTTKAGAATATCAAAATAAACMAGTTCYGTATCCGGCTTGTCCAGCAAATGCTCATTAGGATAGATATASCKCTKGCGGCTTTGRGCATTAATGTCGGAATCSGCRTGRAAGGCYTTGGATGCSCGMRCSAGCTTCAAAATTTCCTTTGAGGTTCCGTGGATRTAAACCGCAAGGGAAACCCCGCCAAAACACACCAATGCCAACCTTAATTCTTTTTCCTGCATYTAGKYYWTANCCTTMNATTCTATCRGAAGRGATGATCAGGTCAAAAAMTTGTCCCGTACAACTTTTAAGGTCGCGCCAGTCTGTAATATCAAAATCCAGAAYGCTAACCATGCAGGTGGGGTATTTCAGGCTTCGGCTATCCGTGGGCGGGTCATTGGCTAAATTCTGAAACAGGGTAGAGAGTCCYGGATTATGGCCGATGATCATGATCTGATTTATAGCCGGGCCAAGAGACTTAAGCTCATYATACAGGTGACCTGCGGGGGCCAGATATAAATTATCCTGAAAGCTGACCTGCGGTTTATCTTTTATGTTTTTTAAAAGGCAACTACWGGTTTCTTTCGCCCGGGCGGCGGATGAACAAAGGATATAGTCCGRAATAAGTCCGGCTTTTTTAATATACTGGCCCAGCCATGTGGCATCGCGAATCCCGCGCGGGGCAAGGGGSCGGGRTTTATCCTCCGGATGAAAYCCKGCCTTTGCATGTCTGAGGAGGAAAAGCCGTTTCATGGATGGTGCCCGTTCACTTTGTTAAAAATCGGACGCAATGCCATTATTTTCCCAGTCGCCGTAGCGCGTGGGTTCCGGCCCCTTRCGCCCCCCAATTTCCTTGGAGGGTTCGGGTTTCTTTTTTGGTTGTTTCTCAGGGGTAGGTGATTTTCTTTCGTCGTCCATGTGACTTCTCTTGCAAGTTAGTATATTCATTCCCTATATAGCAGTAATGGTGAATTCAATCATTATGTATTATTAAAGGGACGTACAAATATGGCAAATGATCTTACAGCCAGGTGGGCGGCGTTGGGCTTTCTGGAGAAAATGCTGGATGATCATTTGCCATTGGATCAGGCCTTCGACCAGATTTGCCGTCAATTTRGYGAGAAGCTATCCGGGCAGGATCGGGGGTTYGTYCGTCATCTAGGCACCACTTGCCTGCGTCATCTGGGACAGCTGGATGCCATGATTAATCATTGCACCACACGAAAGTTAACCGGGAAACAGAAAAATATTCGTAATATCCTGCGTCTTGGTATTACTCAATTGCTCTATATGGCCGTTCCTGCCCATGCGGCGGTTAATTCAGCGGTAAAAATGACCGACAAGCAGAAAAATACTTCTGAGCGTCACACCAAGGGCATGGTCAATGCCATCCTGCGCCGCATAGACCGGGAGAATGAAAAATTTTCYACCAAATTTCCGTCGACCCTCAACCTTCCTAAATGGCTGAAAGAAAACTGGACGGCACGTTTCGGGGCCGAGGATGTGGATAAAATTACCAAAATCCTTCTTGACGAACCACCGCTTGATTTCAGCCTGAAGCCCGACTGTGATGGGACAGAATGGGCGGAAAAACTTGGCGGCGCTTTATTGCCTGCCGGGTCCGTGCGGGTGGAAAAGGCGGGCCTTGTGCAAAATCTTGCKGGCTATGACGAGGGCAAATGGTGGGTACAGGATGTGGCCGCCAGCCTGCCGGCAAAGCTGTTGGGGGCGTCTTCTGGCGATCATGTGCTGGAACTTTGYGCGGCGCCGGGCGGCAAGGTGGCRCARTCTGCGGCYAAGGGTTGCCGGGTGACGGCGGTGGACCAGTCGGCGCGGCGATTGCGGCGGTTGCAGGAAAATATGGATCGACTGAATTTAACCTGTGACGTGGTGACGTCAGATGCGGCGGCCTATAAGCCGGAACAGGAYTTCCCCTTCATTCTGCTGGATGCGCCTTGTTCGTCCACGGGGACCCTGCGCCGTCATCCGGATGTGRGYCGGGCCAGAGGGCCAAAGGATATTGCGGCRCTGGCCGAAATTCAAACCCGTCTTCTTGAGGCCGCCGTAGCCATGATGCCGGTGGGGGGGATATTGATCTATTGTGTCTGTTCCATGCAGGCGGAAGAAGGCCCGGATCAGATAAAGGCTTTACTGGACCGCCATAGAACAGTAAAACGAAAAGAGATAAATGGCGCAGAATGTATCGGCTTTGAAAAATCTGTGCTGGAAAACGGCGATGTTCAGACGTTACCCCATCATATGGCGGGCGGCATGGATGGATTTTTCATAAGCCGCCTCATAAAGATTTCATGGTAAGGACCATCATGCAGAAAGATACCAGAATTGCCCCWTCCATTTTATCCGCTGACTTTGCCCRSCTTGGGGCYGAGGTAGAGGCCATTGATGCGGCGGGSGCGGATTATATTCATGTGGATGTGATGGATGGTCATTTTGTGCCMAAYATCACCATTGGTCCTGCCGTGGTYAAAGCYATCCGSCCGTTCAGCAAAAAGATATTTGATGTCCAYYTGATGATTTCACCRGTGGATAATTATRTYGAGGATTTYGCCGCCGCCGGRTCAGACATCATYACCATTCACGCCGAATCCACCCCCCATTTTCACCGCACATTRCARTTGATCAYGTCAYTGGGCAAGAAGGCGGGYATYTCGCTTAATCCCGGCACATCTGTGGATATATTGGATAATGTGATGGATATGGTGGATTTGATTTTGGTGATGAGCGTTAATCCCGGTTTTGGCGGTCAGAAATTTATCTCAAGTCAATTGATAAAAATTCAGAAAATCCGCCAGATGATCAACCAGACGGGCCGGGATATTGATCTTCAGGTGGACGGCGGCATCACCCCGGAAACCGCGAAACTGGCCGTGGCCGCCGGGGCCGATGTTCTGGTGGCGGGCACGGCAACCTTTACCGGCGGCATGTCTCAATATGAGACAAACATAAAAAACCTGCGCGGGTGATTTTTTCCTTGCGAGGAAAGCCCTGATCCAGTAGGTGGTAAGGCATAAACCTTATCTCACAGGACAGGCAATATGAGCGACACCCCACAGACACCAATCAAGCGGGCTTTACTGTCCGTATCCGACAAAAGCGGTTTGATAGAATTTGGCCGGTTTCTGGCSGRTCAGGGGRTTGAAATCCTGTCCACCGGCGGCACGGCAAAGGCACTGGCCGGGGCCGGMATTCCGGTAAAGGAAGTWTCCGAGCATACRGGCTTYCCCGAAATGATGGATGGCCGGGTTAAGACTTTGCACCCCAAAATTCATGGCGGYTTGCTGGCCCTGCGGGACAATGATGMTCATGSGGCGGCCATGAGGGAYCATGATATTGGGGCCATAGACTTGCTAGTGGTTAATCTTTATCCYTTTGAGGAAACGGTGGAAAGCGGCGCGGATTTTGCCASCTGTATYGAAAATATWGATATTGGCGGCCCGGCCATGATCCGGTCGGCCTCCAAAAACCATYKCTTTGTCACCGTGGTGGTTGAGGCGCAGGATTATGAGGCCGTGAWAAAGTCCATGACGGAAAATAACGGCGCCACCTCCCCGGCCCTGCGGCGGCGGYTGGCGGCSACGGCYTTTGCCCGYACCGGGGCYTATGATGCGGCTATYTCYGCCTGGTTTGCCGGCCAAGAGGGAGAGKCCTATCCCGCGCGGATAAATATYACCGCWACCCGGCAACAGACMTTGCGTTACGGTGAAAAYCCTCATCAGGACGCGGCCTTTTATGTGGACCGAACCGTTCGCCCCGGYATYGCCACCGCCCGCCAGCTTCAGGGCAAGGAATTAAGCTATAACAACCTCAATGATACGGAYGCSGCCTTTGAGCTGGTCAGTGAATTTGATCCGGCATYYGGCCCCGCCGTGGCCATYATMAAACATGCCAACCCCTGCGGCGTTGCSCGGGCSGAAACAYTGRCRGCGGCTTACCTGCRRGCYCTGCGCTGTGATCCRACCAGYGCCTTTGGSGGCATCATTGCCCTGAACGGGACATTGGAYGGRGAYACRGCYCGGGAAATYRCCAAAGTCTTTACCGARGTGGTCATCGCCCCCGATATRGAYACGGAGGCCCWGAAYATMYTAWMRGCCAAAAAGAATTTACGYCTGCTGCTGACCGGCGGCCTYGCCGAYCCGMAAGCCGTGGG
The DNA here is from genome assembly GCA_002749135.1 of Alphaproteobacteria bacterium. Classification (GTDB taxonomy): domain Bacteria; phylum Pseudomonadota; class Alphaproteobacteria; order Sphingomonadales; family Emcibacteraceae; genus Paremcibacter. The sequence goes on along the minus strand of NVVY01000008.1, from coordinate 17,978 downwards.
CCAGACCCTTAAATCTGTGGCRGGYGGCTATYTGTTACAGGGACGGGACAATGGCAGAGTTATGCCAGACGACTTGACTGTGGTGACGGACCGGGCGCCTACGGAACAGGAATTACAGGATTTGCTCTTTGCCTTTACCGTCTGCAAGCATGTGAAATCCAATGCGATCATTTATGTGAAAGACGGGGCCACGGTCGGTATCGGGGCCGGACAGATGAGCCGTCTGGACAGCGCGCGCGTTGCCGTCCGCAAGGCACAGGATGCCAGCGACACGGCAGGCTTGCCAGAAAATATGACAAAAGGGTCTGTGGTGGCGTCTGATGCCTTTTTCCCCTTTGCCGATGGCTTGATCAGCGCGGCGGAAGCCGGGGTAACAGCGGTTATCCAGCCCGGCGGTTCCATTCGGGATGATGAGGTCATTGCCGCCGCCAACGAACGTGGCCTTGCCATGGTCATGACCGGTATGCGTCATTTCAGGCATTGATATTTAGGGGGGATAATNCCCCCGCGTTTAATTCACGGTGTTTTTTTATTAGGGGGGATACCTCCCCCGCCATTTTATATATTCCGCTTTAGTAAACTAAAGCTAGGGGTGCTCCCCCTCCTCGTATTAACTCGGGCGGCCCTTGGCCTTGCCTCACTGCGTTCTTTTTATCAGGGGGGATACACCTCCCCCGCACCGTGGGTGCTCCCCCTCCTCGTATTAACTCGGGCGGCCCTTGGCCTTGCCTCACTGCGTTCGGATTGGATATTCTTTGAGGTGGTATGTGAATGGGGGAGAAAGTCCTTTTCTCCCCCAATATATCAATCAATGATCACATTTCTGATCTGGCGGGCGGCGAAGCCCAGCTTGGTGACGTTGATCCGGCCTGCGGTCTGGAAGTCGTGGATGAGCTTTTGAATACGGGCCGTTGAACTTTCCACGGTTGTCAGCCAGGCTTGGGCGGCTTCGATGGTATCACCATCTTTAAGATTCTTGAGCGCGGAGCGGGTCAGATTCTTCTGCTGATCCAGAAGATCGGCGACCACGCTGTTAACCGCCAGACGATCCCAATGGTCGGAAGATTCCACCAGCTCCGCCTCGCCGCGCAGCCAATCAAATCCGATCTTTTCKCCSARCATAAAGTAGGCYCGSGCAACRTCKRTCRCRTCWATMTYCATWTCAYSRGCGACCATGACAATATCACAGGCGGCGATTTTCTGTTCCAGATTGGAAATATGGATGGCCAGGTCCTCGTCAACTTTCTGCTCGCAATACATGGCCACCTTGCATTTCAGGCTTTCATCGCTTTGTTCCAGAAGGCTGCCGGATGTGCTGAACAGGGTTTGAATGCCGGGTTTGAACTGGTCAATGATTTCCTGAATAGGCCGGTTGGCATCGGTGTTATTGAGGAACCAGATGGTTTGGCGCCGGGCAAAGGATTCCACATCCATCAGCATGAGAATCTGAATGGTGGCCGGCACCATATGGTCCAGGCACTCAATATTTTTATAGAGGTCATGCAGGTCGAAGACCTCTGCGGCAAGGATGGCCGCCCGGGCGATTTCCGGCGCCATGGCCCCGGTTTCTTCCTTGATGGCCTGTATGCCGCCCCGATTGACGATCTCGTTACAGATTTCCTTGGCAATGATGCCTTGTTTCAGCTGATGTTTGCTGATGTCAGCGGGATATCTTTCCCGAAGCTGAAGGGGGAAGGCCCGGACAAGATATTTATCCAGAAACGGATCATCCAGAATATCGCTATCCATCAGTTCGTCATAAAGGCCCATCTTGGAATAGGCAATCAGAACCGCAATTTCCGGCCGGGTCAGGCCAAGTTCGCCCTCGGTCCGTTCAATTAGCTCATCATCGGTGGGYAGGAATTCCAGCTCCCGGTCCAGGTGGGCGGTTTTTTCAAGGTCATCCATAAAGCGGACGAAGCTGTCCAGCTCGCGGATGCTGCTGGAACGGGCCAGACTGATGGCCTGGGTTTGCAGGTAATTGTCATCAAGGACGATCTTGCTCACCTCATCGGTCATTTCCACCAGCAGGCTGTCGCGCTGTTTCGGGGTCAGCTTGCCGTCCTGAACCAAGGCATTGAGCAGRATTTTAATATTGACCTCATTGTCCGAACAATCCACCCCGGCGGAATTATCCACCGCGTCCGTATTGATCTGACCACCATTCAGGCAATATTCGATCCGGCCCCGTTGGGTACAGGCCAGATTKCCGCCCTCKGCCACCACGGCACAGTTAAGTTCGTTACCGTTAATGCGAATGGCGTCATTGGCCCGGTCCCCCACCTGTGAATTACTTTCCCGGGAGGATTTAATATAGGTGCCGATCCCGCCAAACCAGAGCAGATCGGAATGAGACCTTAGAATAGCCTTCATCAATTCATTGGGYGTGGCGCTGTCCTGACCGTCTTYAAAGCCAAGGAGRYGGCRTATTTGCGGGGTGAGCGGAATGGATTTTGATTTCCGGCTGAAAATACCGCCGCCGYTTGAAATAAGCTTGYTGTCATAATCCTGCCAGCTTGACCGGGGCAGGTCGAACAGGCGCTGGCGCTCGGCATAGCTTTTGGCCGGGTCCGGGTCCGGGTCAATGAAAATATCCCGGTGATCAAAKGCCGCGACCAGTTTCACGGCCTTRGAACATAAAAGCCCGTTGCCRAAYACATCGCCGGACATATCGCCCACGCCGACAATGGTGATGGAGTCGGTCTGRACATTGATGTCYTTTTCCCGGAAATGGCGCTGWACRGAAACCCAGGCCCCYTTGGCGGTAATGCCCATYTTTTTATGRTCATAGCCGTTGGAGCCACCGGAGGCAAAGGCATCATCCAGCCAGAAACCGTAATCCTGCGCCAATCCATTGGCAATGTCAGAGAAGGTGGCCGTACCCTTGTCGGCAGCCACCACAAGGTAAGGGTCATCGCSGTCCCGGCGGATAACATTTTCCGGCGGAATCACTGCGCTGTCTTTAAGATTGTCGGTGATGTCCAATAGGCCGGAGATAAAGGTCTTGTAACATGTGATCCCCTCGGCCAGGATTTCTTCACGCCCGGCCCCGGCAGGCATYTTTTTCGGCACAAAGCCGCCCTTGGCTCCGACCGGTACAATGACCGTATTCTTGACCTGTTGGGCCTTGACCAGTCCCAATATCTCGGTCCGGTAATCTTCCCGCCGATCGGACCAGCGCAGACCGCCGCGCGCCACGGGGCCGCTGCGCAGGTGAACGCCCTCTACCCGGGGGGAATAGACAAATATTTCCGCATAAGGCCGGGGTTTTGGGGCTTCTCGCACATCCCGGCTTTTGATTTTGATCGACACATAGGGCTTGCTGCAACCCGTATCATTCAGTTGATAGAAATTGGTCCGCAGGGAGCTGGTGATCACATTGAGGTAACTTCTGAGCATGCGGTCCTGATCAAGGCTGTCGACCTTTTCAAGCTGCTTGCGAATATTTTTCTCCAGCCGGGCGGTTTCTTCTTCGCGGCTGCYRTCCKCAGGGGCCTCAAGGGCAAAATTCACCTCAAACAGGCTGGCCAGATCCCGGGCGGTTTCCCAATATTGGGACAGGGTATCCTGCATATATGTTTCACTATAGGACAGGCTGAGCTGACGCAGATATTTGCTGTAGATACGCAAAATCAACACCTGACGATAGGTCATATCGGCATGCAGAACCAGGCGGTTAAAGCCGTCATTGTCGATTCGCTCAACCCAAACGGCCCGGAGCGTGTCTTCCAGCCGTTGTTTGGTTACGGACAGATCAAAAGCACTCTGGGTGGGGTCTTCCAGATAAAAATCATGGATGGTATGGCTGACGGTCTCGCCGCCTTCCGGTGTCTGAACGTTAAAGGCATTTTCCTCTATTACGCGCAGGCCAAGATTTTCGAGCATGGGCAGGCAATCGCTGAGGGCGATGGTCTGGCGACTGGTATATATTTTAAGGCGGATAGCATGATCGACATCCTCGGCCAGACGATAGAAATTAAACTGGATATTCTGACTGTCAGGCAGTTGGTCCAGTTTTTCAATATCGGTGACGGTAAAACGCGGGTCAAAATGCTCGCGGTATGAGGTGGAAAATGATTTGTTGTATTTCCGGTACAAGGTCGTTCCGGTTTCTTCCCCCCAACGGTCATTGAGGACTTCCAGCAAATGATCATTCCAGCGCTGGGCCACTTCAGCCAGCCGTTTGTTGATGCTGTCCGTATCCGGGGACGGCACATTGCCGGGCGTGGTCCGGATGATGAAATGCCAGCGGGCAATGCGTTCGTTGCTGAGCTGGGCATAATGGGATGATAATTCGCCGTTAAAGGCTTCGCACAGGATGCGCTCCACCTTGCCGCGCAGGGTGCTGTCATACATATCGCGRGGTACGAAGACCAGCGCCGAGACATAGCGTTCAAAGCGATCCTTGCGGATGAAAGCCCGGCAGCGCGGCATAACTTTCAGATGCAGAATCCCCATGGCGGTTTCCAGCAATTGTTCCTCGTCGATCTGAAACAACTCGTCCCGGGGCAGGGTTTCCAGAATATGCATCAGGGCGCGGCCATCATGGCTGTTGGCGGTAAAGCCGGATTCTTTGACCACATGGATAACCTTGCGGTCCAGGAAGGGGACGGCTTCGGCCCGCTGATTATAGGACTGGGCGGTGAACAGACCGACAAAGCGGATTTCGCTGATTACCTTTCCCTTGGCATCATATTTCTTGAAACCGATATAATCCATGTGGACGACCCGGTGAACCAGTGATTTGACATTGGCTTTGGTGATAAGCATCACCGGCGACTGCTTCATGAAATATTCGGTTTCGGGCGAGGTCGCCACCAGACCTTTCTGTCCTTTGAGGACCAGAACATCCGGGTCACGCAGGATGCCATATCCTTCGCCCTTGTTTTTTTTGTTGCCGTAAAAATATTCCCGGTAACCAAGAATGGTGAAATTATCGTCTTTCATCCATTTCAGGAATTTAATGGCTTCCTGGGTCAGGGCTTTGTCAACGGCGGTYTTTGGTACGGCGGACAGATTCTTGCTCACATCATCCATCTTGGCCAGCATGGGTTTCCAGTCATCAATGGCGGCCCGGATGAAGGCCAGTATTTTATTGAGYTTGGTTGCCAGCGCCTTGATCTGGGCCGGGTCCGTCATGGCCGTGATCTCAATATGCATGATGGATTCGCTGATCTTTACGCCGTCTTTGGCCTTGCCAGTCAGACGGGTGCCATTTTTGTCCCGAACGCAGGTGATGATCGGATGGACCAGCATATGCAGGTCATTGCCATCTTCCAGAAGGTTGGAGGTGATGCTGTCCAGCAGGAACGGCATATCGTCATTAACGATTTGAATGATGGTATGGTTGGCGGGCCAGCCATGTTCTTCCAATGTGGGGTTAAAAACCCGAACYTTGCTRCTGGCGGCTTTGCGCTGGGCGCTGAATTTCCACAGGGACAGGGCGGCGGCATAAAGCTCATCCACATGACGGTCCGACAATTCCTCCGGCGAGGCATGTCGATAGAGGTCCTCGATAAAGCGGGTAAAGCCGGTGAGTTGTCCGGACTTTAGCTTTTCGGTAGCAAAATCGGTAACGGCGTCAATTCTGAGTTTTTTTTGTGTCCAGCTAGTCACATCTTTATCCTTTGATCACACGACATGTGTTTGGGGTTTTGTAAAAGGTCATATTCATTGTTCTTTAGCAATTTTAGTCAGTATTTTATTCAAGGCTGCCCGGTCTTGATCCAGTATTTTAAGGACATCCATCTGGGGGCCGTTCCGGCGGCCAAGCAACAGGCAGAATTTATTTTGGTCATTGTCTTCTTTGTTCACATCAAACCKGGCYACGGGSTCCATTTGGTCCAGAATACTATAGTCAGGGCCATGCGCGTTTTCTGTGCCACTACGGCTATTACGTTCGGCCAGAACGCATCCCTTGATCCCGCCGGGAAACTGGTCCAGAAAGTYGGGTAAATCAGYCCCGMTCTTGTCATTCTTTATGGCATAGGACAGGGCRGCGGCATATTCAGTGATCCGGGTYTTGTCATAATCCCGGCCAAARCATAATTTTAGAATGGGGGTGAAGGGCGCMCGTTTTTGTRCTTTCAGCCCYTCGRYCTCTAAAAGCTGTTGGTARCTRCTTGGGTGGGCCRCGCACAGGATATAAAAATCCAGAACCGCACCCAGTGTTTCATATAATGATCGGCGGGAGCGTTGATCTGTCGGGCTTTGYCCATGAACCAGTTTGCGGCAGGCTTGTAGGGTTTCCTGTAACAAGGGAGCGCTATTTTCATTATCCTGAGGCTGGATGTCTTCTTGGTCGGTTGTTTCTTTGGCCGCAAGGGCTTCTTCTTCACTAATCCAGCGGATGCCGCCCAGAATRAAATTGATGTTTTCGCCGTCATCGCTGAAGGGTAGCAAAATTCCCCGGTAGAGAATTTTTTCCCGGGCCTTGTTTTTAAATTCCGCATCAAAGGATATGGGGGCTTTATTGGCCAGAACTTCCATATAATGGTCGGTGATCCGGCTGAGCAGGCTGCGGCGGGGAATTTCGCTGATGCCTTTCAGGGTCAGGTCCTGTTTTAGATCATCATTCAAAAGTTGGCCGATAACCTGCAAAGTTGGTTCATCGTCCGGATCCCGCAGGTCAAGAAGCACCATGTTGTTTTTATAGGCGGCAATATCGCCGGGGGACAGGGCTTTTAACGGGGGAATGCTGCAGTCGCCCGCCAACCCAAACCAATAATTATATAATTGGAAGGTTATTCTTTGTTCCCGGCCTTCAAATTCCGCAGGATTCATTATCCTATATTCCCTGACTTTGGCCCAGACATCTGATGATGTATCGACTCAAATTATGGTACAAATACGCCTACCAGACAACTTTTTCCAGCTAATATTTAACCCTAAAGCGTAAATATCCTGTAAACTTTGAATTATTAGTCGGTGGGGCGGGTTTACTTTACCAGAGAGATCATTTTTGAATAGCAGGACAGGCACATATTACGGATCACATTGCGGGCTTCATTCAGGGAATAATGATAGCTGATGGCAAGGGGGGCATTGGTGAGGTCCGCCATGGCCCGGTATAGTCTTTGCATTTGCATTTTCATGGGATCAGAGGTGGAGAAGCTGACGATAAATTTCTGTATGTGGGCATGGGATGCTTTTTCCATGAGCAACCGCGCGGTTTGATAATTAATTTCGCTTTCAAATCTTTTTTCGTCAATAAGGATATAGAGCTGTTCTGCGTCTTTTGCTTCACCGGCAACCTGGTCAAAGAAAAAAACCCAGTCGTCATTCATGACCGGCCCGGTCAACCGGGCTTCCACAAGGGCATATGTTTTGGTCGTCTTTAGGCTATAGGTGATATTCATTGTCTGTGGTCCCGGAAAACTCAACTCATTATGAATGATAGGACAAACAGAGGGCGGTGTCCTATCAACCCTTATCACAATTGAGTGAGTAAATCCGGGCCTTTACCCCATAAAGGCAATGGTGACCTTATTGACCATAAGGGCGATCAGATAGGCCAGCGCAAAAAGATAGCTGGTCATGAATATGGTCCAGCCCAAGCTGTTGGTTTCCCGCCGAACGGTGGCGATGGTGGCAAAGCACTGGGGCGCATAAACATACCATGCGAGAAAAGCAAAGGCGGTAGGTAAGGGCCAGCCATTCTGGATCACGGTACGCARCCCYTGTTCAACCTGCCCCTCATTTCCCTGAAGGGCATAGACCGTGCCCAACGCGCCGATGGCCACCTCGCGCGCGGCCATACCGGGGATCAGGGCAATGGATATTTCCCAGTTAAAGCCCAGCGGTTCAAATATATGCTGCAATCCGCGCCCCAAAATACCGGCAAAGCTGTAAAAAATATCAGGCTCCGTCGCGCCCAGCGGTTTTTTGGGATATTGAGCCAATACCCACAGGCCAATGGCGGAATAGAGAATGATGGTCCCGGCCCGTTTCAGGAAAAATCGCGCCCGCTCCCACAGGTTCATCAATAAATGTTTCAAAATGGGCAGTTGATATTTGGGCAATTCCATAAGGAGCGGCTGCGGTACGCCCCGGGTCAGGGTCATTTTCAACACTGCAGCCACGATCAACGCGCTGACAATGCCCGCAAGATACAGGCCGAATAACACCAGGCCCTGAAGCCCGAACAGGCCGTAAATCACCGGCTCATTGGGCACAACCGCCCCAATAAGCAGGGCATAAACCGGAATCCGGGCGGAACAAGTCATCAGGGGGGCGATCATGATGGTGGTGATCCGGTCCCGGTGATGTTCAATGGTGCGGGTTGCCATGATGCCGGGGATGGCACAGGCAAAGCTGGACATCAGCGGAATGAACGCCCGCCCGTTCAGCCCGACCATAGCCATCAGCCGATCCATGATAAAGGCCGCGCGGGCCATATATCCCGTGGCCTCCAGCGTGAGGATGAAGGTAAAAAGAATTAAAATCTGTGGCAGGAACACCAGCACACTACCCACCCCGGCAATGACACCGTGAACCAGCAGGCTGCGAAACCAGTTATCGGGCATGACCTGAAGGATATAATTTTGAAGTATATTAAAACCGTTTTCGATAAGGGCGATGGGGGCGTCGGCCCAGAAATAGACCAGCTGAAACATGCCAAACAGGGTGATGAAGAAAATAATGATACCAAAGACCGGGTGGAGCAAAATTTTATCCAGCTCCCGGGTGACTTTATGTTGGGTGCCTTCGGCAATGATAGCCTTTTCGGCAATCTTGCGCGCTTGTTTTTGTAAATCCCGTGTGGTCGGGGACGGGGTCACGTCCTGTGGCGGGGTTAAGGCAGCGATGGACAGGGAAAGTTGTTTTTTCAAACTATCGAGGCTGCTACTGCGCACGGCAACGCTGGTGACCACGGGAAGGCCAAGTTCCTGTGACAGGATTTCCGGATCAATGGAGATGCCGTCCCGCTTGGCCAGATCCTGCATATTCAAGACCAGAATAACCGGCAGGCCCAAGTATTTCAGTTCCAGAACCAGTCGCAAATGGACCCGCAGGTTGGTGCTGTCAGCAACACAGAGCAGAATATCGGGACGACTTTCGCTTTTATGGGTGCCGGTGATGACTTGGCGGCTGACCCGTTCGTCAAGGGTGCGGTCTTTCAGGCTGTAAATACCGGGGAGGTCAATGAGGGTAACTTCTTTCCCCTCGGCGGTGATATATTTCCCCGATCGCCGTTCTACGGTGACACCGGGATAGTTGGCGACTTTCTGGCGGCTGCCGGTCAGACTGTTGAACAGGGAACTTTTGCCGCAATTAGGGCTACCGACAAGGGCTATTTTTGCCTCACGCATATTTATTGACCGTTCATAACTTTTACCGCATCGGCTTCCATACGGCGCAGAGCTACGGTCATTTGGCCAATACGTACCGCAATGGGGTCTCGTGAAATAGGCCCTTCATGGAGTATTTCTACATTCAGCCCTTCCTCAAACCCGATTTCCAGCAGGCGGTCCTCCAGGTCCCGGGCAAACTCCACATCATTACATCGATCGGCCTCAAACCCGATGATGGTGGCACAGTCGCCCTTTTTCATATCACTTAAATATTTCATCTAATATATATACGCAGTTAATAATAATTATCAAGAACATCTAAACGATTTTTGTTAATTTGTAAATGATGAAATCGGTAATCCTTTACTTATTTCATTTTTTTTGATTTATGTTAAGAATRTGAAAGATATGATTTTCAAAGGAAGCAAATAATATGTCTTATGATTTTACCGGACAGGTGGCCATCATTACCGGTGCGGGCGGCGGCCTTGGCCGCGCCCATGCTTTGGCCTTTGCCGCACGCGGGGCCATGGTGGTGGTCAATGACCTTGGCGGCAGCCGGGACGGCAGTGTGCCGTCGGCGGATAGCCCACAAAGCGCGGCGGACAAGGTGGTTCAGGAAATCATTGACCTTGGCGGCAAGGCCATTGCCAATGGCGGCAATGTGACCTCGGAAGAGGATATGCAGGCCATGGTGGATCAGGCTATGGCGGCTTTTGGGCGGATAGATATTCTGGTCAATAATGCGGGCATATTGCGCGACAAGACATTTACCAAAATGGCCCTGCCTGATTTTGAGATGGTGATGAATGTTCATTTGATGGGGTCGGTAATTGCCACCCGCGCCGTCCTTCCGGTGATGAAGGCCCAGGAATATGGCCGAATCGTCATGACTACTTCGTCCAGCGGTCTTTACGGCAATTATGGTCAGAGCAATTACGGGGCCGCCAAGCTGGGCCTTGTGGGGCTGGTCAATACGTTAAAGCTGGAACTGTATAAATCGGGCATTCGGGTCAATGCGCTGGCCCCGGTGGCGGCAACGCGCATGACCGATGATATTATGCCGCCGCAAATGCTGGACCTGTTAACCCCGGCATCGGTGTCGCCAGCCGTATTATTTCTGTGCGGTAAAGATGCGCCAACCGGGGAGATTATCACCGCCGGGGCCGGGACCTTTGCCCGGGCGCAAATTCTGGAAAGTGAAGGCCTGTTTCTGGGCGCAGACGCCACACCGGAAATGATTGCAGAAAGTTGGGACAACTTATCCGACATGACCACCGCTCGTCCCTATAAACAGGGCGCGGACCAAAGCCAGAAATTCGTCGTAAATGCATTTGAAAACAAAGGGTGAGTAAATTCATGTTAAAAAATACTTTAGGGATAATTTTGTTAACCGGGCTGCTTGCGTCTTGCGGGCAGGAAAAGGCACCGGAAGCGACTTACCGGGTAGAGATTGTCCGGACCAGCTATGGCATCCCTCATATTACGGCGGATGATTATGGCAGTCTTGGCTTTGGCGAGGGCTATAGCGGCGCAGAAGATCATGTGTGTAATATCGCTTACGGTATTATTGAGGCCCGGGGCGAGCGGGCGGAATATTACGGGCCGGGGGATAAAAACCTGCATSTSATGAGYGATATKGTCATTCGGGCKCTGGRTATTCCMRCMAAYGCSGCSCRKGACTTTGYCGCCCWGTCRRYRGAAAAYCAGSAATGGATCACKGGCTATASCGMWGGMTATAAYAAATATATCCGNKRWRKYKGGCCNGGAYAAYATYACCTCATGGTGYAARGGSGCCGATTGGCTGCAGGARATAACGCCCGAAGATGTTTTCTCCCGCTTTCAGGTTCTRGCCCAGACCACGCCYTATATGGCGGGYATGATTGTCGCCGCCGCSCCGCCCAAGGCCGCAGAAGACTCTGCYGGTGTGAAGGTATCMYCGCAAGTGATCGCGGATAATGTGACSGCTYTKAAKGTGCGYCAGATGGGSTCYAACGGYTGGGCCTTTGGCCGGGACCGGACCGAGAATGGCCGGGGCATGTTGCTGGGCAACCCACATTAYCCATGGTATGGCACCAACCGTTTTTGGGAAAAGCATCTGATCATTCCGGGCAAGATGAATATTTACGGGGTTCAGCTCCTTGGTGCGCCGGGCGTGTCCATTGGCTTTAACGAAAATATTGGCTGGACTCATACGGTGTCCGACAGTGAACGGGTGGTCTTTTACAAGCTGGACCTGGTGCCCGGCGACCCGACCAGCTATTATTATGACGGCAAGCCGCGCAAAATGACATCGCGGAAAATCATGGTTCCGGTCAAGGGCGACAAGGGCGTGGTTACCCTGACTCCGCATACTGTCTGGTTCAGCCATTATGGTCCCATGGTCACATTGCCCAATGCGCCCTGGAGTGATAAACAGGCCCTTACTATTCGGGATGCCAACCAGGGCAACCAGAATTTGCTGGATCAGTGGAAGGCCATGGATCTGGCGAAAGATATGGATGCCTTCATCGGGGCTCACCGTAAATGGAACGCCCTGCCGTGGGTCAATACCATGGCCACCAGCAAGGATGGCCGGGCGGTTTATATTGATGATTCYAATGTGGGCCGCTTAAGCCCCGAGGCYATCGCCCTGTGGCAGGACAGGGTCAAAAGCGATCCCCAGACCAAGGGMTTCTATGAGAAAATGGGCCTGATATTRTTGGATGGCAGTGACAGCCGTTTTGAATGGCAGGCYCACCCAGAGGCCAGAGTGCCCGGCGTCGTGCCCTTTGTGGAACAGCCTTTTCAGGAGCGTTCGGATTATATTTTCAATGCCAATGACAGCTATTGGCTGACTAATGTGGCCGCGCCGCTGACGGGCTATTCACCGCTTTACGGCCCTGTGGATGCGCCGCGWACCCTGCGCACCCGCATGAATGCCAAACTGGTCAGTGATATTAGCCCGGATGGCCCGGCGGGGGCAGACGGTAAATTCTCCCTGYCTGAGATGCAACAGGCGCTCCTGTCAAACCGCAGCCTGTCGGCGGAATTGCTGGTGGATGATCTGGTTGCGGCTTGYACGGCCACRCCCATGGTGACGGTCGGGGCAGAGAARGTGGATTTGACGGCGGCCTGTGCGGTYCTGAAAARCTATAACMGGCGYCTTGATCTGGACAGCCGGGGCGCGGTTCTGTTTCGGGAATGGATCACCCGTTATAATTATCGAGAGACCAAGCGGAAAGGCGCGCTCTTTGCCGTTCCTTTTGATGCCAATGATCCGGTCAATACGCCGCGCGGCCTTGGGGACAAAGGCATTGCACTGCRAAAACTGGCGGAAGCCGTTCAAGTCATGGCCAAGGCCGGGCTAGCCCCGGATGTGCGCCTTGGGGATGTRCAGTTTGCTTACCGYGCGGGSGAAAARATCGCCCTTCACGGCGGCAATAACGCGGACGGTATTGCCAATATCCTTGATCAGCGGGTCTATTACACCCGGGCCAAACAGGTCCGGGGCACCAAGATCGAAGGCAGTAAATATCTGACTGACAAGGGCTATGCGATTACCGGCGGCACCAGCTTTCTGTTGAGCCTGAGCTATACGGATGATGGCCCAGTGGCGGAGGCTTTCCTGACCTATGGCGAGTCCGGTGATCCCACATCGCCCCATTACACGGATCAGACAAAGTTGTTTTCTAARAARCAATGGCGTCCCATATTATTCACGCCAAAGGATATTGCCGGGGACGTAAAATCCAGAGTGGTTCTRACCGGCCCCCGTTAATCCGGRGAACWGAGGGAGACYTCTACCCCGTTRACRGCGGCGGTGCCGATRAGCTGATCGRTGATTTTYTCATCGGTCAGMTCATTGACGCTGACCCCGCCGTGGGCGCGGGCGATGCGCATTTCAACGCCCTTTCGGTCATGGCCCCAACCATGGGGAATACTGATCACGCCRGGCATCATATCATCGCTGGCCTGCGCGGTGAGGGTCACGCGCCCGACCCGGCTTTTAACGCTGACCTGCGCGCCGTCCTTAAAGCCATWTCGGTCAAGGTCCGCCGGATTGATCAGCAAAACGCAGCGGTCTTTGCCCTTCACAAGYCGGCGGCTGTTATGGGACCAGCTGTTGTTGGTCCGGATGTCCCGCCGCCCGATAAGCAGCAGCGTGTCTTTCGTGGGCGCGGTGAACAGGTCGCCTTTCAATCGGTCCAGATCGGYCACCAGCAAATCCGGGGCACAGGTGATCTTGCCGCTTTTGGTTTTCAACCGTTTGATGAGCAGGGGATGCAGGTCGCCCAGAAGAATACCGTGGGGATTTTCTTTCAACTTGCTCAGGCTCAAACCCTCCGGCTTGCCCCGCCGCCGCCCGTAGGGACCATTGGCCAAGGCCACGGCAATCAAYCTTTCYGGYCCGCGYTTTTTGGGCATTTTATCAACACCCAGTTTTTTCAGGTAACGCACCATMAGYTCATRATAGATTTCCCAATCGTCAAGGCAATCTTTGTCGGCGGTGATGAYCTTTTCATTAAAGCGGGTCACATTGCTGACCGACAGGCCGTAAAAGCTCACGTCATAATGGCTATGTTCCAGCGGCGCMGTGGGCGGCAGGATCAGGTCGGCAAAGCGGCTGCTCTCATTGATGTAAAAATCAATGGCCAGCATGAAATCCAGCTGCYCGAAGGCCTGTTCYARCTGGCCGCCGTTGGGGGTGGATAACACCGGATTTCCCGCCGCCAGAATCATGGCYTTGATCTGGCCCTCGCCCTCTGTCAGGATTTCTTCCGCCATAAGRCTGCTGCTCARTTCGCCGCAGACCTCTGGCCGGTTGCTGACCCGGCTGTGCCAGCGGCCATARCCGCCSCGCCCGACCAGCCCNSSSCCCNACCAGATCAACGGCGGGCAGGGGAATAAGCGTGCCGCCAACCTTGTCCAGATTGCCGGTGGCGATATTGATTAACTGAATRAGCCAYTGGCACAGCGCRCCGTAGGGCGTGACCGAAACCCCCATGCGGCCATAAAAAACCGCCTTGTCCTGAGCGGCAAATTCCTCGGCCAGTGACTGAATGACGTCAAGGGGCAGGCCGGAGATATCCTGAACCCGCTCGTAGGGGAAGTCTTTGATCAGCTCATGAATMGTCTCGAAACCATCCAGATGATCGCTCAGATGCGCTGTCTGCACCAGATTTTCGGTGAACAGATGGTTGAGGAAGGCCAGCAGAAACACAACATCCCGGCCCGGCCTGATGAAATGATGGGCGGTGGCCATTTTCGCGGTTTCCGTACGGCGCGGATCAATGACAATGACCTTGCCGCCTCTTTTAAGGATATTTTCAAGGCGCGGTTTGACGTTGGGCACGGTCATGATGCTGCCGTTGGACACCACGGGATTGGCSCCCATGATGATCATATGATCGGTATGGTCAATATCCGGAATGGGGATCAGGAATTGATGGCCATACATCTGATATGAGGTGAATTGATGGGGMAGTTGATCGACGGAGGTGGCGGAAAAACGGTTTTTACTCTGAAGCAACCGCAGAAATTGTGGCCCGTGGGTCAGGTTGCCGTAATTATGAACATTGGGATTACCCAGATAAACCCCAACGGCATTATGGCCATACTTCTGACCAATGTCCCACAACTTGTCCACGGCCAGATTAAAGGCCTCATCCCAACTGATCTCAACCCATGCGCCACTGACCTTTTTAACAGGCCGTTTCAGCCGGTCCRGGTCGTCCTGAATATCCTGTAACGTGGTCCCTTTGGGACAGATATGCCCYTGACTGAACGGGTCATCTTTGTCACCTTTTATGGCGGTGACTTTATTAYTTTCAACGGTAATTTCCAGCCCGCAAATRGCCTCACAAAGATTGCACGCACGATAAATAACGGAAGGGCCCTGTTCAGATGAGGTCAAATAGAAATCCTTTTGTTGCCAGGAAAAATGGTGCCGCTGAGGTGACTCGTAACATATTATTGTGAAGACCGCAACTTGCTTATAAAGTATTGTAATGATATAGGTAATTATTCAAAATTGAGTAACATATTAAAAAAAATTGAGTAACAAATACATGGCCGCGACAATTAAATACCTATTTCAGCATGGCAAAAAGAAGACGTGGCATTTCGTGAGGCGAATACCTGACGATATATTAAAAACCCCCGGTCATGCAAAGTATTTTGATAATTTGGCACGTGTGAATAAGAGTTTGAAAACATCAAACCTTGAGGAGGCATTGCAGAAATACCACAAGCTTATGGCTGATTTTGAGGGCAAGGTGTTCTTGGCTCGTAGTGAAAGTGACGTCACGACATTACCGCAAAAATTAAACCCCAGACTTGCTCGACACCTTTCTGAAGGCGAGTTGTTACAGAATAAGAGAAATTTTTTTGAAAAACAAATAAAGCCCTTTTTTCCATTGATCTTGGCAGAAAAGGAAGGTGATTTTAATGCAGAACAAGAAATAAAGGAGCGTGGTGAAGAACTAACAGAATGGTTGAGTGCTTATAAAGAATTTTTGGGAGGGACATCACATTTCTTGAGGCGGTTACAGGTTTCTCGACAACCGTTATCTTCACATGGAAAATCTGTTCCTCCTCTATATTATCGTAATATCCAAGATAGAAATAAAAGAAAATCTGCGGAAAAACAAAAGCGTCTTTATTCTATAGATTCAGAAATAGAGGTGGAATGTTTAATTAGGGAAATGAATCTGGATAATGGTGAAAAACGTTCATTATTGGCTCACCTGAATGATGTTGAACATGCCGTAGGCGAATATTTAGAAAAACTCTTTAAAGGGGATATACTGAATAAACCAATAAGAGACTTTCTTACTATCGACGATAAAGGTGGCACCTCCCCCATTACTTTGTTAGAGCTTTCGAAAAAATATCTTGAAGATAATCGGCATCTTTCGAAGGGTTGGTTGGATAAAGTCGAAAAAGTCGTCGCTTTGTATAATGATTTTCACGGCATAGATAAAAATCTGGAGGATATAACCAGAAAGGATATTCAAAGTTTCATATATAAGCTCAAATATTGTCCAGCGAATGCCGCTCTGCGGTTTCCTCATAAATCATTCCAAGAAGTTCTTAAAGCGAATGAGATAGAAGACTATCCTTGCTTGAATTATAAAACGATTAAAGATGGTTACTTAACGACACTGGCCGCGCTTTTTAATTATGCTCTAGGTTTAGGGTGTATTGATAATATACCAACGTATAAAGTAATGGTTCCTGGGAAAAAGCAATATAGGGTTAGCAAGGATGAGCCATTTGAGATAGATGAATTGAACCGAATATTTAAACAGCCGATTTATACCGGATTCAAATCTATGGCGCGGCGATACACGCCGGGAAATAAAATTATTCGTGATCACATATATTGGGTTCCGATAATTGCATTATATACCGGTATGAGGTGTACAGAGATTGCCAGTATAAAAATAGCAGATATTGATATTGAGACATCCTACCCCCATCTTTCCATAATTGGGACTAAGGAGAATCCTTTTAAGACAAGCAACGCACAACGCCGTATCCCATTGGTGAAGGCACTTGATAAATTAGGATTTTTTGAATTTATCAGAAGCGCCAAGGAGCAAGGTCATGTCCGACTTTTTGAAGATTGGAAGCCACTGAAAATAAAGTATTCCAATACGGCATTTATTAAGCGGTTTAATGATCGGATTGTCCCGGCGGTCTTGGGGGGAAGGTACGATCCAAAGAATGAAAATTATGATCCCACTGCCACAAGACCAAAAAGTTTTCATGCCTTGAGAAAGAATTTTAAGACCCTACTAATCCATGGGAAAGTAAATCAGGCGGTGGCAGACCAAATTATCGGTCATGCTCAGTCTGCAATGGACAAACGGTATGTGGGTAAATTTCCAGTCAAAGACCTTTATGAGGAAGTGAAGGACCTTAATTATGAAGGATTGGAAATTAATCATTTGCATCCATCTTAATGAGGCCAAGAAGTTACGAGAATTGATTAAAAGTATTTTGCAATATAGATAAAAATATTTTCTTGCTAATATCTTTCCGGTGTGTTTATGATCTGAATACACACAATTTTTTGTTGTACTATAATATGTTACGCATTTTTTATTTTTGATAACTAGGGGAGTTTTATGTTTAATTGTAGAAAGAAGGTGTCGTTACTCTTGGGTCTAGTATTAATGGTGAGTCATTCAAGTTCGGCCCTGGCTTCGGCACAAGATAGAATTATAGAAAATACTGCTGCCGCAATGGCTGCTCAACCGCTATGCGGTCTTAGGTTAAATATGGACATGCTTCAAGCTGTATTTAATAGCGCAGGATTGTCAGCGGAACAATTTGCACCCGGTGGTGTTCATTATCGTGAAATGGAAAATCATAAACAACGGATTTTAAATATAACCGATACTGAAGATGGGTTGAACTCTTTTTGTCGTCGAGTGCGAACAGACCTTTCTGCCATGTTCGATTAAACGTTCTAAATGTTGCTAAATTTTATGAGATGATGTTACTTTATTCAAGGTAATTTTTGATTTTCCACAAATCCTCCTTGGAACCCCAAATTGGCTCCTTACATATACTGCAACGCTCGTTGTGGTTAATGTAAGGAGACGGTATGAATTGATTGCCAGCTATTGCTGGATGGGAGAGAATGTACTTTGGGGTAGATAGGTGTCAGGACGAATTGTTTTTGAGGCCCTTCTG
>NVVY01000040.1 GCA_002749135.1 Alphaproteobacteria bacterium | reverse complement strand
CCCCATATCCTGTGAAGCAGAAACAGGCAGCATAAATGATAACAGGATACACCTTAACTTCGCTGCCAAACTGTTCAGACAATCAGGACCACCTCAATCCATACCACTTACAACAATATCAATCACCGGTTTATGGCGTTCCTCTTTGGCCTGATTATCGTGCTTGCCCTATGGATCAGGTTGTTGCTGATGGTATAATCACAGGTGTTTCTTGAGAAATTTTTCAACCTCCCGAAAGAATTTGATCCGGTTTTTTTCATTGCTCAGGTGATGGTCACCGTCTTTTAAGGTGATAAATTTAAAATCTTTACGTCTTTTCTTCATCTTGTCGGCAAATTTTTTGCCCTGTTTATAGGGCACCACCCGGTCAATAGTACCGTGAACCAGAAGAACCGGCAAGTTGAAACCCCCCATATGATTAATCGGTGATATTTCCGATGTGCTGAGGTCATCATTGCGTACATAAAATTCATACCGCCGATAATCAAGAAAATTCCGGCCATCTTTGAGCATTCGCAGAACATCCGTCACCGGCGCAAAGGCGATGGAACATTTATAGAGGCTTTGATCCTTGACCACCGCCTGCAATGCCGCATAGCCCCCGTAACTGCCGCCCATAATGCAAATGCGCTTTGGGTCGGCATAGCCCTGTTCAATGGCCCATTTGGTGCCATCATTGATATCTTCCAACATCTTGCGGCCCCATTCATGGTAGCCCATTCTTTCAAATTTGGTGCCGTAGCCGGTGGAGCCGCGGTAATTCATCTGCAACACCGCGTAGCCCCGCGTGGTCAGAAATTGCACCCAATAATCAAAGCCATACCCATCTCGGACGAACGGCCCCCCGTGGGGCATGATCACCATGGGCAGTTTCTTGGCATTCTTGATATTCACCCCCTTGGGGAAGGAAATATAGGCCGGAATTCTCAACCCGTCCCGGGCCTTGTAATGAACAATCTCCATGTCAGACAACTTGGTTCTATCCACCAAAGGATTGGTATCGGCAAATTTATACAGATCCTTGGTCACAAGATTGAGGATATAAAGTTCCCCCGGCAGGTCAGGCCCGGATACTTTAAGAATAAACTTCTTTTCATCCCGGCTCGTGGTCAGAATAGTTACCATGTGATCTGGAAAATTATTTTTCAGCATCCGCTGTAACGCCTGGTAAAATTTACTTTTATAGACCGTGACCCAATATTCATTCAGATAGGAATACCCGGTAATCTCGCCCTTTTTATTGATGATCAGACTAGACACATCCACATTGTCATGCCAGGCCACTTTATCCAGAAATTGCCCTTTTTCCGTATCGTAACGGTAAAAGATTTTCCGCCCGCTCTCATCCAGTTTGGAAACATAAATAATATGAGGCACCTCACTGAAGCCTTCAGGCGAGAACGGCACCTCATCCTTTATCACATCATAGCGGGCCAGCGTACGCCACGGCTCATCTTTTCCGTTACGGAAAATCAACCGGTTGCGATTTTTATATATGCCAAGCCCCAGGCGAACCACCCCGTTGCCATCCGCCATCCAGGTCCGGACGTTGGCGCGGCTCTTGACATGACGTTTCATCTTACCCGTATGAACATTCACTTTGAAAACATCAGGATGGTTGACAACGCTTTTATCAACGGCCACCAAAATATGATCCGGGTCATCGGGCAACATGCTGACGACTTTATCATGAAACTGTGACTTCAGGTTATGAGTCATCAGTTGCTTCGGCTCACTCCTGTCCCAATTCATCGCTATCATACGGGTAATATGATAGCGGGTGCCCCGGTCATTCTTGTCAACGCCGACGCTGATCACAAGCCGCCTATTGCTGACCCAGTGAAACCAGTCAATATCCGCATTGTCAAAGACAATAAGAACCGGCTTTTGGCTATCCGCTTCGTCAAAACTCTGGGTTACCAGAAGAATTGTCCCTTTAAAATTTTGCAGGGATGCCACTCGTTTTCCGTCGGGCGAGAGTTCAACCTGACCAAAGCTCGGTAATTGCCCAAAGGCCTCCACAGATACGGATGGTTTGTCCATGGCGGCAACAGGTTGAGCCATTGCAAATAACAGTATTATTACCGTTAGAAGTCTCATTATCATTCTTATCTCACAAATTTTTCTTCAGGAATTTTTCCATTTCTTTCAAAAATCTGATGCGGTGTTTTTGTCGGCTCAGGTGGTGATCACCCTCTTTCAGCGTGACAAAACGGATATTTTTCTTTTTCCGCTTCATGGCCCTGGCGAACATATTACCATGCTTGTAATCCACCCGCCGGTCATCCGTCCCATGAACCAAGAGAACCGGGACATTGATCTTGTCGATGTTATTGTAAGGCGAAATATCAGAAAGCGAACTATTCTCATCACGGATATAGGGCATATATCTTTCGCGCTGACCAAAGAAATTTTTAAAATTATTGAACATGGTTATCATACTGGTCACAGGGGCCAAAGCAACCGAACATTTATAAAGCCCCGGCTCCTTGACTAAAGTCTGCAAGGCCGCGTAACCGCCGTAACTGCCGCCAACAATACATATGCGTTTGGGGTCAGCATAGCCCTGTTCTATCATCCAGTGGGCACCGTCATTTATATCATCAAGCATCTTGCCGCCCCATTCCCGATGACCTAGTTCCTGAAATTTGCCGCCCAGGCCGGTGGACCCCCGATAATTCATTTGCAACACCGCGTACCCCCGCGTGGTCAAAAACTGCACCCAATAATCAAAGCCGTATCCATCCCGCGCGAACGGTCCCCCGTGAGGCATAATTATGGTCGGAAGGTTTTTTTGATCTTTGACATGAGCAGGCAAAGACAGATAAGCCGGAATGTCAAGGCCGTCACGGGCCTGATAGGTAACGGGCATCATGGGGGCCAGTTTTTCGTCATCAAGACCGGGGTAGGATTCTGAAAACCAGTCAATTTTATTGGTCTTCAGGTCCAGAAAATAATAATCCCCCGGATTGGTCGGCGATGAGGTCTTGATAATGAACTTCTTTTTATCCCTGCTCTGAGATACAATTTCCGAAATTTGGTCCGGGAAAAATTTATCTGTCATTCTGGCAATTCTTTGCCGCAATTTATCCAGATGCACCACATGGGGCATATCGTCCATATAGCTGTAGCTCGCAATATTTCCCTGCCTGTCAAAAACAAGGCCGGTCACATCGGCGCCGTCCTGACTGGCAATTTTTTCGATAAATTCCTTTGTCTTATAATTATAGGCATAAATAGCGTTAAATCCCTTTTCATCTATTTTTGAAACATAGATTATCTTTGGGTCGGGACTGAACCCGACCGGGTCAAACGGCGCATCACCATCGACCGCATCATATTTGGCGATCTCGGCCCATCCACTCCGGGCCGTTTCCCGGTAAATTATCCGGTTTTTGGTTTTATAAGCCCCGTAACCAATTCTGACCACGCCTTTGACGTCGGCCTGCCAGGCAACGATATGAGATGCGATACCGACCACCCGGTTTCGTTTCGCGGTATGGATATTAATCTTATAGACAAGAGGATAATTCTGTCGATCGCCATCCAGGGCCAGAAGAATATGGTCCGGATCATCGGGCAGAAGGCTGATGATGTTGTCCTGTAATTGTGAGATCACTCTGGCGTGACGTAGGGCATTAGGCCGACGCTGTGTTTTCACCAGATTGATGGGGTTTTTCTTGTCCCAGTCCAGCGCGAAAAGGCGGGTTGATATGAATTTAACCCTGTTTATTCTATCCGGAAACCGGACGCTGATGGCCAGCCGATCGTTGGTTAACCATTTAAACCAGTTGAATTCACCTTTATCCATATCAATGACATACCATTGCCCCTTATCCGCCGGGTCCATACTCTGGGTAACAAGACTGATTTTGCCCTTGAAATTCCTGAGTGAAGCCATGCGATTGCCGTCGGGAGACAGCTTTAAACTTCTAAAATTTATTAATTGCCCAAAGGCCTCCGCAGAAATAGACGGTTTCTGTTCAGCAGCCTGAACAGACGTGAGAATATTTATACAAAGAAAAGGAAGAAGAAAAAAACGAAGTCCCATGTTTCCCCAATCACTGAATTATTTTCTGATATTGGGAGTTTATGCGCAAGACTTGGCCATTGTCAAAAGAAAAACCAGCCACACCGGGCTGGTTTTAGGTAAGCTAAACAGGCTTAAGGTCAGTTATACGGCCTCTGCCAAATCATCTTCTGTGCAAAAAAGGTCATACGTCAGTTTAATCATATCAGCGACGCGGTGGTCCTTGATACGATAAAAAATCTGCTGACTTTCCCGCCGTGTTGACACAAGACCCTCTGCCCGCATACGGCCAAGATGTTGTGATAATGCGGATTGAGAGATATTCAGATTTTTCTCAAGTTCGCTGACACATCTCTCCTGCCCCAAAAGGCGGCTTAAAATAACCAGCCGGTTTGAATTTGCCAATGTTTTAAGAAAATCCGCCGCTTCAAAGGAATTAAGTTGCAATTTATCCAAGTCTATCGTGTCTGTAAATGTTGTCATCCCAGTTTACCATTTCGTTAAATCTGCCAAAAATATATAGTCGTATTTTTTATATGAAATTTTATATAGTTTCATTCTTATATATTAATTTTTCCGTTCTTCGAACACAAAAAACAACACATTCTGATAACTATTCCGTGAACAAACACACTCTTGCTACCCTTTAGAATAGTAACATGTTGATTTTACAGCATTGTTCCAATTCTTTCTGAGGGACATAGCATGACCCACATCCATGCAGGGCATCTTAAAATTATCAATTTCCACCCCAACTGGTAATTCATCAAGCCCCCTGAACACCCCGGCGCCAATGCCAGCMAGCMRYGMMAYSCCRTAKGCCGTSGTCTCWGYAANCTKYGSRMATNAYWACCYCRASYTGYAWARYRTYYGCYAGRAAYTGCAACARCCAKYSATTSRCAACCATCCCSCCATCSACCYTCARMKCAYCNMARGRTMTGNSMSGTRTCCTGYKYCATRGCMGCYARYAGGTCYGMCGTYTGRWAASCRACAGATTCCAASGCCGCCCGCRCRATYTCKGCYYKSCCCGTGGCCCGKGTYANACCCANRAAGAGMYCCYCKSGCCKCCGGRKTCCARTGRGGGGCNRCCANGGCCRGTRAAGGCSGGMACCATATAAACGCCSCCSGTRCTGTCMACMGAMCGGGCMARAYCCTCSSWTTCKYYGGCRTKRKYKATTATNYYYAAGCCNRTCCCGCARCCATTGYAYGGCTGASCCAGCRCWRAARAAACTGCCTTCAAGAGCATAGGCGACCTTGCCCTGTACTTCATATGCGACYGTGGTCAAAAGACGATTTTGTGAGCGGATAATCTTATCCCCCACATTCATCATGATAAAGCCACCGGTGCCATAGGTACATTTAATCTGTCCCGGTGAAAAGCAATTCTGACCRATCARAGCCGCCTGCTGRTCCCCGGCMATAGCGGTGATCGGAATGGYYTGAYCWAACAGRGTCATATCRCCRAAATRATGATCRCTGGCCTTAACCTGYGGCAACAGGCTTTCGGGAATATCAAACAGGCGTAACAAATCCGGGTCCCAGGCCATATCCCGGATATTAAACAGCATGGTCCGCGCGGCATTGCTCACATCGGTGCCATGAACCCGGCCYTCGGTCARATGCCAGAGTAGAAARCTGTCCACCGTGCCAAAGGCCAGTWCGCCTTTTCCTGCCCGCCCCCGCGCGCCGKCCACATTATCCAATATCCATTTGATCTTTGTCGCCGAAAAATAGGGGTCCAGCAAAAGACCGGTCTTTTCACTGACCATCTCCTCAAGGCCATCCTGCTTCATTTTCTGGCATAATTCCGTGGTCCTGCGGTCCTGCCAGACGATAGCCGGATAGATTGGCACCCCGGTATCCCGGTCCCATATCAGAGTGGTTTCCCGCTGATTTGTGATCCCCATTGCGGTCGGGAAAATCCCGTCAGGCAAATYRGCCATCACTTGCGACAGCATATTTTTCACACTACGCAATAWCTCCATTCCGTCATGCTCRACCCAGCCATCCTGGGGGAAATACTGGGGAAATTCCTGTTGCGCTGAGGCCATGACCTGCCCCCGGTCATCAAAGACCATGGCGCGACTGCTGGTGGTTCCCTGATCTATGGCCAGTAAATATTCGGTCATGGCAACTCCCTAGTTGTAAATTTTTGCCGTATATAACGGTACAGGTATCGCGCGGAATTTGGCAAGGCGAAGGCTATTTATCTGCTATATTTCCTATTCTGGTATAATTTCCTCAGGRCATATCTCAATTATTTTTATATTGGTGTCTTCGATAATTTTTTTGAATTTATCTGAAACAATGCGATCCGTAACAAAGGTATCAATTTGAGAGATATGCCCAATGCGAACAGGTGCTGTCCGGGTAAGTTTTGTACTATCCGCCGCCAGAATAACATGATGGGCATTCTGGATTATTTTCTGTAAGACCTGCACTTCTCTGAAATCAAAATCCAGCAGGCTGCCATCCTCGTCAATGGCAGACACGCTGATAATAGCAAAATCAACCTTGAACTGATTGAGAGAGTCCGATGCAGATTCCCCGACAATACCGCCATCCGATGAGCGCACCACGCCGCTGGCAATGATAACCTCAAATTTCGGATGGACCCGTAAAATATTCGCCACGTTAATGTTGTTGGTAATGATCAGGAGATCGTGATGCCCTTCCAAAGCTGTCGCCACGGCCTCGGTCGTTGTGCCGATGGTGAGTAAAATAGAGCTTTTCTCCGGAATAAGGCTGGCAACCCTTTGGGCAATCTTGTTTTTTTCATCCGCCGAAATCTGACGCCTTACTTCATGTTCCATATTYGTCGTGCCGGAATAGGGAATGGCGCCCCCATGGGTGCGTTGTATGAGGCGTTTTTGGCTTAACTCATTTAAATTCTTGCGGATAGTTTGCTCGGTAACTGAAAAATGTGACGCCAGTTCTCTTACCGTTGCTTTTCGTTTGTTGCGCACAATAGTTAATATTTCTTCGTGTCGGTCCGTTAACAAYATAGCTCTTCTTTTTAATTTCGRTTTTATATATTTTATTTCAATACGAATGGCTTATACAGCCCAAGAGAAAATATAACATCAATATAACATNSAATATANCRTRRAATNTACRTNAWWTTACRTATWTYANRTAWAKCAANANRGCAWRSKMWTGCYSWTGNNNATANTNNCTTTATTTTATATGCGAATATACTAATTTGACTTTCTTTTTTATTTCGTTTAATTTTCGATTCGAACATCATATGAAACAAAAACAAAATAAGAAAGAAAAAANGAGTTGGAGGATATTTCCGATATTTTTATTATTGGTGGTGGCATAAATGGATGTGGCATTGCCTGCGATGCTGTGGGTCGTGGSTTAAGTGTTACCCTGTGTGAGCAGGGGGATCTCGCTCAGGGAACGTCATCTTCCAGTTCAAAACTTATTCATGGCGGACTGCGTTATCTTGAATATTTTGAGTTCCGTCTTGTCCGAAAGGCCCTGAAGGAGCGGGAGACACTTTTACGSATTGCGCCGCATATTGTCCACCCGATGAGGTTTCTCCTGCCCCATCACAAGGGGCTCAGRCCSGCATGGTTCATTCGYCTGGGRCTGTTTTTCTATGACCATCTGGGCGGGCGAAAATTATTATCCGGCACCCGAACGGTTGACYTGCGCAAAAGCCCTTATGGCGCRCCCTTACGCGATGATTACCACATGGCTTTTGAATATTCAGATTGCGTCGTTGATGATGCGAGGCTGGTTATTTTAAATGCCATGGCCGCCCGGAACAGAGGGGCGCAGATTTACAGCCAGTGCAAGGTGCTTTCTGCGCGGCGCGGAAAACGATTCTGGGCCATTGAGACTCAGGATGTGATTACAGGGGCCAAGCAGACGTTACAGGCCAAATTCCTGATTAATGCGGCGGGTCCGTGGGTCTCTGATATTATTGAAAATGTCATTCARCCGGAMCATCAGGAAACGRAAAAAGAYAAACCCAAAGTGCGTTTGGTAAAGGGCAGTCATATTGTTGTTCCCCGCATTTATGACCATGACCGGGCCTATACCTTTCAGGCCGGGGATGGACGGGTTGTTTTTGCGRTCCCYTACCAAAATRATTTCACGCTCATTGGTACRACAGACRTRGATTATRAAGGTGAYCTGGRCAGGRTACAGATTTCGCCRGAGGAGGTTACSTATCTTTGTGATCTGGCCGGAGAATATTTTAAACRGCCCCTGACSCCRAAGGATGTGGTCTGGCAATATGCCGGCGTMCGCCCTCTTTTTGATGATGGYGTCAGCCCGGCCCAGGCGGCAACCCGTGACTATATATTAGACCTTGAAAATGGTTTGAACGGRATGCCRGCRTTATTGAATGTCATCGGGGGTAAAATCACTACCTACCGGGTTCTGGCGGAGGATGCGCTTGAAAAAATAAAGCATTATTTTCCCGGGATGAAAGGCAAATGGACATCCGGTCAGCCCCTGCCCGGCGGCGATATAGAGGGCGGGGATATAGAGGCAGAAATCGCAGGAATATGTGCCAAATATCCCGGCCTTMATAAAAATTACATTAAACGTTTGGTAGACAGCTATGGCAGTTTGACAAATCGCGTCTTGAAAGAGGCCCGTGAAATGGACGCTCTGGGACAGAATTTTGGCGGCGATTTATACGAAACGGAAGTGGTCTATCTCATGRAAAATGAATGGGCGATAACGGCGGAGGATATTTTATGGCGCCGAAGCAAGCTCGGGCTGTATTTCAGTGACGCTGAAACCACTGCTCTGGATTTATGGATGAATGAATATCGAAAATCCGGCCACAGTCAAARTAGAAAATATAACGTACAGGATGTGCAATGATGGGTACTTATCGACCTTTCCGGTTCTTCAGTCGTCTCATAATGATTGGATTTTATACAGGCTTGCTGGCTAATTCAGCCCTTGCTTACGGYGGAAACCGGGACGACCAGAAAATAATTATCGCCCATAGAGGGGCCAGYGGTTATCTGCCGGAACATACGATAGCGGCCAAGGCCATGGCTTATGCCATGGGGGCGGATTATCTGGAGCAGGATCTTGTGATGACCCGGGATGACAGGGTCATTGTTCTTCACGAYCATCATCTGGATCAGGTCACAGATGTCCGSGATGTTTTTCCCGATCGCGCGCGCAAGGACGGYAAATATTATGTCATTGATTTTACCCTTGCCGAGCTTGAAAAACTTTCCGTAATTGAACGGTTCAAGATGTCYGGYGGCCAACGGGTKCCTGTCTTTAAAGATCGTTTTCCATTGGGAAAATCAAAGTTTAGAATCCATACATTTGAAGAAGAAATCGAGCTGGTTCAGGGGTTGAACAAGTCAACAGGGAGAAATGTCGGCATATATCCTGAAATCAAAAGCGCCGCTTTTCACCGGCAGGAAGGTAAGGATATTTCACGAACTGTCCTGAAAATTCTCAAAGCCTATGGCTATGTAAAAAARTCGGACAAGGTTTATCTCCAGTCTTTTGAGCCCCAGGAATTAAAACGCATTCATGATGTCTTGCTGCCCGAAAWGGGGATGGACATAAAGCTGATTCAGCTTTTGTGGCCTGCGGATCACAGTGCGTGGATCAATAAGAAGGGCAGCATAAAAGAGATCGCCCAATTTGCCGATGGTATCGGGCCGAAAATGTCAATGATCGTTAGCAAGAAATCCGTCGTGGGTAATATCCTGACAACCGGCCTTGTATCGCGTGCCCATAGGGCCGGGCTGGCGGTTCACCCCTATACTTTCCGRCGGGAAAGCACGGAAATTCCGGCCTATGCGAAAAATTATACAGACCTTTTAGATATATTTTTATTCCAGATTGGCGTTGATGGCGTCTTCACGGATTTCACGGATATAACTGTGAATTTCCTGAAAACRCACCGCAAGTAATGGCATGAAAATMAAAGAAAGACGGGCAATATGATAGGGTTTTTAAAACCGGCGATACATCGTRAACAGCTTCTTGAGGATGACGCGAAACACGCCTATACTCGTCTGCGCTGGCAGGTTTTTATCGGCATCTTTGTCGGTTATGCTGGCTATTATCTGGTCCGGAAAAATTTCAGTCTTGCCATGCCTCACCTCATTGAGGAAGGCTATTCAAAGGCTGAATTGGGCTTTGCTCTTTCGGGGGTTTCGATTGCTTACGGCCTGTCCAAATTTTTTATGGGCAGCGTTTCAGACCGGAGTAATGCGCGGGTTTTCATGTCCCTTGGGCTCATGGTGTCAGCCGTCATTCTGATTGTCATGGGAACGGTGCCACTGGCGACAAGTTCGGTGACAGCCATGTTTATGCTTTTGCTCCTGAACGGATGGTTTCAGGGCATGGGCTGGCCGCCCAGCGGGCGGGTGATGGTTCACTGGTTTTCGACAAGTGAGCGGGGAACCAAAATGGCCCTGTGGAATGTGGCTCATAACGTGGGCGGCGGCCTTGTGGGACCGATCGCCATTCTGGGTATGGCAATTTTTGCRGACTGGCATGCGATTTTGTATTTTCATGGCATGTTAGCCCTTGTGGTTGCGGTTTTTATTTTCCTTATGGTGCGGGATACGCCCCAGTCACAAGGATTGCCGAGCATTGAGARACATCATAATGATTATCCAAAATCATTTGCCTATAACGCTGACCATGAGACCGAATTTTCCGCAAAAGAAATTTTCTTTAAATATGTACTGAACAACAAGCTTCTATGGATGATCGCGGTCGCCAATGCGTTTGTTTAYCTGGTGAGATACGGGGTGCTGGACTGGGCACCTACTTATCTCAGCGAAGTGAAGGGTTTTTCATTTGATGACAGCAGTTGGGCCTATGCCATGTATGAATGGGCAGGCATACCYGGAACACTGATTTGCGGCTGGATGTCGGACGCGATCTTTAAAGGACAACGGGCCCCCGCCGCGATAATTTATATGCTGTTGACCATGGTTTTTGTGATTATCTATTGGCTTAATCCCCCCGGAAACCCCGGCATAGATATTGCCATGCTGATCGGTATTGGCTTTTTCATATATGGGCCGGTGATGTTGATCGGTCTTCATGCCCTTGACCTTGCGCCCAAGAAAGCCGCCGGAACGGCAGCCGGGTTTACCGGCCTTTTCGGCTATGTGGGCGGGGCCATGACGGCAAATATCGTAATCGGGATAGTGGTTGATAAATGGGGATGGGATGCGGGCTTTGCCATTATTGTAGCGGCCTGCATTCTCTCCATTGCACTTCTTGCCATGACATGGAAAGTTGAAAAAAATACGGTGGCCTTACCGGTGCCWGAGGGGGSCGTTTAAAATGAAGACAGCTTTTAAAGTTGTYGGGCCGGAGGTTACAAAACCGCCATTGCYCGTAAAGACTAAGGATAGTGCAAACTGGATAATTGAAAGGAGAAAATTTAGCATGACTTCCTCAATATGACATGTTGTCGTTATCGTCATGTTGTGATCTGAAATTATTGGTCGGTTTGTGAGGACCAAGCTGGCCGCAAAACGGTGTTTTAAAACGCTGTTTACAATCCATAATTGACTATTAAACCCCGYGCAGAGAAACAATTTATATTGAGCATTCATGTGAAAATACATTGTAGCTTCGTCGTTTGGGTATATGGAAAATATCAACCTATAAGGAAAATTTAAATGTTTATAGAAAAGAAAATTTTAGGCTCAACGGCGCTGTCAACAGCGTTGATTGGTGCCGTTATTCTGGGGTCTTCAGGAAATGCCTTTGCTGAGGACRAMGCAGRCACATCATCGTTCATGCTTGATGAAATTATTGTGACAGCCACMCGCAGGTCAGAAGGCCTGCAATCTGTTGCTCTTGCGGTTGAGGCCTTGGGCGGCGAGAAAATCAAGGAGCTTGGCATCGCCAGTTTTGATGATTATGTCTCCATGCTGCCGGGCGTAAGCGGTGATGGTCAGGGACCGGGCAAAAAAGATATTTATATCCGTGGCATAAACTCTGGCCGGACCGCTGTCCGACTGGCCGGTATTGGTGGRGAGCCTAGTGTGGCAACCTATCTTGATGAAGCGCCGATTTCAACCGCCGGACGTAATATCGACCTCTATGCGGTCGATTTACAGCGGATCGAAGTATTGAAAGGTCCGCAGGGCACGTTGTTCGGATCCAGTTCGCAAGCCGGYACCCTCCGTCTTATCACCAACAAACCGGAAATGAATGAATTYCRTGCWGGGGGCGTTATGGGCGCATCGACGACSCGTAGCGGTGGGGTCAGYACCAAACTTGARGCCTATATCAATATTCCGGCCRTTGAGGATAAACTGGCCTTTCGTGTAGCCGCCTATAATACCACCCAAGCGGGCTATATCGACAATGTTTTTTCCACGATTTCCTTGTYACCAACTAATGCGGGATTGGGCGGGGTTGTCCCGGACATTATTCAGACAGCCAATAATGGTGCCTTTACAAAGGATAATTACAATGACGCAACCTATCGGGGGGTAAGACTTAGTGCGCTCTGGCAAATAAATGACGATTGGAATTTACTGGTTCAGCACACAAATCAGAGGCTTAATACAACTGGTGAATTTGAATTTAATCCGGCCACCAGCTCCGATGGCGATCTAAACGTATCAACATTCTCACCTAACGAGGCTGATGACAGAGTGGATCTCTCACAGTATACCTTGAAAGGYATWATYTCCGGRCTGGATGTGGTCTATAACGGCTCCTATTCGACCCGTAAATTTAACGGCAAGACCGACTACACACAATATATTAATGTAGGCGGAAGTTCTGCCTATTATACCTGTAGCCCTGATAAGTCTCAATGTTTTAGCCCGGTATCCACAACACTGGAGTATTCTAAATCAAAGCGACTTGTTCAAGAGGTGCGTTTCTCAACCCCTGCCGAAAATCGCTTGAGGGCAATTGGCGGAATTTATTATGACGATAATCAACTCAACTTTTTAACTGACTTCTTTTGGGATGGTGCCGTTAATGCCGGTTTTGCACGAAACTTTGCAATCCCCAATAACTTTACCAATACAGGCGGCAAAGCACGCCCGGCTGGTGTACTATTCTTCAATGATTACCAGTCCGACCGTGAAGAAATATCGGAGTTTGGTGAAGTTGCCTACGACATTCTGGATAATYTGACAGCAACTTTTGGTGCGCGCCACTATAGCATTAAAATTGGATTGAAGGGATCATCCAGCTTTGGGTCACGCATTCCAGGGACAGGGCCAGGGGCTAAYGGCGGTAAAGATGTGGGGGCAGGTCTTGCRGGAAAATCGCCRAAAACACAGACGGATACCATTTACAAGGCGAATTTAACATGGAATGTGACTGATAATGCCCTCGTGTATTTCACCTTCTCACAAGGGTTCCGCAGTGGTGGCTTTAACCGTGATGTCAACAAGCCCGGTGTTGCCGCATCCTTTGGCACCGATAATGTGAATAACTATGAGYTTGGCTGGAAAAGCATGTGGCTGGATAATACCCTGCGGTTTAACGGGGCCATATACCATGCTGATTTCACAAATCTTCAGCAAGGTGTGCTTGATTTATCTATCTCCAAAACCACCTTTTTTAGCAATGTCGGGGATGCCAAGATTGACGGTGGAGAATTCCAGCTTGAATGGGCCGCTTCAGAATACTTAAATCTTTTTGGCTCATTTTCCTATATTGATTCGCGCATCACCGATCTTCCGGTGACCCTGATCAATATAGCGCCCGTCGGCTCCTCCCTTCCTCTGGCACCAACAACAGAAGGAAATTTCGGGGCGCGTTACCATACGGACATGGGTGAATATTCCGTGTTCTCWCAGGGTATATTCAAGTTTACCGGAGAGCGTTTCAGCAGTCTGGTTATCAAAAACCGTGAGAGGTTGCCCAGCTATACCCAGGTTGACCTGTCTGCCGGTATTAGCAAGGATCAATGGCGGGCTACATTCTTCATTAATAATGTCTTTGACACGCTTGGCCTGCTGAGCTCTGCCAGTGAAGAAAGTGTTTTGCGGTTCGTACCAACACGGCCGCGTACGATCGGTTTYAGACTTTCTTATGATTATTAAGATTTTCTAACCAGTCTAAATATTAAAAGGTCGGTGTTTTATAGYGCCGGCCTTTCTYCCTTGTAAGACGCCYGTTAGTCATGCTAGGAATATYATRAAATTACGAGGACATTCTCTTGACTGAAAAATCTGAAAATTCATTGCTGGACAATATTGTTCAACAGGGTCAATTGTTGATACAGAAGGGAAATTTTCCTGAAGCCTCTGCCCTTCTCAACCAATTATTATTAGACAATCCGGGTCATATCGAAGGGTTCTATTGTCTGGCTGTCTGCCAGCGCAAACAAGCAAAATATAGCCAGGCCCTGACAAGTCTTGAACAGATACTGACCAGTGCCCCGGAACATGCTCGGGCCTATCAGGAACGGGGCTATGTTTATCAGGCTATGGGACAGAYTGCCAAAGCCATTCCGGCCCTTGAAAAAGCGGTTGAGCTAAATCCTGCTCTGTTTGGAAGTTGGGAGGCCTTGACCAAGGAGCCAGACTATCCAAAACGTCAGGAGGCGCAGCAGCATGTGGACTGGCTGTCCAGCCTGCCACCGGAACTTGTGTCTGTTGCCAGCCTTATACATCAGAATAAATTATATCAGGCAGAACAGCTGTGCCGTCATTTTCTGCGCRGCCAGCCCCATCACACCGAAGCCATGCGTCTGCTGGCGGAACTAGGGTCCAGGCTTCATATCCTCGATGATGCTGAATTTTTACTGGCAAGCTGCCTTGAATTTGACCCCGMTTTCATACGCGCACGRCTGGACTATGTTCATGTTCTGCAAAAGAGACAAAAATTTCACAAGGCCCTGGAACAGGCGCAAATCCTGCTGAGTACTGACCCCGATAATACAAATTTTCAAAGCTGTCTTGGCAATGCCCAACAGGCCACCGGGGATTTTGAGACGGCCATCAGTACTTTTGAGAATGCCCTGAAAACCACGCCAGACAATCATCAACTTCATCTGATACWGGGACATGCCCTGAAAACCATGGGGCGGCTYGATGATGCTATTGAGGCTTACCGGGCGAGCTACCGCGTCAAGCCTGATTATGGTGATGCCTTCTGGAGTCTGGCAAATCTCAAAACCTACCGCTTTTCATCWGATGAGCGCGGGCAGATGCGGGACTATGAAGCGGCCACTTCCACGTCTGAAAATGATAGAATACATCTCTGTTTTGCTCTKGGYAAAGACCTTGAGGACAGCAAACATTTTGAGAAGGCATTTTCTTTTTACCAGCGGGGCAATGCCCTGAAAAAAGACCAGGACAAATTTGATCGCAAACATATAGATATGTCTTTYRAGACSCARAAGAAGCTGTTCGATGCGGCGTTTTTTAAACGCCATGAACAGACGGGTTGTACGGCCCCSGATCCYATATTCATTGTCGGCCTGCCCCGGGCGGGATCAACGCTTCTGGAACAAATCCTCTCGTCCCACTCWCAGGTTGACGGAACGATGGAACTGTCCAATATTATTGGTCTGGCGCATCGGCTGAATGGCCGCAAGGTAGACMTGGATAACCCGCTTTACCCGGGAATTCTGAATAAAATACCATCCGATGACCTGACGAATATGGGCAAGGATTATATTAAAGACACYAGATATCACCGYCAGGGGGCCGCATTTTTTATTGAYAAAATGCCCAATAATTTCAGCCATATCGCCCTTATTCATCTGATCCTGCCCARCGCAAAAATCATTGATGCCAGACGCCACCCCCTGTCYTGTTGTTTCAGCGGTTTCAAGCAATTGTTCGGCGAGGGGCAACAATTCTCCTATGGCCTTGAGGATATTGGCCACTATTACCGGCGTTATGTGGAGATCATGGATCATTGGGAGCAAGAATTGCCGGGCCGGATATTGCGGGTGCAATATGAGGATGTGGTTGCGGATCTTGAGACACAGGTTCGGCGTATTCTGGACTATTGCGGCCTTCCTTTYGAGCAGGCCTGCCTTGATTTTTACAAAACAGACCGGGCCGTCCGCACCCCAAGCTCCGAACAGGTACGCCAACCAATCTATAAATCAGGCATGGAACAATGGCAAAATTTTGAGCCTTACCTTGACCCCCTCAAAAAGGCCCTCGGCCCCGCATTGACAAACTATCGATAGGCTGCCCGCCGCGCCCTTTGTGAGARRACKYTGGGACTGTTTAGAAATAAATATACCAAAATAATAAATATAATAATATATTGTTTTATTTATATCATTGATGTTACTATCATTTACAAATAAAGATGAAACAGGAATAAATATGTTATTGCAATCTTCCAGAGACCCGGTTCCTGTTGTTGTGGARARAAATGARGRCWTRTCACCATTCCTGTTGGTGTGTGAACATGCGGGTTTAGAGGTTCCGGCGGYACTTGGGAATTTGGGCCTTGCGGATGACATCTGGCARCAACATATYGCCAGCGACCCGGGGGCCAAACAAGTGGCGCGMGGCCTTGCCCAAAAATTAGGGTCTACCCTGATTTTTCAACAATACAGCCGGTTGGTTATTGATTGCAATCGTAAGTATAATGCTGACAGYCTTATTCCGGAAGTGAGCCATGGGACGGTAATTTCCGGYAATAGCGGSCTTGGTGAAAAAGAGCGCATGGCCCGAATTAATGAAATTCAYATGCCCTTTCATAAGGAAATCTCTCAGGAATTGGACAGAAGGAAACGTCAGGATATGCCGACTATTCTGGTGTCAATTCACAGCTTTACGCCCAAGTTAGGCAATGAAGACAGGCCATGGCATATTGGRGTTCAATATGCAAAAAATCCGGCCTTTGCTAATATTRTYCTGAATATYCTGCGGGAAGATACAGCTCTTTGTGTAGGCGATAACCTGCCGTGGCCGGTCAATGAGACAGATGATTATACTATTCCYATGCATGGGGACGGGCGCAAAATGCCTTACGTTATGATTGAGGTAAGGCAGGATTTAATCGCGGCGCAGGAAACGCAGGATTCCTGGGCCGAACGGCTTTTCCAAACCCTCMAGCGGGCTGGTRCCGACTATTATTCACGAAGGTAACCCGATTAATTAAGTGTCCACGGGCCCCGATAACAGGTATAATATATTTATAAACAGAAGGAAGAACAGTCATGCATGTGAGAGAGGTTCGTACCGCATCTGACGCCAAAAAGATTATCCTTGAGCGCGACGTTAAGACAATTAAAATTGCCGTTAAYGATATCGATGGCATATTGCGGGGCAAATATATATCGCGGGATAAATTCCTGTCACTCCTTGAGGGGAAACTGGGTTTTTGCGATGTTATTCTTGGCTGGGATTCAAACGATATTTTATATGACAATTGCGCGTACACGGGTTGGCATACGGCCTATCCGGACGCGGAAATAAAACTGATATATGACAGTTGCCGGGAAGCACCMTTTGAAGATAACGTCTTGTTCTTTCTGGCGGAATTTGTCGGTCCTGCGGCGGCGATCTGCCCCAGACGTACCCTTGGRCGGGTGTTGGACAAGGCAAAAACCATGGGCTATGACGTGACATCGGCCTATGAATTTGAATTTTTTGTCTTTGATGAAACGCCGGATACCGTGCGCGAAAAGAACTATAAGAATTTAAAAAACCTGACCCCCGGAAATTTTGGATATTCTGTTCTTCGGTCCTCGGTCCATAACGAATTATATCATGACATGATTAATATGTGCCGCGAGATGGATATGGAGATTGAAGGCCTGCATACAGAAACCGGTCCCGGCGTTCTTGAGGCGGCCTTAAGGTACGGCGCGGCGATGCAGTCGGCGGACAAGGCAACATTATTCAAAACATTCATAAAAGTTCTGGCGCAAAGGCGGGACTTGATGGCCACTTTTATGGCAAAATGGTCAGTGGATTACCCCGGCCAGTCGGGGCATATTCATATCTCGCTTCAGGATGAAAAGGGCGGCGGCGTTTTCTATGATAACACCAAGCCGGATAATATATCCGACCAGATGCGCTGGTTTATTGGCGGGCAACAGAAGCTGATGCCGGAATTTCTGTCGATGGTTGCCTGTACGSTAAATTCATATGCCCGGCTTGTGCCCGGTCAATGGGCRCCGACCGAYGCCACATGGGGGGTTGAAAACCGTACCTGTGCSTTGCGRACRATTGGCGGCGGSGAGCAGTCCACCCGGGTRGAATAYCGCATTTCAGCATCGGAYATAAAYCCCTATATTGCCGGGGCGGCRGCCATTGGCAGTGGCCTGTGGGGCATTGAAAATAAAATTGAACCGACCGCRCCGATTTCYGGGAATGCTTATGACCAYGCGATGCCCGCTGAATTTACCCTGCCCGCAACATTAGGGGCGGCGGCGGATCGTTTGCGCTGTTCAGAAGCCGCCAAGGAATTATTTGGCGATGAGTTTGYTGAACATTACGCCAGCACACGTGACTGGGAAGAACTGGAAGCCCGCAAAGCGGTTACAGACTGGCAGCTTCAGCGTTATTTCGAAATTATTTAGGCCCTATCAGGTCGCTGTGCAGGGGTTGGCGCAGGGCCTCCAGTTTCTTGATACGGTCGTTAATTGATGTGTGATTGCGCTCGCTCAATTTTGCCACAATAGATTCCAGCAGGACAAGCGTGGACACCGCCGAATCCCATTGAGAGGGGACAGCGGTGGGCATGGGAAATATATGATCCGCAATGGCCGAGATCGGCGACAGCCATTGATCCGTAAACAGAATGATCTGWGAYCCCCTCTTTTTTGCCTGCTCACAGAAAAGCAAAATATCTCTCTGGTATCGTCTGACATCAAAGACGATAATGATGTCTTTAATGCCAAARTCATAAATYACTTCCGGCCAGGTTTCCCGTTGCTGGGGAACGATATTCACATGRGCCCGCARWATATGCAGGTGAAAATAAAAATACCGGGCAAGGCTGTCCGTGAAACGCCCGCCWATGAGGAAAACCGGCCTGTTCGCGTCAGAGAGCAGGGAAATAACCGCATTATATTCATTGTTGTTAACCGACATATGGGCCAGTTGGATATTTTGAGTGCAGGCTTCTGCATATGAGGCAAAAGAGGCTTCCCCGCCGGGCGGRGTGTCTGATTTATCCACCCGGTCCAGCGGTGCCTGAAACCCCAATTGAAGCTCTTTACGGAGCATCGTCTGAAAATTACCGTAACTTTTGAACCCAAGTTTTTTTATGGTCCGCAGAACGGTTGGGCCGCTCACATCGGCRATTTCCGCMAGGGCSGCRATCGTGCAAAGCCCYGCCGTTGGATATTGATTRAGAAGGGTGCGGGCGACGATACGTTCTTTYGACGTAAGCCGGTCAAGYTTYGAACGGATCAGGACGCCYARATTATTTGCCGRATTTTGTGATTGAGRGTTTTCTGCGGTCATTTGCACCAATTATTTCTGGATATNATMGTCGTCTTGCTTGCCGATAAAGGACTATCGATTAAATATTCTATATTAATTCTGAGCCATCTTCAACTGAACAGTATAATTTCATCGAAGGGCGCACAATGATAAAAGTAATAATAATTGCTTAAATATTGATTATGTCATAATTTTGTAATATAAATTACAATCTTAATGTTATAGGRTATTGAGCAGAAATATTAAAAAACGGGATCGGGYATATCA
This sequence comes from Alphaproteobacteria bacterium, assembly GCA_002749135.1. Taxonomy (GTDB): domain Bacteria; phylum Pseudomonadota; class Alphaproteobacteria; order Sphingomonadales; family Emcibacteraceae; genus Paremcibacter. The sequence continues at coordinate 1,633 of NVVY01000040.1, read as the reverse complement.
TGGGAACASAAAGCAATAAAAGCGGRACTGACRGCGCACAGAACGCAGTTGATGACGGGTATTTTTCCGAGCGTGAATTGCGCAAGGGGGCGGCGGGCTGGATACTTCTGGCGGGACTAGGGGTAGCCTATGTTATTTCAGGCGATTTTGCCGGGTGGAACTTTGGYCTGGCAGAGGGCGGTTGGGGCGGCCTTGCCATYGCAACRCTKTTRATGGCTGTGATGTACACCACCATGATCTTTTCRCTGGCAGAGCTTTCCGCMACCATCCCCTCRGCGGGCGGCGGATACGGRTTCGCCCGGCGYGCTTTCGGGCCATTCGGCGGMTTYCTGACGGGGACGGCCATTCTTCTGGAATATTCGGTYGCCCCGGCGGCGATTGCCACCTTTATYAGTGCCTATCTTGACAGCCTGATCGGYATTTCCGGCTGGCCCGTATCGCTGGCTTTCTTTGCGGTTTTTATCGGYATCCATTTRTATGGTGTGGGGGAAGCATTGAAGCTTATGCTCGGTGTGACCATAGTGGCCGTTATCGCTTTGCTGATCTTTATTGTCGCGATGGTKCCTCATTTTGAAGTGGCAAATCTTTTTGATATTCCGGTCGCRGGCGGCATCGGGGCYAGCAAATTTCTCCCCTACGGCATCATTGGTATCTGGGCGGCGATTCCGTACGGCATGTGGTTTTTTCTGGCCGTTGAAGGCTTGCCACTGGCGGCTGAAGAAACGGCAGACCCGCAAAAAAATATGCCAAAAGRCMKSMWWRCSRYARWKRWKRWKKTATTGSWTKYGGCKNTATTRKYASKYCKRSYMGGRMMKKRMKGRSGCGGGGCGGCGGCGCTGGCTAATGCCGGGGACCCTTTAATTGCGGCAATGCGGTCGGACACGGCGTATGGCGGGCCTACGTTAACAGGAAAAATAATCAATATCGCCGGACTAGCGGGTTTGATCGCCAGCTTCTTCTCCATAATATTCGGCTATTCCCGTCAGGTTTTTGCCCTGTCCCGCGCCGGGTATTTGCCGCGAGTTCTATCCCTGACCTCAAAACGCAAGACACCTTACCTTGCCCTTTTGGTGCCGGGGTCATTGGGCTTTCTGCTTTCTTTAAGCGTTGATGGCAATATGCTGATTTTGGTGGCGGTATTCGGGGCGGCTATATCTTATATCTTGATGATGGCGGCACATATTAAACTGCGGATAAGCGAGCCTGAAATGGATCGGCCCTACCGGACGCCCGGCGGCATTGTCACGTCCGGAATTGCTTTGTTTCTTGCGGTAATCGCTTTGATTGCGGGCTTTCTGGTGGAGCCAAATGTGATATTCTATGCGGCGATTTTCTACGCTCTGATGGTGGCATACTTTTTGTTGTATAGTCGGCATCACCTTGTGGCCCAGGCCCCGGAAGAAGAATTTGAAGCCATCCGGCAAGCGGAAGCCGCTCTGGATTAAGGCTGAAAATTCAATAATGATGATAACCAATTAAGGACAAAAAGTGACGACCAGTATGTTTAACGTAATATCGCCTGTGGATGGCTCAATATATCTTGAACGCCAATATGTGTCCAAAGCGCAATTGGATCAGGCCATTGAGGGGGCTATGAGAGCTCAGGAAGATTGGCAGAATCGGACTGTCGGAG
>NVVY01000039.1 GCA_002749135.1 Alphaproteobacteria bacterium | reverse complement strand
CCATTGTGCAATATTCCCCACTGCTGCCTCCCGTAGGAGTCTGGGCCGTGTCTCAGTCCCAATGTGGCTGATCATCTTCTCAAACCAGCTATGGATCGCCGACTTGGTGAGCCATTACCTCACCAACTATCTAATCCAACGCGGGTCCATCATTCAGCGATAAATCTTTCCCCCCCCTAAATTAATAGGCTGGGCGTATACGGTATTAGCAGTCGTTTCCAACCGTTGTTCCGTGCTGTATGGTAGGTCCCCACGCGTTACTCACCCGTGCGCCACTGTCCAGCACCCGAAGGTGCCTTCTCGTTCGACTTGCATGTGTTAGGCATGCCGCCAGCGTTCGTTCTGAGCCAGGATCAAACTCTCAAGTTGAGCTGATCTTGTTTGTTTTGTTTGCCTCAATCGCCGGCGCTCACGCTCAGGCTTCCCTCGCATAAGCTCGGGCGGCCAGTCGGCCTTGCCTCACCCGGAAAGGGTTCGGTTTGGTGACTTTGATTGCTTGCACCTTAAATCTTGACAACAAAACGATCAAACATCCTGATCCTGTCATTACTTAAAACTCACTGACATAACTTGTAATTAAACAAATAACATCGTTCTTAGTAAACAACAGTCCAGGAATTATCAGACCGCTGCCTACATCTCTCTTTCAATATACAATGTCAAAGATCAAATCATCACGCCATAAGCGCAACAAAACACAACCAAGGCCCTAAAATCCTCCCTCTCGAGAAGTATCAATCAGCGGCCCCTGCCGTGTCGGTGAAGCGGGTTATAGGGGCTTCAATAAACCTTGTAAACAACTAACTTCAACTTTCTTCACCTAAGGCAGGAAACCCGCGCTCAGCTTTACTTTCAGTCTGAAATTTTTTATGAGCGATCCACCCATAAAAAGCACGTCTATATTAGCATGAAATCATAGAGAATCATAAGGCGGCCATAAGCGCCCATGACAAAACCAGATATATTCTTTTAAAAACAAACAGTTACAAGACTTCACGCTGTTCATTACACCTGAAGTACGAGACTTCTGATGATCCGTGTTCAATTCGACTCAACCAAATCATTATTTTTGATTAGACTTATCCCGTCGTGATGTAGGTCATCAGGGCTTCTGATTCAGCCTCGGTTTCGGCCATGCGTTGTTTAACCACATCCCCGATACTGATCACCCCAACAATGTTACCCTCATCGAGTACGGGCAGATGGCGGATGCGTTTGCTGGTCATCTGCTCCATGACTTTTTTCATGTCATCATCAGGGGAGCAGGTATAAACGCCCTCGGTCATAAAGTCGGAAACCTTGCCGCTCAGGATACTGCCCCCATGTTTGGCAATGGCAATAATGATATCGCGTTCCGATAGAACGCCGCACATCTGGCCTTCGCTCTTACAGACCAGAACGGCACCGATCTTGTTTTCCCGCAAGGTCTTTGCCACTTCAAGCAGGCTGTTATCCGGTGAAACGGATATAATCTGATGACCCTTATACTGAAGAACATTTTTTACGTACATGTGACCTCCTGTCGGTTGATAAAAAGCTTGCCCAAATAATTATATACGAAAATACGCCCCCAGACGACAAAAAANGACAAATGAGACAGGGTGATATGGCTTTTATTCCCGAAAAACTGACAAATGCCTTGTTTTTGACGGAAAAACATCAGAGAACAAATGTCATGACAAAAACAGCCAGCTTCATATTCAAAGCCTGTCGGTTTGAGCCAGAAAGCCAAACGGTTTTTCTGGATTATGCTTATTCATCAGGGCAGGCCTTTACCGAGGTTATAAAATTCCCCGGGGCAAAGACGGTTTTCTCACCTGAGGAAAAAGTGGCTCTGGACAAGCTGTTAAATATCCTGCATCTGGCCGCCGGAATCAGCTATTACAAGGCTTTTTGTCCGACAAAAATCATTGTTGAAAATCAGAVGTTAAGCACCGCCGAAGCAGATTTCTTTTATAAATTCTATCTGTTGGGGCTGGGCGARTTTTCTGTGGAGAATGACCTTGACCTGCGCGAGGTCATCAATTTTCCMRTAWCCCRAGMCACWCCGCCAACRSCWAGYMCCCTCWCCCTGCCCCGGGCAAATGTGGTGCCTATTGGTGGCGGCAAGGATTCTCTGGTCAGTCTGGAGATTTTAAAACARTCSGGKCARGGCTTCMGGCCCATYGCCATCAATGCCGGRCCKCCCATTYTGAACGTRATTGAAAARGCGGATTGTGCSGCCCCGATCCTGATCAGCCGCAMAATTGACCCGGCCCTGTTYCAGCTTAATGAACAGGGGGCCTATAACGGTCATGTGCCGATCACSGGCATTCTGTCKTTTATTATGGCTTTTKCCTCTATCCTTTAYGGCTATGWTACGGTGGTCATGTCCAATGAGCAGTCGGCCAATGAAGGCAATATGATGCRYAACGGCATTGCCGTAAATCACCAATATAGCAAGTCYCTTGARTTTGAGCAGGATTTCAGCCRCTTTATTTCGGAAAATATCCTGAGCGGCTTCCGCTATTTCTCGCTTTTRCGGCCCCTGTCYGAAAGCGGKATTGCGGCSYTSTTTKCYCGCCTGGATAAATATTTTTCCAGYTTCCGAAGCTGTAACCGCAATTTTCACATTGCMGAGRRMCAGCGGCRSTATGGCTGGTGCTGTGATTGCCCGAAATGCCGTTTTGTCTATCTGGCCCTTGCCCCCTTCATYGGAAAGMCCSGCATGAWCARRATTTTYGGCCATRATATGMTGGATGACGAARCKCAGGRAGAGGGCTTTCGGGARCTTCTGGGCCTGAAAGGTCAYAAACCCTTTGARTGTGTGGGCGAGATTGGTGAATGYCGCCTRTTACTGAAAAGYCTGTCCCTCATGCCGGAATGGCAGRATGATAGTATCRTTACCCGCCTTGGGCCGGAGATTGCGGARGCGGGATTGAGTCWGRCCGACCTGASCGCCGCMTCATTGACCAAAYATMCGGACCATAATCTGCCCGCTGAATTTGAAAGGCTGCTTGACGATGCTATTGGACTTTGAGCATAAAAAAGTCGCCATATGGGGGCTGGGCAAAGAAGGTCTGGAAAGCTACCGTCTTTTCAGGGCAGCGTTCCCCACGAAACCACTTGTCCTGATTAATCAGACACAGGATTTTACCGATAAATATTCTCGCTTTCTGTTGGAAGATGAGGTYAAARACCACCTTCAAGACATAGATGTGGTGATCAAGTCACCCGGCATCAGCCTCTATCACCCCCTTTGTGACATTTTCAGACACCATGAAATCATCGTCACCTCAGCCACAAATATCTGGTTCGCCCAAAAACGCGGCGGGACGGTCATTGCGATCACAGGCAGCAACGGCAAAAGCACCACATGCGCCCTACTTACYCATATCCTGAGCGCGCTCRGGATGACGGTGGAAATGGGCGGYAATATCGGCACGCCCCTGTTCAGCCTTGGGACGAATGCCGACTATTATGTGGTGGAACTGAGCAGTTATCAGACCGCCGACCTTGACCATGRGCCGGATATTGCGGTGCTGCTCAATCTGTTCCCGGAACATATTCAGTGGCATMRMAGCCATGAGCAATATTTTGCTGACAAGATCCATCTCATCAGAACGGGTGCGCCGATCAATATTTTGAACCGCACGGACCCCCTGACCCGTGACATTATCGCGCCCGTTCCAAAAGGAACATTATGGTTCAATGACCCCGCCGCAGTGCATATCAAGGGGGATTCCATTCTGTGCGCGAATATAATAGTGGGGCAGGTCACGGATGTGACACTGCCGGGCCGTCATAATCTGGAAAATATATGTGCCGCCCTTACCATTTGCCGGGAATTGGGGCTGGACCTCAAGGCCTGTTTCACGCTGGCGGCGACATATGCGGGGCTTGCCCATCGTCTGGAAAATATCGGCACCATCGGCGGCATCTGTTATATCAATGATAGCATTTCCACCACACCGGAAGCCACCATCGCCGCCCTGAAAAGCTTTGAGAGCTATGCGATGACGCTGATCGCGGGCGGGGAAGACCGGGAGCAGGATTATGGGGAACTGGCACATTATATTACGGCGCATCCGGATATAAAAGTCATCACAGCCTATAGCACCGGACCGCGCATCGCAAAAGCCCTTGGGGACAAGGCAAGCCTGTCCGCGCGCAATCTGAAAGATGCCATAGAGCAAGCTCAAAAAATCACGCCAAAAGGGGGTATCATCCTGCTCAGCCCGGCAGCCCCCAGCTATGACGCTTTCWAGAATTTTGAAATGCGCGGCGATAATTTTAAAAATCTGATCAAGAAACACCTATAGGATTCAGCGATAAAAATGCTGTGTCATAATTTCTTTACTTGATTTATTTCTATATTTCTGGAAATATAGAAATATGAGAGAAAATACTGATATAAAAACTACCGTCACCATGTTATCCGCCCTTGCGCAGGAGACGCGGCTTACCCTGTTCCGCCTTTTGGTCAAACAGGGGCCGGACGGTCTGAATGCAGGAGATATTGCCCGGCGGCTGGATATTCCCAATTCCACATTATCCTATCACCTGAGTGAGCTTGAACGGGCGGGACTGATTAGCGCAACAAAAAAGCAGCGCCAGATGATTTATGCCCCCAATCTGGTTCAACTGGATAATTTCCTGTCCTTTCTGATTGAGGATTGCTGTCAGGGCAGCGCAGACGGCTGTTTTTCCTTTCAAAATTCCCCCTGCGAGACATAGGAAAAAATATGCCGCTCAAAATTGCCATCAATGGTTTTGGCCGCATGGGCCGTCTTGTTCTGCGGGCCGCCTTTGACCATCCGGAACTGGAATTCGTCCTGATCAACGAGCCATCCGGAACAGCGGAGGTGGCGGCGCATCTGCTGGAATTTGACAGTATTCACGGACGTTGGCACCGGGACATCTCTCATGGCAATAACAGCCTGTCCATTGATGGTCACACCATTTCCGTAAGCCATGCGAAAACCCTTGATGACCTTGACCTGACCAATATTGATCTGGTTTTTGAATGCAGCGGGGCCTATCGCACCATGGATCAGCTCGGTAAATATCTGGCCAAGGGGGTTCAAAAAGTGATTGTCGCCGCCCCGGTTAAGGATGGCGCGCTGAATATTGTCATGGGCGTGAATGATCATCTCTATGATCCGGCGGTCCATCATATTGTCACCAATGCCTCCTGCACCACAAATTGTCTGGCCCCGGTGGTCAAGGTAATCCATGAGAAACTGGGCTTGAAACACGGTGTTATCACCACCATTCATGATGTGACCAATACGCAGGTTGTAGTCGATGCCCCCCATAAGGATTTGCGGCGCGCGCGSTCGGCCCTGACCTCRCTGATCCCCACCAGCACCGGGTCGGCCACRGCCATTACCCTCATTTACCCGGAACTGAAAGGCAAGCTGAACGGCATTGCGGTCCGGGTGCCCCTGCTCAATGCRTCCCTGACCGATTGCGTGTTTGAGGTTAGCCGCRAAACCACAGTTCAGGAAGTSAAYGCCCTGTTTGCCGAAGCCTCGGAAACKACCCTCAAGGGTATTCTGGGCTATGAGGYCCGCCCRTTGGTATCGGTGGATTATACCGATGATCCCCGYTCCGCCATCRTTGACGGGCCMTCAACCATGGTGGTGGACGGCACACAGGTRAAAATTCTGGCYTGGTATGACAATGAATGGGCCTATGTCTGYCGCATGACGGAGCTTGCCCTGAAAATCGCAGAAACCCTGTAGCATGACMAGYCAGCGTCAGAATATCACCCAATATGCACTGGTGACGGCGGCCTATTGGGGYTTTACCCTGACCGACGGRGCYTTGCGGATGYTGGTCCTGYTGCATTTCCAYACTTTGGGYTATAGCCCCCTGCAACTGGCGTCCTTGTTTCTGCTTTATGAGRTMTTTGGTGTYGTCACCAATATCATYGGCGGCTGGCTGGGCAGCCGTGTCGGRCTRAATAAAACCCTCATCCTKGGRCTTATGCTACAGGTCATYGCCGTCATGGCCCTGTCTTTTCTTGGGRCCGACTGGTCGCTCAGCCTTGCGGTKCCKTWTGTGGTGGCGGTACAGGGGCTRTCCGGCATTGCCAAAGACCTGACCAAGATGAGYGCCAAAAGYTCCCTGAAACTGATCGTGCCGGACGGCCAGAGTTCCACCCTGTTTAAATGGGTAGCCCTGTTAACCGGATCAAAAAATACCCTGAARGGCATTGGTTTCTTTTTGGGCGGGGTGATGCTTTCACTCATGGGCTTTACGGCGGCCTTATCGGCCATGGCCGGGCTTCTGATCCTGATCATCATTCCGGCYCTGRTCTTTCTGACCCCGGCACTTGGCAAAAGCCYRCRGAARWCCCGCTTCCGCGAAATYCTGTCAAAAAGCAGGTCCATAAACCTGTTRTCYGCCGCCCGGTTYTTTCTGTTYGGRGCCCGKGATATATGGTTCGTGGTCGCCCTGCCCCTGTTCCTCTATGAAAATATTGGACTGAGCTTTGCACAGGTRGGCGGCCTGATGGCTCTKTGGGTCATATGCTATGGTTGCGTACAGTCYGCYGCCCCCATGATCATTARAAAGTCACCGGATGGCCGAAGCMGGGARGTKGCAGAAAACAAACGCTGGGTTTTTGCCCTGGCCCTGATTCCTTTCGGGATAGTGATTGCCCTGAAATCAGGGCTATCCCCGGACTATTCACTTTTGGTCGGGCTGGCCATATTCGGCATTGTATTTGCCMTTAATTCCGCCCTCCATTCTTACCTTATTCTGGCTTTCACCCATAACGATCATGTGGCGACCACCGTGGGATWTTACTATTCWGCCAACGCGGGCGGGCGGCTGGCGGGCACGCTTCTGTCGGGGCTGATCTATCAATATGGTGGGCTTGCGGCCTGCTTGACAGGCTCCGGCATTATGCTGGTGCTGGCCTTTATCTTAAGCCTGTTCATTCCCGCCCGCGAAACTTAAAACAGTCGTTTTAAGTTTCTTTTTGCAGGGCTTTGTGGCACAATCCGGGTAAATATAACGGGAGACTTAAATACATGCTTGGACTCATGCAGGATCGGCCCTTGCTGATCACCACCATAATGGAATATGCGGCACATTATCATCGCGACTGTGAGGTCGTGACCAAAGCGGTGGAGGGCGGCATCCACAGAACCACCTATGGTGAGGTCGCCAAAAGATCTGCCAAGCTCGCCCATGCGCTGGCAAAACTGGGGATTCGCTACGGTGATTGTATCAGCACATTGGCCTGGAATACCTATCGCCATCTGGAACTTTATATGGCGGTGCCCTGTATGGGGTCAGTACTGAATACGGTAAATCCGCGCCTGTTCCCGGAGCAAATAACCTATATCCTGAACCATTCCGAAGCCAAGGTTCTCTTTCTGGATATAACCTTTGTGGCKCARGTGGAAAARCTGGCCGATACGYTGYCYCATATAGARCATATCGTYATCATGACCGACCGSGCCCAYATGCCGGAGACMTCCTTRAARAATGTRATCTGTTAYGAAGATTTTATCGCRCCRGARGATGAWRATTTYGACTGGCCGGAGTTTGATGAGAATACRGCAGCGGGMCTATGYTATACMTCCGGCACAACGGGGGAGCCGAAAGGSGCSCTCTATAGCCACCGCAGTACGGTTCTRCAYACCWWTAGCWCCTGYTCCAAGGACAGCCTTGGYATATCAAARRYTGATGTGGTTTTYCCCATTGTRCCCATGTTTCAYGTCAATGCCTGGGGCACRCCCCATGCCGCCGTTATGACCGGMAGYAAACTTGTCCTGCCGGGCGCGGATATGACSGGMGAGAATTTCTATAACCTGATCAAGGATGAGGGMTGCACCATATCGCTGGGCGTGCCTACCATCTGGCTTGCCCTGTTGCAATATGTCAAGACGCTGGATAAKGMRGATTTAACCAGCCTGCCTATTGAGCATTTTGTCATTGGCGGCGCGGCGGCRGCCCCCAGCCTGATYAARGATATGGAAGAAACYTTTGACGCCAATGTCCTGCATGCCTGGGGCATGACGGAAACCAGCCCGCTTGGCTCGGTSAAYCGGCCACTGGCGAAACATGCCCATCTGTCCGATGCCGAAAAAATGGCCTTTAAAACCAARCAGGGCCGCCCGCCYTATGGCATCGAAATGAAGATYGTYGATGATGACGGCAATAAAYTGCCCCGGGACGGGGTGGCCTTTGGCCGCCTTATGGTKCGCGGGCCGTGGGTTGCCAAGGCCTATTTCAAACAGCCGGGCCTGAATATTCTGGATGAGGGCGGCTATTTTGATACYGGCGATGTRTCCACATTGGATGAGGACGGTTATATGACCATCGTGGACCGGTCMAAGGATGTGATTAAATCCGGCGGYGAATGGATTTCCTCAATTGATCTGGAAAATGTBGCCCTTGGTCATCCTGAGGTGGGCCAGGCCGCCGTTATCGGCATTTYCCABCCCAAATGNNGCNGRAAAGACCCCTGTTGATCATTCTGRCCAATCCCGGCACATCGCCCACCAAGGAAAGYATYCTTGACTATCTGRACGGCAAGATCGCCAAATGGTGGACGCCCGATGATGTGGTCTTCATCGATGAAATGCCCCATACYGCCACCGGRAAAATTCARAAACGCGACCTGCGYGAYATGTTCAARGATTTTAAATTCTCAGAATAATTTYTTCGRCTGAAAGAAMGTTGACAGGAACCGGACCAGAAACAACCCGTARGCSACRATCCASAGGCCGCCGGCACTGTCCAATATRCCKGCGTAACTGTCCGGCAATATCAGGGGCAGGATAACCCGGCTYACWGCCGCCAGATTRATRCACAGGAAKATWAYYGTCAGGATTTTYTCATTATTCARCGGCAACCCGGAATGGCCCAAAGTRGCCCGTGACATGACCCCTAATGTCAATGACCCCACTGCCCCGACCGTRAAGGCATGCACAGCATAGCTGATGGGCGCGKCCCCGGTAAAGCTGAAATAAGCCATCAGCAGGAACCCCASCGGAATCCAGAAATARCCCATATGCAGRATGAACAGCAAGGGATCATGGGCCACTTTCCAGCCTTTCCAGCTTAAAGACCGCGCCAARGTYACCACCCCGGCGAAGGCAGAAATRCTGCCAATGATCATATCCCCGGCACTGAACAGAAAAGCCACGGCTAGGCCAAATATGGACAAGGCGGACAGGGGCAGAAGAATAGCGGGGGTCGATGTCACAAGARCCGGATATTTCCCCTTGGTAAAGTTGGGAATGATGCGCCCGCCGATCACATTCATCAGAAARACAATAAACAAAACCGCCGCCAGAAATATCTGCTTCACGTCAATAKCCAGMATATCATACGCTGCCAGATGGCTGGCAATATTCAAGGCGGCAAACAGCAACAGYACCACGGGCARRAAATAATTCCGCTTGTTCTTGCTGCCCAACAARGCAGAAACTATRCCCCAAATRGCAAGGGGCAGGAAAATACCATCCACAATRACCGGCACCCAAAGAGGCAACAGGTTACTGAAAAATACGCTCAGCCGYCCCAAAATCCARATCAGCCCAAGCCCGGCCAGYGCCGCGCCCGTGGGCGTTGGCCGCCCGGTCCAGTTGGGKACRGCRGTATARAGAAAGCCCACAATYACGGCGACCACRGTGCCRAAAATCATTTCATGCTGATGCCAGTTTGCCGGGRSAAAGCGGGACGGCAGATAATCCACCATCCCCGTCACCARWAAMACCCAATAGCCRAGAATCAATACTGCCGAAAGGSCGGCAAGCGGGAAAAAYACCCGGTAGCCYGCTGARAAAAGAAYGATGGAAGGGGATTTGGTCATGGGGAACTCTATGATCATTAAAGATGGYTGGATAATAATCCTGTTCYAATCCCCAWGGCAAGACATATAATCGACATAATCCKCCCTCATATTATCYCTCACCAYAAAAGGGGCAACYATGMGTAATCTGAAATACATATATCTTCTCTGTGGGTTTTTTACCTTYCAGWCGGCCTTGGCASAGGACRTRGGCCTCCARTCTCTGATTGATCAGTCCTATGAAAATCTGACYTCTTTCAARAACGGAGSCAAGCCCCCGGCCCCRCGYATTGACCTGAAACAGGATAGCATTTTCGCCGCMCCTCRGAMGGCYRYAMTATCMCGCAAGGATATTTTRCTGGCSGACGATATATATGACCTTCACGCCATCGTGGCCTATCTCACTGCCCGCAAAATGATCGCCTATCAACAGACYAATCCGGAAATTGATATTACATTACCRCGGAAAAGTACGGAAAACCTGCTGGTCGGCGTGGTTACATTGGCTGCCATGCTGGCCACCAATGAAAATAATTATAACAGRCCTAATGACCGGAAYGAYCTTAGCAACCTGAACCGCTATYCCGACACCATGATGTCGCTGCCYGAGYCCAAAAYTGTRCGGATACCTCTRAAACGGCACAAYAGCCAGATCGACMGGCTGGCCATAACCCTGCTGRCCCGYGCGGGCATCTGCACCAGCCATTATAAGGATATTATGGAGAAGGTTTATTTCTCTGATACCACAAACCCGCCCGTTACGTGGCAACGGCTGGAAGAAATCKMCCTCAACCTGAAACCAAAGGCCCCCTGTGATCAGRSWTTCGCCCCSTTGAAYGACAMATTCCTGAAGGCCAAACAATCATTGCTAAAATRATACWKCCYTAAAAACTAAARTTTACTSTGGGCTGCATTACTGTAGAATAATCACAGCAACTTGCCYTCTACCAGACGGCACACCCCCACATGRTCRATTTTTCCGGTCGCCAGMACCGGCACCTGTKCCACTTTCTGGATGGTTTTTGGCAGCATAAGRTCRGGCAGGCCCTCKGCYTTTATCYGCTGTGAMATRAKRCTKCGYTCGGCCTCTTTACAGTCGGTCAGCAGGATAATCTGYTCGCCCTTCTTGTCATCGGGCATGGCAACRGCGGCATGGAGGTWGTCCGGCCACAGGGATGCGGCAACRGCCTCTGCCGCCGCAAGCGAYACCATCTCGCCSGCAATCTTGGCAAAGCGTTTGGCCCGGCCCTTGATGGTCACATAGCCCTCGTCATCTATATCTACAATATCACCGGTATCATACCASCCMYCSKYCGGCGGMAYCARTTCSCCCGGATTATCCWSCAAYAGATAGCCCYKCATCACATTSGGSCCGCGCACCACCAACCGGCCSCCGKMCGSDATGCCCGGCACKGSYWTYARKYBRTRRTCWATATCCGGCAGKAAYTTKCCCACCGAMCCWYGSCGGTTATGCATGGGSGTATTGACCGCAAKCACCGGSGMKGTTTCYGTGGCCCCGTARCCCTCAAACACCCGDACGCCGAATTTYTCYGCCCABGCCAGCTTRGTTTCAGGCTTCAGYCGCTCTGCCCCGGCAAAGATATAGCGCATGCTGTAAAAATCATAGGCATTGGCGAACCGGGCATAGCCGGTCAGGAACGTATCGGTGCCGAACATGATCGTGGCATTGGTGTCATAGACCAGTTCCGGCACAATCTTATAATGRAGCGGTGAGGGATAGAGAAAGGTCTTTAACCCTGATAACAGYGGCARCAAAAGCCCGCCCGTCATRCCAAAGCAATGAAAGATRGGCAGGGCGTTAAAGACCACATCGGACGGGTTGAAATCCACCCGCGCCGCGATCTGATASCGGTTGGATTGCAGATTGATATGACTGAGCGCCACCCCCTTTGGCACCCCTTCGGAACCAGAGGTAAAMAGRACMACCGCCGTATCCGCCGGGTCCCKKTTYGGYACCATACGGTGATAGAARAAYCCCGGAAAGTRCCGGGCAATCARGCCGGATAATTTTGACATCGGGCCAATTTCYYKGGCCACATCCTCCAGATAAATAAATTCAACCTGATCTTTCAGCCCSGCCACCACATCATGTAAATTACCCTTGTCRACAAACCGCCTGCTGGTCAGGATTTTTGTGACTTTTGCCGCCGTRCAGGCTGCTTTAATATTCGCCGCGCCAGCCGAAAAATTCAGCATAGCCGGAATGCGATCATAAAGCTGCAARCCRAAAAAAGTCACCACACAACCATTGATATTGGGTAGCATCAGGCCAACCACCTCCCGCGCCTCGGTACGGCGCGCAATATGACGGCCCAGAACATAACAGCCCAAWATSAGYTTGTTATAAGACATGGGATTCCGCTCCACATCCTCCAAAACGCCGTAATTGCCGCCGTGGGTTACCCGGCAATCCAGCAAGGACTGGAAAAGCGTCTTATGGCGRTCRCTGGTCTGAAACATCATGTCGGACATCACCGTATAGAGCTTTTCGCCCAGRATGCGGCGCCGTTCCTTGCCGCCAACTTTCTGGGCCAGAGTCATCTCAACGGGTTTTAAAATGGTGATGGTRATTTTGGGGAACAGCCGGATTCTCAGCTTRCCCTTCAGGCGGGAAAAGGGCGAGAATTGTGCGCCTTCGATCTTGATGGGCAGGATCGGCGCACCGGACAGATTGGCAATGGCCCCCGGCCCCTCGTAAATTTTCATCAGGGACCCGGTGACGGTCAACCTTCCTTCGGGGAAAATAACCACTTTGCGGCCTTTTTTAACCTCATCAATCATGCTCTTGGCYGCCATGGGATTGCTGGGRTCMAGRGGCAGCAGGTGAATGAAAGCATARGCGGGCTTTACCCACCATTTRTCMGCWATATAGGTATTGATGGCAAAGGTCATCCTGCCCGGCAGAAACGCCCCCAGCARCGCRCCGTCCAGATAAGACGTATGGTTGGCCACAATCACCACCTTCTTCCCGGCCTGCTGATAATTCTCTAAGCCGTGGACCTCCACCCGGTAGAGCAGCTTGAACATGGTGCGGGTGATGGAGCGGACCAGTTCCTCCGGCAGTAGCCTACAGATATAGAGGGCGACAAAGGCGTTCATTATGGCCACGGTCAGGAAGACTTCTGGAATGGTAAACCCCCGGCTGATCATGGCGGAACTGCCAAGGGCCGAGATGGTCATAAACAAGGCATTTATRATATTGGTGCTGGCAATCATGCGGGAGCGTTTCGCGGGCGCACTGCGATCCTGAACAATGGCATAAAGCGGCACAATATATATGCCGCCGCAGACCGCAATCAAAACCATATCCACCAGAATACGAATATTCCCCCAATGGGAGATAAACGCCGTCACCGTCATCAGATCGCCGCCCGTACTGCCCGTGATATTTTGGCTGGCAAAATATATATCGACGCTGAACAGGGTCATCAATATGGCCGCCCCCGGCACATAAATGGCATGTATCTGMCCCTTTAGCAGGCGATCACAGATATAGGACCCAAGGCCGATACCAATGGAAAAGGCACAGTTAAACAGGGTGCCAACCCCCTCATCAGCGCCGATGACCTCRCGGCTGAAGGTGGGGAACTGGGCCAGGAATGTCAGACCAAAAAACCAGAACCATGAAATGCCCATGATCGACATGAATATGCGCCAGTCCGTCCGCGAATCCTGAATGATATGCCAGGTTTCCTGAACGATATTRAAATTRATTTTAATATCGCTGGCCACGGGRATGGTTTTGGGRATRGAGAAGCTGGCGATAAAACCRMMTATRGCGACCGTGATTACTGTCGCYGATATRATCAGCACCCCGCTATCGGTCAGGATCAACATCCCGCCCACAATCAGGCCCAGTATGATCGACAGGAATGTCCCCATCTCGATRAGCGCATTCCCGCCAATCAATTCATCATGGCGCAGATGTTCGGGCAGGATGCTGTATTTCAGGGGGCCGAAAAAAGCCGACTGGCTACCCATCAGGAACAGGGTCACCATCATCACCGTAACGTCTTGTGTATAAAAACCGTAAGAAGCCAGAGCCATCAGCAGGATTTCAGCAAATTTTATAATCCGGATCAGCCGGGATTTTTCCAGCTTGTCCGACAATTGCCCGGCCAGCGATGAAAAAAGAAARAASGGCGCAATGAATATSCCSCCCGCCAAKGGCACAATGACCTGTACRTTATCCCAYCCCTGATCGATGGCRATTTTATAGGTGATRAGGAAAACCAGCGCATTCTTGAACACATTATCATTGAACGCACCCAAAAACTGCGTGACRAACAACGGCGCAAACCGTTTGGTCTTGAGCAGATGAAACAGACTCCCGGACAAAGCTAAATCCCTTCTTATATTTTTATAGCCACAGTCTAGGAAGATTTAAGGGGRGAAGACAAGTATATTTATCTATTAACCATTTTAAAAANCAGYGCAGGCTATTCTATTGGACCACGATAATATGAACAATGGCCGCCATGACCAAAAAGAAAAACAACTGTAAATGTACTTTATGCCATAGCGYAAACAAGCGGTCATAAAAAATAAATTCCGGGATTTTTCTAAGATGTCCGAGAAAATGATCAGTTTCCTGTACGATAAGCGTGACCCTTGCCTGTAATTCTTTTTGTGAACTGCCCGCCGTTTCTGCWTTTCGTTTCAATTCCAGCCGGGTAGACCTGCGGACCGTCCATATCATAAGGCGTGACCGAATTCCCGCGCTGAATATTCTGGCCCAACTTTGAAACAGGCCGGGGGTCGGGCTCAATACATAATCCACAAATTCAAAAAGCGCCGTCTTCACCTCGGGACTTAGATGTAAAAGTACCGACATTTCCTGCAAGTTACTGTCCAGCTTTGCCATTAACCGGGGCAATTCAATTTTCTGTCCATATAATCCAGAATGGATTTTAGCATAGATATAACGGCCAGAAACACCACTTGTCACCACGGCYAACATGGTAAAAAGGRCTATATTGCTGGTGGCGGACCCCAGACTGAAATTCGCATGATACAGAATGAGCAATGGCCCCAARACGCCAAAAATCATATGTATCCTGAACCAGACCTGTTCATCACCAATGAAACGCAATAGTCGAAACCGCTTGCGCAACGGATAGATCAACAACGCCAGCATCATACTGGYCCCGGCAACACCCAGCGCATAGCCAGCGCCGCTCTGCGCCGCAAAATACCCATAGTCCCGAACGCTGAAGCCTATAAAAACAGCCGCCAAAACMARGAGCCCGAATATTARCGRCTCCATAGGCCAGATAAMRCCACTCARCCGYGTTAAAAYACCCGGCTTRACCATTTTCCCAAATGCCGCAGAACCCCTTTCCTCCTGTGCCTGCCGGAGTAATATTTTCTCRGAGATCARGGCATCCTTGGCCGCCCGCTGCACCCGTTTGTTTCTGTTCAACMTCTCGTAATCCAGAGAAGATGTTTTAAGGGGATTGCCCATTACTTTTCACTTTTTCCAAGACTGCAATGCCTCATGTTCAACCAAAAGCATATACCNAACAAATATTCAGTATGCAGGAAACCATATATTTGAAAATAAACCATTATTAATGGATAAATTTATATGAAATATTGAGCTAATTATATTGAAAAGCCTAAATAATATCCGCCGARATCATGGCAAAATAGAAGATTGAAATGGTRATTGTTTCAACCAAAATCAGGAACAACGGCTTCCAGCCCAGTGAGAACATGGTCTTGAGTGAGGTTTTCATACCCACCGCCGTGATCGCCATTATCAGCAACCATTTACTGGATGYCTGAAGRAAATGCAAAATATCTGCCGGCAGAATATGCAGGGAATTCAACGTCACAAGGGCGATAAAGCCCACCAGAAACARCGGAAAGACAAAGCGTCCTGACGGATCATTYTCCTTGCGGTTACGAAARCCCMAGGCAAARAGAAAYAACACCGGCACCAGCATGAAAACCCGCACCAGCTTGACAATGATGGCCGTGTCRCCMGCRTCCTCGGAAATGCTGTATCCCGCCCCCACAACCTGTGACACATCATGGATGGTGCCGCCGATCAAGATACCGGCCTGATGATCATTAAAGCCCAGAAAACCAATGATCACYGGATAGAATATCATGGACAGGGTTCCCATGGCCGTCACCCCGACCACCGCGATCAGGGTATTATGCTCCAGCGTTTTTGACTTGGGCATCACCGCTGACAGGGCAAGRGCCGCCGAKGCCCCGCAAATGGCCGTSGCYCCGCCGATAAGCCAGCCCTGTTCCGGGTCCAGTTTAAGCAATCGCGCCCACATAACGCCGAGGGCAATGACCAATCCAATRGCCAGAATAACCACGCTCAGCGTCACGCCGCCAAGGGCGGTAAAGTCSGACAGCATAATCCGYGCCCCGATCAACGCAACCCCGATYCGGAGTATGGTTTGGGAGGTAAATTGCACACCTTTTTTCGTGGGGCCTTCCTGTGACATGAAATTRAAAATCATGCCCAGCAACAGGCTCAGCAGCATCACYGGCGCGGCATAATGCTGRGCAATGAATTTTGCCGCCAGCGCCACGGTGGCGCATACCAATATCCCCGGCGCTAATTCCCGCGCCCGCTGCCACAGGGGCGGCTTCTTTCCGCTWTCCGCCGGATGGAAGCCCTCAATGGAATCCAGATAATCGTATTTATCCAGATCTTTCATTATGTCAAAGCGTCATAATCAATGGGCTGGTGGCAATCTATGCTATGGTCGCTGTCCGGCATGGGATATTTCAGCCCGGTGGCACAGTTAAACAACAGCACCCGTTCATCCTTGCTGACCTGCCCGCTTTCCAGMGCCTTTTGCCAGGCGGCGAAGGTGGCCGCGCCTTCGGGGCACAGCAGGAAACCGTCCTTTCGGGCCACCTCATCCCGGGCCTGAAAAATATGCTCATCGGTCACCGCAATGGCAAAACCGCCGCTGTCCCGTACCGCGCGCAGGATCAGAAAATCACCGACCGCCGCCGGAACCCGGATGCCCGACGCCGCGGTATAGGCATTTTCCCAWAGCGGCGCATGCTCAACCCCGTCCTCCCATGCCTTGACAATAGGAGCGCAGCCRGTGGATTGAACCGCCACCATGCGCGGACGTTTGGAGCCGATCCAACCCATGGCCTCCAACTCCTCAAAGGCCTTCCACATGCCGATCAATCCGGTGCCGCCGCCCGTGGGGTAAAAGATCACATCGGGCACATCCCAGCCATATTGTTCGGCCAGCTCAAGACCCATGGTTTTCTTGCCCTCAATACGATATGGCTCTTTCAGGGTCGAAATATCAGTCCAGCCKATCCTGGCCTTGCCGTCCAGCACGATCTTGCCGCAATCATTGATMAGGCCGTTGACTTTATAGACATCGGCRCCCTGTAATTCGATTTCCCGGACATTAATCTCCGGCGTGTCATCAGGGCAGAAGACCGTGGTTTTCAACCCCGCATAGCTGGCATAGGCCGCCAGTGCCGCCCCCGCATTACCGTTGGTGGGCATGGCCAGATGGCGTTGCCCCAATTCCTTTGCCATAGCCACCGCAAGAGCCAGCCCCCGCGCCTTGAATGACCCGGTGGGCAGGCGGCCCTCATCCTTGACGATGACCTCCACCCCATCCGGTACAGAATTTTTAAGCGGCACCAAAGGCGTCATAACCTCGCCCAGACTGACCATATTTTCCGGCTTTTGCACTGGCAGAAATTCGCGGTATTTCCAGAATCCACCGGGCCTGTTTTCGATTTCCTGCCGGGTTACTGCGGCGGCGATTTTACCCAGGTCATAACGAACCAACAGAGGTCTGCCCGCCTCTGACAAGCCGTGAGGCTGTCCAGCTTCATAAATTTTTCCAGATATGGAACATTCCAGATGGGTAACAAAAGCCGGGTTGGCCTCATACAAAGCGCGCGTCTGATCCGGTTCCAATTTTACATTTRTCATAGGTTATTTCCTTAACGGGTCAGTTTGAATGAATGGGGYAACAGCTCGCCCATGGTAAAGGTTCGGTTGCCGTCCACATATACCGGAGTTTCGGGGGCCAGAAATTCCGACATAACCTGTCGGCAGGCCCCGCAGGGCACCAGCGATTCTTTGGGYARSTCAAYRCCMACCCGGCCAATGGAAATGGCCAGCCCCGTGACCTTGGCAGTGGAGGCCGTCCGGGCGGAAAAGAGGGCCACGCGCTCCGCGCAACAGGTYAGGCCATAGCTGGCATTTTCAATATTGGTGCCGGTAAARACCTGCCCGTCTTCCAGCAAAACTGCCGCCCCCACGGGGAAATTTGAATAGGGMGAATAGCTATGTTCCTTCGCCGCCTGCGCCGCCGCAATCAGCGTTTYTTCGAGGGATTTAGGGGGGGTATTCATGACGGTTTCCTTCACTGCCCACAAAGGGGGATTCGACTTTATTTGTTGATATATATACCCTATGGTAAAATTTGACCACTGTTTAGAAATTTTTATGGCCAGAGAAAAATTATGGCAAAATTATACTTTTATTATTCATCCATGAATGCCGGAAAATCGACTACCCTGCTCCAATCCAGCTTCAACTATCGGGAACGGGGCATGGGCACCATGCTCTATACAGCAGCCTTGGATGACCGTTACGGCAAGGGTGTTGTTGCGTCCCGCATCGGGCTTGAGGCCAAGGCCAATACCTTTGACGAAAATACCGATATTTACCGGGAAGTAACCGAGGAATTAAAAAAACGCAAAATCAACTGCCTGTTGATTGACGAGGCCCAATTCCTGTCCCGGGATCAGGTATTCCAGCTGGCRGCCATCTGTGACCGGATCGGGATTCCGGTGCTGACTTACGGTATCCGCACCGATTTTCAGGCCAATCTATTTGAGGGCAGTATGCATCTTCTGGCGTTGGCTGATGAATTGCGGGAGCTTAAAACCATCTGTAAATGTGGCCGCAAAGCCACCATGAACCTGMGGACCGATGAAAAAGGCCGGGTGATCAAGGAAGGCGAGCAAACRGARATYGGCGGCAATGATCGCTATGAAGTATTATGCCGGAAACATTTCATGGAAYTGGCCTTTTAAGGYYTTGCGTTACAAATRGCCTGACTGATTTCAAGCGCCCCCATCATATCCAATAAACAAAAATKSCAKMCMWKWTKSMWYMWRGMGTTYYYMYRWGCHRYYRMRKRCCGTMMWWAYTYATKSCKWWSATTTTAAAAGRCTATTAATCTATATTATTAAAATACTAATTATTTTGGTTATAATTTAATAATTAAATAGAATTATAAAAGTCGGAATGAGTCATATGTTTTTTATCTCAGGTAATTTACTGTTGAAATTCAGATTAAAGCTATTACCCTGTTCACAGAGCAACCAACGACAGTAAAAACGAAAAAATATCAGGTAAAAAATAAATATGAAAAATAATGAAAAAAAGGGAACCATAGAATTGGACCGCCATTGGCATCTTGCCACCAATGATCATGAAATTGCCCTGACCGAACTGGAATATTCGCTGCTGCGGTCTTACGAGAGCTTTACCCGCTGGATGAAGGAATGCGTGGTGGCGGCCTCGGGCTTTAATATGAGCGCCAATGACTGTGCCATCCTCAATCTGATCGCCATGCGCGGACGGCCCAAGGGGATCACGGAAATCGCCCGATTGCTGAACCGGGACGACAATACCAACATTCAATATACCATCCGCAAACTCACCCAGGATAAGCTGGTGGAGAAAACCTCAACCGATAACCGCCGCAAGGGGGTCCGTTACCGGGTAACCAGTGCAGGCAACAAGGTTGTGGAACGGTTTGTCGCCCTGCGCCGGGGGTTGCTCATTGAAATGACAGAGACCATTMGGGCCATGGATGATCAATTGGCGGGCGGCAGTAARATYCTTGATATTATGACCGGCATGTATGATCAGGGCGCGCGCATWGCCGCCACCCATCGGCCAAGCTTTGATGAAGAAGACTGACGAAATAATATAAAAGGGTATGGAATGAAGATCAGCAGGAGAGGATTTTCTCTCGGTAGCGGTGCGGTTACGCTGGCTTTCCTGTTGGGCGGAAAAGTTATACAGCTTACCCCCGCAGAAGCCAAAGTCCGAAATATACCCTTTCAGATCGTAACCGATGATCAAGCCGCCCTCATTGACCTGCTTGGGAATGCCATCGTACCCGGTGCAAAGACTGCTGGGCTATCCCACTATATTGATCATCAGCTATCAACACCGTTCTCAGATAACCTTCTGATCATACGGTATTTAAGAGTTAATCCGCCTTTTGACGGCTTTTATCGCGCGTCCCTGACCGCCTTTGAAAATGCCGTGAAACAGCAATATGATAAGAAGCCTGCCGATCTTTCCGCGCCTGAAATGGCTGACTTTATCACCCTTATGATGCAGAAGAATCCAACGGGCTGGGATAGCGCGGCCCCACCAGCCCCGTTTTTCTATTTTGTCCTGCGCAGTGATGCCATTGATGNNACGTATGGCACGATGGACGCCTTTGATCAATTGGGTATTCCCTATATGGCCCACATCGAACCTGCCCATCCGTGGAAGGTGACCCCATGAAACGCCAGCCGGAAAAAGTTGATGTTATCATCATCGGCTCCGGGGCCGCAGGCAGCCTTATGGCGGCAAAACTATCCAAGGCAGGCCGGAAAGTCCTGATCCTTGAGGCGGGGCCAAAGCGGAAGCTAACCGACCTGACCAGCTCACAAATTCATGCCCGGCGGCTGAAATGGGCCGGGGCGCCGGTCGAAGAAAAGGGCAGTCAACCGATCAGCAATGTCTTTAACTCAGGGTACGGCACCGGCGGGTCGGCCCTCCATCATTTTGGCGTCTGGCCGCGCTTGCATGAGCAAGATTTCAAGGTTAAGAGCCTCTATGGCCGCGCCCTTGACTGGCCCATCACCTATGATGACCTGCGGCCCTATTATGACCGGATTCAACAGGAAGTTGGCATTTCCGGCGATCATAAAGCCGAGAAATGGCGGCCTGACGGCGTGGCCTATCCCCTGCCGCCCGTGCCTGCTTTCCAGCAGAGCGAGATCATCGCAAGGGGATTTCACAAGCTGGGCAAAAGTACCGCCCCCCTGCCACTGGCCCTTAACAGCCGGGAGTACAAAGGCCGCCCGGCGTGCTTATGGGATGGCTGGTGCGATGCGGGTTGCCCGACCAAGGCCCTGGCTAACCCCCTCGCCCTTTATCTGCCCGAGGCGGAAAAAAATCACAGCGAAATCATACATGATGCCGCCGTCACCCGTATCCTGACCGATARCAAGGGAACAAAGGCCAGCGGCGTTATYTATCACACCAAAGACGGTGCAGAAATCACCCAAATGGCCCGGATGATCATCATCGCCGCCTTTGCCGTACAGACCCCGCGCCTGTTACTGGCCTCGGCAAAGGGTGGGCTCGCCAACAGCAGCGGCAGGGTCGGG
This sequence comes from Alphaproteobacteria bacterium, assembly GCA_002749135.1. Taxonomy (GTDB): domain Bacteria; phylum Pseudomonadota; class Alphaproteobacteria; order Sphingomonadales; family Emcibacteraceae; genus Paremcibacter. Next base: position 1,686 of record NVVY01000039.1, on the reverse strand, counting down.
CGTTATATCATGAGCCATTCGGCGGCCACCACCTTTGGCCTGTTTGAGGAAGAGACAGAGCCCTATATGGGGGCCATGGGCGGTCAGATGGTCAATCAGGATTCCTATGACCATAAAGACCAGCGGGACAGCGGCTTTGGCAGCTATCAATGGATGATCGCCCAGGCCCTGAAGCCCAATGACCTGCTCGGCATTGGCGGCAGTAATCCGGGGTTGTTCGGCGCAAAGCTCACTGAATTTATGAAAAAAGCCGTGCATCACTTTGGCGGCATGACGGCCTGCGTGGAGGATTTACCCCTGCCGGAAAATCGGGTTACCTTGTCATCCCGAAAGGACAAATTCGGCGTGCCGCTGGCCGTGGCGGCCCATCATTCCCATGCGGACTCCAAGGCCCTGTGGCAATCGGCCAAGGCGGAGGGGGCCAAAATATTCAAGGCCGCTGACGCCGCATCAATCTGGCACGGGCCGCAGGGGGCCATGCATATCATGGGCGACACCATCATGGGGGATGACCGGGCGACATCCGTCACCAATTCCTATGGTCAATGCCATGATATTGATAATCTGTTCATTGCCGGACCCGGCCTGTTCCCCACCAGCGGCGGGGTCAACCCCACCTTCACCGTCCATGCCCTCTCGCTCAGAACAGCGGACTATATCCGGGAAAACTGGTCATCCCTTATATAACAAGTGTCGCTTCACTTATTTTTTGTACAAGGGCATCCACAATCACATCCTGCATCCCGATGGCCGGGGCCTTGTGAAAAGCAAAGGCCGGATATTGCGCGGCGACTTTATCAATTTCTGCATAAATATGGGACAACAGCCGTCCGGGGAACAGTAAAAACGGCAAGACTACCACATGTCCATAATGGGAATGGGCCGCCTGTGTCAGGGCCGACGGTAACGACGGTGCCCCGTCAGAGAAATAACAATAACGACTGTCCCCCACCTCAAGATGCGCATCAAGTTTTCTGCACAGCGTAATTGTCTGATCGCTGACCGCACGGTCCCTGCCGCCGCGCCCAACCACCAAAAGCGTCACATCCTCCCCATCACAAGGCGGCAAAACAGCCATCACGGCATCTGCCGCCGCCTGAACAACCAGGGCTTCCACCCCAAGCGGCCCACCATAATATAGCCGGGCATCAGAATGTGTTTTATGGAATTGGGACAGAATGCCCGGAATATCATTTTTCGTATGGCCAGCATTATACAGCATGGCGGGCTGGACAATGATGTCCCTGTATCCCTGATCGTAAATCTGCTGCATAGCCTCTGGAATATTTGGGTTATCATAGTCCAAAAAGGCTCCGAACAGTTTTTGATCACACAGCTTCCCTTGAATTTTATCCATCAGGGCATAAAACTCTATACCTGCCTGTGGCGACTTGCTGCCATGCCCGCATAATAACACTGCCGATGCCTGATTTACTACGTTCATCATGGCCATAGTTTAAACAGCCGCCTGATATATTCAACCCGTGATGTGAAGAAATAAGCTCAAATAACGGGTAAACGCCCATTTATCACAGCATAGTAACCCTTGCTATATTCAGGAAAAACATAAGACTGTCGGATTTTTTTACACTTTTTATTAAATGAAGATAGTTTTATTTTATCTACCTAACCATTTGTTTTTATTATTATTTTTCAAGAGATGCCCCCCTATTTCCCGCCGCTCTA
>NVVY01000038.1 GCA_002749135.1 Alphaproteobacteria bacterium | reverse complement strand
GTGGAAGCTTTGCACGAAAATCTGAAACAATCCCCCTTTGAGATCGTCGGCGAACCCACCTATCTTGATTTCTCCGACAAGATTTACCCCATGCAGGCGGTGGGCGTGGCGAATGAGCTGTTTTACCTTAATCAAGTGCGCGGCAACCTGCCCGATTATGATCTGCCCATGGCGCGGTCTTTTGTGGATCATACCTTTATCATGGTGCTGGCGACCCCGGATATGGACGCGGCCATCAAATTCTATGTGGATAATTTCGGCTGGGATCAGGGCAATGCCTATTTTGTTAAATACAGCGTTATTAACGAGGCGTTTAACTTGCCCGAGGCCACCCCGCACCATCTGTCCATGACCTGTAATGGCCGCATTGTGAATAATGAGATCGACCAATATCCGCCCGAAACCATAGAGCGCCCCTGCGCGCCGGGCAAGCTCGCCCCCGGCATTGCCATGACCAGCTTTATCGTCGATGATCTGGACCGGGTGAAGGCCGAGATGATCACCGCACCGGTGCGCCTTGACATGGCCCCCTATCATGGGCGAAGATCAGCCTGCTGCGTTGGCAACGCRGRCGAATTGATTGAATTGATCGAGGCAACATAAAGTATGACAGACAAGCTTCTCGGCCCCGGCTATTATGCWRTWGCCCTGCAAACMWCCATTGACGSGRTKAATGGWTGCGGGGACCGGGMRGCGGCCTTTGACCTGATCCATAAAAGCATCAATCGGCTGGCCGGGGAGATCAGYTCCAGCAAGAAATTYGTCGGGCCGGATGTGCGSCTKATGGTGTTGCCGGAATATGTCCTCACCGCYTATCCCATGGGGGAGAGCATTGAGGGCTGGGCGAATAAGGCSTGCCTTGACATGGACGGGCCGGAATATGACATGCTGGGCAGGATTGCRCAGGATAATGACCTGTATCTGTCGGGCAATGCTTACGAGAAAGACCCSAACTTTCCGGGGCTGTATTTTCAGGCGAGCTTTATCATTGACCCGTCAGGCGATGTGATTTTGCGCTATCGGCGGCTTAATTCCGTCTTTGCCCCCACCCCCCATGATGTGTGGGATAAATATCTGGATATTTATGGCCTGGACGGGGTGTTTCCGGTGGCCAAAACCGACATCGGCAATCTGGCCTGTATCGCGTCCGAGGAAATATTATATCCCGAAATCGCCCGCTCCCTTGCCCTGCGCGGGGCAGAGGTTTTTCTTCATAGTTCCGGCGAGATCGCCTGCACCCATGACAGCATGAAAAACATCGCCCGCAAGGCCCGCGCCATGGAAAATATGGCCTATGTAATTTCCTCAAACTGTGCGGGCATACGCGGCCACGCCATGCCGGAAAATGCCACCGGCGGCAAATCGGCGATCATTGATTACCGGGGCATGACATTACAGGAAAGCGGCTGGGGCGATACCATGACCGCCAACGATCACATCGACCTGAACGCCCTGCGCCGTCACCGCGCCCGCCCCGCCATGAATAATTTTCTGGCCCGCCAGCGGCTGGAACTGTTCGCCGACACCTACACTCAGACAGGAAGCCACCCGGCCAATTCATTGCTGGATAAAAATGGCGACCATATCGTACCGGAACGCAGCCATTTTATGAAGGTAATGTTGAAGGCGATTGGGAAAAAGTAGAAAATATGTACACTGTCCCCATATTCCTGCTGCTGGGACTTGGGATTGCCCGCAAACGACGCGGATAATTCAATTCTGAAAAGCATTCTTGAAGAGCAACCCTCATATTATAGAGGGTTGCTTTTTTAAAAGGAATCAATGGGGTCAGAGAAAATTGATTCCACCCCATTGATTCTTCCTCGTTTGCTCATGTCTCTTCTTCCTTTAATAATGCTTCTTGAATAAGGTTTCGCAGTGTTTGTACATCCTTCTCGCCTAATAATATTTGGGTGGTAGCAAGAAGTTCTAGCATCGTAGGGTCAAGGTGGTTCGGTTTTAGCACCATATCTGTTTTCCACTTTTTGTTACCCTTTACCTTGAATAAGTATTGCACCCCATTAGAAGTCACTTTCGCTCCTACATTGTTGCGAAGATGCTTTAAGGTGTTCTCAGGCCCTGAGTCTTTAGGTGAATCTAAATGAGCACCACCCAACTTATGAGCAACAAAACGCAGTACATCTATGCGCTTAACACTGTAATGACCAAATGCCATAACTCGTTGGTTTAAAAATGTCTGTATCTTCAAGGGACGTTTATCGTCTACCCAGTTCATTTCAGGTGCTGTAGGAGCTTTATGAAGTGCAACTTTACACATACCGATCCCCTGCCAGTCAAATGGACTAGCGTGGGTAAAATATGCGCTTGTGAAGAATAACTCATCATCTGGCGACAGCTCTGGAGGTGACGATATTCTCAGCCTTTTGTTAAAGACTTGTGCTGCTGCTGACAGTGTCGAGTGTTTGTCGTATAGAAGTTTCCGAAGTGATAGGGCGAGTTGCTTGCATTGCTTTCGATTAATGCTTTTTTTAGCAAGAATGTTATCTAGAAACTGGAAGTCTTCAGTTATATCGACAAGTAGTTCTAACGTTTTAGAATCCATTATTTACCCCCTTATTTTCAGAATCGATGGGGTCAAGAATCGATGTGGTCACAAGAACCAATCGATGGGGTCAGAGTCATTTGATTTATTATACCTATATCCCAATGGCTTACCTCACTCCCTATTCAAACGCTTCTTCCCATGAGCCTTCGGTGGAGGCTTTGGAATATTCTGTGGCGCGGTTTTCGAAGAAATTTACATGCTCAATGCCGTTGAGAATCTCATCCATCCACGGCAGGGGGTTAATGCCGACAAAATATACCGGGGACAGGTTAAGCTGGGTCAATCGGCGGTCGGCGATATAGCGGATGTAATCCTTGACCTCTTTGGCGGTCAGCCCCTCAATATCACCCATCTCAAAGGCCAGATCAATGAAGGCATCCTCATGGGTCACGATGGTCTGACAGGCCTGTGTCAGGTCCGCCTGTAATTTGTCGGTCCAGACCTCGGGGTTTTCCTGCACAAAAGTATGGAACAGCTTAATGATGCTGTTGGTATGGAGCGATTCGTCCCGCACCGACCAAGTGATAATCTGGCCCATGCCCTTCATCTTGCCAAAGCGGGGGAAATTCATCAGGATGGCGAAAGAGGCAAACAGTTGCAGCCCCTCGGTAAAGCCGCCAAACACGGCCAGCGTCTTGGCAATATCTTCCTTGCTGTCCACGCCCCATATCTGCATATAGTCATATTTGGCCTTCATCTCATCATATTTGAGGAAGGCCTCATATTCTGTCTCCGGAATGCCAAGCGTATCGAGCAGATGACTGTAAGCCGCCACATGGATGGTTTCCATATTAGAAAAGGCCGCCAGCATCATCTGAACCTCGGTCGGTTTGAACACCTGGGTATAATGGCGCATGTAACAGTTATTGACCTCCACATCAGCCTGGGTGAAAAAACGGAAAATCTGCATCAGCAGGTGTTTTTCGCCCTCGGTGATGTTCATGTTCCAGTCCTTGACATCATCGGCCATGGGGACTTCTTCGGGCAGCCAATGGACCCTCTGCTGGGTTAGCCAGGCATCATAGGCCCAAGGATACTGAAAGGGTTTGTAAACAATGCGTTCTTCTAACAGGGACATTCGGCAATTACCTTAACTTAAAAAATAAAACTTAAAACCTGCTGACAAGACAGACATTATTGACAAGACAGGCATTCTTCATAATTTGCTGTCTCTACCTTCACCTTTTCCGGCTGGTGAAGGGGCCGCGTTTCCTTGCCTACGGCGGCGGCGGATTCCACGCTTTCCGCCCGTTGAATGGATAGGGAGCGGCAATAATAAAGGCTTTTCACGCCTTTTTTCCATGCCTGAAAATGAACCTGATGCAGATCGCGTTTATGAACATTGGCGGGCAGGAATACATTGACTGACTGGGCTTGATCCACCATGGGCGCGCGGTCGGCGGCATGTTCGATGACCCAGCGCTGATCCAGTTCAAAGGCGGTTTTAAATACATCCCGCTCAAGATCATTGAGGAAATCCAGATGCTGAATAGAGCCGCCATTAATGGTGATCGAGGTCCAGATTTCGTCTGTATTTTTGCCCTTTTTGTCCAGCAGTTTGGTCAGGGCGCGGCTGCGCACATTAAAGGAACCGGACAGGGTTTTCTGGGTAAAGCTGTTGGCGGCGATGGGTTCAATGCCGGGGCTGGCCCCGCCGCAGATGATCGAAATAGACGCGGTCGGCGCGATGGCGGTCTTGTTGGAAAAACGCTCCATAATGCCGTAATCCGCCGCATCGGGACAGGCGCCTTTTTCCTCGGCGAGCATTTTTGAGGCCGCATTAACGCCGTTCTGAATATGCTTGAATATACGCTTGTTCCAGACCTGCGCCATGACGGATTCAAACGGGATCATCCGGTCCTGCAGGAAGCCGTGAAAGCCCATGGCCCCAAGGCCCACACTGCGCTCACGTGATGCGGCATAGGTGGCGCGGGCCATGCTGTCCGGTGCGCGCTGAATGAAATCCTCCAGCACATTATCCAGAAACCGCATCAGATCGGGGATGAACAGATCATTGTCCTGCCATTGGTCATAGGTTTCAAGGTTGATTGACGACAGGCAACAGACCGCCGTGCGCTCCTTGCCCAGATGATCCATGCCCGTGGGCAGGGTAATCTCACAGCACAGGTTTGATGTTTTCACATTCAGGCCCGCCAGTTTGTGATGCTCCGGAATTGCATTATTCACATGGTCGCTGAACAGCATATAGGGCTCGCCGGTTTCAATGCGCGCCGTCAGCATCCGTATCCATAACGCCCGCGCCGAAATAGTTTTTTGTACGCTCTGGTCATGGGGGCTGAGCAGAGCCCAGTCCTCGTCATTCTCCACCGCCCGCATGAAGGCATCAGAGATGGTAATGCCGTGGTGCAGATTGAGCGCCTTGCGGTTAGGATCCCCGCCCGTGGGCCGGCGAATTTCGATAAATTCCTCAATCTCCGGATGATTAACCGGCAGATAGACCGCCGCACTGCCGCGCCGGAGCGACCCTTGGGAAATGGCCAGGGTCTGGCTGTCCATCACCCGGATGAACGGGATAATGCCCGATGTCTTGCCATTGGTGGATACATCTTCGCCGATGGAGCGCAGATTGCCCCAATAGCTGCCGATGCCGCCGCCTTTGGACGCCAGCCAGACATTTTCATTCCACAGGGTCACAATGCCCTGAAGACTGTCATTGGCTTCATTCAGAAAACAGGAAATGGGCAGGCCGCGCTTGGTGCCGCCGTTGCTTAATATAGGGGTTGCGGGCATGAACCAGAGTTTGCTGATATAGCCATAGAGCCGCTGGGCATGGGCTTTGTCATCGCTGTAAAAGCTGGCCACCCGGGCAAAAAGATCCTGATAATTCTCGCCGGGCATCAAATATCGGTCGGTCAAGGTCGCCTTGCCAAAATTGGTGAGCAGATCATCTCTCTGGGGGATGGTTTCCACCTGCCAATGATCTTTTACCTGTACAGCTTCCTTAAATAACGTCGCTACCACTCTATTAAACTCCCGCGTTTAAATTGCATTTTTTGTGCATTTTTGCCAGATTCGTGAATCAACCTACCCTTATACCACATAATCCTCTGTTCTGGATGACCATATAAGTATAATGCAAAAATATTATTTGTTCGATTGCGAGGTTGAGATTACCCTGAAATTCCGACGCAATATCGTTGTAATTATTGACCCTTTTACAGCCTGTAGACGCTAGAGCCTTATAGAATAACGATAATCCGGTTCCGAACCCCTTTAAATCACCCTCGACACAAGATATGGTATTTTGACCCTGCCGTAATGTCAACAGCTAGTATTTATCCTTTTTGCCTTGACTTTCCGCAACCCCGGAGAAATCCACAAAAAAGGCTAAAACTTTACTCAAAAAATAATTGCTCACGGGAATAGCATATGGAACTTCAGCTATAGCAAGATTCTCATAACCTCAGTCATTGTTTATTTATCCTTTAAGTCCCTGTAAAAAAGTATTTTTTTGATGTTTTTTTACCAAATAAACGAATTATTTCTGATGATTTACTTGATTTTAGCCCCATAAATCAGTAGAAAATACACAAGCCTGTCGCAAACTGGCAGTTAATTTTGCGAATATGACCTAAAACTGTAGATAATTTACGTCAGATTTTTGCCCTCACTTGCCCAAAGCGAGATGGAGTTCTACGGCCTGCATATAATAACAATGATACAGTCATAATACTGTATAAAAAGTGCCATAGAATTAAAGCATAAAAACTGACTTTAAAACAAAAGACTAAAATCCGGTCTGTCTTTACGATTTAAAGATGGTCTGGATTTGTGCGCAAAAAATATTATTTGAAGACTTTACTGGAACGAGGAGTATTTTCGGGAATGACCCATAAGGTGCCATTAAACACAGCCGGCCTGCCAAAGGCCCAAGGCCTCTATAACCCCCAAAACGAACATGATAATTGCGGCATTGGTTTTGTCGCCAATATCAAGGGCGTTAAAAGCCATGACATCATTGCCAATGGCCTGAAAATACTGGAAAACCTCACCCATCGCGGGGCCGTTGGGGCGGACCCTCTGTCCGGTGACGGGGCTGGAATTTTGATTCAGATGCCCGATGATTTTATGCAGGCCGTGGCCAGGCAGGGAAAAATCAGCCTGCCAAAGTTTGGTGATTACGGCGTATTGGTCGTGTTTCTGCCTCATGAAAAAGCTATTGCCGATAAAATTAAAAAAACATTTGAAAATCTGGTGGATCAGGAAGGTCAGAAATTTCTGGGCTGGCGCAAGGTGCCCACCAACAACAGCGGCTTCAGCGACGGGGTCAAGGCCTCTGAACCAGCGATCCTTCAGGGGTTTGTCGGTATCGGGGACGCGTGTAAAACCAACGCAGGCTTTGAACTGAAACTCTATCTAATCCGTAAACAGCTATCCAATATCGTCTTTGATATGGATGAAGACACGGCGCATTATTATGCCTGTTGCTGTTCCAGCCGCACCCTGCTCTATAAGGGCATGTTGCTGGCCACGCAAGTCGGGGTCTATTACGATGATCTGAAAGATGAGCGCATGACATCTGCGCTCGCGCTGGTTCATCAACGTTTTTCCACCAATACCTTCCCCACATGGGGATTGGCCCAGCCTTTTCGCATGGTCTGTCATAACGGCGAGATCAATACGGTGCGCGGCAATGTGAACTGGATGGCATCCCGGCGTTTCAGCATGGAATCCACCGTCCTTGGTGATGATCTGGAAAAACTCTGGCCTCTGATCCCCGAGGGTATTTCCGACACCGCAAGCTTTGACAATGCGCTGGAACTTCTGGTGGCCGGTGGCTATAGCATTGTCCATGCCATGATGATGCTGATCCCCGAAGCCTGGGCCGGAAATCCGCTGATGGATGAGAAACGCCGCGCCTTTTACGAATATCATGCGGCCCTGATGGAGCCATGGGACGGCCCCGCCGCCATGGCCTTTACCGATGGCACCCTGATCGGGGCGACCCTTGATCGTAACGGTTTACGTCCGGCGCGTTATCTGGTGACCGATGATGATATGGTGGTTCTGGCGTCCGAGATGGGCGTCCTGCCAATCCCCGAAGATAAAATCGTCCAGAAATGGCGATTGCAGCCCGGTAAAATGCTCCTGATCGATACCGCAGAGGGCCGGATTATCAGCGATGCTGAAATCAAGTCGGAACTGAGCGGTGCCCATGATTATGAGGCCATTCTGGCCCGCACCCAGATCAAGCTGGAAGACCTGCCCGCGGAATTCCCGCCTCTTCATTCCACCGATGTCTCCCTGCTGAAACGTCAACAGGCCTTTGGCTATACGCAGGAAGACCTGAAACTTCTGTTGCCGCCCATGACCACCAGCGCACAGGAAGCCCTCGGCTCCATGGGCACGGACACGCCCATATCGGCCCTGTCCAGCAAATCGAAACTGCTCTATAGCTATTTCAAACAGAATTTTGCTCAAGTGACCAACCCGCCCATTGACCCCATCCGCGAGGAAGCGGTCATGTCATTGGTGTCCTTCATCGGGCCCCGGCCCAACCTGTTGGATCTGGAAGGGGTCGGCACCCACAAAAGACTTGAAGTGCGCCAACCCATCCTYAGCAATGAGGATCTGGAGAAAATCCGCACCATTGGCGATATTCCTGAYAATAATTTCAGAACCGTAACGATTGATGTGACCTATGATGCCGCTGAGGGCGCGGCGGGCATGGATAATGCCATCGAAAGCATCTGCCTTCTGGCTGAGGTATCRGTGATAGAGGGTGATAATATCATCATCCTGTCAGACCGGGGGGTCAGCGGCGACCGTATCGCCATCCCGGCCTTGCTGGCCACCTCGGCGGTTCATCATTATCTGATCCGCAAGGGATTGCGTACCTCTGTGGGGCTGGTKGTAGAAACCGGAGAAGCCCGCGAAGTCCATCATTTTTGCGTGTTGGCCGGATATGGGGCCGAGGCWATMAAYCCTTAYCTTGCCTTTGAAACCATCACCGCGCTGGCCCCGACGTTGGCCGGGGACATCATCACGCCCCGCGATGCCCGGTCCCGCTATACCAAGGCCATTGACAAGGGYATATTGAAGGTCATGTCCAAGATGGGCATTTCCACCTATCAATCCTATTGCGGGGCGCAGATTTTTGACGCGGTCGGCCTCAACAGTGCCTTTATCAAAAAATATTTCACCAAAACCCAAAGTGCTATCGAAGGCGTGGGGCTGAAKGAGATTTCCCGTGAGGCAGTCATGCGCCATGACCARGCCTTCACCGACAGYCTGGTKTAYGARAATGCRCTGGATGTGGGCGGCGAATATGCGGTGCGTATGCGCGGCGAGGACCATATGTGGACCTCTGACAGTATCAGCAACCTGCAACATGCGGTGCGCGGCAACAACCAGGAACAATATGACGCCTATGCCCATAATATCAATGAACAGTCCGAACGGYTKYTGACCCCGCGCGGCCTGTTCAAGATCAAACTRGCGGATAAGCCAATYGCRYTGGATAAGGTGGAACCGGCCAGYGAAATCGTCAAGCGGTTTGTCACCGGCGCCATGTCCTTTGGCTCCATCAGCCGCGAGGCCCATACYAACCTCGCCATCGCCATGAACCGCATCGGCGGCAAGTCSAAYACSGGKGARGGCGGCGAGGAATCGGACCGTTTCACCCCGGACCGCAACGGYGATYTGCGCCGCAGTGCCATCAAACARGTMGCCTCTGGCCGTTTTGGTGTGACCACCGAATATCTGGTMAATGCGGAYGAAATTCAGATTAAAATGGCCCAGGGAGCCAAGCCCGGCGAGGGCGGACAGTTGCCCGGTCACAAGGTGGACGCGGTCATTGCCAAGGTTCGCCATTCAACGCCGGGGGTGGGCCTGATTTCCCCGCCGCCGCACCATGATATTTATTCCATCGAGGATCTGGCGCAGTTAATCTATGACCTGAAAAACGTCAACCCCAAGGCCCGGATCAGCGTCAAGCTGGTCTCGGAAATCGGGGTCGGCACCGTGGCCGCCGGGGTTTCCAAGGCCAAGGCCGACCATCTGACCATTTCCGGTTATGACGGCGGCACCGGGGCCAGCCCGCTGACCAGTATTAAAAATGCCGGCAGCCCGTGGGAAATGGGTCTGGCYGAAACCCAGCAGACATTGGTGCTGAACAAGCTYCGCGACCGTATTTCCGTTCAGGTRGACGGCGGCCTGAAAACGGGCCGGGATGTGATTGTCGGCGCGTTGCTGGGGGCTGATGAGTTCGGCTTTGCCACCGCGCCGCTGATCGCCAGTGGCTGTATCATGATGCGCAAATGCCATCTGAATACCTGCCCCGTCGGCATCGCGACCCAAGACCCGGTCCTGCGCCGTAAATTCATGGGTAAGCCGGAACATGTGGTCAATTATTTCTTCTTTGTCGCCGAAGAAGTTCGTAAAATCATGGCGGAGATGGGGGTCTCCAAACTGGATGACATCATTGGCCATTCCAACCTGCTCAGCAAGAATGACGCCATCCGGCACTGGAAGGCRGACGGGCTGGATTTCAGCAAGCTGTTCCATATGCCAAAGACGGAAAAGGCCAGCGACAGATATAACACCGCCCGTCAGGAGCATGATCTGGACCATATATTGGACCGCCGTTTGCTGGAAAAAGCGAAAGACGCGCTGGCGACAAAAACCCCGGTGATCATTGAGGAAAACATCAATAACACCGACCGGTCCTGCGGTGCGTTTCTGTCTGGTCGTCTGGCAGAAAAATATGGTTACGGCGGCCTGCCTAAGGGCACCATTCATGTAAAACTATCCGGCACGGCGGGGCAGAGTTTCGGCGCCTTTGTGGCCAAGGGCGTGACCCTTGAGCTGTCCGGGGACGGCAATGATTATGTGGGCAAGGGGCTGAGCGGTGGACAGTTGATCATCTATCCGCCCAAGATCAGCAAGATTGACCCGAAAAACAGCATCATCGTCGGCAATACGGTCCTTTACGGTGCGGTCGGCGGCGAATGTTATTTCCGGGGTGTGGCCGGGGAACGCTTTGCGGTGCGTAATTCCGGGGCCATTGCGGTGGTCGAGGGGGTCGGCGATCATGGCTGTGAATATATGACAGGCGGCTGTGTGGTTGTCATTGGCCAGACAGGACGTAATTTTGCCGCCGGGATGAGCGGGGGCATTGCCTACGTTCTGGACGAAGCCGGGGATTTTGAAAAACGGTGCAATCTGGCCATGGTAGAGCTRGAGCCTATGCCCGAAGAGGACGACATGGCCCGCAAACATCAGTCCGGCGACCTTGAAAGTCATGGCCGGGTGGATATTTTGCGCAATAATATGTCCGGCAATGATGTGGAACGGCTGATGACCCTGCTGGAAAATCATGTGCGYTATACGGGCAGCAAACGCGCCCGGGCCATATTGGACAATCAGGAAGACTATCTGCCGAAATTTGTCAAGGTCATGCCGGTGGAATATCGCCGCGCCTTGCAGGAAATGGCCCCGACCCAGACGGTGCTATCCGCCTATACCGGCCAGACATTGAATTAAGGAGACGAAGAATGGGCAAACCAACCGGATTTATGGATTTCACCCGTCAGGAGAGGACCTATGCCCCCGCCGGGGACCGGGTGCGTCACTATGACGAATTTATCAACCCTCTGCCGGATAATATGGTCTCTTTACAGGGCGGCCGCTGTATGGATTGCGGGATTCCCTTCTGCCATACGGGCTGTCCGGTCAATAATATGATTCCCGACTGGAATGATCTGGTCTGGAAAGACGACTGGAAGGGCGCGCTGGATGTGCTGCACTCCACAAATAATTTCCCCGAATTCACCGGCCGCATCTGTCCGGCTCCTTGCGAGGCTGCCTGTACGTTAAACATTGATGACCAGCCGGTGACCATCAAAACCATCGAATGTGCCATCGTTGACAAGGGCTGGGAAGAGGGCTGGATCACGCCGCACCTGCCGCCGGAAAAAACCGGCAAGAAGGTGGCYGTGGTTGGCTCYGGYCCGGCKGGTCTGGCTTGCGCCCAGCAATTGGCCCGCGCCGGRCATGAGGTSGCCGTTTACGAGAAAAACCGCCGTCCGGGYGGSTTGCTCCGCTATGGCATTCCTGAYTTTAAAATGTCAAAAAAACTCATTGATCGSCGYRCCCAGCAAATGGAACAGGAAGGGGTTACCTTCTGGACCAGTATGGAGGTGGGCAAGGATATTCCCGCCCAGCGTCTGGTGGARCATTATGACGCGGTGGTWCTGGCCGGGGGATCAGAACAGCCCCGTGACYTGCCGATTCCCGGACGGGATCTGGACGGGGTTCATTTTGCCATGGACTTYCTMATTCAGCAAAATCAGCGCGGCGCRGGYGAACCSCTGCCCAACACAAAAGAYATTCTGGCCGCTGGCAAGCGGGTCGTGGTCATCGGCGGCGGGGACACGGGGTCCGACTGTGTGGGYACCTCATTCCGTCAGGGGGCCGTATCGGTGACCCAGATCGAAATCATGCCCAAACCGCCCCACCGGGAAAACAAGGAGCTGGTCTGGCCTAACTGGCCCATGAAGCTGCGSACCTCTACCTCTCAGGAAGAAGGTGCGGACCGGGAATGGAGCGTTGTGACCGCYGMATTTGTTGCCGGGGAAGACGGCAAGCTGGCGGCCCTGCGCTGTMATCAGGTGGATGAGAAATTCCAGAAAATTGAYGGYAGYGAATTTGAGCTGGATGCGGACCTTGTCCTGCTGGCCATGGGCTTTACCAATCCGGTGAARGAGGGCCTKYTGGACCARYTGGGYGTYGCCCTTGACGGGCGCGGCAATGTGGCCGCCGATACCAACAGCTACCAGACATCTCTGCCCCAGATWTTTGCCGCCGGTGACATGCGCCGGGGTCAGTCTCTGGTGGTATGGGCCATTCGTGAGGGCCGTCAGGCCGCTCGCGCCGTTGATGAATATCTGATGGGAAAWTCCAGATTACCCAGATAATATTCAATATTCGCCCTGATTATCGGCTACTCTTTGGCCCTTTCCAACACATAAAGCTGAAATCTGTTRCCGGTTTTTTTATGAAAATACAGCAGGCGACCATCTGCGGTAATGGCCGGGGCCTCGGCAAAACCGGTAATAGACGTGATCGGTTTAGGGGTGGAAAAAGGGGCCTGTTTATTGGGGCGCGTGGCATAATAGCTGGTAAATTTACCGCCATTCTCATAAGAAAGACGGGTAAAATATAGCTCCCGGTCGTCCGAGGATATGGACGCCCCATATTCGATGTCASCCGTATTGATGCGATCGAATATGGCATTGGAATGGCTGTCAATTTCAAATTTTCCATTCTTTAAATGAGCCACCTGAAAATAGGATTGCTTGGGCATGTCGTTATTGAAATAGGTCTGGGTCGTATAGAGGGTCTTGCCATCCGCACTGATCTCCACATCCATATTCAGCCAGCCCGGAAGATTTAGGGAAACCTCAGGATGAGCTTTCAGATCACTGACCCGGCCATCTTTAAATTTCCCGCTATAAAGGGTGGCAAAGCTGTTGGGCTTGCTRTAATTCCGGGCTGAGACRAAATAAAAATTACCCATCCGGTCCATGCTCGGCACGCCGTCYACCTGYGCGCTGTTGACCCCCTTTATCTCMCCCATAAATTTAAAGGTTACATCATTGATCCGCCGGGCATAGAAAATRTCCTTGTCAGTTTTTGGATTGTCCCCCGTATCGTTGTTAAAGAACAGATATTGCCCGTCCCCGGTGATAAAAGCCTCCATGACGTTCTGTTTATAGCCCGTGATTGTCACCTGTCTGGGGTTGATAAAGACCGGGGCSGTTTCCGGCATTTCCGGCATTTCCAATGCGCTGAAGGAGAGTAGAATTTTATCCAACAAACGAATTGCCGCGCCAAGATCGCCTTTGTCCGCCAATGTTTTGACATTTTTCATCATRGGAACAATTTTGGAGACATCATCCCCGGCCATCATATGCGCCCGCAGTTTTTCCATAGAAATTGCGGCCTTGCTYTGCACCATTTTGACTTCTTCCGGCGTTACGGCAACCGCCGGGGTGGCCAGAGAAATGCTGGTCAGACATAAGAACAACAAACCAAATCTGTGATTGATAGTCATCTTGTAATCTCCCGAAATCGCCCAATATGGTTATTTTTGCATGGTAAAACATATCCCAAGTAGGATATACCATAATTATAAATAAGGCAGGGTTATGACCACAAACGACGAACGGCTATCACAAATTGAACAGACCATCACCTATCAGGATCAGCAGATTCAGGATTTGAGTGATATGGTCAGCCAGCAATGGACGGAAATTGACCGCCTGAAAAAGCGTCTTGCACAGGCAAAACAACGGCTGGAAATTCTGGAAAATCCYGCAGAAGAGRGCGRYATGATCCATGAAAAACCACCCCATTATTAAGGACGTCATATGACCAAAGAAAAGCTTGCCTTTCTRGGCCTTGGGGTGATGGGCTATCCCATGGCGGGCCATCTGAAAAAAGCCGGATATGAGGTCACCGCCTATAACCGGACCCCGGAAAAGGCCGTTCGCTGGACCACGGAATATGGCGGAAACCATGCCCCGACCCCCGCCGATGCGGTCCGGGACGCGGATATTGTCTTTGCCTGTGTTGGAAATGATGATGATGTGCGGGCCATTACTCTGGGCGCGAGCGGGGCCTTTGGGGCCATGAGAAAAGGCGCCGTTTTTGTGGACCATACCACCGCTTCCGCCAGCCTGGCGCGGGAGCTTGATGCACTGGCACAGACGGCAGGGCTGCATTTTCTGGACGCCCCCGTATCCGGCGGTCAGGCCGGAGCGGAAAATGGTCAGCTGACCATTATGGTCGGCGGGGCTAAAAAAATCTTTGAAAAAACAGACCCCATTTTGCACTGTTACGCCCGGAAAACAAAACTTCTGGGCGGGGCCGGAAGCGGGCAGCTGGCCAAGATGGTCAATCAGATATGCATTGCCGGGCTGGTTCAGGCCCTGTCCGAGGGGATTAATTTTGCCGAGGCCGCCGGGCTGGATGCCGCCGCCGTCATCGACGTGATTTCAAAGGGGGCGGCGCAAAGCTGGCAGATGGAAAACCGCGCACAAACCATGATCAATGACCAGTTTGATTTCGGCTTTGCCGTGGACTGGATGCGCAAAGATCTGGACATTGTACTGTCTGAGGCCCAAAGTAACGGCGCGGCCCTGCCGGTCACCACACTGGTCAATGACTATTACAAGGAAATTCAACAATCGGGCGGCGCGCGGTATGATACCTCCAGCCTGATCACCCGTTTAAGGACAGATAAATGAGCAACTTCCCCCGTCACGGTAAGGCCCGGTCCATTARATCCGGCCTGCGCCGTCAATGCCCCAGCTGTGAGAGRGCCAATATCTTTGCCGGATATTTAAAGCTCAAACCGACATGTCCCCAGTGCGCGGCCCCCATCGGCGACATCCGCGCTGATGATTTTCCGCCGTATCTGACCATCTTGATTGTCGGTCATATCGTGGTGCCTTTGCTGGTCTTGGTGGAGATTAATTTTCATCCCTCCACCCTGTTCCAGATGATTTTCTGGCCTGCCATAGCCCTGACCCTCGCCCTGACCCTGCTCCCCATCCTGAAAGGCGCCGTGGTCGGTTTCATGTGGTCAATCGACATGAAGGGCGATGAGCAATATTGACCCGTAAGCAGGCCAAAAATTTGAATTAGTCGACAAGGCATTGGCTGATCAGGTCTTTTATTTCCGGTTTGCAGGCTCCGCAATTGCGTCCGGCTTGTAACAGGTTGCCGATATCGTCCACTGTCTTGGCTTGTCTTTGGCGACAGGCACTGAGAATGGCTTTTTGGCTGACCCCATAGCAGGAACAGATAACAGGCCCTATTTGGGMTTCCGRATCGCCCGGCTGCCCGGAGAGCAAAATGCGGTATATTTCGGSGGTCAGGCTDYCTTGTTGAAAGAGGGACTGTAGCCAGCTTCTGTCCGGCAGGTTTCCTTTGTTCGCGACGAACAGGCAAAAATCCAGACGACCTTTTTCAATATGGGCGAGGCGTATCTGCCCGGATGCCGGGTTGCTGAAGCTGAGGACATCAGCATCGTTCTTCCGGGCTAAATGCGGCGCAAGGAAAAAATTCTCTTGCATTTCATCCCGGCCTGCGAGCTCCAGTATATGGCAATTHTTTTGATAGCTRTGGCACCAGTAATCCATATGTTCSGGCATRATTTTTTTYCGCGASAGYAAAAACCCGTGCCATTTKGGSGACCATTTTTCCAGACGAGCTGGGGTGTGCTTCAGTTCAGGCTGGCCGGAGWGMGGGTCTGTTRCCGGATTGACCAAGCGGTTYGTTGCGGCATTGGCCGTTGTGGCATCACTCCAATGCAGGGGCATRAATATCTGCCCGGCCTGCTGTTCATTGGTAAGGCGAACACGGGCCAGTGCCGCGCCCCATTGGCTGAATATGCGGACAAATCCGTTATTTCCAAGGTCATATTTTTTCGCATCCATGGGGTGAATGGTGATATATGGCTCTTCCCGGTGGGCATTCAGGCGGGGCGACTTTCCGGTTCTGGTCATAGTATGCCATTGGTCACGGATGCGGCCACTATTCAGAATTAAGGGGTATGCTTGATCGGTGTCATTAACGGGGGCTTGGGCGCGAACGGCAATAAAACGGGCGCGTTTGTCTTTTGTATAGAAATTACCCTGTTCAAAGAAACGGCTTTTGCCGGTGGGGTTGGCGGCATTGACGGGCCATTGAACAGGCGAAAAGTCATACCCAAGGCCGGAAATATCAAAATCACGGGTGCCATTATTCTCGAACGCAGATARRGCGGCATGYTCCCGGAAAATTTCATTGGGRGATTTATAATCAAAGCTTTTTKCAAATCCCATATRTTTGGCGACTTCACTGATAATCCACCAGTCAGGGCGGSTTTCTGCCGGGGCKGATAARAARGGRCGCTGGCGGGAYAGCCGYCGTTCGCTATTGGTCACCGTCCCGTCTTTTTCACCCCAKCCYTGGGCCGGYAGGGCAATATGGGCATATTKCAGGCTATCGGTATTTCCCATGATGTCAGACACAATGACCAACKGGCATTTTYCCAGYGCTTGCCGAATRAAATTGGCATCGGGCATGCTGACGGCGGGATTGGTTGCCATAATCCAGATGGCYTTGATTTGGCCGTCRTGAAYGGCGCGGAACATATCCAYSGCTTTCAGGCCGGGCTTTGTCGCGAGGCGRTCTGTTTGCCAAAACCGGCTTAYGATATCATGTGAGYTGTCATCAAATTCCATATGGGCGGCGAGCGTATTTGCAAGCCCGCCAACTTCCCGCCCGCCCATGGCGTTGGGCTGGCCRGTGATTGAGAAAGGCCCCATACCCGCCCGGCCAATGCGCCCGGTGAGCAGGTGGCAATTTATGATGGCATTGACTTTGTCCGTGCCCTGGGATGACTGGTTGACRCCCTGGGAATAAACAGTGAGGGTTTTYTCTGTGTTGGCGAAAAGATCAAAAAATGCGGYGATGTCTTCCTCAGGCAGGCCACAAGCCTTTGCAAGGCTTGCCATGTCAGGGGCGTCTTTTCGGGCCTGCGCTAACGCATCTTTCAGCCCATTGGTGTGGTTGGTTACGAAGGCGTTGTCCGTATGGCCCATATTTGCAAGATGGGCCAGCAAGCCGTTGAATAACCGCACGTCGCTACCGGGCTTCAGGGCCAGATGGAGATCGGCRGTGTCGCAGGTCGSGGTRCGCCGGGGGTCAATGACAACGAGTTTGGTCTGGCGGGAATGTTGTGCCTTGATCAGGCGCTGATACAGAATRGGGTGRCACCAGGCCGCGTTRGARCCCACCAGARCCACCAGATCCGCCTGATCCCAGTCTTSATAATTTCCGGGCACGGTATCACTGCCAAAGGCGCGTTTATGGCCGGCAACGCTGGAAGACATACATAGCCGGGAATTGGTGTCAATGTTGGCGCTGCCGATAAATCCCTTCATCAGCTTGTTGGCCACATAATAATCTTCGGTAAGTAATTGGCCRGAAACATAGAATCCGATGGCRTCGGGGCCATATTGTTCCCTGATTTTATGTAAACCATCTGCGGYYGCTTGCAAGGCGTTATCCCAGCTGACCTGCTTGCCGTGAACTTCGGGATATAATAACCGATCCTCCAGATCAAGCGTTTCGGCCAACGCGCTTCCCTTGGCGCAAAGYTTGCCAAAATTGGCCGGATGCRCCRGGTCGCCTTTGATGGTGACTTTGCCATTCTGATCGGTYTGGGCAATCACGCCGCAGCCGACMCCGCAGTAGGGACAGGTGGTTTTAACWGYYTCAGCCATCAGTGCCGGTAGATTTTACGGGAACCGGAAATCCCAGAAATACTTTATCGCCCATGATCTGGGTTGGAATAATATGAGTRCAGCCGCTGTCTGCGCCRAGWGCYTCACCATTTTCCAGCGAGATATTCCAGTTGTGCAGTGGGCAGGACACGCTCTTGCCATGGACGATGCCCTGTGACAGGGGACCGCCTTTGTGGGGGCATTTGTCTTCAWGGGCGAAAATAGCGCCCGTGGCCGTTTTGAAAATGGCAATATCTACGCCAGCCGTTTTCACGACGCGGGAGCCCAGATAAGGAATATCTTCCAATTGTCCGACTTCAATCCAGTTCTGTGTCATCATCTTATCCTACTTCTGCCAGTGGTTTAAATTCATGGGCATGGAGGTTATGCTGGGCCCGTTCAGCCCAAGGGTCGACCTGATTGCCCTTTTGGGAAACATGAAAACGCTCTATCAGTTTTTGCCGGTTTTTACTGTCGTCGATAATGCGGTTCTTTATGCTATCCAAGCCGACACGTTCGACCCAGGGCGCGGTGCGTTCCATATAATGGCCTTCTTCCCGGTAGAGCTGAATGAAGGCCGCCGCATATTGCATGACCTCCTGATCCGTTTCGACCTTGCATAACAGGTCACAAGCCCTGACATGCATGCCGCCATTGCCGCCAACGTGAAGTTCCCATCCGCTGTCTACCGCCACAACGCCAAAATCCTTGATGGTCGCTTCGGCGCAGTTGCGGGGGCAGCCGCTGACCGCCATTTTAAACTTATGCGGGGTCCAGCTGCCCCATGTCATTTTTTCAAGTGCGACCCCCATGCTCATGGACATCTGCGTGCCAAAACGGCACCATTCCTGCCCGACGCAGGTTTTCACCGTTCGCAGGGATTTACCATAAGCATGGCCGGACACCATGCCCGCTGCATTAAGGTCAGCCCAGACACCGGGAAGGTCTTTTTTCTTTATGCCCAGCAGGTCAATACGCTGGCCGCCGGTAACCTTGACGGTGGGAATGTCAAATTTGTCAGCGACATCGGCAATTGCGCGCAATTCTTTGGGGTTGGTCAGGCCGCCCCACATACGCGGCACGACGCTATAGGTGCCATTTTTCTGAATATTGGCATGAACCCGTTCATTGATATAGCGGGATTGGTAATCATCCTTATACGCACCGGGCCAGGCGGCGATCAGATAATAGTTCAGGGCGGGGCGGCATTTGGAACAGCCGTTGGGCGTTTTCCACTGCAAGGCCTGCATGATGGCGGGAATTTCCTTGAGGGTGTTGAGCAGGATCAGGTGCCGCACATCATCGTGGGTGTGATCAGTGCAACCACACATGGGGGTTGCTGTGGGGGTCTCATAGCCGTCCCCGAGCGTTAATTCCATGATCTGTTCCACCAGATGGCTACAGGAGCCACAGCTGGCAGAGGCTTTGGTATGGGCGCGCACCTCGTCAAGGCTGGTCAGGCCTTTTTCAGAGATAGCGGCGGTGATTGTGCCTTTTGATATGCCGTTACAGCCGCAAATTTCTGCCTCAGGAGGCAATGCTGTAACGGCTGCCAAGGGGTCCACAGAGCTGTCYCCCATRGCAAGCGATTGACCAAAAATYAGATGGTCCCGGATATCATCAATTTTATCCTTGTCCTTCATAAGCTGGAAATACCATGGGCCATCATCCACATCCCCGTATAAGACGGTGCCGATAATACGGTCATCCTTGATTACCAAACGTTTATAGACGCCGCGCCGGGCATCTCTCAGCACRATATCCTCCGTATTCCCGCCGCCGCTGAAATCACCGGCAGAAAAAAGCTCAATCCCGGTTACCTTTAATTTTGTGCTGGTGACRGACCCTTTGTAGCGGCTGTTATAGCCRGCCATATATCCGGCCAGTGCGCGGCCCATTTCATAGAGCGGGGACACCAGACCGTAAATTTGCTCTCGATGCTCCACGCATTCACCCACCGCAAAAATATCCGGATCAGAAGTTTGCAGGTGATCATTGACACATACCCCCCGATTGCAATCAAGTCCCGCCGCTTTAGCCAGCGCAATATTGGGGCGAATGCCGACCGCCATCACAACAAGGTCAGCGGGAATTTCAGTGTCATCGGCTAACCTGACGGCCTGAACACGGCCTTCGCCGATCAATTCCCTGGTATTGGCCTCTGTCAGAATGGCAATGCCCCGGCTTTCCAGATCAGATTTCAGCAGGTAGCCCGCCGCCTCGTCAAGCTGGCGTTCCATCAGGGTATCTGCCAGATGAATGACCGTAACATTCATGCCATTACGTTTCAGGCCGTAAGCGGCYTCCAGMCCCAAAAGRCCCCCGCCAATGACAACGGMATTCTTATGGGTTTTCGATGCCGCAACCATCTCATCCACATCTTTTATGTCCCGAAAAGTTACGATGCCGTCAAGGTCACGCCCCGGTACCGGGATGATAAAGGGGTCGGAGCCTGTAGCGATCCACAGCGTRTCATAGGGGATCAGGCGGTCTTTGTCGCTGATGATTGTTTTGTTGGACCGGTTGATGGCAATGACCTTTTCACCGGAATATAAGGTAACGTTATTTTCGTCATACCAGSCCTTGTCATTTATGATGATGTCYTCAAATTTTTGTTCTCCGGCCARAACAGGTGATAACATAATCCTGTTATAATTGACATGGGGTTCGGCCCCAAAAACAGTGATKTCATATTCGTCTGGTGCAATYTTGAGAAGCTCTTCCAAAGCTCTCATGCCAGCCATGCCGTTGCCTATAATGACGAGTTTCTTTCTCATACCAGTCCTTTTACTGTTGGGCATATGGTTAGCAGAAGGCACCATATTGCCTGCTACACTCTCCCTAGCAAGCTTTATGCCAGAAGGCCCAATCCCTTAATTTTAAACAAACTTCTTCTTCTTTCAGCCTGTTCACGGCGTCATATTTATTAACAATTGTGCAATAGCGAACAAAAAAGATTAATTAGTAGGCAATGTTGTTTATTGATTAAAATTTAATCAAATGTGGGTTTTAGCTTAAAAAAATGGCTTATTACAGGAAGGATTTAGGCCTGACCGATGTGGGATAAATTCATGGTAGCAGCGTTAAAGCCTATAAAACGACATACAAAAAGAAATTCATATTGCGGTGCAGCATTGTTGGCACGCTATTTGCTCTGTTGGCCTGTGAGCCAATAATGAACCGGTCTGACGGATTTTGCCGGATGAGTATGCAAAGGAATGAATAATGTCTGTACCCGCTTCGCAGGATATGAATCTTTTTTCTTTTAAGGGGAGAAGTAAAACGCTCCATCTTTCATGGATGGCCTTTTTTATCAGTTTTGTTGTCTGGTTTAATCATGCGCCCTTAATAGCCATGATCCGGGATGACCTTGGTCTGGATAAACAACAGGTATCGGCTATTTTGATCCTGAATGTGGCGCTGACCATTCCGGCGCGGGTGATTATTGGCATGTTCGTTGATATGTTTGGGCCCCGGATAGTTTTTTCAGTGCTGTTATTTATTTCCAGTTTTTTATGTTTCTTTTTTGCCGTCGCGGACAGTTTTGAAACACTGGCATTGGCGCGTTTCCTGATGGGCTTTGTCGGTGCCGGTTTTGTCATTGGCATTCGTCTGATCAGTGAATGGTATCCGGTAAAGACTGTGGGCCTCGCGGAAGGTATATATGGTGGCTGGGGTAATTTTGGTTCGGCGGCGGCGGCGCTTTCTCTGCCRAGYGTTGCTCTGCTGTTTGGCGGGGCGGATGGCTGGCGCTATGCTGTTGGTGTGACGGGGGTGATCTCACTGTTATATTCTGGTGTTTTTTATATCAATGTAAGGAATACGCCCAAAGGCGCGCGCTACTTTAAACCCAAAAAAGCCGGTGCCATGGAGATCAGCACGCCTCAGGATCTGGTGCTGTATATCATTATGAAAGCCCCGTTATTTTTAACGCTGGCGTTATTGGTCTGGAAACTTGGCCCGGAAAATATGAATATTCTCGGGGGTGAGCTGTCTCTGTTTATATATGGGCTTCTGTTCGTGGTTTTTCTGTATCAGTTGCATCATATTTTTAAAGTAAATAAAGAAAATCTGAAGAATGGCGTGAATGAATTGCACAGCTATAAATTCAAACAGGTGGCCATTCTGAATCTGGCTTATATGGTGACGTTTGGCTCTGAGCTTGCGGTTGTGTCCATGTTGCCCCTTTTTTTTATGGATATGTTTGCATTGTCCCCGGTAAAGGCCGGAATGGTTGCCGCGAGCTTTGCCTTTATGAATTTGGTCGCCCGCCCCAGCGGCGGATTCTTCAGCGATAAATTTGGCCGCCGTAATTCCTTGTTGATWTTTCTGGTCGGCTTGGCGGCGGGCTATGCTGTGTTGTCACAAATCACCTCGGCCTGGCCCTTGCCGCTCGCTGTTATTGCTTGCATGTGCTGTTCATTTTTTGTCCAGGCCGGAGAGGGCGCGGTTTTTGCCACGGTACCCTTGATCAAGCGCCGGATGACCGGTCAGATTGCCGGTATGGTGGGGGCTTACGGTAATATTGGCGGGGTCTGTTTCCTGATGATTTACTCTTTTGTATCGTCGAGCCTGTTTTTTATGGTGATCGGAGCCAGTGCTCTTGTTATATTTCTGGTGGTGGCCTTCTTCATGGATGAACCGCAGGGAGAAATCGCGGAAATACTTCCCGATGGCACCATAGAATTAATCAAGGTTAGCTAGTTCGGGATGGTTATATGACACAGATTACCATTGGCGCTTTCTCCGATAAAGGGGTCAAACAGGATAACGAGGATTCATACGGTGTCCTGCTCCCTGAAAAGGCGCAGGCATTCACCAAAGGGATCGCCGTTGCCATCGCGGATGGTATGAGTGGGTGTTCGGCGGCCAAGGAAGCCAGYGAAACCTGTGTTAAATGYYTGTTRCARGATTATTTTTCAACGCCGGATAGCTGGAGCGTTAAAAAGTCYGCCAGCAAAATATTACTGGCAACCAATAGCTGGATGTTTGGCCAGGGGCAAAATATTTATGAGACAGGCCCGGGCATGGTCAGCACCCTCAGTGCCATGGTGCTCAAATCTGCTTCAGCCCATATTTTCCACGTTGGTGACAGTCGTATCAGTCTGTTGCGGGATGGGAATATTCAGAATCTTACCATGGACCACCGGTATGGCAAGAGCCATTACCTGACCCGGGCCATGGGGACGGAGAAAAATCTTMAAATTGATTACCGSGTGGTGGATATCCTGCGGGAGGATGTTTTTATTCTGACCACGGATGGGGTTCATGACTTTATTACACCGTCTGATATTAAGACTTTAATCACGCAAAATGATGATGATCTGGACCGGGCAGCTCGTCTGATCTGTGAAAAGGCTTTGGCGGGGGGCAGTGATGATAACCTCACCTGTCAGATTATCAGGATAGAGGATATATCCGATTTTCAGGAAAAGCAGCATCTTACAGCAGGCACCCGTCTGCCTTTTCCGCCGCCTCTGGACTCTGGTATGGTCCTTGGGGGCTATAGGATTCTGCGCGAACTACATGCCAATGCCCGAAGTCAGGTTTATCTGGCCGAAGGCGCGGAAAATGGTGATTTGGTGGCCCTTAAAACACCGTCGCAGAATTTTGATGATGATGGCCGCTATATGGAATTGTTCCTTCGGGARGAATGGATCGGGTGCCAAATCAAGTCTCCGCATATCCTGCACATAATTCCGCCGCGCGAAGGCCGGAAATTTCTGTATTATGTCACGGAATATCTTGACGGGCAGACCTTGCGGGAATGGATCACGGATCATCCCGTACCGGATATGGCCATTGTCCGGGATATTCTCCGTCAATTGATCCGGGGATTACGGTCCCTGCATCGCATGGATATGGTGCATCGGGATTTGAAGCCTGAAAATATCATGATAGATAAAGCAGGAACAGTGAAAATTATTGACTTTGGGTCTGTCAAGGTGGCCAGCATTGCCGAGGCAGAAGACCGGAACCGGCAGCAAATACCGGCGGGGGCAGTTGATTATACGGCGCCGGAGTATTTACTTTACGCTGATGGGGACAGATTATCTGATCTGTATGCTCTGGGGGTGGTTATCTATGAGATGCTGACCCAGAGCCTGCCTTATGGTACCGGGTTTTCCAATGTACGCCAGATCAGGCAGCTGGAATATATTCCGGCCACACAAGTGAAGCCCGATATCCCGCCCTGGGTAGATACGGTATTGAAAAAAGCGGTTAAAAAAGACCCGCGAGAGCGATACCAGAGTTTTTCCGAGTTCGAACGGGATTTTACGGTGCCGCCGGCACAGGAGGGCAAACAAAATTTTTCGCCGCTTTTGGAGAAAAACCCGCTGTTATTCTGGCGTGGATTATCATTTCTGCTGGCCCTGTTGCTGGTTATATCCCTTTTGTGGGAAAATAACTGAATGTCCCCAATATTACTCTAAATTAATCCCATGATGAGGATGACAAATAATAATGGGGGAACGATGTAGCGTACAATGATGCGCCAGAAGCGATAAAAAGCACCGTCTTTAACCCCGATAGCCTCCTGCTGAATTTTTTTCGGCACCAGCCATCCGATGAAAATGGAGGTTAATAATCCGCCGACCAATAGCAGGATGTTGGCGGCGAAAAAATCCAGCGTATCGAATATGGTTCTTTCGGCAAAGGCGGGAATAAAGCCCAGAGGGTRAARRTCGGACCATTCATTGAAGGACAGAATACTGAAAAACCCGAGCAGCCATGCGGCGACAACCCCGATGGAGAAAAAGGCCTGACCCACGGCGACCATGACTGTTTTCACCGTAACTTTGCTGAAATCCGGCTCAAGCAGRAATTTAGCCGTTTTTGCCAAATCCCCGGCGATAWTGNCATAGAGAACCATGATAATAAGGCRTAGAAATAACGCAGGGATGAGGAAATTGACGGCCTTTTCAATGCCKGCCTGTACCCCCCGGCGCAAAATCAGAACCACCAGAATATTCACCACRGAATGCCAGARCAGCAACCGTAACGGATTGCCGGTCAGGGCGGCAAACATATCGCCGGACTGYGCGCTGGAAATATTGTTGAATTTKCCTGTTATTGACAGGAAGAAATAATCAAATGTCCATCCTGCTATGACTGTATAATAGCTCATAATGACGAAAATGCCGACCACCGCCAACCCGCCCAGGGCTTTCCAGTGGGGACTGGCACCGGTTCTGCCGCTACATTGAGCATGCTGGCCACCGGGCTGCCTCGTCCGCGCCGTCCGATGGCCAGTTCGCTGACCAGTAACGGCAGGGCAATAAGCAGCGCACAGGCAAGATAGATGATCAGAAATGCCGCGCCGCCATTTTCCCCCATTATATAGGGAAACCGCCAGATATTTCCCAAGCCGACCGAAAATCCGATAGCGGCCATGAGGAACCCCGTTCGTGATGACCATTGCTCTTTTCCTTGCCCTGCACCTATTGGTTTATCCCTATCCTCAACAGACCTTAATAGCATGGATGCCTTGACAATACCAATGGGGGTGTCGTCATTGCTGTCCCACTTATTTTGAGTTTTCATAATAGCCTCATCTGCTTTGATATAAAATTGGGATTTGGTGGTGGTTTGAATAGCGCCATCAGGTCGCG
>NVVY01000037.1 GCA_002749135.1 Alphaproteobacteria bacterium | reverse complement strand
CCTGGTGCGGGCCGGGGCCATGGCTGTTGGTGGCAAGGGCGGCGGTGGTCGTCCCGATATGGCACAGGCCGGCGGCCCGGATGGGGGCAAGGCACAAGCCGCAATCTCTGCCATCGAAGATATGCTGGGGACTGTATAGCCATAGGGATAACGTCGTGAAACAGGACAGACCAACAGTACGCCGTAAAATATTCGAGGTCATTGAAATGGGCCTGAGCGGTAATCGGACGGCGGGCCTGTTTGACGGTTTCATGGTCGGGCTGATCATTCTGAATGTGGCGGCGGTTTCCCTTGAAACGGTGCCGGATATAATCCGGCAATATCGCCTTGAATTTATGGCCTTCGAGATATTCTCCCTGTTGATATTCAGTATGGAATATTTGCTTCGGGTCTGGGTATGCGTAGAATACCGACCTGATCCCGATGAAAAGGGCAAGGGTCCTTTTCGGCTCCATTTTATCACCTCGCCGTTGATGGTGATTGATTTTCTGGCCATTGCGCCGTCATTGCTGTTTGTTGTTGGGATTGACCTGCGGCTTCTGCGTATATTCCGGCTTTTGCGTCTGTTCAAGCTGATGCGCTATTCGCCGGCACTGGCCTCTTTGGGTAATGTGTTATATGCGGAACGGCGCGCTTTGACGGCGACACTAATCATCATGCTGGGCTTGTCGTCTTTTGCCGCCACCATAATGTATTATCTGGAACGTAATGCGCAACCAGAAGCCTTTGGCACCATTCCCCATGCCCTGTGGTGGGCGCTGGCGACCCTGACCACGGTGGGCTACGGCGATATGGTGCCGATCACCTGGGCCGGACGGTGTTTTGGCGGGGTGGTGATGATCTTCGGGGTTGGCATGTATGCCCTGCCCATCGGGATCATTGCGTCTGGTTTTGCCAATGAAATTCATCAGCGGGATTTCGTCATTCGCTGGGGACTGGTGGCCAATGTACCCCTGTTTAACGGGCTGGATGCCAACCTGATCCGGACAATTGCTAAACATTTACGATCCAGAGTCGTGGAAAAGGATAGTGTCATTGCGGTCAAGGGCCATCAGGCCGACAAAATGTATTTGATCGTGTCCGGTGAAGTGGCACGAACGGATCGGACCGGCAAAATTACCCTGAAAGAAGGCGGATTTTTCGGGGCCAGGTCGCTCATGGAAAAATCGACTTATTCCGCCAGCTACCGGGCAGAGACAAAAGGTCATTTTTTTGTTCTGGACGCGCGGGAGTTTCATCATCTGCTTGATGAAAACCCGACCTTGCGGGAGCGGATAGAGGAGGCTTATAAGAATATTCCCCATCAGGATTTTGGTCAGGCCTGTAATCCCGAATAAATTCTGTTCGAATAGACATAAAAAATCCCGCAACCAATAATGACTGCGGGATTAATATGGGTTAGGCGATAGTTACGCCATRGCTTTTTGCARRTTCTCGTCAATCTTRTCGAAGAAYTGWYKKGAGGTSAGCCAMGCYTGWTCCGGGCCAACCAGMARKGCCARATCCTTGGTCATATAMCCTTSYTCRACGGTTTCMACRCAAACYCKYTCCAGCGTKKCRGARAAATCCTKYARCGCYTCRTTACCRTCYAGCTTGGCGCGRTGGSTSAGACCGCCGGTCCAGGCAAAGATGGAKGCGATGGGGTTGGTGGAGGTTTCCTTGCCCTGTTGATGCATGCGGTAATGGCGGGTCACGGTGCCATGGGCGGCTTCTGATTCAACAATATCGCCGTCGGGGGTCATCAGGATGGATTTCATCAACCCTAAGGAGCCAAAACCCTGTGCCACGGTGTCGGACTGTACGTCCCCGTCATAGTTTTTACAGGCCCAGACAAATTCCCCGTTCCATTTCATGGCGCAGGCCACCATGTCATCAATCAGGCGATGTTCGTATGTGATACCGGCGGCGGCGAACTTGTCGGCGAATTCGGCATTAAAAATTTCCTCGAACAGGTCCTTGAACCGCCCGTCATAGGCTTTCAGAATAGTGTTCTTGGTGCTGAGGTACACCGGCCATTTCCGGCTCAACCCATAATTCATACAGGCGCGGGCGAAATCCCGGATGCTCGCATCAAGGTTATACATGGCCATGGCCACGCCGGCACCCGGAAATTCAAATACTTCCCGCTCAATCACCTCGCCGCCGTCTTCCGGCTCAAATTTCAGGGTCAGCTTTCCGGCCCCCGGCACCAGAAAGTCTGTGGCCCGATATTGATCACCGAAGGCATGACGACCAATGACGATGGGATGGGTCCAGCCGGGCACTAGGCGCGGCACATTGGAACAGATGATCGGTTCGCGAAAAACGGTGCCGCCCAGAATATTCCGGATGGTGCCATTGGGCGAGCGCCACATTTGTTTCAGGTTAAATTCCTCAACCCGCTGTTCGTCCGGTGTGATGGTCGCGCATTTAACGCCGACACCATATTTAATGATGGCATTGGCCGCATCAATGGTGATCTGRTCATCGGTTTCATCRCGYTTTTCCACGCTCAGATCATAATATTTCAGRTCAATATCAAGATAAGGATGGATCAGCTTGTCCTTGATCCATGCCCATATGATACGTGTCATTTCATCGCCGTCCAGTTCGACAAYAGGATTTTCTACTTTGATTTTAGCCATAATGAACCTTTTAAATTATAGGGGCACCGCATGTGGGGCCATTGGGGATTCTGAATATCTTCATTCTTGGGCGCAAGCTATCATTGCTGGCTTGCTATGTGAAGGGCAGAAACGAAAGAAAATGCCTAAATCAGGGTGTTTTTTGTGATCAACGGGATTTCCGGCAGGGATTTCAGCAACGGGATGACATCTTCCGCCGCCGGTACCACATGAAACAGGTCACGGGTTTCGGGCGCGGTAAATTCTTCGGCGATAAAATTATCAATCAGGGCAAACAAAGGTTGCCAGTAATCATCAATATTGACGATAACAATCGGCTTGTTATGGAGGCCAAGCTGACGCCAGGTAATAACTTCGATAAGCTCATCCAGGGTGCCAATGCTGCCGGGCAGGGCAACGAAGGCATCCGAATGGTCAAACATCATCCGCTTGCGGTCATGCATATTATCGACCACGAAAAAATCCGTGGCCTCTTTCCAGCCGCCCTCTGCCTCATCAAGATGGCGCGGGATAATGCCGGTGACCTTGCCGCCCTGTTTCATAACCCGGTTGGCAATAATCCCCATCAGGCCGATATTGCCGCCGCCGTATATAAGGCGGATATTATTCTGGGCMAGCAGGCCGCCGAAATCCTGAGCCATGATTTTGAAACGACCATTGCGGCCTGACCGGGACCCGCAATATACGCAAATGGAATTTATATGTGCCATGGGAAGATGTTTATCCTGATTTCTAAATTCAACCTTTTACGGTCACAGTTTTGACAATTTTTCACTCTATCCATGAGAATATAATATGGCAACCATGTTAAAAAAATATTATGACGCCGGCCCGAAAATAAAATGATGCTGACATTCCCTGTGGTTTGCAGTATATAACCTGTGCGTTTTTTTGAATGGATTTGGTGAGTAGTTGACAGAGCAGCATGTAAAACCCCCGGCAAAAAGGGAAAAAAACGGCTCGGATTGGGCCTTGAAGGTGAGCATTACAACACTGGTGCTGGTGGCTGTTACGGCGGTTATCTGGATATTGTTTTTTGCCGAAGACGGGGCCAATGATTTTTTTACGTCCGCCCCCCCGCCTGAAAAAATTATAGAAAAAACCACTACCGATGTGAGCGCGCCGGACCCTGCCGAGGATGAGGCCCCGGCGACATCCATCTTGCCAAGTTTTGATATTGTGCGGATCAGCCGAAATGGCACCGGGGTCATCGCCGGGCGGGCGGAACCGAACAGTGATATATATATCTATGCCCGCAACAAGGTTATCGGCTCTGCCGTGGCGGACCGGAACGGGGAATGGGTGTTGTTATATGATGACCCCCTGCCCAGCGGCCCAACGGAGCTTAGCCTGAAGTCCACCATGCCCGGCAAGTTTGAGGTTTTTTCCAGCGATGTGGTCATTGTGGCCGTGCCGAACCGGGATGAGAAACGCTTTAACGAAGATGAAACAAACGGCGTAATTGCCATTTTAAGCCCGCGCAATGGCGGCGGGCCCACRCGGGTKCTGCAGAAACCCCGGCTGGTGAATTTCTCCGAACTGGCTAAGGGGCTGTCACTGGACAGCCTTGATTATGATGCGGGGTCAAATGCGATTATCTCTGGTACGGCGTCGAAAAATGCCCGGGTGAGAATATATCTGGATAATGCGTATCTGGCTGAGGTAATGGCGGATGATAATGGCATCTGGTCGCATTCTTTCAATCGGGAACTGGATACCAAGGAGCATATCATTCGCATTGACCAATTGCTGGAAGGCGATGATGTGGAGGTGCGTATTGAACAGCCTTTCAGTCGCGGCAAAGATATTGATGYYAGTAAAGCCAAAGGTGAAGTTATTGTCCGTCCTGGCAACAGCCTGTGGCATATCGCGCGTCGGCTATACGGGTCAGGATTTCATTATACACTTATTTTCGGGGCCAATAAGAGCYTGATCAAAGACCCTGACCTGATTTATCCGGGYCAGAAATTTGTGTTGCCCACGGCACCGGTTATTGAGAAATAAGCAGATTTTAGATCAGTATGCTGGTCCAGCAGGGTAAATGTAATCACATCCATAAGCCGCCGGGCATTGACCGGTCCGGTAAAATCAGTCGTTAATGTCCGCTCTATCCGGCTGTTGGGCAACAGGACATATTTCCCTGTAATAAAATGCTGSGCAAAACGTTCCAACAAGTTTTTYCGGCGGGCTGCATCCTCKGCACTGAAGGGCAGRTAMCCCAGGTTCGCCGTCAGCGTCAGGGCGAAATAATCATCCCGGCCTATCACCGRRGTGACCTTGGCGGTGAAGGTTATATTGTGCCATATGAAGGTAAAATTTATGGGGAAATCAATGTCTGATTCTGTTATCCGTGCGGTCATATGAGACAGAATTTGATCAATATCCTGTGACAGATTTTCAGTTTTTTGTTTCACGGGCCTGATGGTTTCCGATTGAAGGGACACTTGCATGGGGAAATATTATGACCGGAGCCTTAAAATACTGTAAATAAATCCCATATTCAGTATAGTTTTAAGCAGATAAAAAAACAGACAGGGAAAAATTGTGGCTCATCACAAGCCGTCGCATCATTCATCATCGGATGACAGTGAACCGAATGACAATGAAAATCATTGGCAGACTATAAAGACCCTGTTGCCCTTTGTCTGGATGAAAGGGCGGTGGGATTTGAGGCTGCGGGTCATTCTGGCGATGACGTTTCTTATTGCGGCCAAGCTGATCGGGATTTATGTGCCGTTCCTGTTCAAGGATGCGGTTGATATATTGTCCCCCGAATTCAAGCCGGATGTGACCTCGGTCGCGCTGGCGGTGCCGGTGGCTTTCATTCTGGCTTATGGTYTGGCCAGGATCTTGAGTCTGTTTTTTGGTCAGATAAGGGACGCGGTTTTTGCCAAGGTGGGCCAGAATGCCCTGCGTAATCTGGCGCTCAGCACTTTTCGTCATCTGCATGCCCTGTCGTTAAAATTCCATATGGAGCGCAAGACCGGTGGCTTGAGCCGGGTCATAGAGCGCGGCACGCGGGGCATTGATTTTCTGTTGCGCTTCATGCTGTTCAACATTCTGCCGACTCTGCTTGAGATATTCCTGATAACTTTTGTTTTCTGGACGAAATTTGGCGTTTATTATGCGCTGGTTACCTTTGTCTGTCTGGGGAGCTATATYTTTTACACCATCATRGTTACCGWCTGGCGGCTGAAATTCCGCCGGGAGATGAACAAGCAGGACACAGAGGCCAATACCAAGGCTATTGACAGCCTGCTTAATTTTGAAACCGTCAAATATTTCACCAATGAGGAACATGAGGCCCGGCGC
Organism: Alphaproteobacteria bacterium; assembly: GCA_002749135.1. Taxonomy (GTDB): domain Bacteria; phylum Pseudomonadota; class Alphaproteobacteria; order Sphingomonadales; family Emcibacteraceae; genus Paremcibacter. The sequence goes on along the minus strand of NVVY01000037.1, from coordinate 19,643 downwards.
TATGATGTGGCGCTGGCTAAATATGAGAAAGCGTCCGTGCGCAGCCAGACATCCTTGGCGTTGCTCAATGTAGGGCAAAGTTTTATCATTTCCATTGGTTTGGTGATTGTCCTGCTCATGGCAGCGCAGGGGGTGATTGATGGCCGTTTTACCATCGGCGAATTTGTGCTGGTCAATTCATTGCTGATCCAGATTTATATGCCGCTTAATTTTCTGGGTATGGTTTACCGTGAGATCAAGCAGTCTCTGGTGGATATGGATAAAATGTTTGCCATGATCCGGACCGAATCCGACGTGATGGACAGGCCGAATGCCTCTGATCTTGATATTAAGGGCGGGACGGTTACCTTTGAAAATGTGTCTTTTCACTATACGCCGGACCGGYCTATTYTGAAGGATATTTCWTTTGAAGTTCCTGCTGGCACCACAACGGCTATTGTCGGGGCCAGCGGGGCGGGAAAATCGACCATTTCCCGGATTCTATTCCGTTTTTACGATGTGGCATCGGGCCGCATACTCATTGACGGTCAGGACATCAGCGAGGTGACCCAGCAAAGCCTGCGCCGTCAGATCGGTGTGGTGCCTCAGGATACGGTGCTATTCAATGACAGCATTGGCTATAATATCCGTTATGGCCGGCCAGACGCCACCGATGCGGAAGTGAAGGATGCGGCCAGCCATGCGCAGATACATGACTTTATCATGTCCCTGCCCGATCATTATAACAGCGAGGTGGGCGAGCGGGGGCTGAAATTATCCGGCGGAGAGAAACAGCGGGTCGCCATTGCGCGCACGATTCTGAAAAGCCCGGCTATTTTATTGCTGGATGAGGCCACATCGGCGCTGGACAGTGCAACGGAACAGGATATTCAAACCGCGCTGGAGGAAATATCCAGAAACCGGACCACCATTGTCATTGCGCACCGTCTGTCGACTATTGTTAAGGCCAATGAGATTATTGTTCTGGATAAGGGCGCAATCATAGAGCGCGGCACCCACGACCTGCTCCTTGGTCAGCGCGGGGCCTATTATGAGATGTGGCAGAAACAGAAGGAAGCCACCGAAGCCATGCAGAAACTGGTTGACCTGGATGAGTTTGCGCCAGAGCGGGATAATGTAGCGGGATAAAACAGTTTGATGAAAACCGCAGACTGCTTTACAAATAACCTATGAAAAATACAATGGACAGGATTATGGATAATTTACCACCGATACTCGGCTATTTTCACAAGGAAGGCCATAAATTTATTTTGGGCTTTGGCGCGGTTACCATGTTGWTCTATTTGCTRGGCATGGATCTTCTGGGGGTTGTGGGCCTCATATTGACGATCTGGTGCGCGTATTTTTTTCGGGATCCGCAGCGGGTAACCCCCGTTAAGGAGGGTCTGGTGGTCAGCCCCGCTGACGGCGTTGTCCAGTCCGTCTGTGACGCTGTGCCGCCGCAGGAATTGGCGCTTGGGGATGAGGTCCGCACAAGGGTTAGCATTTTTATGAATGTGTTTGACGTTCATGTGAACCGGGTGCCCATTGAYGGCGARATTGTGCGTCAGGTCTATACGCCGGGCAAGTTCCTCAATGCGTCACTGGAAAAGGCCAGCGTGGACAATGAACGTCATGCGCTACTGCTYAAAACCSCRTCGGGCCGGGAATATGCCTTTGTTCAGATCGCGGGCCTGATTGCCCGGCGGATTCTCTGCTGGGCCGAGGATGGCAAGGCCTATAAAGCCGGAGAACGGTTCGGCCTGATCCGTTTTGGYAGCCGGGTGGATGTTTACCTGCCCAAAGGCGTTCATTCCATGGTCTGCGTGGGCCAGCGGGCCGTGGCCGGGGAGACGGTCATTGCCAATGAAAAGACCAAAGAGCGGTCCCGCGAAGGCGAAATCCGCTAAAAACGTCAAACTGGAAGCTTTGCCATGCCCCAAATGAACAAGCAAAATCTTTTCCCGATCCGCAGTCTGGTGCCTAATACCATTACGGTGTTGGCCCTTTGTGCGGGCATGTCGGCCATGCGTTTTGCCATTCTGGGCCGGTGGGAGGGGGCGGTTCTGGCGGTCCTTATCGCGGGGGTTCTGGACGGGTTGGACGGGCGTATGGCGCGGTTGCTGAAAGGGTCATCCAAATTCGGGGCTGAGCTGGATTCCCTGTCGGATATTGTCAGTTTTGGCGTGGCCCCGGCGGTGATATTATACAGCTGGGTCTTGCGGGATGTGAAGGGGGTCGGCTGGCTTCTGGCGTTGATCTTTACCATCGCCATGGCTTTGCGTCTGGCMCGYTTTAACACCATGAGCCAGGATGCGGAGGYTAACGCCRSAGAACGRCAGGATTATTTYGCCGGAATTCCGGCCCCGGCCTCGGCGGCACTGGCCCTGTGGCCCATGATATTATATTTTCTGACCGATATGGCAATTTTTAAAAATCCGGTGTTATGCATCATATATCTGGGCATCATCGCGGCGCTTACCGTAAGTAATGTACCAACTTTTTCTTTCAAGAAAATCAGTATAAAAAGGGAATATGTCCTGTTTTACCTGTTGGGTATTGCCATTTTGGCGACTATTTTGGTGACCAATGTCTGGGCCACTATGTCGGTGGTGGGCCTGATTTATATCCTGACCATTCCCATAGCCGTGGTGTCCCACCGGCGCCGGTTCGGGGGCAAGGCTTTAGCCAATGACGCGCCCAAAACGGATGATAAAAACAAGCCCTGAGATTCACCTTGCCTAAGCAGCGTTCTAAACGTATGTTTTAAACGTTGTTTATTAAGGCAGAATAATAATGAATTCAAAAAAACCGCCCCGGCGGGATGCCAGAGAACGTATTCTGGACATGTCCGAGGAACTTTTCGCCAATGGCAGTTTTGCCAGTGTGTCTGTACGTAATGTGACCACRCGTGCAGACGTTAATCTGTCGGCGGTGAATTATTATTTCGGCTCAAAGCAGGGCTTGTTTCAGGCAGTATATGTGCGCCGGGCGACTTTGATGAACCATGAACGCCTGCAATTGTTGCATGAAGCGGACGAGAGGGCGCAGGCGTTGGGCCGGGATGTTTCGCTCCGGGAATTGATCAGTGCCATGCTGACCCCGCCYATYTTCTGGCTCTGTGATCAGGAAAARGGCTATTCGGTCTATATYCGTTTTCTGGCGCGCGCCTACCTTGAAGAAGCCAGCGACATGAGYAATGTYTTGCGTCAGGAAGTGGATGTGTTCGATCGGTTTGTSCCCTATTTYAAGAAAATAAAACCGGRYTTRTCAGAAGAAGATATTTACTGGCAYATTCATTTTATGATGGGGGTYATGCATCATACCATCAACCAYCTACACCGTATCAGCCTGTTGTCWCACAAGGCCTGCGCCGTTGAAAGTGGGGAACAGCTTCGGGACCGGCTGGTARATTTYTGTTGTGACGGCTTTTAGGCCCCGGCGTCTTCCAGTATTTTAATCAAYCGGCGGCGGCGGTTGTCCTTGGCATGTTGCAGGGGCGACCGGCCAGAATAATCTTCCAATGTGTAATCAGCTCCGGAATCAAGCAGTAACTTCACAACCTGACCTTTGCGGGCAAGGACCGCCGCGATCAATGGTGTTGWGCCATTCTTATCGGCCARGTYCAGATCAGCCTTGGCGCTTATCAATAAGGCSGCCAGTGTTTTGTCCCCCAAACCCGCYGCAATCASTAACGGKGTTTTGCCATCCTTGCCATATAAATTCGGCTTTGCRCCGCTCGCCAGCAAATATTTRACCAGCGGGGCTTCTTTCATTTTCACGGCGAGGATCAGCGGCGTTGTCTGATCATCATAATCACGGGTATTCACATTGACGCCTTTTTCAATGGCGATTTTAATATCCCGGTAATTCAGCTTTTTGATTGCCTTCAGGAACTTGTAGGACGCTGAATAACTCTGTGCYTGCACGGCGGACATCCCGCCGATAACCGCCAGTGASGAAACAATCAGTAAAATGCCAAAAAATTTGCCAAGCCGCATTTAAAACTCCAGTTTTTAAGTCGCATTATTGCCCTGTGCCCTCTATATATAGGGACAATTCGCCAAACAACAAAGATATTATTACAATCCTGCGGGAAAACACCATGACATTGTCTAAAAATATTATGATCTTACTGGCCGCATTGGCCGTGGTTTTTGCTATCGCCCTGTGGAACCTTATCCCGGAATCCAGAAGAGGGGATACAATTACCGCAGCGCAAAATACCAAAGCCCTGATCGGCGGCCCCTTTTCTCTGATTGATCATCATGGCAAGAAGGTGASTAATGAAGATTACAGGGGGAAATATATGCTGATTTATTTTGGCTATACTTTCTGCCCTGATGTCTGTCCCATGGAACTGCAAATTATGGCTACCGCCCTTGATCAAATACCCGAAAAGACRCTGGCCGAAATTACGCCCCTGTTCATTACSCTGGACCCCGAACGBGATACGGTTGAGGTCATGGCCCAATATGCCCCGGCCTTTCATYCRAAATTRATYGGTCTSACCGGCAGTATGSAACAGATCAAAGCCGTCAAAAAAGCTTACCGGGTTTATGGCGCCAAGGAAAAGCTGKCCGAGGATGCTGACCCGGACAGCTATCTGGTCAGCCATACCTCTTATATCTATCTGATGGACCGGAACGGGGAATATGTTACCCATTTTAAAAGCCGGACCGACCCGGATGAAATGGCAAAGCGGTTAGAGGACATCATCCGGTGAAGAACGCCCCTTTCTGGCAGGTCAAAAAACTGGATGAGATGACTGGGGATGAGTGGGAGTCCCTCTGTGATGGCTGTGGTCAATGTTGCYTGCATAAGCTGGAAGATGAGGACACCGGCGACATTTCTTTYACYAATGTKGCYTGCCGCCTGCTGGATGTGACAAGCTGTCAATGCCGGAACTATGCCGCSCGGAAAAAACTGGTGCCGGACTGTGTGATCCTRTCCCCGGATCAGGTGCCGGACTTCCCCTGGCTACCGGAAAGCTGTGCCTACCGCCTGATCAGTGAAGGCAAGAATCTCAAAYCTTGGCACCCCCTGATTTCCGGCACCCCCGACAGCGTTCACAAAGCAGGAATTTCCGTACAGGGCCGGGTCATATCCGAACGGGATGCTGGCGACCTGCAAGACTATATCATCAAGCGGGAGGAGTGATGACCTCTGAAGCGGACCATTATGTGGGCGATTTCCCCCTAATTCTGAAACGCCATCCCCGGGCCAGAAAYCTGAAACTGCGCTATGAGGCCAGAAGTGGTGCCGCTCTGCTCACCGTGCCGCCCGGTGTTTCTGACCGCAAAGCCCTGCAATTTGCCAACAAACATCATGACTGGYTATTGGACCAATATGACAGCGCACCGGAGGTTATTCCGCTCGCCGCAGGGGAACGCATCCCTTATCTTGGCCGTTCCGTCCTCATTACCCATGCCCCGGGCAAGGCGGCCAATGTGAATATTCAGGACGATCAGATTATTGTTGGCGGAGCAYTGCCCGGATTTGAAACCCGTTTGGAAAACTGGTTGAGGAAACAGGCGCGCCTTGCCTTGAATTCTGCGGTGACAGAATTTGAATCCCGTCTTGGACGGCGTCCTCACAAGGTTACGATAGGGGATACCAAAAGTCGTTGGGGTAGCTGTTCCAGTCGAAAGACCCTGTCCTTCTCATGGCGGCTGATTATGGCACGTCCTGATATATTACGCTATGTGGTGGCTCATGAGATGGCTCATCTGGTGGAAATGAACCACGGTCCGGCCTTYTGGAMRYTGGTGSAAARATTATATCCGGAYTGGAAAACCGCSCGCCGCTGGTTAAAGACCGATGGCCGCGCCTTGATGCTGATCGGCTGATATGGRGTGGACGTTGTTTTTYTTGGCYGCCACCAGCAAYAGAACAAGGGCCATYTTTAATATGGGGCCRTCTTCACTTTCCATAACGATATGAAAATTTGCCAACCATCCCCCATTGGCGGCTTGCTGAAGCCCCGATAGTTTCAGCCGGATTCTGACTTTGTTTCCTGTTGGCAGGGGTTTTAGAAAACGGATATTCTCCGCCCCTTTGTTCAGGCCATATTCAAGCCCGGAGAAGGTAATAATCTGGTCAAAGAACTTCGGYACAAGSGACAGAAGAAGATAATTATGGACAATGGTCCTGCCCGATGCCAGTTCCGTTCTGGCCTGTTCCGCATCCACATGCACCCATTGAAAATCACCGGTTGCCTCGGCRAATTTTGTCACCCGGCTCTGGGTAATCTCAACCCATTTKGACGTGCCGATCTYGCGCCCGATATARTCTTTTATGTCYTTGATATTAATAGTAACGCCAGCCATTCATCTGTCCAWATGTTAATGAAGSCTTAATTSTAKCAKYYGGTTATTACCGAAAGATCAAAGTTCGTTAAGCTTTTATWGAATTCAGACCTTATTTGCGCGACGGCTTGTCACGGGGGGTTACATTGGGCGTGGTCAGGACGGCATCATCCCGGCCAACATCCACACGATACATGAAATTGCGCCAAATTCGGGCGGGCATCCCGCCGCCGGTGACCCGTTTCATGGGGCTGGCATCATCATTGCCAACCCAAACCCYGTTAACCATGTTAAGGCCGTAGCCCAGAAACAACGCGTCCTTGTAATTTTGTGTGGTCCCGGTTTTGCCCGCCACTGGAAAAGACATTTTCGCCTGCCGCGCCGTCCCCCAGTTTACTACCGATTGCAGCATATTATCCATAATTATGACCACTTGATCAGACAGRACCTTTWCCGGYGGCCCCGGCATATGGCGATAGAGTATCTGYCCGGCGCTATTTTGAATTTCTACAATGCCGTAGGGCACCACAAAATATCCGCCGTTTGCCACCGCCCCATAGGCAGCGGTTAGCTCCAGCAGGGAAATCTCGGACGTGCCCAGCGACAGGGACGGTTCGGATATGATCGGCGTGGTCAGGCCCAGCCGCCGGGCCATTTCGATAACGCTCTGCCGGTTGATACGCTCCGCCAGCTTTACCGCCACYGTRTTCAGGGAMAGGGCAAAGGCCTCCCGCAGGGTCACTTCSCCGCGATATTTACCGCTATAGTTTTTCGGCTCCCACCCATTCAGTATGACMGGACTGTCGCGCATGACGCTGTCCGGTGTCAGGCCCGCCTCCAACGCCGCCAGATAAATGAATAATTTAAAGGCCGATCCCGGTTGCCGCCGGGCCTGTGCCGCACGGTTAAACTGGCTTTTGGTATAGTCAGTGCCGCCAACCATGGCCCGAACCGCCCCGTCCATATCCAGCGACACCAGTGCCGCCTGTCCGGCATGGAATTTCGCGCCCTCCCGGTCCATAACCTGTTGCAGGGCTTTATCAGCCTTGTTCTGCATATGAGGCATCAGGGTGGTATAGATGATAATCGGCTCTGTGGGGTGACCGATAAGGGCGGCAGATTTCTCAATAATCCAGTCCGTGAAATAACGTTCATCACCGCCGGATTGGGTATCAGCAATATCAACATTACGGCCCTTGGCAACATTTGCCACGGATTGCGTGATATATCCGGCCTCTACCATGTTATCCAGAACTACCCCCATCCGGCGGTAAGACCGTTCCARATCCCGCAGAGGCGAATAGAGGGCYGGGCCCTTCAGCATACCCGCCAGCATGGCCGCTTCGCTTAAGGATAATTTGCGGGCGCCGTGGTTAAAGATTGTCCGTGTCGCCGCATCAATACCATAWGCYCCGGCACCAAAATAAACCCGGTTAAAGTAAAAGGTCAGAATTTCTTCCTTGGTGAAATTAAGCTCCAGCCAGTTGGCCAGYAATAATTCCTGAATCTTGCGYTTRATGGTTTTATCRGCGGACAGGAAAAGATTTTTCGCCAATTGCTGGCTAATGGTGCTACCGCCCTCGGCCACACTGCGGCTGGCGATATTTTTGATCAAGGCCCGGAGAATTCCCCGGAAATCCACCCCGTAATGATCAAAAAACCGCCTGTCTTCTGTGGCAATAACGGCCTGCACCAGATTTTGCGGGATTTCCCCATAATCCAGCCAATCCCCATAGACATCGCCGTAAGTGGCCAACATAGACCCGTTCCGGTCCATGACCATCACCGTTGAYCGGCCAGTTTTCTGTTTAATATCGGAAATATTCGGCAGGTCATGGGCGTAATAAATCACTACCGGTACCATCAGGATAAAGAGCCAGATCAGCCCMACCATCGTCCGGTAAATCAGTTTTCTCAACCCGGTACGCGGCGCCTTGGCCCCGCTGACCTGGGYAATTTTTTTACGRCGGCTTTTGCTTTTTTTCTTGCTTTGGGTTTTCTTTTCCACATAGGGGTCTTCRATGGTTATCTTTTTACCATATGCTTTTTTACGGGCCGACTGTCTGGACAGCCCCTTTTTCTGTGATCCCCTGTCTTTGGAATTATCCGTCATTACCTCTCCTTGTCCCCAGGTAGGGGACCATAAAATATCCCCCGCAGGATGACAAGCCGAAGGGGGTTATATTTTACAGCTTGACTTTAGTTACAARTGAAACTATTATCATTTYATRTCTTAAATAAAGGAGYSCWGAYCATGACATTRAMAAGAATYCACCATGTGGCCTATCGCTGTATGGATGCCAAAAGAACCGTTGAATTTTACCAGAAATATCTGGAYATGGATTTTGTGCTGGCMATTTCAGAGGACAARGTGCCGTCCACCGGCGAGCCTGACCCCTATATGCATTTATTCATGGATGCAGGGGCGGGAAATATTCTGGCCTTTTTTGAAATTCCCAATTCCCCGGAYATGGCTTTTGACCCCAACACGCCGGACTGGGTACAGCATATCGCYTTTAAGGTAGAGGATGAGGCCACCATGATGGCGGCAAAAGAGAAGCTGGAAGCGGATGGCATAGAGGTTGTCGGKCCGACAAATCATCATATTTTCCARTCCATCTATTTCCGTGACCCCGATGGTCAYCGTTTAGAGCTGGCCTATGATACCGCCACCGCAGAAGAAATGAAAARGCTTCACGATATTGCGCCGCARATGCTYATTGACTGGACMAAATCCAAGAAAACCCAGAAACATGCCGCATGGCTYCATGAGGAAGAATTCAGCAAGGACAGYCATAAATAAACCCGRCAGGCAGATAAATTGACCGGGGCCTGCTGATCGGGCATAAGTGATCTGTTTAACAACAAAGATCACATTTATGAAAAATCTTTCTATTGCTCTTGTCGCTCATGATGCCAAAAAAGATGCGCTGGTGGAATGGGTCGGAAAATATCCTGATATATTTCACAAGGCCGCCCTGTTTGCCACCGGCACCACCGGCGGGCGTTTGCTGGCGGCCTATCCCGACCTTGACCTGACCCGGCTCAAAAGCGGCCCGCTTGGCGGTGATCAGCAGATCGGCGCGATGATTGCCGAGGGAAAACTGGATGCCATGATCTTTTTTGTCGACCCGTTAAGCCCCATGCCCCATGATGTGGATGTCAAGGCCTTGACGCGCCTCGCCATCGTCTATGATCTGCCCATGGCCTGCAACATCGGCACCGCAGAAGCCATTATGCACAGCGATTTTTTCCGTTAAAGGTCAGACATCCAGATTGGCCACATTGAGCGCGTTATCCTGAATGAACTTYCGGCGCGGTTCSACCACRTCKCCCATGAGCTTGGTGAAAATTTCGTCTGCCGTGTCCGCATGGTCAATCTTTACCTGAAGCAGGGTACGGGCCTCGGGGTCCAGCGTGGTTTCCCAAAGCTGTTCCGGATTCATTTCACCAAGCCCCTTATAGCGCTGAATGGACTGTCCCTTACGACCATAAGCCAGCACCAGTTTCATCAGATCGCTGGGCAGGTTAATATCGTGAATATCATCCTTGCGGCTGATGGTGGAAGTAGCAGAAAAAACATCGCGCCGGTCAATCATGACCTCGCTTAAGGCCCGGGCCTCGGCGGAATTGATAAAGGCATTATCGATGTGGTAAACATCCTTGATGCCGCGAATTTCCTGAGTGAAAGTGATACCGTCACCCTCATTGTCTATCTGCCCGGCCCAGGTATCCTCGCCCTCGGTCGCTTTCATATTCATGCGCACCGCCGCATTTGAAATGGCCTCGGTTGCCCGGGCTTCGTCCTCAAGGGTTGCCGGATTCAAGGCCCCGGCCAGGGCCAGTTCCTCCACCAGTTCCTGATTATAGCGACTTGGCACATGAGCCAGGATCCGGTTGATCTTGCGCACCGTATCCACAAGGTCGCGCAGGTCATTTCCGGCAATCTGGCTGCCGTCTGACAGGCGCAGGACCATTTCATCCAAGGTCTGTTGAACCAGATGGTCCTCCAGAGAAGCATCGTCTTTCAGGTAAACTTCCGACTTGCCCCGGCTGATTTTATAGAGCGGCGGCTGAGCGATATACAGGTGACCCCGTTCGATCAACTCCGGCATTTGACGAAAGAAAAACGTTAGCAACAGGGTCCGGATATGGGCCCCGTCCACATCCGCATCGGTCATGATGATGATCTTGTGATAGCGCAGTTTTTCAATATTGAAATCCTCGCGCCCGATGCTGGTGCCCATGGCGGTGATCAGGGTGCCGATTTCCTGTGAGCCAAGCATACGGTCGAACCGCGCCCGCTCCACATTGAGGATTTTACCCTTCAGCGGCAGAATCGCCTGATTTTTCCGCGACCGGCCCTGTTTGGCCGAACCGCCCGCACTGTCCCCTTCCACCAGAAACAATTCTGACTTGGCCGGATCACGTTCCTGACAATCGGCCAGCTTGCCGGGCAGGGAGGATATATCCAGCGCGCCCTTGCGCCGGGTGAGTTCCCGGGCCTTGCGCGCAGCCTCGCGGGCGGCGGCGGCCTCAACAATTTTGCCGATGATTATTCTGGCTTCCTGCGGGTGTTCCTCAAACCATGCACTGAGCTTTTCATTCAGCAGACTTTCCACCACCGGGCGCACCTCGGATGAGACCAGCTTGTCTTTYGTTTGAGAAGAAAATTTGGGGTCCGGGACTTTTACGGACAAAACGCACGTTAGCCCTTCGCGGCTGTCATCACCGCTGATAGAGACTTTCTCCCGCTTGGCAATGCCGGTTTCATTGGCGTAATTATTGATGGTCCKGGTCAGGGAYGCCCGAAAGCCCGCCAGATGGGAACCRCCGTCCCGTTGCGGAATATTATTGGTAAAGCACATGACATTTTCATGATAGCTGTCATTCCATTGCAGGGCGCATTCAAAGAGAATGTCATCCTTTTCGCCGCTGATGGTGATGGCCTGCGGGATCAGCGCCGCCTTGCTACGGTCCAGATAGGCTACATAGGCGGTGATGCCGCCCTCATAATAAAGCTCTACTTCCTGCTTTTCCGCATGACGGTTATCCTGAATGATAATCCGAACGCCGCTGTTCAGGAACGCCAGCTCCCGAAAGCGATGGACCAGCTTGTCAAAGTCAAAGCTGATGTCGCCAAAGGTCGAAGTGGCGGGCAGGAAGGTTACCATGGTCCCGGTCTTACCCACCGCATCGCCGATCACCACAAGGTCATCCACCGCATCGCCATTTTCAAAGCGCATGAAATGTTCCTTGTTATTGCGCCAGATATGCAATTCCAGATAGTCCGATAAGGCGTTGACCACCGATACYCCGACCCCRTGCAGRCCGCCGGAAATTTTATAGCTGTTGCTGTCAAATTTACCGCCCGCATGCAGCTGTGTCATGATGACCTGCGCCGCKGAAACCCCTTCTTCCTCATGAATGCCCACCGGAATACCCCGGCCATTATCGGTCACAGARATAGAGCCATCYGGATTCATGGACACCAGAACAAGRTCGCAATAGCCCGCCAGCGATTCATCAATGGCATTRTCYGATACCTCAAACACCATATGATGCAGGCCCGACCCRTCCTCSGTATCGCCAATATACATGCCCGGACGTTTGCGCACCGCATCAAGGCCTTTGAGCACCTTGATGGAATCTGCGCCATATTCTTCCGCGCCCTGACTGGCGTCTTTCATCTCTGTTTCATCAGACATATAATCTGTCCCTTAAAAAAATCATTCTTCAATCACGCTGTTATTGTCAACCCGGTAAGCACGTACGCGCCCGTCAAGGTCGTCAAATAACAGCCTGTCCGTTCCTGTGAGCCATACCTGCGCCCCAAGGGTCGCCAGCTCGTCAAATARAGACAGRCGTCGCACGCTGTCCAGATGGGCCACGACCTCATCCAGCAACAACAGGGGCGCCGCCCCGAAAACACTTTCTGTAATCCGCGCGCTGGCCAGCGTAATGCCGATCAGCAACGCCTTCTGCTCCCCCGTTGAACAGAGGGCGGCGGGCATATTCTTGTCCCGATGGGTAACCAGCAGGTCYGTCTTGTGCGGCCCGGCATCGGCCCGGCCCCGGTGGCTGTCCTGCGCCCGGTTGTCTTTGAGGATTTTACGGAAATCATCCTCGACCGCCAACGCTGGCCGGCCCTCTGACAGGCCATTTTCCAGCAGTCCATCCAGCGCCAGAATGGCCCGGGGGAAAGATGACCGGCTGTCCTCTATGGCGCCTGCCAGCCGCGCCTGAGCATCCAGCCGCGCCGCCGCCACGGCGACCCCATGTTCGGCCATCCGGCCTTCYAGCGCATCCAGCCAGGACGCATCGCCCATACCATCGGYCAGAATACGGTTTCTTTCCCGCATTACCCGCTCAAAAGCATTGACCTCACGCAGATGAGCGCCGTGAAAATTGGCCACAATCCGGTCCAGAAAACGCCGCCGTCCRGACGGGGCCTCTATGAACAAACGGTCCATTTGCGGGGTCAGCCATGACACTTGCAGAATATCGCCGAACGCCGCCGGTCTGGCCCCGTTTTCGCCGTCAATGCGCACCACCCGCTTGTCTTTAACCGTGAGATCACCGTCCGATACAGCCTCAAGCCCTGTACCCAGATTAACCGTCCCGTCCGGCGTTTCCAGCCGCGCCGCCACCGCCCAATTGGGCCGGTCTGTATTGTGACGGCTAACGTCTGACAGCTTGCACCCGCGCAGGCCACGGCCCGCCGACAGAAAGGACAGGGCCTCCAGAATATTGGTCTTGCCCGCCCCGTTGGGTCCGGTCAGCACCACGGATTTTGCCCCCGGTGTCAGCGTCATATGACGGTAGCACCTGAAGTCCGTTAAATGAAGGCGGTCCACATAAAGCWCAGGCACCCGAAAAGATCTTCGGGCCAGCCCGCGCGGGTCCAGRATCGAAACAGACGCCCCCTGCCGCAGGTCATGGGGCTTTATTTTTTTGAGCTGTGTCAGAACAGATCCTTAAACTCTCATGGGCATCAAGACATAGAGCGCGCCGTCATCACTTACGTCCCGCAAGATGGTTGGTGATGCGGAATCGGCCAGAACCACCTGCACCAGATCGCCTTCTATCTGGCTCAGAATATCCAGCAGATAACGGGAATTAAATCCGATTTCCATATCTTCTGCGCTATAGCTGACCTCAAGCTCCTCTTTGGCGGTGCCTTGATCCGGGCTATTGACCGACAGGCGCAGGTTGCCCGCGCTTATTGATAATTTGATGGAACGGGTTTTTTCCGTTGAAATGGTCGATACCCGGTCTACRGCTTCGGCAAATTTACTACTGCCGATTTCCAGTATCTTGTCATTRCCTTCGGGGATAACCCGGCTGTAATCGGGGAATGTGCCGTCAATRAGCTTTGACGTCAGCACAATATCGGCAAAGGTAAAGCGGATTTTGGTTTCGGACAGGCACACCTTGATGTCGCCCTCATATTCATCCACCAGCTTGCGCAATTCACCCACCGCCTTGCGGGGCACAATCACTCCCGGCATATCTTCCAGCCCCTCTGGCTGTGCCATATCGAACCGGGCCAGCCGGTGACCATCGGTAGCCACCCCGCGCAAGACCGCCCCGTCCTCATCATCTCTGGCCACATGCAGATATATGCCGTTCAGGTAATAACGGGTTTCTTCGGTAGAGACCGCAAAGCGGGTTTTGTCAATCAGCCGCTTCAGGTTGGCCGCCGGGGCCTCGAAACTATGAGGCAGATCGCCCTCTGACATGACCGGGAAATCTTCTCTGGGCAGGCACGACAGGGTGAAGCGGGACCGGCCCGCGCTGATGGTCAGCCGCTCGCTGTCATTGTCATAAGCCAGTTCGACCTGTGATCCGTCAGGCAACTTGCGCACGATGTCATAGAGGGTATGGGCCGGGGCGGTAATTCCCCCCGCCATGGCCACCTCCGCCGCAACGGTTTCCGAAATCGCCAGGTCAAGGTCCGTGGCCGCCATATTCAGCTGACCGCCCTCACAATCCAGCAGAACATTGGATAAAATCGGAATGGTATTACGTTTTTCMACCACACTCTGAATGTGTCCCAGTGACTTTAACAACGCACTTCGTTCTATAGTAAGCTTCATATTTTTTCGCGCTTCTTAATCTTGTAATCCAGACATAAATAACTGGTCCTGACCCTAGCATATTGACGGGCGGGTTCAAAGGTTTTTTTGGAGATGGGTGCCGAGTCGCGCCATCAGAATCAGACAAGCAAAAAAATGGGGACTCAGGTGCCGAATATGCGTTCGAGATGCTGGATATCTTCTTCCAGATCACTGTCAGCCAGGCGCAATTCATCGATGCGTTTAACCGCATGCATGACCGTGGTATGGTCCCGYCCGCCGAACTGACGGCCAATATGGGGCAGAGATTTTGCGGTCAGCTGTTTGGCCAGATACATGGCCACYTGGCGAGGCCGRGCCACCTGACGGGCGCGCCGGGCCGACAGCAGGTCAGACAGGCGAATATTGAAATAATCGGCCACCCGGCGCTGGATTTCATCTATGCTGACCCGCCGCACATTGGCGCGCAGCAAATCCTGCAATACTTCCTGGGTCATTTCCAGCGTCACCTCGCGCCCGATCAGGGTCGCATGGGCGATCATGCGGTTTAAGGCGCCCTCAAGCTCCCGCACGTTGGAGGTGATCCGCCGGGCCAGAAATTCCAGCACCGACAGGCTGATGTCCACTTCGGGCACCTTGTTGGCCTTTTGCTGCAAGATGCCCAGACGCAGTTCATRTTCCGTAGGATGAATATCCGCCACAAGGCCCCAGCCAAGTCGGGAACGGATACGTTCTTCAATTCCTTCCATATCGGTGGGCGATCGATCCGCCGAGATCACCACCTGACGGCTATGGTCAATGAGGGTATTGAAGGTATGGAAAAATTCTTCCTGGGTGGATTGTTTATTGGCGATGAATTGCAGGTCATCAATCATCAACAGGTCAACAGAACGGAATTTCTGCTTGAAAGACATGGTGTCCTTATAGCGGATGGAGGTGATGAACTGATACATGAATTGTTCAGCGGACAGATAGACCACCCGCCGGTCCGGGAAACGTTCCTTATTGGCCCAGGCGATGGCATGCATCAAATGGGTCTTGCCCAGCCCGACGCCCCCATGAAGGAACAAGGGGTTAAAATGCACTTCCTTGTTTTCCGCCACCCGCCGGGCCGCCGCATAGGCCAGCTCATTGGATTTGCCCACGATGAAACTGTCAAAAGTAAAACGCGGGTCCAGCGGCGCACCGAACTCGCTTTCTTTTGACCGCACCGCGCTGGCCCTCGGTTTTTGGACCTCCGCCGCCTCAGTGCCYGCGCCCCCTTTGGAGAATCCGGACAGGACAACAAAATCAATATCTGAAACTCCGGAATTCTCGGATGTCCAGGCACTTCTGATCCGGTCGGCATAATTGGATTGCAGCCAATTRCGCATAAATCGGGTCGGGGCAGCCATGACCGCGCAGCCATCCTCRATATTCACCAGCGCCAGAGGTTTGAACCAGCTGTTGAAAACACTGTCTTCAAATTCCGCCTTCAAGCGGCCCAGAACCCTTGACCAGTCCTCTTCCATATCCGTCGCCGCGACCTCATTCTGCGGTGCTGTCACCATTGTCATTATCTCTATCAACCCCTAAATTCTCTAAAATATAAAATTCGCCTAGCTTTGGGTCCACGGCAGGCCTGCCGCCTTCCAGCCACCGCACGTCCCCCGATGCCCCGCCGCATCCCGGTCGCCCTCAAACCCCTCCAGAATATTAAAACATTGACTATAGCCCTCAGCCATCATGGCACTTGCCGCCGCTTTGGAGCGAACCCCGGATCGGCAGAGGAAGTATAGCGGGCTGTCTTTTGGTATATCCATATCCACGATAGTGCGCACAAAATCCCCGTTGATGTTCATTTGAGGGAAAATCTGCCAGCTGAGCAAAAGCGGTGTCTTATTCATTTGTGACAGGTCACACAGACCTACAAAAGCCCATTCCGCCTGGGTGCGCACATCCACAAGGATGGCTTTTTCATTTTCGGCAAGTATTTTCCAGACTTCCTCAACCGCAACGTCACCGGTGTAATTCAACGCATTTTTCCTCTTTATTTTAAAGCAACAAAAGCACCYCACAGGCATCGCTATAAAAACCTGCCTGAAACTCCATTGCGCTATATTATATTCGGCCCAACCCCTAATCGGGCCATAAGCAGGGTACAGGCCAGCGGGGTTTCTGGCAATCACTTCATCTGAAAAAAAGCACTATTTATGGCCAGTATATGGCCTATGTACAGAGCAATATACCATATCTTGTATGTGGTAATATTATCACTATGTCCCCCGGCAGGCTGTATCAGATATTACGGTCTGTGGGCCTTGAATTTGGTCCAAAAAAAAGCCGAAGCCCATGGACTTCCGCTTTTTGGTCAATAATTATGTGGGACTCGCCGGATTCATTCGGGCGACTCGAAGGCCATTCGGATTGTCGCCTCAGGCAGACAGGGCTTTCACCCGTTTCGCCAGACGGGATACTTTCCGGGAGGCGGTCTTTTTGTGGAGAACACCCTTGGTCACGCCGCGCATCAATTCGGGCTGTGCTTCTTTAAGAGCCAGGCGGGCCTCATCAGCATTACCGCTTTCCAGCGCCATTTCCACTTTCTTGACGAAAGTACGGATCCGGCTTTTGCGGGATTTATTTACTTCAGCGCGCCGGGCATTGGTGCGAATTCTTTTCTTTGCCTGTAACAAATTAGCCATCAGGAATATATCTTTCTTTTGTAAGCCCGTCTCTCTACTGAATGCTATGCTTCAGGAGAATCAGCGGCTGTAATCATTTTGATCTAATTTCAAGTGCTGGCTTATAACCATGCCCGACCCGTTGGTCAACAGGCTTTTCAAGATATTTCCCGAAAAACCCCGCCTGYTYGGCGGCGGCTTTATYTATGTTTGAATTTTGCGGTTCTTTTTTCYGCAAAGGCCGCCATGCCTTCTTTCTGATCCTCTGTGGCAAAGAGGGAATGAAAGACCCGTCGTTCAAACATAACGCCTTCCCGCAGGGTGGTCTCATAGGCCTTGTTGACGCATTCCTTGGCAATCATCACAGACGGCAGGGACAGGTCGGCAATCTTGCGTGCCGTCTTCAGGGCGTCTTCCACAAGGTCATCCACCGGCACCACCCGGCTGACCAGCCCGGCCCGCTCCGCTTCTTGTGCATCCATCATCCGGCCYGTGAGGACCATTTCCATGGCCTTGGACTTGCCGACAAAACGGGTTAGCCGCTGGGTCCCGCCCGCGCCGGGAATAACCCCAAGCTTGATTTCCGGCTGGCCGAACTTGGCATTATCCGCTGCCAGAATGAAGTCACACATCATGGCCAGCTCACACCCGCCGCCCAGAGCATATCCGGCCACCGCCGCGATGATCGGCTTGCGGCACCGGGAGGCCTCTTCCCAATTGGCGGTGATAAAGTCATTCATATAGGCATCCATATAGCCTTTATCCTGCATCTCCTTGATGTCGGCGCCGGCGGCAAAGGCCTTGGCACTGCCGGTGATGACGATGGCGCGAATGTCGTCATCCTGCTCAAAATTACGAAGGGCGCACGTCAGCTCATCCATAAGCTGCCCGTTCAGGGCATTCATGGCCTCTGGCCGGTTCAGGGTGATCAGGCCCACGGGCTTGTTACAATCAACCAGAATCATCTCATARGGCATCTCGTCGTCTCCTTTAATTTATACGCTACCGTCTTTATTCGGGATTAACCGAAAAGTAAATCAGAGTCTTGTGCGAAGGCTGTTTTATTTCCGTGACGGTGAGYTTTAATATCTCCGCCTCCCGCCGGGCCATCAGRCAGAAAGCCCCGCAGTCCTCTGACTTGCCCGCGATCCGCCGCCAGCCCAGTGACGGCARTAACAGCTGATAATAGTCAAGGGTCTTTTGCCTGTYYTGCTGTCCCGTGGCYMGCACTTCTATAATCCGTCCCTGCGGCGTGTCAAAGACCACCCGGCTGTCACCCTCTTCCACAAAGCCCGGCATCAGCGGAATATCCAGATCAGACAGCAGGCGCGGCGGATCCGCCGCCATGGCCTGCGCGGCCCCGAAAAGAGCCAGCAACAGCAAGGCAGCAATCCTCACAGGYGATTTTGCGGCAAATAGCATGGGGGCAGRATAGCTAATCCTGACAGCGGGGACAATAAAATGTCGACCGGTTGCTTTGAATRATCCGGGTAATTTCRCCGYCGCAACCTGCTTTGAGGCAGGCCTCWCCCGCCCGGCCATAGACGCGGAATTCATGCTGGAAATACCCCAGTTCTCCATCCACATGCGCATAATCCTTGAGGGTTGAGCCCCCGGCCTYRATCGCCCGTTGCAGGACATCCCGGATAATCGGCACCAGATTTTCCACCTCAYCATCGCTCAGATCACAGGCCTTTTTTTTCGGTGAAATTCCGGCCAGAAACAGGGCCTCACAAACATATATATTGCCTAAACCAACAACGACTCGCTGATTCAGCAACAGGTTTTTGACCGGAGAACGGCTTTTTTTGGTCTTGCCGCGCAAATAATCYCCGTTAAATTCATTACCCAGAGGCTCCGGCCCCATATGGCGAAACAGGGCATGCTGGTCCAGCTCCYCYGCCGSACATAAGGTCATAAGCCCGAAACGGCGCGGGTCATTGAAAATCACCAGATCATGGCGGTCCGATTCCARAATGATATGATCATGTTTTTCAAATTTATCCGGCGTCAGGCGGTCCCGGGCCGCCACCAGCGTCATCTTGCCCGACATGCCCAGATGACAGATCAGAATTTCCGCCCCGTCCAGATGAAACAACAGATATTTCGCCCGACGGGTGATCTGCTCTATGCGCCGCCCCCGCAGCCGTTCGGCGAAATTATCGGGCAGGGGAATACGCAATTTATCCCGCCGCTGAATGACCCGTACCAGCCGCCGCCCGGCCAGCAAGGGAATGATGCCATTCTTCACGGTCTCGACTTCGGGCAGTTCGGGCATAACTTCTCTCTCATCATCAAAATAAATACTGGTACAGCATGGGCCAGTGGTTTATGTTGCCCGGCATGATAAAAGATAATTCACAAGAAACCACCCATTTCGGTTTCAAGACCGTGGACAAAGACTCAAAACAGGGTCTGGTTCGCAATGTATTTGACAGCGTGGCCCAAAAATATGACATCATGAATGATGTGATGAGCGGCGGCCTGCACCGCCTGTGGAAGAATGACATGATCCGGGTTCTGCGGCCCACGGCAGGTATGAAGCTATTGGATGTGGCGGGCGGCACCGGGGATATTGCCTTTCGTTTTCTGGAGGCTGCGAACAGACGGCAAAAAGA
>NVVY01000007.1:77776-112144 GCA_002749135.1 Alphaproteobacteria bacterium | reverse complement strand
GGCCGCCCGAGTTAATACGAGGAGGGGGAGTGCGTGAGCACGGGGGAGTTATCCCCCTAAATTAAAAAGAACCTGCCTGCCGCTGAACCCTGCTGGTGAGTTTCAGCATGGTTTCGATGGTGATGGAATCCAGTGTGGCCACGGCGATGTCATCTATTTCACCCAACACCACCGCCAGCGACGTGCCGAAATCGGTTTTGTCGCCCGGCTCAAATCCCCCGGCATCGTGAAGGGTGATCGGTTCGAAGATTTCCACCACGTCTTTCAGGGTCGTGCGGCGGGCATTGCCGCAAAAGCGGTAACCGCCGCCAGCCCCGCGCACGGCTTCGACCATTCTTGCCCGGCCCAGATCACGCAACACCTTTGCCAGATGGTTGAGCGAAACATCGAATTTCGCCGCAATGCCAGAGGCGGATAATTGTTCATCGGGGCGGGAGGCCAGTTCAAGAACGGAATAAAGCGCGAGGCGACTTGATCTTTGCAGTTTCATGACGGGGATCCCGGTTCGGTTAAATCCATTTCGAGGGGGATTGTGCTGCCCGCCATCATGCCCTGAGCGCGGAAGAAGGACATGACGGTGATGTTATCCCTGTCGGTCATGGTATGTACTTTGTTGACCCCGGCCTGCCGGAAACATTGACAGATGGTGTCAAACATCATTGTTGCGAC
Source organism: Alphaproteobacteria bacterium (assembly GCA_002749135.1). Taxonomy (GTDB): domain Bacteria; phylum Pseudomonadota; class Alphaproteobacteria; order Sphingomonadales; family Emcibacteraceae; genus Paremcibacter. Next base: position 111,475 of record NVVY01000007.1, on the reverse strand, counting down.
TCCGCAAAGACGGGTATCCGGGTCCACGGTCAGCGAAAAGACCCAGCCACCGGGCGGTGAGCCAAATTCCCAGGCCCGGATTTCTCCGATGATGAAACCCACGATAAGGCTTTTCTTTTCCGCCACCAGAAAATGACGGCCGTCCTGAAGTCCGCCAAAACGGCGAAAGGATTCCTGCCAGTATTCCGGCTTGGTAATGCCGCTGATCTGCCCGTCCAGAGCAATTATACGCGACAGGTCGCCACCATCGGCACTACGGACTGTGATGTCGTTTTCGGCGTTAAATTCATTAATTTTTGCCATTTGTGCTTATATATTTCCCTGAGTGGTTTTCTTTTTAAATGTGAATTACGCATTACAATACCAATTCATTGTGCTACCTTCAAGACTTTGTTGGCGAAGGAAAGATATGACAGGTGAAATGCCGCCGGATTGGTTTGCTGATCTTAATGAAGATGACTGTATGCGCATGGACGTGCGGCCCATACTGGCGCGAGGGGATGACCCACTGGAACAGATACTGGCCAAGGTGGAACTGCTGGCAGTACAAGATATTCTGTTGATCGAAGCCCCATTTGATCCGCTGCCTTTGCGCCGGATGCTGACGGGCAGGGGATATGCCAGTCACGCCGTTCCGCTATCGCCCAAACATTGGCAGGTGTTTTTTAAGAAGCAGGATGGGGCAAAGCTCCCTGACCTTCCGAATCTTTCTGATTTGCCAGCCTTTCCCCTATATCGGCAGGATGGTGTGCTGGAAATGGATTTGCGCGGGCTGGAGCCACCAAATCCCATGATTGCCATTTTGAAAGTGATTGAAAGTGGCAAAGCGGGAGATAAATTTATTGTACGCCTCATGCGCAACCCTGTTTATCTTTACCCGGAGCTTGTGGAGCGAAACTGGCAGGCGCAGGTATTGGAGGAAAGGGATGACGGGCTCAGGGTTGAAATTACAAAAAGGACATAAAGCATGATCGGGACAAGGTTTCTGTCGGGGGCCAGTGGCCGGCTTTTGCCGCCGTCTATTCCGTTCCGCTTCTTCATGGCGGCGCTGGTTTTTTATCTGTTGTTCTGGGTGGCGCTGTTTTTTAATGCCGAGGATTTGACCAGCTATATGATTGGCAGTGGCCCGGTGCTGGCCATGATTCATATGGCCACACTGGGGGTGCTTACCATGACGGTGATCGGGGCATCATTACAGCTTCTTTCGGTGGCGACACGCAAAGCCTTCACAGGATTCTGGGTATGCCGCCTGTTGTCATGGATTTATATTCCGGGATTTATGCTGCTGACTTATGCCATGTTTGCAAGCTGGCATATGGGGATGATGGTAGGTGCGGTTATAGCCGGCATTGGACTTTTGATATTCTTTTACCTGATTATAGATAATATTCGCGGGGTTAAGGGCATGGGGGCTATTATGGCCCATTGCTGGGCGGCAATGCTGTCCCTTCTGGGGCTTGTTCTGCTTGGTATCTTATTAATAATAGATATGGAACATGGCATTATAGAGGATCATTTAACTATTGCTTTAAGTCACTTCATATTGGCTGTCTTTGGTTTTATGAGTCTGCTTGCCATGGGGTTTTCTTACATACTGGTGCCGATGTTTGCGCTGGCCCCGGCGCCACCGGAAAAGCTTGGTCGTCTGTCTATAGCCTGCAATATGGTGGCGATTATTATGATTCTGACGGGTATAAATACTCACCTTCTGGTGGTTTCGCTGGTGGGTGCGGTTTTGGCGATGGCCGGGGTTGGTTGTTATCTTTATGGTATGGCGGGGACTTACAGGGCGCGGATGAGAAAGCGGCTCGGGGTGCCGTTTCTGCTCATTCGGGCGGGGTGGGTCATGCTGCTCCTTACCATCATCTGGGGCGTTGCCGGTTTGATGGATTACTGGCCTGAAAATGGTCATACTCTTTTTGCGGTATGGGCCATACTTGGATGGCTACTGACCTTCCTCACAGGTATTTTGCAAAGGATTATTCCGTTTCTGAGCAGTATGCATACCTCCGGCAGTGGCGGTATTCCCATGCTGGCCTCCGCCATGGCGGACGAGAGGTTTCTTGTGGTTAATGCTGTTGGGCATCTGGGCGGGCTATTTTTTGTAGCGCTTGGGGTTATTCTTGATATGGGTATGGTCATAAAAATCGGGGCAGGGGCTGGATTTATCGGCGCGGCGGCTTTGCTGTATTATCTGTTCATTATCACACGTCATATGATACAGAATCAATCTGTAAAGCCGTAAGGTACAGGGGGATTTTATCTGCATATTTTCAGTTGCTTTCTCTCTAAATAAGTATTACAGTACCAAAATACCATATTAAAAGACAAGAGAGCCCCATGTTTTCCTTTGACCGTCAGATTACCCGTACCCTTCATGATGAACATCTTGCCACGATTGCTGTTCTGGAAAGACTTGAGGGGGTATTTCAGAAACACGGGCCAAAGAAAACCCCCGGCCATGACAATCCGGAGATAACATCCCTTCTCGGGGATATTATCAATCTTGTGGAATGTGATGTGAAAAACCATTTTGCCTTTGAGGAAGAAAAGCTTTTTCCTTTGCTGGATGCCATGGGTGACAGTCCGATCAGTATGATCCTGACCGGGGAGCATGGGGTGATTTTGCCCTTGGGGAATTTATTATCCGAATTGGCAAAAGCCGCACGCAGCGACGGGTTTGTGGCGGCGTCATGGGTTCAGTTTCGCCTGAGTGGTGTGGAGTTGATAGAGCGGATGATTTCCCATATCCAGAAAGAGGAAATGGCCCTGCTGCCCATGCTGGAAGATATTGTTGAAGAAGACGAGGACGCGGCACTGATGATGACATATTCAGAGATGCGCTGATAAAAATTTGAGAGATGGAGGATTTATAATGACTGACTTTGACGGACAAATGAGGCCACTGGTGGCGGATGATCTGCCGCGTGTTATCGAAATAGATGAAAACAACACGGGCCGTTCGCGGAAAGATTTCTTTGAAAAGCGTGTTTCTGCGGCCTTGAAAAAGCCAAAACAGTTTGTTTATATTGCCTATGAACATAATGGAAATATGCAGGGTTATCTTCTGGCGCGGCTCCAACAGGGGGCGTTCGGCGGCGAGGAGACAGTTGCGGTGGTTGATGATATTGGAGTGAGCAGTGAGATGCAGGGGCGCGGCATTGGCCGTCACCTGATGAATGAGCTGACAGCGATTATCCAGAAAAAAGATATTCATGAAATTCGCAGTCAGGCCGACTGGTCCGATCAGAATATACTGCATTTCTTTGCGGCAGCCGGATTTCAACTGGCCCCGCGTTTTATTTATGAGCGCAAAGCAGACTATATGGACAGGGTGGTTGTGGAAGATGATGATGAACCCCTGGAAATAGATTTTAGTGATCCCTCCGGTGATGACAGTGGGGCTCTGTCCCGGGATCAAGTTCCCTGCCGCAGCCTGCAACAGCAAGACCTGGCGGCAATCATCAAAATTGATAGTAAAATCATGGGCTATGACCGCACCTCCTATTACGAGCGCAAAATGGATGAAATTTTACTGGAATCCGGCATCCGGGTTTCGCTGGTTGCTGAACTTGATGATCATGTGGTTGGTTTTGTCATGGCACGGGTTGATTTTGGTGAATTCGGCCAGACTGAACCCTCTGCCATCATTGACACATTGGGTGTTGATCCGGGATATGCCCATAAGAATGTGGGCAGCGCCCTGTTATCTCAGCTTATGGCCAATCTTACGGTTCTGAGGACGGACCGGGTACGGACAGAGGTCGGGGTGAACCAGTTGGCTTTGCAGGGTTTTTTGCAGAATAACGGCTTTGGGCTTGCACAAAGTCTGTCATTCACAAAGGCCATATGATTTAATCGGCGACTTTGACCATGGATTGCAGATATTCGATGAAACCGTCTTTTTGATTTATGGCTGAAATTCCGCCAATGGGCCGGTAGCCTTCTTTAATACAGTCATTTACCTTTTCCTGAAGCTTTTTGGCCTCAAAGTCGTCCAATATTACATACTCCATAAGACTTGCTCCTGATTTTCCGTTGGTTAAATCAGAATATAAATAATAAGTCTTTATATTCGGTAACTATTCAGGGCGATAAATTTTTTAATTCAGCGCATCATATTTTGCCTGTAGGTCGTCTTCACTTTCCACAAATTCGGGATTTGGGATAATCGCCTCATCGGGACAGGCAAGAACGCATTGCGGCTCGTCATCCGCGCCAACACATTCGGTGCATTTGAAGGGGTCGATTATATACATGGGATCCCCCGCCTTGATTGCTTCATTGGGGCAAACCGGCTCACAGGCATCACAGGCGGTGCAAGCTTCTACGATCATTAAAGCCATGATATTATCCTTTCATATTTCCTTTTGTTCAAGATGCTTTGGCCATATTTTCAAGTTCTGCCAGTTTCTCATGGCGGAAAGCGCCCCAGATAGCGGCCCCGATGGCACCGGCATAAATGGAGTCTTCGTGCGATACAACCGGCATATCCATCTTGTTCTTTGCCATGGCTTCATTCAGGGCCAGAACCAGACCGGTGTCGAGGGCGAGACCTCCCGTGCACATCACTATGCCTTCGGTGACTTTCAGCGATTTGAGCAGCTTGATCAGGCGTGCCGCCATTGATATATGGATGCCTTTGAGGATATTCTCCGCTGAAATACTGCGTGACACCATGTTGATCACATCGGTTTCCGCCAGCACGGCGCAAATGCCCGATACCACTTCGGGGTTATCGGCTTTCTGGCTCAGCTCACCAATCTCGTCCTGTCCAATGCCAAGGTATCTGGCGATATTTTCCAGAAACTGGCCAGAACCTGACGCACATTGACTGGTCATTTTGTATTTCAGCACCTTGCCCCTGCTGTCCATGCTGATAGCCTTGCCGTTCAGGGCACCAATATCCATCAGGGAGCGGGCATCCGGGTTCAGATAGAGTGCACCGCGCGCGTGCGTGGTCATGGAATAAAAGTGACCGGTGGAATAGGGGATGTTTTCCGCATCGCCYGTGGTGGCTAKATAATCYAYATCATCGCGGRTATAGCCATGCTTTTCCAGCAGATGGTCATAAGCGGCCTCAGCCAGYTTGAAGGGCTCCCGGTTTCTGATCCGGTCAGTTTGTTTGTCGATCCAGTTGATCTGATCGCCGTTGAATTCGAACAGCGCTGTTTTCACCGCCCCTGTCCCTACGTCAATGCCTACTGTTAATGCCATTTTAAGCCTCCATTACYGCGCGGCGGGCAAAYTCAGAGCCGCCCAATGCGCCRGTGTAAATTGAATCAGGRTCAATATTGATGGTTACGTCRCCGTAGTTTTCCTTGACCAGYTCGCGCAGGGCTTTCACCGCCGCCTCRTTCTTGGCCACGCCGCCGGTAAAGGTGAATTGGTCGGTAATACCGCCGGAACGGGCAATGATCGACATRGCCCGCAGGATGATTGACCGRTGAAGTCCGGCCAGAATATCCTCMCGYTTTTCGCCAAGGGCCAACCGGTCGCGCAATTCCGCCCCGGCAAACACGGTGCAGGTTGAATTGATCTTAACCGCCTTGGTGGATTTCATGGCGATGGGACCAAGCTCATGCAGGCCCATGTTCATTTCATCGGCGATATAGCCAAGATAGCGGCCACAACCTGCCGCGCAGCGGTCATTCATCTGAAAATTATCCACAACGCCGTTGGCATCCACCTGAATGGATTTGGTATCCTGTCCGCCAATATCCAACACCGTTCGGGTGTCTGCATACATCATATGAGCGCCCAGGCCGTGACAGAGAATYTCGGACCGGATATGGTCCTTGGGGAAGGGCAGGCGCACGCGGCCATATCCGGTGCCGACGGTAAAGGTTTCTTCCAGATTAACCCCCAGAGTCTCTGTAACGGGTCCTTGCACATCCTCAAAACGGATGCCCAGTTCCGGAGATTCGTCAATTAAATGACGCAGACCATTGAGAAATTTTTCTTCTAGATTTCCGTCTGGTGGCCTGTTTTCAACTTCAATAATGGATTTATCGTAAACATTAAGGGCAAAATCATAGCTGAGGCCCGCTTCCTTTGATATTTCCTCGGACAGGGTCAGGAACCGTCCGCCGGCAATATCGCGGAAGAAGTCGGACTTGCGGGTGGCCCCCTTGGCATAAAGCGCCAGGGATTCTTCCCGCAGGTTGTCGAATACACTGCTCAAGACTTCTGTCAAAACGCCCCGAACGTCGTTAAAACGCTCGCCCTCGGCACTACGCAGGCAGGTGCCTTGCAGGTCATCAAGCTGTTCAACAAACTGTTCCCGGCGGAAATTCCGCTCCAGATCATTAAGGAATACATCCTGATTGTCTTTCAGCTTGTCATTGCTGTCCAGTTTGCGGCGCAGCAGGGTAAAGCGGGCATCAATCATGGCCTCCTGCTTTGCCACCCGGCTGGCGGTGTCATAGTTTGAGCGGGAATTGGTGATCCCGCGCCCGATGATTTCTTTATCCTCTGTCATGATAACCGCTTTGGTGGTTGTCGATCCGAGGTCAATTCCAATAAAACATTTCATCTGTTTTTCCTTTTCCTTATACGCCCGCACGACGTTTTTGATCAATCATCTGGAAATAGCTTTCCAGACGGTTCTTGACGTTCGCGGCGGAGAAATAGCGCGGATCAACAAGATCGGTTTCAACGAAGGCGGCGGGTTTGCCTGTCCGTTTTTCAACTTCGCGCATCATCATCAATTCGCCGGCGGCAAAGCTGTTGCAGCTCTTGATGGAATTGATCAGTAGGCCGTCAGCCTCAAAGTCATTGATATAGCTTTCCAGCATCCGTGTCCGTTCCGGCAGATTGCGGTTGGTATAGCAATGCATGCAATATTCGGCGAGGCTTTCCAGTGGCCGCGACGGGTCATGACGGAAACCGAAATCATAGGTGCCGCCCACCTTGGTATAGGTACTGGCGACCACAACCGCGCCTTCGTCATAGAACATTTTCCAGAATTCACGCATGCTGGTGTAATTGGGCGGACCTTCGGTGACGATACGGTATTTCTCGTTCTTCATTTCCCCTTCGGGCGTAATCGGCCCCTGACCTTTACGGATACGTTCTTCGATTTCGGCGCGCAGAGTTTTGTAATAATCCACGGCCAGTTCCGTTCCTCTAAAAGCAGTGAAGATAGGGCCAATGTAATAGATGCCGCCAAAATAGGCATCAATGGGCGAGGGTTTGTGCTTGGCTGATTCCAGAACCCAGACAAAATCATCTTCGGCTTTGGCGGAATACGCCAGATTTTCCCTAAGGCGGTCAATGTCAAATTTAACGCCGCTGACTTTCTCATATTTCGGGATAACTTCTTCTTTGAGCTGCTTGACCACATAATCGGTCATGGCTTTGGTAATCACACCATCACCGGTATAAGGCACATGAAGCATAGCAGTTTCACATTTATATTCATGGCGCAGAAGCTCAAACCATTTCAGGAAAGTATAGCAACCCGTATAGCTGAGCATCAGAATATCCGGTTCCGGGATCGGTTGACCTGTGGGGCCAATATTGCCTTTGCGCATCATGCCAATATCCGCCTTCACATAGGTACAGACATCTTCGGAATGGCCCCATTTCTCGGCTTCCATAATCAGGCCGCCTGATTTTTTGCGCAGGCCGTTTTGAATGGCGTTGATTTCGGGGTAATTGCCGACCATGTCAAAGCACATGATCAGTTCATTCAGATTGCCGGGCACAAAAGTATAGGACACTTTTTCGCCGGAGTTCTTTACATTTCCGAGGCGGTCAAAATTGCTGTCTATCATGGCCTTTTGTTTGGCCATGGAGGCGTCTTTTTGCACATCGGTTGATGGTTTTCTTAACTGTGCGCTCATAATATTAACTCCAGAGTTTGATCGAATCGGCAAAGGTGCCAGCCTGTTCACGAATGGGCTGCATCTGTCCGGTGTTTTCAGCATATTTGAAGCTGATGTGTGGAATGTCCGCATCATTCAGCACGTCCTGAAGGATGGGCCGTTCCAGCAGGGCGGGATCGCAAAAGCTGGTTGCGGCGAAAATCACGCCTTCCGCGTTATTCTCTTTAACGGTATCCACCAGGAACAGACCTTTGATATCCTCATTCGGCTCAAAGCAGGACGGCATTTTGACCGATGCTTCAAGGAAGGTATAGGACAGGGCCTGAATAGGATCGCCGTCTGTGGGAACTTCTTTGGTAAACCAGCGATTGACCAGCATATAATCATCATCCACCACATAACAGCCTGACATTTCAATGGATTTGATCAGGTTGAGCGGCGGTTGCTCACAGAAGGAACCGGAAATTACCACACGGCTGTTATCCCGTTTCGGACGATCTTCCGCTGATGCGGCTTCGATATAGTCCTTGATCAGTTGGTTGTGGTCTTCCACCGGGATCAACATGCCGGCGCGGTTAATGAGGTAAACTTCGGAAGACGGGGCCAGCCATGGCTTGTCTGAGCGGAATTTATATAGCTCACGGGTTAATCTGCGGCTTTCATTATAAACTGCAATGGAATTTCTCAGGTTATCTTCGGTAATGGTGACACCGCCGATTTTTTCCAGATCATGCCTTAGAACATTCAGCTCATGCATATAGAATTCGCCGCCAACTTCTTTCATGTAGTTCTGCGGTACGTCGAAATAATGGGAATAGACATCAGGGCGTAACAGTTTCCACATGCCGGACAGATTGCGGATCACATCGCAAATGCTGGGGAACAGCATGCCATCGACAAAATCCAGCCGGTCGGTGAGCAAAAGCTCAATGGTGGAGCGGGGAATACGGCAGATATAGCTCTGGTAATAGGCATCGCCCTGAATAACTTCCAGCTGATCGCCGCCGCCAAGAATGCCAAGGGGCAACATGCCCGCCGCATGGATGATCTCACGCGGGACATACATGGGCATGAAGCCAATGACATGACGGCCTTTTTTGGCGTCTTTCCATTCGCGGGCTGCCGTAAAGCTCAGATCGTCATAGAGGGCCTGACAGCGGTCAATTATTTCTTCTCTGGTAGCCATGTCTCAAGTCTCCTTAGTTGCTCTTGCCGCAGGCATCAGGCTTTCCGTGAACGCATCAGTCCAGGGTTGTCCGGCGGCTAATGCCTGACGCAGGGCGACGAAATCAATTTCGCGGTCACGCCCCACGGGTTCGTTAAAGGCACGAAAACCCGCGCGGGCCTCCGTCATCATATTCAGGGCAAGCCATGCGCGGGAATTTTCCTTATTGGCATTCCAGGCGTTAATTTTCGGCTTGCGTAATTCTTCAAGGGTTTTGGTCATGCAGTCGGGGAAGGTACCAACAAATTTTGCGCAAAATTCCTCAACCTTGGCATCCAGCAGACTCAGGTCAACTTCGCCGGATTTCAGGGTGGTTTTCCCTTCGGCCAACGCGTCACCGCTTTTGCTTTCGCCCAGAATGATCTTGCCAAACCCGTCTATATATTGATCGGTGATGACAGTTGGGTTGGCGATAAATTCTCCGTCCACTTTCAGTGCCGGAACAATATCGGCCACGATGCCCATACGGTAGGCCTTATGGGCGGACCATGGCTCGCACAGGGTGCCGGAAACCATAGCCTGTTCGCAACCGATCATAATGGGCAGGAAGTCGGTGGCACCGCCGATGGGGGCGGAACCATGTTTCGGCCCGGCCTGTCCGAATTTTGCCAGATCGTGGGTGATGGAGAAATCGCATGCCATGCCGATTTCCTGTCCGCCGCCAATGCGCATGCCATTCACCCGGCAGATCACAGGCTTGTCACAGCCCAGAATCGCGGAGACCATATCATTGAACAGGCGCATATACTGGCGGTATTCCTGCGGGTTTCCGGCATAATATTCGGCGTATTCCTTGGTGTTGCCGCCAGTACAGAAAGCCTTGTCCCCGGAACCGGTAAAGACGACCGCAACCACATCGCGGGCATTGCTGGCCTCACGGAAAGCCAAAATCACCGCCTTGACCATATCAGTGGTATAGGAATTATACTGGCTTGGGTTATCCAGAATGATCCAATAGTTATATAGCCCGTCGACGACGTCCCCATCCGGGGTCTTGGCGGGGCGTTTTTCGATGAGAACCCCCGGCGTATCTATCTCGCTTACCAGATTATGGTTGACCAGGTCGATTGGTAACATATCAATGGGCTCCTTCATTCCGTTGTCAAATCCGCCTCTCACATTTTATCCGTTTCTATGGTTGACGGAGAGGCAAAGACTCATTAAAGTAGTAATTAAGTACCACAATACCTAATTAAAGGTCAAGGCCCGAATAGATAAATAATTTTTTTATGCAAATCTCAATTCATCGGGCATCTGGTTGAGAAAGGAAAAAAGATATGAGTGAAGACAATAATAATACATCTGTGTCCGTTGCCATGGTCGGCAGTGGCGGTGCGGGCGTGATGACGTCCGGCAATATGTTATTGGAGGCGGCGACCAAGGCCGGGCTGTACGGTTTGATGACCCGCACGGTCGGTCCGCAGATTCGCGGCGGTGAGGCGGCGGCTCTGGTGCGGCTGTCGGCAAAGCCGGTGCATTGTGTGGATGATCGCTTTGATATTCTGGTGGCAGTGGACTGGAAGGGTGCCGAACGCTTTGCCGCAGAGGTCCCTCTTGGTCCGCAAAGCCTGATCATCACCGATCCTGAAACCGGGGAAGTGCCGGAAATTCTGGCGGCGTCCGGCGCGCGAATTGTGGAAGTCCCCATCGGGGAACTGGCCAATGCTGTGGCCGGGGGGCGACCTAACATGGTGATTCTTGGCCTTGTGGCGTCCCTGATTGGTCTGCCCGAAGAACCCATCAACAAGATCATTGCCAAGAAGCTGGGCAAAAAAGGAGATGCGGCGGTATTGGCGAGCCGGCAGGCGGTCAGCGCGGGTTATAAAGCGGCGGCGGAACTAACTTCCCCGGTCACCGTATCCGATGCGGTGGGGGATGGTACGGGCCGTTGGCTGATTAGCGGTAATCAGGCCGCTGGTTTCGGTGCTTTGCGCGGCGGCATCCGTTTTGTTGCCGCCTATCCCATTACCCCGGCGACCGAGGTATTGGAATGGATGTCACCGAATCTGCCTAAAATGGGCGGGACACTGGTACAGGCCGAGGATGAACTGGCGTCGATCAATATGGCCATTGGTGCGTCATTTGGCGGGCGGCCATCCTTGACAGCCACTTCTGGCCCGGGGCTGTCCCTGATGATGGAAGGCATTGGCCTTGCGGTATCATCGGAAACACCGGTGGTGATTGTTAATGTGATGCGCGGCGGGCCATCTACGGGCGTGCCGACCAAGTCGGAACAGACTGATCTGAATATTGCAGTTTACGGCCTGCACGGGGATGCGCCCCATGTGGTGACGGCGGCGACCTCGGTAGAGGATTGTATTTTTACTACACAGTGGAGCGTCCATCTGGCTGAGGCCATGCAGACAGCGGTCATTGTGCTGTCTGACCAATTCATGGGACAGGCCAGCACCATCATTGACCCACCGGCCAATATTTCCTTCATAGCCCAGCGCCTTGTGGAGGAAGCCCCCACAGAAGATTACAGACGTTATGCGGTGACGGCGGACGGGGTATCGCCTATGACCCTGCCGGGCACACCGGGCGGGCAATATACCGCCGACGGGCTGGAGCATAATCCCAAAGGCCTGCCGTCTACCCTGATGGAGGACCATCGGGACCAGATGGACAAGCGGGACCGCAAAGTCGCGGAATTTAATTACGGCGACCATTGGGCCGATGTGGAGGGCGATGCGGACAGCGAACTTGTGGTCCTCACATGGGGGTCTACCACCAACGCGGTGCGGGAAGGAATTGAACGCCTGCGGGCGGAGGGTGTGCCCTGTAAGCTGGTGGCTATGCGTCTGTTGTCCCCGGCGTTACCGGATTACTTTGATGAGGCCGTGAAGGGCGCCAAGCGCATTCTGGTGGTGGAACAGAGCCATTCCGGCCAATTCCTGAAACTGCTCAGGGCCAATTACGATATGCCCGGTGAGGTCAAATCCTTCCGGCGACCGGGGCCATTGATTATCAGGCCGGGTGAAATTGTTGACACTATTAAAAACTGGAGAGACCAATGAACGAGTTAGCACCAAAGAAATTAAAAGCCAGTGACTACAAGTCCAGCCTGAAACCGGTATGGTGTCCGGGTTGCGGTGATTATCATGTGTTGCTGTCAGTGACACAGGCCTTTGCCAAGCTGAAACTTGAGCCGGAAAATATCGCGGTTATCTCAGGCATTGGCTGTTCATCGCGCATTCCGGCCTATACCAATACATATGGCTTTCATTCCATTCATGGCCGGGGTCTGGCAGTGGCAACCGGGGTCAAGGTGGCGCGGCCAGAGCTTACTGTCGTGGCCGCAGGCGGTGACGGCGACGGCTTTTCTATCGGCGGCAACCATTTCCTTCATGCGTGTCGGCGCAATACGGATATGACCTATATCGTGATGGATAATGAAGTTTACGGGATGACCAAGGGTCAGCCCTCACCGACCACTGATCCTGAATGGGACAGCGCTTTATCACCGGGGGGGACGGGCTTGTCGCCTTTTCATCCGCTGGTGATTGCGCTGGCATCCGGGGCCAATTTCATTGCCCGGACCTTTTCCGGTGATGTGAAGGGGACGGCGAGCATAATTGCCGACGCCATTGTGCATCCCGGTTTCTCCTTCGTTCAGATATTAAGCCCTTGCGTAACCTTCCGTCCGGACCAGAAGATCTGGAAAGAACAGGTGCATAAGGCGGTGGTTAATGAAACCGATGATCCGGCCCGCGCCGCCCGGCGGCTCATGTCCGATGACGGCTTTAATACCGGCGTTCTTTACCGGGGCCACCGGGAGCCTTACCGTTTTTCCTGCGGCGAGGAAAAGGGTGATATTATGGAAATTCAGAAACAATTCGAGGTATAGAAATGGAAATTTTACAACCGCCAAGCTGGCCCCGGCCCAAGGGCTATTCCAATGGTATCAAGGCCAGCGGCGATATGGTTTTTGTCGCCGGACAAGTAGGCTGGAACGCGCGGGAAGAATTTGAATCCGATAAATTAGAGGATCAGGTCCGGCAGGCGTTGCAGAATATTCTGGCCATTTTAAAGGAATGTGACGCCGGGGCGGAACATATTGTGCGTATGACATGGTTTGTGACCCACAAGCAGGAATATCTGGACAAGCAGAAGGAAATCGGGGCGGTTTACCGTGAGGTCATGGGCCAAAATTATCCGGTCATGTCTCTGATTCATATTTCCGGTCTGATTGAAGAAGGCGGTAAAGTGGAAATCGAAGCCACGGCGGTCGTTTAAGCCAGACGGACTTGAATACAGGGGCAGTAAATCCAGAAGTTATTGTTCTTTTTGCTGAAATTGCATTATGATCCCGCGTAGTTCAATGTGATTATGGGAGCAGAAAATGGCGATTAATCCGGTTATTATTATGGGCGGCGGCCCGGCAGGGGTTTTTACCGCCTGCGAATTGGTCAAGCTTGGCATTCCGGCGATGATTATCACCCGTCCGCGCCCCTTTCCGGCGTGGGAGGGGCTTTCGGACCGCCCCCTCAATAGCTTGCGCCATTTTGGTTTTAACCAGACGGTGGAGTCGGTGGGCGATATGGTGGAGCGGGCGGCCCATTGGAACGGGGTGTCTCAGGCCCAGAACCGGGAATATATCCTCAACCGCCAGACATTCGATCAGGCTTTGCTGGCCGATGCCAAAGACAAGGGGGTTGAGGTTCGCCGTGGCCGTATAGAGCAGGCAGTGCGCGGGCCGAACGGCTGGAATATTTCCTATGTCACCCCGGAGGGACCGCAGGAATCTGTCACAGACTTTCTGGTGGAGGCCCGGGGGCGGGAAGCAAAGCTGGGCCGTAAAATGAGGGCAGGGGACGATGATTTTACCTCGGCCCCCGCCACATCGGCTCTGTTGAAATCCTATTATGTGTCGCCGGACCTTGGGGCCATGACATCAGTGGCGTCTTTTCCCAAGGGTTGGGCATGGTATCTCAGGGACGGCAAGGGCACCGCCATCCTGCAGATATTTGTCAGCAGTGAAAAGGGCGAACTGCCGCCAAAAGCCGGGCTGGACCGATTTTTTACCGACCTGACGGACCAATTACCAGAGGCCGTGGACTGGTTACGGGGTGCAATACCACATGATGATCAGGTTTCCGTACGCACGGCGGCGGCCAATAAGACTTTGCCTGTGGGGGGCGATGACTTTCTGGTGGTGGGCGACAGCTCGCTGGCCCTTGACCCCCTGTCCGGCAACGGTATTTTCTATGCCATTGGCAGTGGCCTTGCGGCGGCGCCGGTGATCAACACTTTGATGCATAGGCCTGAGGACCGGGCATTGGCCCTGCGGTTTTATGCCGAGCGCATTAATTTTGCCTTTSAGGGCGGGTGCCTTATGGGGCGGGAGTTCTATGCCTCGGAAGAACGCTGGCCGAACGCCCCCTTCTGGAAGGCGCGGAGCAGCTGGCCGCCGCTGGACAGCGTGTCACATCCGGGTCCGGCGTCAAAACCGGCTGAGTTTTGTCAAAAACCGGTGGTGCGCGGCGGCTTTATTGAGCTGGAGGATGTCATTGTCACCGCCGATCATCCGCGCGGGGTGTGGCAGGTGGATGGAATTCCTTTGGTGAAATTAATGAATATGATCCGGGATGGCTCACGGGATGATGCGGATAATGCGGAGAAATTTGGTGGCTCCATCGCCCATGTGGCGGCGGCCCGGCACTGGCTCATGGACCGACATGTGATCAGCTAGCTAATGGATAACAGTAAAAATATCAAGCGGGATAACGCCTTTCGCTGGGCCTTGGGCTTTATCAGGCCAGAGGTAAAATCGCTGGCTTTCGTTATGATTCTGGCGGCCTTTATGACCGGCTTTGCCCTTGCTCAGCCCTATTTTACCAAGATGCTCATCGATGATGGTCTGATGGCGGGCAATATGGATGTGGTGATTCGCTTTGCGGTTCTGATTGTTGTCATGTCGGTGGTGGTTTTTTTCGTCAGCGGCTTTAACCGCTGGCTCTATGTGGGGCTGTCGGGGCGGATATTATTCACCCTGCGGCAGGATGTTTATAATCATTTGATGAAGCTGTCCCCGCAATTTTACGGCCATTGGCGAACGGGCGACATCGTGTCCCGTCTGGATGGCGACGTGGCCGAAGTCCAGCGGTTCTCTACTGATAGCCTGTTGGCGGTGGTTAATGGCAGTCTGGCCCTGGTGGGCAGTCTGGCCATTATGCTGAGCTTAAGCTGGCAATTGACCCTGATCGCCTTTGCGCTTTTGCCGTTGCAGGTTATTTTTCTGCGCCGTATGCGGCCCCTTGTGGAGCGGAGTAGCCTACGGCTTCGGGAACAATCGGCCCATGTGAGTAGTTTTTTCATCGAAACCCTGCCGTCGGTGAAATTCATTCAGGCCCAATCCGCCGCCGATCATGAACAGGCGCGCCTGAACAGGCTTAACCACAGCTATCTTGATGATCTGTTGAAATTACAGATTATCAGCCATGTGACGGGCGGTATTCCCGGCCTGTTGACCAGCATCGCCACGGCCTGTGTCTTTATTCTTGGCGGCTATTTTGTTACCTCCGGCACGGCGACCATCGGGACGCTGATTGCCTTTTCCGCTTATATGGCCCGGGCCACGGGTCCGGTTCAGACTTTTCTGGGGCTTTATGTGGCCTATCAGCGGGCCATGGTCAGTCTGGTGCGGGTGCGCGCCCTGAAAGATCAGGAAATTGCCGTGACAGACCCCGCTGAGCCAATCCTGTTGGGGCCACGTGCCACGGGGGATATTAAGCTGGAAGGGGTTCGTTTTTTTTATGAGCCGGGCCGGGGGGTGCGGGATATATCCCTGCATATTCCAGCGGGGCAGAAAATTTTGATTACCGGCCCGTCCGGGTCCGGCAAATCAACCTTGATTAATCTGTTGCACCGTCATTATGACCCGGAAAACGGGGGCATCTTTCTGGACGGTGTGGCCTATCCTGAATTATCCCTGAAAGAATTGCGCCGGATTATCGCGGTGGTGGATCAGGATACGATATTGTTTAACGGTTCGGTGCGGGATAATATCGCTTACGGCATGAAAGAAGCCACATTAGAGCAGGTCACGGCGGCGGCGCGGGCGGCGCGTATTGATGATTTTATCCAGAAGCTGCCCCAGGGTTATGACACCCCGGTGGGTGAGCGCGGCGCACAGCTTAGTGGTGGTCAGAGGCAACGGCTGTCCATTGCCCGGGCCTTGCTCATGAAGCCACGGGTTTTGATACTGGATGAGGCGACCTCTGCCGTTGACGCGGAAACCGAGGCTGAATTTCAACAGATGCTGGATAAGTATTTTGCGGATTGCACCCGGATTATCATCAGCCATCATGTGGGGGCCATCCGTAATCTGGACCGGGTGTTTTCCATGACTGAGGGCAGGCTGACGGAGAATACGGCATGACCGTGCGGCTGGGCCTGGTGGACAGYGGCCTGCCYGCTGAACAGGCGGTTGCGGCGGCCCGGTCCTTTACCGGCGGGGCGGTGAGCGTTGATCATCTGGGCCATGGTACGGCCATAAGTCAGGTGATCTGCCATCATGCGCCGTCTGTTACCCTGTATAATGCGCAGGTGTTTGATGGCCACGGCGTGACCACGGCGCGGGCGGTGGCAGAGGCCATTGACTGGTTGATTGCGGAGAAAGTTGACCTGATTAATCTCAGTCTGGGACTGGCGCAGGACCGGGCCATATTGGCGGCGGCCTGCGGGCGAGCTATAGAGGCCGGAATCATTGTGATTGCCGCATCCCCGGCGCGGGGGGCGGCGACCTATCCGGCCTCATACCCCGGCGTGATCCGGGCCACGGGGGATGCTCGGTGCGCGGGGGATGAAATATCCTTTCTGGATAGCGCGCAGGCAGATTTTGGCGGCTGTCCCCGTGGTATGGACAATGACGCAGGGCTGCAAATTGGCGGGGCCAGTTTCGGCGCGGCCCATATATCGGGACAGGCGGCGGCATATTTTCTGAAGGGCGGCGATAAAAACTCTGTGMRRKATKKKCWTNWGTSMSSGSCGAANANWATNAWYCAYWATRWGMRCWRWASMRWWKAGNWGMKSATMANATGYCGGRYRAWASYAYTTCCATMGCMGGRTCRSRMGAYTGGCTRGCCAARCTGAACCGRRCSATMWGYAMGCTGGGCCGGGCRGARTTTGARGAYAGCCTGTTTGATCTGGTCAATGCGGTGGTACAGGTGGATCACTGCGCGGTTTTCATCAATAATAATGACGGCACCACGGCCCATCTTTTCACCAAAAGCAAGCTGGATGAGGATATTTGTCATGCGCTCGCTCATGCCTATACCGGGCAGTTTCATGTCCGGGACCCCAATCTTGCGTTGCATGAACGGCAAAAAACCGGGGATAATAAAATGACCTTGTTACCGCACATCCCGGCCAGTGAATATGACAGTGCCTATGACGAGGGCTACAAGGCGCGGTTTTTTACAGATACCGGGCTGATTGACAAAGTCTCGAGCCTGTTGCAGACACGGCAYTATACCATTTATTGCAGTTTTTACCGCYTGAAGGATTCCGGGCGGTTCAGGCCGGAAGAATTTGAGGAATTATCRCGKATTTTACCGGTYCTGACCAACCTGATTTTCAAACATTCCCTGCTTGCGGGCCGGATGGAYAAACAGAATTCTCCCGACCCGATCGTCRCCCGCYTGCCGCTCAGCCGGTCAGGGGAGGCCATGTCGGGGCTTTTCGACAGTCGCAACGGGGTTTTTACCCGCCTGACCGCGCGTGAGCGTCAGGTCTGTCTTGGAATATTACAGGGCTATACKTCCGAAGCGATTTCCCTTGATYTGCAAGTGGCAATATCAACCATCCACACTTACCGCAAACGCGCCTATGCCAAGCTCGGCATTTCCTCGCAGAACGAGCTGTTCAGCCTGTATCTTGAATATATTCCCCTGATAGGATAACCGCCAAAATCATTGCAATAATTTACCTGTTGATGTATGGATGATATCTGGTAACAGATGAAATAAYGGCTTAAGCCGGGCGTCTGGTGCCGCYRTATATCCACAAAAATACGGTATTATCCATTCTGATGATTCGAGGGGATCTGACATTATCCGGCCCGCATTCGGCAGACCGGAAGTGTTGACTATGTGTGATCACTTCAACCAAGGAAAAGGAGTATATACCATGACTGAATCCCTTCAATCTGACCGGTCNNCNTGGGNCCGGGGCATCATTATCGGGCTGGTGATTGCGATCATCACTGCCGCAATGATGATATCATGATGAAAGCCGGGGCCTTGCCGCTCCCGAAACCGCTTGGGCTRGCCTTTGCAGAAAGGCTGGTGGGCCGTGGCCTGCCGATGCCGGTCGGGCTTTTATTTCATGCCGCCTACATAACTTTCTGGACGGTGGCGTTTGTGCGATTCTTTCCGCGCCGGGATATTGTCACTGCCCTGTTGCTTGCCGTCGGGCTTTGGATCGGGGTGCTGGTGGTGTTCTTTCCGCTGGTCGGCTGGGGATTTGCCGGCAGTGCCATCAGCCCGAAATTGATCCCGGCATCCTTTATGCCGCATCTGCAGTTTGGCCTGCTGCTATGAGCATTGCATAAATATGCCCACCGTAAAACAGCCCRGACCGAGGAATAATAATCCGGGTATACACCGAGTCAYCGAAATACCGAATATTTCATTGACGTTTTGAGTTGAATGGATTGTAAGCTTGATTGATGAACGCGCCCCAAAACTAGGGCGGCGAGGTTCTTACAAAAAAAATAATTCAAACTGAGACACTACCGACCATTGCCTGCACTTGTTTTCTACCTATTTTGTTATATAAGGTAACAGAATTGTATAAAATTAAGGGGTCCTGACCCTTAGCGTTTCGAAAATAAAAATAGGTATGGGATAATAAAATGAAAAAAATTCTTTTTGGCATGTTTATCATAGCAATTGGTTTGACCGTTGCCGTTTATGACAAGGTTCCACCAAGTAAAGTTCCCATTAATATTAATGCGGAACGCTTAACGGAAAATGTTAAAATTCTGGCTTCCGATGAATTTGAAGGCCGTGCGCCGGGTACCGCCGGGGATAAAAAAACCATTGAATTCCTGAAACAGAAATTTAAAGAACTGGGCCTGAAACCCGGCAATGGCGACAGCTATTTTCAGGGGGTGAAAATGGTGGAAATTACCGCATCGCCCGAGACCACAATGGAGATTAAAACTGCTGACGGTATTATGAACCTGCGGTATGGCCCGGAATTTATGGGTTGGACCCAGCGGGTTGTGGRTAAGGTTTTCGTATCTGGCAGCGAAATGGTTTTTGTCGGTTATGGCATTGTCGCCCCCGAATATGGCTGGAATGATTATGAGGGTCTGAACGTGCATGGCAAGACCGTTGTGGTGATGGTCAATGACCCCGGCTTTGCGACGCAAAACCCTGATCTTTTTACCGGCAATGCCATGACCTATTATGGGCGCTGGACCTATAAATATGAGGAAGCCGCCCGGCAGGGGGCAGAGGCTGTCATCATTATTCATGAGACAGCTCCCGCCGCTTATCCCTGGGCCGTGGTTCAGGGGAGCTGGACCGGCCCCCAGTTCAGTCTGGAAAGTGATGATGGAAATATGTCCCGTGTTGTGGTGGAATCCTGGATTCCCGGCGATAAAATGGCCATGATATTCAAGGCTGCCGGGTTGGATTATCAGACTTTGACAGCACAGGCCGCCGTTAAAGGATTTAAGGCCGTTCCCTTGAAGGCCACCATGTCTGTTTCCCTGAATAACAGCATTCGTCATGTGGTTTCCAGCAATGTGGTTGCGGTTTTGCCGGGGACAGAGCGGCCTGACGAATATATCATTCATATGTCCCATTGGGATCATCTTGGCCGGGATGAGACCCTGGAGGGGGATCAGATTTATAACGGGGCTGCCGATAACGCCACCGGTACGGCGGGATTGATTGAGCTGGCCAATGCTTACCTGTCCGGCGCGCAAAAACCGGGCCGGTCCATCATGTTTATGGCCGTGACCGCAGAGGAACAGGGGCTGCTGGGGTCCGAATATTATGGCAAGCATCCGCTTGTGCCGTTAAACAAAACCGTTGCCGCCCTTAATATGGATGTTCTGTCTTATTTTGGCGAGACTTTTGATGTAACCATTGTGGGATATGGCAATTCGGAACTGGATGATTATGTTGACCGGGCGGTTCGCAAGCAGAAACGTATTGTCAATCCTGATCCTGAGCCAGAAAAAGGCGGTTTTTACCGGTCTGATCATTTCAGCCTGTCCAAAGAAGGCGTCCCGGCCCTGTATTTCGAAGGCGGTGTGAACAATATTGAACATGGSCGGAAATGGGGGCTGGAGAAACTGGCGGATTATACGGCTAACCGGTATCACAAGCCATCCGATGAATATGACGAGAGCTGGGATATGTCTGGCGCAGTSAAGGATTTGACYCTGATGTATAAAATCGGTCTGCARTTGTCCTTTGAGGACAGTTTCCCCAACTGGCGTGAGGGCAATGAATTTAAAGCCAAGCGYGATGCCATGATGAAGARATAGCTCTATAGATATTACGCAAGGGCTGGTTCAGAAGGGCGTAATTTTGMCRGCAGCAYATTTTCCGCATTGGRGGAGTGACGGGTTCAGGGCCAGCCTTTGAYGTTCAATTCCCTCGCCGCAGGTAATGCAATATCCAAATTCACCTTCTTCGATGCGSAWGAGGGCYGYATTGATACGCGTYAGCTCTATTTGCCGCCGCCGCAGGACTTCCTGTGACATGGCCTGTTTTTGCAGGGCATCCATCCGGGACAGGCGGCCMAGCTTGCTCTGGTCCAGTTCCACGGCMTTGCTTTCATCCCCGGCGAGGGYGATTAGMTTTTGCAGCGCAATTTTATCATCCTGTAATTGTTGTTYATAGTTTGTTTTGGYCATTTTTATCCTTGTGAATCYRCTGGTTATTGTAGAYTATATGGAAAAACCCWTTCTGGATATAACCTATGCAAAAAATCATCACSGACCATTTCCCGGAATTGAACCARCTTTCGRSGGAAAACAAGAAAATTCTKGAAAGYGGTATTCATATGGTTTCGGCCCCGGCGGGTACGGTTATGTTCTCTGAGGGCAGTGAATGCAAAGGCTATGTCATGCTGTTGGMGGGGACGGTRCGGGTGCATAAAGTCTCRGAAGATGGCMGGGAAATYGTCCTTTACCGGGTTGAAAGCGGCGAATCCTGTATCATGACCACGACCTGCCTGATTTCTGATGAGCAATATGGGGCAGAGGGGGTTGCGGAAACCGATGTGRAACTGRTYGTTGTGCCCCCCGGAACATTTAATCAATTGCTGGCRCGCTCTGASAAATTCCGCAAYTTTGTTTTTGAGGTTTACGCCAAACGYATGTCCATGCTGATGATGCTGGTRGAGGAAGTSGTCTTTAAAAAGCTKGATAAACGGCTTGCACATTTGCTTTTGGACCGGAATAAAGATCAGTTCGAGGCAACGCATCAGGATATCGCTCTGGAGCTGGGTTCCGTGCGCGAAGTGGTCAGCCGACAGCTCAAAGTATTTGAACGGGGCGGGCTGATCAGACTGGCTAGGGGCTCCATTACTATTCTGGACCGGGCCGGGCTTGGGGCCGCTTCTSAATAAACTTCAGTTATGTGACTTCTGTCACTTATTTGTTCTGTAAAATATGATTTACTCAGTCTTGCTTGAGAGAAAATATTTAATATATAGGAGAAAGAAGATGAAGTTGAATGTAGGTGGATTGGATAAAATGTTGCGTGTGGTYGCAGGCGTTTTGTTGATCGCCGCTGCCGTAACAGGCTATTTCACCCCCTGGGGCTGGATTGGAATAATCCCGCTGGTTACAGGACTTGTCGGTTGGTGTCCGGCCTACGCTATTTTTGGTATTAACAGTTGCCCACTATCGAAAGGAGAATGAAATGACTATAGATCGTATGGTATTTGCCTTTGCAGGCGTTGTGATAATTGCGAGTTTAATTCTTGCCCTGACCGTTCATATTTATTGGTTGGGACTAGCGGCCTTTGTCGGGTTGAATATGTTGCAGGCAKCTTTTACCAGATTTTGCCCGCTTGCCATGATACTCAAGAAGCTTGGCGTGAAGCCMGGCAAGGCTTTTTCATAAACCTKWWWYMNCGGARSSMYKRWWKKMWKSWYWWCYYKKWMAYRRCTMYCMRSMRKCMCAAAGCATTTCTTTGGGCCAGCGGYCTGTTTAGCCTGATAATGATTATGTTGGTGGCTTTGCCCAGTATCTGGCCAACTACATTCCCCATGTTGCATGCGATTCAGATTGATACGGACCCGGAAAATATGCTGGCGGCTGATGARCCGGCGCGGGTATTCCATAATGCCCAGAAAAAAGTCTTTTCCCTCTATGACATGGTTGTGGTCGGAGTTGTCAATGAAGAAAATCCGCATGGCGTTTTTAACAAGAAGTCTCTGGCYAATATCTATGCCCTGACGGMRTTTGCCAAGAAAATTGAATGGCAGGACAAACAGGGAAAGACTCAAGGGGTCATTTCTGTTGAYCTGATGGCACCGTCTACGGTCGATAATATCGAACCGGGCGGGCCGGGGGTGGTTAAATTTGAATGGCTGATGAACAGACCGCCTGCCAGCGATGCGGAGGCCYTRTCYATTTTGAARAAGGCCCAGAATTTACCGTTGTTAAACGGYACGATTGTGTCCGAGGATGGCAAGGCCGTCGCCCTGTATATCCCCATTACGTCCAAGAATATCAGTTACAATGTGGTTGAAAAGCTGAAAGGTAAAATTGCTGAATTTGACGGTAATGATAAATATTATATTACTGGTCTGCCCGTTGCGCAGGATACTTTCGGCGTTGAAATGTTTGTACAGATGGCCATTTCCGCGCCGATGGCCATGATCCTGATCTTYCTGCTGATGTGGTATTTTTTCAAAAAAGCCTCATTGGTGGTATCGCCCATGATCGTGGCTATGGTGTCTGTGATCAGCACCATGGGATTGCTTATCATTTCCGGAAATACGGTTCATATCATGAGCAGCATGATTCCTATTTTCATCATGCCCATCGCCGTGCTGGATGCGATCCATATCCTGAGTGATTTTTATGATAAATATCCACTGTACAAAGACCGTCGTAAAACCATTCAGCATGTGATGAAGGAACTTTCCGCGCCCATGCTCTATACCACKCTGACCACGGCGGTCGGTTTCGCATCATTGGCCCTGACCCCCATTCCCCCGGTGCAGACGTTCGGGCTTTTTGTATCCATTGGTGTTTTGCTGGCCTGGTTCTTTACCATCACGTTRGTGCCRGCCTATATTCTGCTGATGCCGGAAGAAAGCTTTGCCAATTTTGGAATGGTCAAGGATGACAAGGGGCAGACAACATTRCTGACCAGAATCCTGCATGGRTTAGGCCGTGTCACCTATAGYGGRGCCAAGCTTATCATGTTGGCCGTATTTATCCTGATCGGCGTTTCATGGGTCGGGGTAAATAAAATTGTTATCAATGACAATCCAGTGAAATGGTTTGCCCCGGATCATGAAATCAGGATCGCGGACCGGGCGCTCAATGAGCGTTTTGCCGGAACCTATATGGCCTATCTGATGCTTGAGGCCCCTGCCGAAAGTGACGACCTTGGGGCCTATGCCAAGACAATGGCGGATGATATGCGCGCGCAGAATTCGGCTCCGCTAACCGCTATGGTACCGGAGCTTGCGATTTTGGCACAGCAGGCAACGGATAAGAAAGAGCTGGTCAATCTGCTCATTAAAAAGATGGAACAGCGCATGGAAACCGTGCCTGATGAGGAATGGGACAGCTGGGATAATGCGTTGACCTGGGCCGGRGAATATATGAACCGGGGCGAGATATTCAAAGACCCTGAAGTCCTCAATTATATGAGYCGCTTGCAGGCGTACCTACAGGACACTGGCCTTGTGGGCAAGAGCAACAGCCTTTCCGATGTGGTGCGCACCGTTCACCGGGAGCTGTTTATGGGCAAACCTGAGGCTTACCGTATTCCAGATAGCCGGGCAGCCGTGGCCGAAACGCTGATCACCTATCAGAACAGCCACCGTCCGCAGGATTTGTGGCATTTCGTCACGCCGGATTACCGGAAAACCAATATGTGGCTACAACTGAAAAGCGGTGATAACCGGGATATGAGCGCCCTTATCGAAAAGGTTGATCAGTTTTTTAACGAAAATCCAGCTCCTGATGGTATCAGTTATGACTGGTTTGGCCTGACCTATATCAATGTGATCTGGCAGGATAAAATGGTTAGTGGTATGGCCGAGGCCTTTATTGGCAGTTTCATCATTGTTTTGATTATGATGGTCTTCCTGTTCCGTTCCCTGTGGTGGGGCATCTTGGCCATGGTTCCGCTGASCTTKACCATYGGRWTGATMTACGGGRTCATYGGTYTGATYGGCAARGATTATGATATGCCGGTSGCGGTTTTRTCMKCRCTCAGTTTGGGGTTGGCGGTGGATTACGCCATTCACTTTCTGGTCCGGAGCCGGGAAATGCGCAARAAATTCACCAATTGGAAGGATACCAGCGAAGCCGTGTTTGGTGAGCCRGCCCGGGCGATTGCCCGTAATATAATTGTGGTTGGTATTGGTTTTATGCCGTTGCTTGCSGCGCCGCTGGTGCCCTATAAAACCGTTGGYGTCTTYATTTCRKCCATTCTGGTTTTGGCAGGTATTGCCACATTGACYATWCTGCCTGCCTTGATCCGGCTTTTTGAAGGCTTGTTGTTTAAAAAGAATATAGAAAGGATGTAATATGAAACATATGCTGAAATTATTTCTGCTTCTGCCTTTGTTTTGGGCCGTTCCCGCCCATGCCATTGACGTGATGGATGTGGTGAAGAAAGCTAACCATATGTCCTATTATCAGGCGGGTGATGGCCGGGCTAAGGTCAATATGCGCATTATTGATGCTCAGGGCCGGACCCGGGTGCGGGAATTTATCATCCTGCGCCGGGACGATGATGACACGGACACCCGTCAGCGTTTTTAYGTTTATTTYAATAAGCCGGCGGACGTGAAGAAGATGGTCTTTATGGTGATCAAGAATATGGACCGGGGCGATGACCGCTGGCTCTATCTGCCCGCTCTTGATCTGGTAAAGCGCATTGCCGCCAGTGACGAACGGACGAGCTTTGTCGGGTCTAATTTCTATTATGAAGATGTATCCGGGCGCGGCATTAACGAGGACACCCACACGTTGGTGAAAGAAGATGATAATTATTANNNCATCATCAAAAGCATCCCGAAAGAYCCACAAGCGGTGGAATTTGCCAGCTATAAAAGCTGGATWCATAAATCCACCTTTYTGCCGATAAAAACAGAATATTATGATGCGGCGGGTGAGAAGTTGCGCAGTTACAGTGCGCTGAAAGTGGATATGGTTGATGGTTATCCAACGGTCACGGCCTCAAGCATGGAAGATCATAGAACCGGGAGCAAGACCCTGATGAATTACAGTGCGGTGAAATATGATGTGGGCCTGCCGGAGAATATCTTTACCGAGCGTTATCTGCGCAAAGCCCCCCGTAAATATTTAAGGTAAGCTATGGTACGGATTACAGCGTTACTATGCCTGATATTCATCCCCCAAAGTCTTATGGCGCAGGAAATCAAACTGCCTGAGGGTTTGGGGGACTTGTCTGCTATGTCCCAAACGGTGGATGAGGCGGCAGGTCTGCCATTTGACCYGAGCGGTTTTTTGGAAAACCGTATCGGCACCCGCCTGCAAAAGGATGCCAATGAGAAAGATACCAGCATCGGTGAAATGCGCCTTCAGGTGGGCATAGAGAAGGAATTTGACAGCMTGACGTTTAATCTGGTGTCTGATTTTATTTATGATCCGGTGCAGGACCGTTATGCGGTTGATCTGGAAACAGGGCAGGGGGTTGTTGACCTGCGCGAGGCCAATGTGGTTTTTAGCCCGCTTGATTTTATGGATGTGAAGCTGGGCCGTCAGATACTCACCTGGGGRACCGGGGATTTGCTGTTCATCAATGATCTTTTCCCTAAAGACTGGAACAGTTTTTTCATTGGCCGGGATGATGAATATCTGAAAGGGCCGTCCGATGCCATAAAGACGGCGTTATTTTTCGGCGACTATAATCTGGACATCGTTTACGTGCCGCGTTTTGATGCTGACCGCTTTATTGACGGCACGCGCCTTTCATTTTTTGACCGGGCGCAGGGCAGTTTGAGCGGACGGGAAAATCCGGTGCTTGCCAACTTCCCGAATAAATGGTTCGGGGATGATGAGTTGTCACTRCGTTTTTATGGCTCTATTGGGGCTTTTGAAACGGCCCTCTATTATTACAATGGCTATTGGAAAAGTCCTGCGGGGCARAATYTTGYYACGGGGCTTGCTGAATTTCCGAAACTTCAGGTTTTTGGGGCCAGCGCGCGTGGTCCTGTGGGAAAGGGAATAGGATCGGTCGAGGTCGGTTATTATAAAAGTGCCGATGGGGCGGCCTCGAACCCTCTGGTACGCAACAGCGAATTTCGCTTTCTGGTGGGGTATGAACAGGAAATAGGTMCGGAACTGACCGGCTCYGTCCAATATTATCTGGARCGCARGTCAGATTATGATCAATATGTGGCGAGCCTGCCCATTGGGGCCATACAGGATAGGCGGGACCGGCATATGTTTACCCTGCGCCTGACAAAACTTCTGATGCAGCAGGATTTGAGATTATCTCTGTTTAATTTCTATTCACCGTCCGATAAAGACGGTTACCTGCGCCTGAAAGCGGCCTATAAAATCCGGGATAATATAACGGCGGAAATTGGSGGCAATGTCTTTTATGGTCAGAAGATTTATAGTTTCTTTGGTCAGTTTAAAGACAACAGCAATATTTTTGCCGCGCTCCATTATGATTTTTAAGGTTTTGGGACTTTATTTCTGAAAGGCGAATATTTTTTCGTCATCGGATAAAACAACAGCCTGAAAAGCTTTGACCAGCGGAATATCCAGATGCCCCTCTGAATCCAGCATGATACTAATCGCCTTTTCCGCAGACATGGCCGGTTTGTAGGACCGTTTGTCAACCAATCCTGAAAACATATCCGCAATGGCGGTCATGCGGGCAAGGTCACTTATTTCCGCGCCTTTAAGGCCGTCTGGATAACCGGTTCCATCCAGTCTTTCATGATGGTGGCTGGCCATGTCTATGGTCATCTCGTCCCAGTCATCCCGTTTTAATATATGGCCGCTTTCTGTGGCATGCTGTCTCATAATGATCCATTCTTCGGGGGTGAGTTCCGCCGGTTTGTTAAGTATTTCCAACGGGGTGACGGATTTACCAATATCATGCATCATGCCGCCCACGGTCATAAGCTGTAAATCCGAATTWTTGASACCCAGCATCATACCAAAAGAGGTCAGATAGCCACAGACCATCATGCTGTGACGGTAGGTGTAATTGTGATGTTGCCGGATGGCATTCATCCAGTCGGTTAGCCCATCTTTCGAGGTGGCTTCTATGATCATGTCACAACTGTTTTTCACATCATCCTGTGCGATTTTCAGCCCGSAGGCCGCGTTGCTAAAGGTGCCTTCCACCACTTTCAAGCTAACTTTAAGGGCGGCTTCCTGTGTTTTGGATAATTTTGACCAGGATGTTTCGACGGCCCGGTTGATCAGGTCTTCCATAATCTCCATAAAATTGCTGTCGGGGCAGGGGTAGGCTATATAATCGGTCGCGCCCAATATATTGGCCTGTACGACCTCACGCCGGCTAAATTCATTGAGCAAAAACAACACGGGGGCATTTCCCCGTTCAGGGGTGGACATTCTATCTTTCAGGGCGCGCAGAATAACTGGATTGGTGAGGTCTACCTGAATGATTAACAATAATGATTTYTTGAAGCTTTCTGCACAGAGCRACTTTACATCTATCARYTCAACATCATGATGACATTTTACCAGATCAATATATGATTTATTGTGCTTATTGTTATCATGAACAATTGTAACAATTTGATTGTTGTGCATATTTCTTCATATACTCTTTTCCAAATGGCGAAATGCCGCATGGTGCCAYATGTTTCAGGCCAGAGAGAAATGCTATCAATTATAGGTTGCTAATTTATTAATAYCCATGGGCAATACAACGTCGCGAAAAGATTTYACCAGSGGAATATCCAGGTGMCCTTCCATTYTCAACATGGCGGCAATGGCATCCTCCGCCGTCATGGCTGCTTTATARGGTCTTTTATCGGTGAGACTGGAAAAAATATCTGCGATACTGGCAAGGCGTGTGATGTCAGTAATTTCATTGSCTTTCAGGCCATGAGGGTATCCTGAACCGTCCAATCTTTCATGGTGGTGGCAGGCAATATCAATCATGGCTTCATCCCAATTGTCTCTTGTGAGGATGCCTTGTCCGTGCAGGGGGTGTTTGTTGATTATTTTCTGCTCTGAATCCGTAAGCCCGGACGGCTTGTCCAATATACTGAGTGGAATCATGGCYTTGCCGATATCATGCATCATGCCGCCGACYGCCAGCCTTTGCAGGTCTGTCTTCTTGACCTGAAGCAGCATSCCGAAGGACACCAGGTAACCRCAGACCATCATGCTGTGACGATAGGTGTAACCATGGTGAAAGCGGATAGCATTCATCCAGTCGGTCAGGCCGTCCTTTGCCGTGGCTTCAATGATAAGATTGCAACTCTCCTTTATTTCCGTCTGTGACACTTCCAGCCCTTTTGAGGCATTATGAAAGGTCTTTTCAACAACTTTCAGGCTGACTTTCAAGGCTTCTTCCTGCGCCGGGGAGAGCTTCTCCCATGCTTTGCCTTTTTCGTTGTTGATCAGCGTATCAACCAAATGGATAAAGTCATTMTTTGGGCAGGGATATAGGGTATAATCGGCGGCCCCCAATGTGGTTGCCTGYACAATTTCGCGRCGGGAAAATTCCTGTAGCAGGAATAACGCCGGGATATTACGCCGTTCCGGCATGGCCATTATTCTTTTCAGGGGAAGAATGGAATTGGGGTCAATCAGGTTAACCTGAATAATGATTAATTTTACATTCGCCACATCTTCATGTGAAACGTCATTAATATCAATTTGTCTCACTTCATGATTGCGGGCGACTAAATCAATATAGCCTTTGTTCTTCAGGCCGCTGTCCTGAATGATAACAACTTGCGAATTTCCTGTCATTCAAGAAAATTACAGACATTATGTTGTTAATTGATAAAGAATAGGGCAAATTTTACGCTTCAAGGAGGCGGGGYATCATCTCGGCAAAATTACAGGGCCGAAAACGTATATCCAGCTGCTCGCCAAGGATATTATCCCAGCCATCCTTGCAGGCTCCGTTTGAACCGGGCAGGGCAAACATATAGGTGCCATTGGCAACCCCGCCTGTGGCCCGGCTTTGGACCGTAGAGGTGCCAATGACCTTATAGGAGGTCAGGCGGAACATCTCGCCAAAGCCCTCTATTTCCTTGTCATAAAGGCTGTGAAAAACCTCCGGCGTTATGTCGCGGCCCGTCAAACCCGTCCCCCCGGTGGATATGATTACCTGAATGGCCTCATCCTTGATCCATGTGCTTAACTGAGCCGCCAGTTCGTCTTTTTCATCGCGGACAATGGCCCGCGCCGCCAGATTATGTTTAGCCTTGGTCAGGCGATCCACCAGAATTTGACCGGAGGTGTCATTTTCCAAAGTCCGGGTGTCGGAAATGGTTAAAATCGCAATGTTCAGGGGCAGGAATTCAATGGAATTATCGAGAGGCATGTTTTTGTCTTTTTGCTTGGTTGCTGTCCTGTGATTTATACATGGGCCAGCCGCCCTTGGCAACTGAATCCAGTGACGCGGTCGCCTGTTGCATTCTCATGCGGTAAATCCATAAATTACTGATCACGCGCTCAATATAATTTCGTGTTTCACGGGCGGGGAGGGATTCAATAAACAGGAGCGGATCGTCCTGAAAATTGATTTTCCGCACCCATTTACGAAGATTCCCCGGACCGGCATTATAGGCCGTTAAGGTCTTGAACAGATTGCCATCGGCATAACCCTTGCCTAACATATCCTGTATATATCTTTGACCCAATGCCATGTTATAGCGAGGATTATCCAGTTTTATGCGGCTGCCATAACGCAGTGACCTGTCGCGGGATATAAAGCTCGCCGTACGGGGCATGACCTGCATCAATCCGCGCGCGCCGGCGTGACTTCTGGCCCAACTGTTGAACTCGGATTCCTGACGCATGACAGCAAAGATCAAGGCCCGGTCAAGGGTAAACCCTCCCTCGGGCTGGGTATTGGGGACAGGATATAATGTACTGTCCAGCGCGGTGCGTTGTTTCTGTTCCTCTATTTTGCCAATTTTAAGCTGGGTCCCGGCCAGCCCAAGTCTGGCGGCAAGGCCGAGCAGGGCTTCATGGCGGTATCCCTCTGCGCGGCGCGAGGCATCGCTTAATTCCATATCGGCCAGCATCACCTCACCGGTTTGGGACAAGGCAATGGCCCGTTTTACATTCTTCAGGTCTTTGATCAGATTGTAATGATCTATGTTGAAATCGGGTATGGTCCAGTTGAGGTCCGTCTGTTGGCCCAGTTGGCGGGCGGCGATCAGGCCATAGAATGTCCGGTGAAAACTTGCCGCCTTGTGAAGCAGTTGATTGACCTTTTCCGGTTGGTGGCAGACGAGGTTGGCGCGTGCGGCCCAAAAGGCCCCGGCAGCGGCTGTCCAGTCCCCGGCAACGGGCGAGGCGGCGACCTTCTCAAAATGCAAAGCGGACTGCACACAATCACCAAGCCGCCATGCCGCCAATCCGGATACCCAATCGGGCTGAGATATGGTGTCACGGGCATTTTCGGCGGCAATCCCGCCCAGTGCCAGAGCCTTGGCATCCTGATTATCAAAGAAATAGCCTTCAGCTATTTTGCCCAGTAACGCATTGAATTCAGGGGCGGTTAAAAGGGCGCGGYGTTCAAAGGCCCAAAGTCTTTTTTCCGCCCGTTCCGGCATATGACGGCGCAGGTATCTTTTTATCCGGACTTTCAATCTATGTACATCTATCCGGTCGGCTTTCTTAAGGCGGGCTTTTGGCAAGGCAACGCTGGGATCAATTGTATCTGGATTCAGGGCAATAGTGGTTTTTTCAACTTTCTTCCGAATTGGTTTGTCCGCCGGAAAATTGAAGGCCAGTGCCGGAATTGGYTTRTGAAGTTTCCSCGACCTGCCRCCATTTTTCTTTTTGGCAAGGGCATATATTCGCTTGGCRCCGGGCAGGTCGGGATAGGCCAGCATCCATTTGGACAGCTCGCTATAACGGGACCGATAGGCGGTTGGATGCATGTAGCGYTGATATAAAATATGGCCCAGCAATATTTTRTYAYCCAGCTGTTTGATAAGGCGATCGGTTTTTTTCCATTTCCCCTTTGTCTGTAATGCAAAAWTACGTTTGTAGAGTTTGACATCCTTGTCGCTGAGCGGGGTGAGGCTTATTTCCTGWATGACCGTTATATCCTGAGCCGTTGCAATGGGTTGGACAGTCGCCGCCCCARAAACGGYGGCTGGCCACAGGGCAYATAACAGAAACAACATGAAGTGTTTATATGTGGTCATGGGGATTTTCCCTCAATCCGGGCCCTGATATTTTGCAGATCGCGCCAGGCATCRCCTTTGGCCTTGGGCTGTTTCAGGAGATACCCCGGATGGAAAAGAGGGAAGRCTGRAATYTTTTTATTTTGAAGRTCATAATCGTGCCATTTGCCGCGCAAGCGGGTAATGTTGCCCTCCGTTTTTAATATGCTGTTGGCTGATACGCCGCCCAGAAGAAYWATCAAKTCAGGCTCGAAAAGYTCAATATGCTTTTTGATAAAGGGCAGGCAAATGGTGATTTCCTCAGGAGAAGGTGCCCTGTTGCCCGGTGGCCGCCAGGGTAGAATATTTGTGAYGTAAAAATCTTTATCCCGTTCCAGYCCAATGGCACCGAACATCTTGTCCAGCAATTGTCCATGTTCTCTGGCAAAAGGWATGCCGTCACGATCATCATCAGCCCCCGGCGCATCACCAATCAACATGATCTTGCTGTCAGGATTGCCATCGGAAAAAATCGTATGTGTTGCCAGTTTTTTCAGACTGCACCCCTCAAAAGCGGTAATGGCTTGCTTTAAGTCAGTCAGAGAGGCGCAGTTTCTGACGGCCAGTGCGGCTTCGCGGGCAATATGGTCCGGGGACAGAACCGGTGTTTTAAGGATGGGTGTGGGTGCGCTTTCCGGCTTTGGGGCCAGTGCAAACCAGTCCAGTGTTTTGTCACCGGTCACTTCATCAACACCTGAGTCCAGATACCATTGCAGGTGGGCCGCAATGTCCTGATTCTCCATATGCTCTATATCATTGTYCATATGACTTAATATTACACGAAACCCGTTATTTTTTTATTACCCCGCTATACAGCATTATGCATTTCATATGAAATGATGCAATCAGGAAGATAATATTTACCTATAATTGATTTAAGACAATTTCATGTCCGGAGAAATAAAGCTATGAAACCTGATCATTATATATTCGACATCAAATGTGAACGGATATATTGTCTCACAAAAATTAAACAGAAAACACGTGCAAAGGTACGCCCATGTTAAATGAAATGAAAGCCAAGGCAAAAGACTTTCCTCTGAAAGAGGCGAGGGCAATGGTTAAAGATCTTATGAAGGCAAATCCAGCCATATACTGGTTTGATTTTCTTTTTTCGCTTACCATCGGGGCAACGGCCTTTGCGGTGACAGTTGTTGCGGAAAGTTTTTCGGTTGTGGGGATCATTTCGTACCTTGTCGCGACCCTGGCCTTGTACCGGGCGGTAATTTTCATTCATGAGATTGTGCATTTCAAGAAGGGCACCATGGGCGCGTTCAAGCTGGTCTGGAATGTGGGTTGCGGTTTTTTGGTTATGGTGCCGATGTTTATGTATCAGGGGGTTCATCTTGATCACCATAAACGGGATATTTACGGCACAAAACTTGACGGTGAGTATCTTCCGTTTGGCGCACAAAACCCGTGGAAGAATGTATGGTATGTGATTTCCAGTATTTTTCTGCCTGCGCTGGTTGCCTTACGGTATATTGTTTTAACGCCATTAGGCTGGCTCATTCCGCCTTTGGGCCGGTTGCTGTGGCAACGGGCCTCTTCCTTAACCATTGATCTTGAATATCGCCGCCCGGCCCCAACGGACCGGGATGGMAAATTCTGGCGATTGCARGARATATTTGCCTTYCTWTATGGCTGGAGTGCCATTGCGTTATGGTATTATGGCCTTYTGCCGGGCAAGTTTTTTGCGGTCTGGTATGCGGTTGTRTTTCTRGTTTTATTCATGAATAGYATCCGTACTCTGGGCGCACAYGCCTACCGCAATCCGGGCGAGGACTCTATGACKATCGCAGAACAGTTTCTTGATTCYGTTGATGTGCCGGGCAGCTTCMTGTCKGCCCTGTGGGCACCGGTKGGTTTGCGCTATCACGCGACACATCATCTGTTYCCCAATATGCCKTATCATTCSCTTGGYACRGCCTATAAACGCYTRAAAGAMAAYTTGCCYRATAGTGAATTATATCTTGAGGCRACCCGSCCAACATTATTTCATGCTATGAAAACGCTGTGGCATGATGCGGCAACACGTCARAAATAAATAATTA
>NVVY01000007.1:0-77771 GCA_002749135.1 Alphaproteobacteria bacterium | reverse complement strand
GMRSAATATTATTTGGGTTATGGTTCTTTYCCCCCGAAAGAGTAGGYGCAAMCCCGRATWYAAACATACGTTYGTTTKAAATTRTRGARYTCTTGATGTATAATCTTMKGATAGTYGCCTAAAAGAAAATCTATTTNGGGCGTATCAGCATAGTTTTATTGACCCGTGAGTAACCTTTGGGGTAACTTCGGGGCAAYATTCAGGTCCGGCATTAAATATGGGAATAAAGTATYATGGAACGTGAATTTATGGAATATGATCTGGTCATTGTGGGCGGTGGCCCTGCTGGCCTGAGTGCGGCARTCCGGTTCAAGCAGWTGGCYGATGCGGCAGAAAAGGAATTTACGGTYTGTGTCCTTGAAAAAGGGTCGGAAATYGGCGCTCATATTCTGTCCGGTGCYGTGATTGACCCCATCGCCCTGGATGAATTATTRCCGGACTGGAAAGAAAATGGYGCGCCGCTCCTGACCCCGGTAACGGCTAATGAGCATTGGGTTTTRAAAGAAAAAAGCAAGACCGGAATGCCTCATRTTTTTTTGCCGCCTCTGATGAGCAACAAAGGTAACTATATTGTCAGTCTGGGCAATGTGAGCCGCTGGCTGGCGGAACAGGCAGAAAATATGGGGGTTGAAATCTTCCCCGGCTTTTCCGGTGCTGAGATACTCTATCATGATGACGGATCAGTAAAAGGCGTTCTGACCGGTGATATGGGCGTCGCCGAGGATGGCAGCCATAAAGACACTTATATGCCGGGCATGGAGCTTCACGGGAAATATACCCTGATYGCRGAAGGCGTCCGGGGSTCACTCGCCAAGGGCCTGATTGCCAAATTTAACCTGCGTGAGGGCAAGGAACCGCAGACTTACGGTATTGGTATCAAGGARCTTTGGGAAGTTGAGCCTGAAAAACATAAACAGGGMACWGTGGTCCATACMCAGGGATGGCCGCTGGAYGCGGCAACTGTYGGCGGNGGGTTTWWTNTATCATCTTGAGGATAATCAGGTGGCCATAGGCTTTATCGTCGGGCTGGATTAYGCCAATCCCTATTTGTCGCCTTTCGATGAGATGCAGAGATATAAAAATCATCCCGCCATCCGGCCCTTGCTGGAAGGGGGGCGGCGTATTTCTTATGGSGCGCGRGCCATTAATGAAGGCGGTTTTCAGTCTATCCCCAAACTGACGTTTCCGGGYGGKGCGCTCATTGGRTGTAGTGCSGGWTTTGTWAATGTTCCGCGCATTAAAGGTWCTCATAATGCCATGAAAACCGGYATGMTGGCGGCTGAATCAGCYTTTMAGGCCATAAGTGATGACCGGCAGGGGGATGAACTGGTYGAMTATACGGCGGCTTTYGAAGCCAGTTGGGTGTATAARGACCTGTACCGGGTGCGTAATGCCAAGCCTGCCYTRCATAAATTCGGGGCATTTTTGGGMACRATATATGCCGGATTTGATATGTGGATGAATAATCTTGGCTTGGGCTTTTTACTGCCCTGGACATTTGGCCATGATGCGGATCATACTTGCCTTAAACCAGCCAGTGAGAGTGTCGCTATTGATTATCCCAAGCCGGAYGGTGTTGTGACCTTTGATAAGTTGTCTTCGGTCTTTCTGTCCAACACCAATCATGAAGAAAATCAGCCCTGCCATTTAAAATTAAAGAATGAAGACACACCGGTTGAGGTAAATTATAACATTTATGCGGGGCCGGAAGTGCGTTTTTGCCCGGCGGGTGTTTATGAGTTTATTCTTGACGACAAGGGGGAGAACCCTAAACTACAGATTAATTCCCAGAATTGCGTGCATTGCAAGACCTGTGATATTAAAGACCCGACACAAAATATTAACTGGACTGTGCCAGAAGGTGGCGGTGGCCCCAATTATCCCAATATGTAGGATATAATCACGTCGTTAATCGGAGTAAGAATTGACTTATAAAACCCATTTTTCAAAGATTGTAATAGCAGTTTTAGGCTTATGCCTGTCTTCTGTGATGGCCGTTGCCAGCAATGGCGCGAAGGACGTCAAAAAAATTCAGGATCAGCCCTACGGTGAATATCTTGCGGGATTGCATGCGGCCATTAACAATGATGTGAGTGCGGCGGCAGATTTTCATGCGCAGGCTCTGGTGCTGGATCCGGAAAACAGCATGATCTTGAGGAAATCTTTCATCCTCTTTGTTATTGATGGCCGCTATGAACAGGCTTTGAAAGTCGCCCATAAGCTGGATGATCTGAATATTTCCGACAGTATGGTAAAGATGTTTTTGTTTCTGGAAAAAATGAAAGCCAGAGACTATGAGGCCTCTTTATCCAAACTTGATAATATTGGAAATGCCGGGGTTTACGGCCTCTTTAAACCTCTGTTCAAGTCCTGGATTCTGGTGGCGCAGGGCAAAACAGAGCTGGCCGAGGCCAATATGATCAAGCTGCTTGAAAACAAGAGCTTTATGAGTTTTAAACAATTTCATGCGGCGCTGTTTTACGATTATATCGGCAAGACACAGTTGGCAGAACAGATGTATGCCAAGTCTCTGGTTGATATGGGGGCAATGACCCTGAGGACAGCAGAGGCCTATGGTATATTATTGCGCCGGCTGGCCCGGGACAAGGATGCCCATCAGTTATATGTCAATTATCTTGAAAAGGCCCCGGATAATGCCATTTTAAAGCGTGCCCTTAAAGATATGGAAAACGGCGTCCGGGCAAAATCCTACATTTCTTCAGAGCATGATGCCCTTGCGGAAATTTTTTATACGGCGGGAAATTTTCTGATACAGGATAATATCCGCCGACCCGCGGCGGCTTATCTGCGTTTTGCCGGTTATATGAAAAAAGATTTTTATAACGCCGATTATCTGCTGGGCC
The DNA here is from genome assembly GCA_002749135.1 of Alphaproteobacteria bacterium. GTDB lineage: Bacteria > Pseudomonadota > Alphaproteobacteria > Sphingomonadales > Emcibacteraceae > Paremcibacter. Next base: position 74,907 of record NVVY01000007.1, on the reverse strand, counting down.
AGATTTTTGAGGCGGATAAATATTATGACGGGGCCCTGAAGCAGTTTTCCAGAATTGATAAAAAATATCCGCTCTATTTTAAAGCACAATTGCAAATCGCCTGGGTTCTGGAAAAAATGGGCGAATTGGATCAATCTATTGCGGCCATGGAAAAACTGTCACGTGACTTTCCGGAAAACCGGGAAGTATTGGCCTCGCTCGGTGATATTAACCGCATGAACAGCCGGTTCGAGGAAGCCGGAAAGGCCTATAGCAAATATATCAACAGCCTGTCAGAGGTTAAAGCCAAGGACTGGAGCATTTTTTATACCCGCGGAATTGTTTATGAACAGGCCAAGAAGTGGAAACTTGCCGAGGCTGATTTCTTAAAAGCCCTTGAGCTAAGACCTGACCAGCCACAGGTTTTGAATTATCTGGCCTATAGCTGGGTTGATAAGGGTATTAATATTGATAAAGCCCGGAAGATGCTGGAACGGGCTGTGGAACTGCGGCCCTATGACGGCTATATAATTGATAGTTTGGGCTGGGCATTATACCGTATTGGCGATATGCCAAAGGCCGTAGAATATTTAGAGAAAGCMGTATTGTTACAGACGGATGACTGGGCGATCAATGATCATCTGGGGGATGCTTATTGGGCAGTGGGCCGTAAATATGAGGCCAGATTTCAATGGCGTCATGCCCTTTCGTTAAAGCCCGATGAAAAGCTTGTTACTGAAATTAGAACCAAAATCAGAGATGGCAAAAAAAAGCCGTGAACCATTGACTGTCATATCCAGAACGGCCCGTGCAAAAATCAACCTCGACCTCCTGATTACCGGCAGGCGGGATGATGGCTACCATCTGCTGGACAGCCTTGTGGTTTTTGCGGATTACGGCGATGAAATTCATGTCAGGCCATCCGAGGAACTAACCTTGACTGTAAGCGGACCTTTTGCAAAGGGCCTCACTGACACGGATGATAATCTCGTTTTGAAAGCCGCAAGGTTGCTCCGGGAGACGTTGAATATTCAGGCGGGTGCGGAAATTTGTCTGGTGAAAAACCTGCCCGTGGCTTCGGGCATAGGCGGTGGCTCGGCAGATGCGGCGGCAACATTGCTGGCCTTGCTTGATTTGTGGGCAGTTGATGGTATTTCTCATGACTTGGATGAAATGGCACTGTCTTTGGGGGCGGATGTCCCGGTTTGCCTCAGGTCACGCACCATGCATATGAAAGGAACAGGCGAAATCTTAAGCCCGCTGTCTCTGAATTTTCCGCTTTTCATGTTATTGGTTAATCCCGGCGTTCAGGTTTCCACTGCCGAAATATTTAAGATTCGTAGCGCACAGAAAGCTCCCTTTTCAGTATCAAGGCAATTACCGGATGAAATATCTACGCTGAATGATTTAGTGGACATACTGTCTGGCGGCAGGAATGATTTAACGGATGCTGCCGGTGTCTTATGCCCGGAAATAACATTGGTGCTTGATAAAATTCAGGAAAACAGTGATTGCGCTCATAGTGCCATGTCCGGTAGCGGCGCCACATGTTATGGTCTTTTTACCACACCCGAGGCAGCCGCGCGGGCGGCGGTAAATATTTCCGGGAATTTTCCGAACTGGTGGTTTAAAGTCTGTTAACCAAATGCTTGCGCATATTGCCATATATGCTACATTCCCTGAAATATAAAATCTATGATTGTTRCCGCATTGRATTTGAGGAAAATATAAATGACGGGGAAGGATAATTTCTTGAAGAGACTGATGYTTATGACGTTTGCAGGTGTGATGATTATGCACCAGTCTCTCTTTGCTCAAGTGATAGATGCGGCTACGCTGCAAGCCCTGAAAAATCAAACCGGGTCTGCTGGCGGAAATAGAACGGTAATGTCGCCTCTGGATCAATCCCGGCAACTGGAATTTCAAAAACGTCAAGAACGGCTTTTGAAGGAACGCAAAGCGAAAATTGCCAAAACTTCCCGGTTAGAAAAAGATTACCAGAACAGATTAAGCTCTCAGATTACCCAATATGGATATTCAATTTTTGAGAATATCCCGACCGAAGACAGCATCATGACGGGCGTTATTCCCGATGGTTATACACTTGGGATTGGTGATGAATTGATAGTTACATTTCAAGGGTCCAAATCACAATCTTACACGGTAAGAGTTGATTTGGAAGGCCGCGTGATTATACCTGAGCTTAAGCCAATTTCTGTTTTAGGCATGGCATTTGGCAATTTTAAAACAATATTGAAGAAACAGGTTAGTGAGAGCATCATCGGGACCGARGTATATGTGTCTTTGGCYTCYGTACGGTATATTACAGTATTYGTTGCCGGRGARGTGRRTACGCCGGGGGTTGTGCGCACATCAAGTCTGGTGACACCTTTGGAAGTTCTGATGAAGGCCGGAGGTATCAAGAAAACCGGTTCCCTGAGAAATATTGCAATTTACCGCAATGGCAARAAAACCATATTWGATATTTATAGYCTGCTTGAAGGTAAAAATACGGGGTTCAACACTTTGAAGGACGGCGACAGGGTTATTGTGCCGACCATCGGGGCTACGATTGCGGTGGACGGYGAACTTATCCGGCCTGGTATTTATGAATTGCCTGCCGGGGCGATGAGTATCTCTTTCAAGAAAGCCATGGCTTTGGCAGGCGGAACCCTGCGTCCGTATGGTTATGAAGTTTCTCAAATTAAAATTGATAAAAAAGGCAAACAGCAGTTTTTAAAAATAGAAAATAATGAGGAAATCTACGGCGGTGAAGCCTTGATTGCTCATTTAATAGAAAATTCCCAGACAGGAAAAGTTGAATTACTGGGGCATGTCAAAGCACCAGGCTATAGATCATTATCTAGTGCTAATAACATAGCTGACCTTTTAGGGGGGGTCTTGAATTTAACAGAAAACCCATACTTGTTGTTTGGCTTGATAGAGCGGGTGGAAAAAGCTACCCGAACACGTATTTTAAAACCCTTTAGCCCGGAAAGGATATTAAATACTAAAGAAAATATYTCTCTGGAAGACGGGGACAGGGTTATTTTTCTGGGGCGTTCAGATATAACTTTTCTGACATCAGATTTCGTCAGGCAGGTCATTATTACAGGAAAATATGAGGTTGAAACAAAACTGCCTAACGGGAAGGATAACCTTAAATATTGTGCGCCTCTTAAAGCGTTGGCCAGAATTATCAACGATACTCAATCAAACCGTTTTGATACGGCAACACGCGCGGTATTTGTGAGAAAAGAGGTCGAAGATATTGTAGCGGGTAAAAGCGAARATATTAAGTTACAGACTTTTACCAATGCGAATATTGAGCAAACAGCACTGACTGAAATGTCCAGGGAGGATAAGAAAGAAACACAAGMAAARGAACGTCAGCAATTTTGTCCTGAAATATATAATAAGGTGCATAACCTGTTACCGTTAATTCTGGAATATACGGTTTCAGTAGATGGGGCCGTCAGACTTCCGGGCGTATATCCTATCATGCCGGGTACGATGCTTTCTTCTTTACTTTCAGTAAGCGGCGGGGCATCCAATGATGCCAATATGACCAATATAGAGATTTCCACTCTGGATGAGGCTGCAAAACCTGCTTCTATGCGTATGAGATGGGATCATATTGACGCTCAACAAACGGATATGACAAAAGTAACCGTAAACCCTGGCGGTGGTATCAGAGTGGGTTCTAAATTTTCCAATTTTGAATCAGGGGCCGTCTTGTTAACAGGGGAGTTTATACAACCCGGTGTTTATACAATCCGCAAAGGRGAGAAGCTTTCCGCCCTGATTGCCCGTGCCGGCGGCATTACGGATCAGGCCTATTCTTACGGGGCTATTTTTACCCGTAAAAGGGTACAGGAAATTCAGCGGGAAGAATTGCGGAAAACCGCACGGCATCTCCAATCAGCTATGATTTCGGCATCGGTAAAGAAAAATATTGAGGCAGACTCTCTGGCTGCGGCTCAGCAATTGACTAACCAATTGGTCAATGCCAAGATAATAGGTCGGGTTGTTATTGAGGCTGACCCATTGAAAATATCTCTTGATCCGGCACTGGACACAATATTAGAAGCCGGTGACGCGCTTTATATKCCTAAAAGGCCGAATTTCATYATTGCCATGGGCGATGTACTYAATCCCGGGGCCCTGCAATTTGTGCCGGGCAAAAATATTGTGGATTATATTAATGAAGTGGGCAGTTATACTAGGTCAGCAGATGAGGGGCGTATCTATATTGTTTATCCTAACGGCGTTGCCCGGCCAATTAACCTGTCGTCCTGGGGCGGGGACCGGAATATAAGCATCCCACCGGGAACTGCCATTGTGGTCCCAACTGATTTAAGTCCGTTTGATACGTTATCTCTGGTGAGAGAGATCGGCGGTATATTTCAGAATCTGGCCGTATCCGCAGCATCCATCGCTGTCCTGATCCGTTAAAAATGGTATCACGGGTGTTATGGCAAAAGAAATATCGCCGTAATTCCATTCTGTCATTATTGGCCGGGTTAGGGGCCTTCTCTTTTACCCTGCCCATTTCCATGGCGGAAGATATGCCCTATTCCTTCAACAATTTTGGCGGCGTCGGACTTTTAGAGATGCGGACAGCGCGTTTCTCGCCGGACGGTACGGTAGCTGTTGGTGTTAATTATGATAATCAGGAAATYCGGTATTTTTCAACCTGGCAGGCCACACCGTGGCTGGAAACGACGTTAAGCTATTCGAATGACAAGMAAAATAATCTGGGGGTTGACCGATCGCTGGACGTGAAAATYCGTCTTTGGGATGAGGGAAATTACAGGCCTCARGTRGCTATTGGTATTCAGGATGCTTTGGGYACGGGCCGGTTCGGCGGGGAATATCTGGTGGCCAGCAAACGTTATTATGATTTTGATTTTACCATGGGGTTTGCCTGGGGGTATCTTGGGKCGCGGGGGGGCGTGGGTAACATGTTCCGCCTTTTTGGCAACAGCTTTGATGAAAGGTCTGCCACAACAACGAGTGGCGGCATCAGAAGTGGAAGCTTTTTTTCGGGCAGGGATATGGCCTTTTTTGCCGGGGCTGAATATCATCCGCCGATCAGAGGGTTAAGCTTCAARGTTGAATATAGCGGCGTTGACAGGCGGAAAATTGCYCTTTTTTCCAATGTGAARCGCAAGAGTGCCTTTAATGTCGGRATTAATTATAAGCCTGYTCCCTGGGCAGAAGTGGCCTTGGGGTTTGATGAGGGTGAGCGTGTTGGCYTACGCCTGACGKTGAAGCAAAACCTCCATAAACTTAAATTCAGAAAATGGTACAAGGAYMGWGGTCCAGYTCCAATTCTGGAAAGGCGMAAGGCAAAAAAACGCGCGGGAAWCCAAATAGAGGTAAGTGCCACTATTGAAGGCAATGATATTGTATTTGACTATTTGCGCCGTCTTGGGGCGACCGTTATAGAGGTCACGCAGGGGCCGGAAAATATTATTTTTAAAGTGTCGGTGCTTAACCATAATGACGCYGATAATCTGRTGCTGCTCGGGGCTATTCTGGAAAAGTMTGAYAGGGTAAATCTATATATTTATGATCGAAACAAGAAAYTRATACGAGAATATAATACTGTAAAGTCCGATACTATTGGTCAGTTAGCCATGGAGAAATTCAGAAAAACAGCCGTTTATCAACGCGAWAWAATCAGCGCGGGCAATATTGCTGTCGCAAAAGAAATAACGGCTCAAGGCGCATATGATAAAATGCAAAAGRCTGATTTGTCCCCAATTTCTATTTCTGTGGTTAACCGGAAAGCTTTGGTTAGGAAAGAAACAGGGCCCTTTTTCTCAGAAGCAAAAAATATAGGCCGTACCGCGCGCATCTTGACCCGTGTAATGCCCGATAATGTGGAAGAATTCACCGTCATATCCGAGGAAAATGGCATAACGCTATCCCATGTTTCCCTGTTGCGGCAGGATTTGGAAAAGGCTAATGATTATCAGGGGAGTCCGGAAGAAATGTGGGTCAACAGCAAAGTTACCGCGCCGGACAAGCAGATTGATGCTGACGGAGAGAATTACAAACCACAATCGGGGATGACTTATAACTGGGGGCTTAAACCTTATCTGCTGACCCATTTTGGCGGTAATGATGATGGCCGTTTTCGGGCGGATATTTATGCCAAATTATATGGCGCGCTACAGGTTAACCGGCACTTGGTTTTCTCTGCTGAATTAAAACAATATATTGTCGGAGATATCGATCAGATTCCCGTWGACCTGACCCCGAATGTTCCAAAAGTACGCAGTGATATTGCCCGTTATGCMAAAGAGGGRCGAACYGCCATTGAYCGGGTGCAATTTACCTATTCTATGCAGGTGGATAAAAATATTTATGCCCGTTTCACYGGCGGGTTGCTGGAAAGCATGTATGGCGGTTTTGGGGCAGAAGTTCTTTATCGGCCTTACCAACATGATTTTGCCGTCGGCGTTGACCTGAACTGGGTCAAGCAAAGGAATTTTGATCAGCTGTTTTCTTTCCGCAATTATAATGTGGTTACCGGACATGCAACAATTTATTATGAAAATACCAGATATAATATTACCAGCAAATTAAGTGGCGGGCGCTATCTGGCCGGGGATTATGGGGCGACCTTTGATATTTCCCGGCGGTTTAACAACGGGATACGTATTGGCGTATGGGCGACTGTAACGGATATGTCCTCCGATGATTTTGGTCAGGGCAGCTTTGATAAAGGCATATATCTGACTATGCCCCTTGAAATATTCTGGTATCAGCCATCCCGGGACAAAATGCGTTTCAATTTCCGGAGCCTGGGCAAAAACGGCGGGCAGATGCTGGATAAAAGCCAGAGCTTGTATGACACATTGTCCTCAGGCCGTTTGAACAGAATAGAACAGGAATGGCAGGAAATTCTGGATTAATGTTATGATGGTAGCATTTTTTTAATTATCTCGGGATATGACATGATATATGAAACTATAACAAACGATTGATATGGATAATTATGACTGAGATTGCCTTTACCCCGGAAAGCCGCATTGTCGTTGTGGGCCTTGGATATGTTGGTTTGCCGCTGGCTGTTGCCATGGCAAAGAAATTTAACGTTATCGGCTTTGACATCAGTGAAAACCGTATCAAGGAATTGAAAGAAGGTTTTGACAGAACAGATGAAGTTGATCGGCAAAGGTTGGAAGCAAGCAGTATTACGCTGACCACACAGGCATCYGATATAAAAGATGCCGCTGTCTATATCGTGACCGTTCCAACACCGGTGAATGAGGATAACAGTCCGGATCTGAGGCCGATTGAGTCAGCCTGCGAACTGCTGGGCCCCCTRTTRACCAAAGGGGCCATCGTTGTNTTTNGAAAGTACGGTTTATCCGGGKGTGACRGAGGAACTYTGYGGCCCGGTTCTGGAAGAAAAATCGGGTCTTAAATGTGGTCAGGACTTCTTCCTTGGCTATTCACCGGAAAGAATTAATCCGGGGGACCGGGAACATACCGTTGACAAGATAACCAAGGTTATTGCCGGGCAGACACCAGCCGTAACGGATGTGTTGGCCCATATCTACGGYGCWGTGACCASTGGCGGGACATTTGCCGCCGCCAGCATTCGCGCCGCAGAGGCCGCCAAGGTTATCGAAAATTCCCAGCGGGATATTAACATCGCCTTTATCAATGAAATTACCATGATTTTTCAGAAGCTTGGCATCTCCGTCTATGACGTTCTGGAAGCCGCCGGGACAAAATGGAATTTCCTGAATTTCACCCCCGGTCTGGTCGGTGGGCATTGCATCGGGGTTGATCCCTATTATCTGGCTGAGCGGGCGCGGCAGATCAACCATGATCCRCGWATYATCCTGKCGGGCCGGGCGATCAATGATGGTATGGCGGATTTTGTYGCAGAGCGNKKKTNGCGCYCAACTGTCCGGGGCCGGTAAAATYCTGGTWCTSGGYCTGACCTTTAAGGAAAACTGCCCTGACCTGCGTAATACCAAGGTCACTGACCTTATTAAGGGRTTGCAAMGGCGCGGCTTTACGGTGGATGTGCATGATGCGGCGGCGGACCCTCTTGAGGCCAAGAAATTCTTTAACATCGACCTTGTACCATCACTGGATGATCTGGAAGACCACTCATATGCGGCGGTAATGGGTGTCGTATCTCATGCAGAATATGAAACTATCACCGGTGCTGATCTTGAAAGATTGCTGGAAACCGGCGGCCTTATTGCCGATGTGAAGGCCATGTGGCGCAATCTGGATAAGCCTAAACATCTGCGTAAATGGCAACTTTAGGATATTTCACCACCAGTGACAGCCCCCGAACAGCCATAAATATTGAATAGCTGAGCCACAGGCCATGATTTTGCCAGAGCGGCAGGAATATGGCCAGCGAGGCGATATATATGACCGTGGAAATCACCATGCCGTTGCGCATATATTTCCCGGCTGTMGCCCCGATGRAGATACCATCCAGCAAAAAGGACCATACGGAAACCAGCGGCAGGACAATGACCCAAATCATATAATCAGCGGCGGTATTTCTGACCGCAGTGATATTGGTCAATCCGTCAATAATCATATCCCCGAATGTGAWGTAGATCAGACTGAATAGGCCCGCCGTGATTATTGACCATTTGGTTGATATGATGACRGCCCGGTGCAGGCCYGTGGGGGATTTCCTGCCAATTTCCTTGCCGACCATAACCTCTGCCGCCTGTGCAAAGCCGTCAAGACCGAAAGACGTCACCATTTGCAGATTCATCAGGATCGCATTGGCCGCCAGTATTTCCTTGCTCATATTGGCCCCCAGAATGGTAAAGGCCGCCATGGCCCCGGTCAGACAGATGGTTCGGATGAATATATCCCGGTTCAGAATGAACAGTTTGACAAARGCSGCCYTGTCAAAAAGRCCTGTTCGCGCCTTGCTATGCCATATGCCATGGCCGGTCATGTTCCAGCTGTGACGGGAAATCAGRTGGAAGGCCAAACATGCCGCCAGAAATTCGGAAATAATTGTGCCCAGTGCGACCCCGTCAACATCCATCCCAAAGCCGTAAACGAACAGGAAATTCAGCAGAATATTGCATATATTCATCAGCAATTGAATCCATAGTGCCTCTTTTGCYTTATGCAGACCCAGCAACCAGCCGACAGCGACAAAATYCATCAGRGCAAAGGGCGCGCCCCAAATGCGGATATATAAATATTCCCGGGCCAGATTTTCGACTCCCTGATCCGCTTGGGTAAGAGAGAAGGTGAGTTCGGTCACCGGCCACTGGACAAGGATAAAGAAAATGCCAAGGCCCACCGCCACAATGCTCGCCCGCAGGTAAATTTTCAGGATAGTGTCGGTTTCATTTCGGCCCACGGCCTGCGCCGTAAAGCCGGTGGTCGCCATGCGCAGGAAGTTCACGCTGTTATATAAAATGCTGATCATCATCGCGCCAAGGGCAATGGCCCCAAGGTAGCGCGGGTCCGGCAAATGACCCATGATAAAGGCGTCCGCCAGCCCCAGCAGGGGGATGGAGATATTGGCGATTATGGAGGGCAGGGCGATTTGCCACATCCGGCGGCTTTGCGATTCTTCTGTCATGGCGATCTTAAAATAATATTTATTAGGCAACAGCCTATTGGATATTTGCCAAGGATACTCATATTATCTTGCAATGACAGATAAAAGGTCATAAAAATTATCATGAAAAGATATAATAATTAAACGGCTAAGGATATAAAATGAGCGGGCAAACTTCTCAGGAGACCAATTGCAACGAGGTCACATCGCTTGATTCAGTTGTTGTACGTTTCGCCGGTGATTCCGGCGACGGTATGCAGTTAACCGGGTCCCAATTCTCGGTTGCGACCGCGYTAGAGGGCAGTGACCTGTCCACCTTCCCCGANTTTCCCNGCAGAGATCAGGGCACCCGTCGGCACCACATTTGGCGTRTCGGCCTTTCAAATTAACTTCGGCTCTGTGGAGGTATCCACCGCCGGGGATGAACCGGATATTCTGGTGATTATGAATCCGGCGGCGCTGAAGGTCAATCTGGCCAACCTGCGTAACGGCGGCATGATTATTCTTGATGAGGGAGCTTTCAGTGCCAAGAATCTGAAAAAAGCCGGGTATGAAAGTAACCCGCTGGAAGATGACAGCTTGTCGCACTATGATGTGAAACGCATGGACATCACCAAGATGACGGTTGAGGCGGTGAAGGAATATGGCCTTGGCAAAAAGGACAGCCTGCGCTGCAAAAATATGTGGACATTGGGTCTGCTGTTATGGATGTTCGGGCGCAAAAGGCAGCCGATCATTGACAGCCTGMAACAGAAGTTTGCCAAAAAACCTGATATAGCCCAAGCCAATGTTGCGGCCCTGAATGCGGGACATGCTTTCGGCGAAACGGCKGAGATGTCGTGCAACCTGCGCCGYTATCATATTGATAAATACAAGGAAGAACCGGGGACGTACCGGACCGTGAATGGCAACCAGTCTCTGTCGTGGGGTATYCTTGCCGGCTCGCAACTGGCGGGCCTGCAACTTATTCTCGGGTCTTATCCCATAACGCCCGCGTCACCCCTGTTGCACACTTTGGCTGGGCTAAAAGAATTTGGGGTTATTACATTTCAGGCCGAGGATGAAATCGCSGCCATTTGCGGGGCSATYGGCGCGTCCTTTGCCGGATGCCTGGGTATGACCACAAGYTCCGGTCCCGGTATTGCGCTCAAGACCGAAGCWATWGGCCTTGCTATCAGCACTGAACTRCCCCTGATCATCGTTGACATTCAACGGGCCGGWCCGTCCACGGGCCTGCCSACWAAAACGGAGCAATCTGACCTGTATCAGGCCGTATGGGGCCGTAACGGCGATGCGCCRATCGTGGTYCTGTCCGTGTCYAATTCCACCGATGGSTTTGAGGTGGGCATAGAGGCAGTGCGTMTTGCGACAAAATATATGACCCCGGTAATGATTCTGTCCGATGGCTATATTGCCAATGCATCAGAGCCATGGAAAATCCCTGACTTCAATGATTATGAGCCGTTCCCGGTTAAATTCCACACAGAAACTGAAGGCTTCCAGCCTTTTTTGAGAGATCCGGAAACGTTGGCCAGAGTGTGGGCCAAGCCCGGCACCCCCGGTCTGATGCACCGTATTGGCGGCATTGAGAAGGATTATGACAGCGGCCATATTTCCTATGATGCGGACAATCATCAGAAAATGACCGATGTGCGTAAAGCCAAGATTGATAACATTGCAAATGATATGCCCTTGCAGGATGTCTCGCAGGGCACAGAGGGCGGCAAGCTGGYRGTTGTCGGCTGGGGCTCCACATATGGGGCCATACATCAGGCCGTAAAGCGGGCGCGGAAAGACGGGCTGGATGTTGCCCATATTCACCTGCGCCATATCTGGCCGTTACCCCGGAATCTGGATGGCTTATTGAAGTCCTATGATAAGGTAATTGTCGCAGAGATGAACTCGGGGCAGCTCAATACTTTGTTGCGCAGTCAATATCTGCTGGATACACATCTGTTRTCCAAAGTCTCAGGCCAGCCTTTTAAAATTTCGGAAATTACCGAAGCGATTGTAGAAAATCTGGGAGAAAGCGCATGAACAAGCCGTCCGAAATAACCAAGGCGTCCCCTAAGGATTTTGAAACCGATCAAGAGGTACGCTGGTGCCCCGGATGCGGGGATTATGCTATCCTGAAGGGCGTTCAGATGRCGCTGGCYAATACGGGGTCAAAACCGGAAAATACGGTTTTTGTATCCGGCATCGGCTGTTCTTCCCGCTTTCCCTATTATATCTCGACCTATGGCTTTCATACCATTCACGGACGGGCACCGGGCTTTGCCACGGGTATCAAGCTGGCTAATCCTGACCTTGAGGTATGGCTGGTCACCGGTGACGGGGACGGATTGAGCATTGGCGGCAATCATATGCTGCATGTGTTGCGCCGTAATGTGAATATTCAGATCATGCTGTTTAACAATGAGATTTACGGCCTGACCAAGGGCCAATATTCGCCCACATCACAGCCGGGCCTGAAAACGCCGTCRACGCCYATGGGGTCCGTTGATGCACCGTTATCYCCCTGTGTCTTTGCCYTGGGGGCAGGKGCGCGATTTGTGGCACGTGGCATTGATACTTCTCTGAAAGAACTWCCCCARACTYTGGCRCGGGCCAAGGAACATAAGGGCGCGTCTTTTGTCGAGATATTCCAGAATTGCATTGTCTATAATGACGGTGTATTCGATGAATTCACCACCAAAAAAACGGCCAAGGATACTCAGATTCACGTCAAACATGGCGAGAAGATGCTGTTCGGCAAAGATGTTCCGAAAGGCCTGCATTTTAATGCGAAGAAAATGACTTTGGAAGTYGTTACCATTGGCGAAGACGGCATTACAGAAGATGATATTCTGGTTCATGATGAAACCAACCGTCATATGGCCTTTATGTTATGTGAGCTTGAGGCCCCGGATTTTCCAGTGGCATGTGGCATCATCTATTGTAATCCGGCGGAAAGCTATGAACAGTTGGTACATTATCAGCTAGAGCARGCGAAACAGGCCAARAAGGCTGATTTTAACGCTCTYCTCCGGTCTGGACGGACATGGGTYGTGGAATGAKTAATTTCCCAGCTTGATGATTTGAAAAATGCGCCCGTCATCACCKGYGCAKKWTTTTGKKCARSSTTKYGKAYARKRRRGYRKAYMWWWYTWRTRAAASSRRMKKATAWASSKSMWKAWGRRTRWYAATATYWCGGATGAGCAGTTGATGATCCGTATTGGCGGCGGAGACAGAACGGCCTACAAGATTTTGGTTGAGCGTCATCTGCACCCCTATCATGCCTTTGCTACGCGGGTGATACAGGACAGGGCAGGGGCCGARGATATMATGCAGGAGGCCTTTGTRCGGGTATGGAAAAATGCGTCAAAATGGGATCAGGCTCGTAAARCCCGTTTTACCACATGGTTYTACCGGGTTGTGATGAATTTATGTATTGATGCAAAACGAAAATAYAAACCGGCGGTGGATCTTGCAGAAGCTTATGGCGTTCAATCGGATGAGATACAGCCGGATGCGCATCTAAGTGAAAAGCAAATGGCCGCTGAAATWGMKMWGGCGCTGCAACATTTACCGGACAGGCAGAGGGTAGCGATGACCTTATGCTACTTGCAGKGCCTTGGTAACAAAGAAGCYGCAGATATTCTGGGGGTAACCACCAGCGCCATGGAATCCCTCTTGGTACGGGGCCGCAAGAAGATGGCTGAATTATTAAGCGCCCATAAAAAAGCGTTTATTGAGGAGACGATGAGATGAATGATGAAAAGCTGGATATTTATCTGCGGGCCTATCAGGCACAAACGGATATTGCCCCGTCTGCGCGTCTGATGGCCAATATCCTTGCCGTGCCGGGACTGGATCAGGCTGGCGCCATCGCTTTTCCCTGGAACTGGTTTGATTTAATGATGCCAAAGGCTGTGGGGTGGGCCTTAACCTGTGTTTTGGGTATTTTTCTGGGCTTCTATACGGCAGAGCAGGGACATAACCCGCTTGATGAAGAATTCTACCTCTATGATCAGGCGCAAGTGCTTCTCTCGGAAGATATGGAGGATAGTTTTTGATGGGTGAGAAATCGAAAAAAGCCAATTGGATTAATGTGATTCTGTTCTTTTCTCTGGCTTTAAATTTTTTCGTTGTTGGTTATCTGGTATCGGATACCCGTATATTCAGAAATCTGCATGACAGGAAGATATTTCATAAAAAACCAGATGTTAGGATCGTCGATTTCTTTCCGCGTAGTGAAAAAAAGAAATTCCGGAAATTCATGTTGCAACAGCATGAAAAGTTAATGCCTATCCAGAGTGATGTCTCAAAGAGCCAACGGGAAATTTTTGTGGCTATTTCCAAAAGGGAAGTGGATGAAGYAGAACTGCGTCAGGCTTTTGAAAWATATCAGGTCAGTAGTGATCGGCTGCAAAATACGATTAATGAGATGGTCATAGAGATGGTGATGGGTATGGATTATGACACCAGACGCAAAATCATCAAGCGCGGAAAAAAAGCCCATGAAAGATGGAAAATAATGCGGGAGAGATGGCAGAAGAACAAAGAATGATCAGGCCGATGAGTGAATTAGGSTCTGTTATAATAGTTAATGACTCATTAATTATTCACCTTTATACTTCGCAGGTTAAATTACATTTAAGAAGGAAACGGAATGATTTCCGCTATTTCTGGTTCTGTTGCACAAAGCTTTCGCCCGCCCGCCATTTCTTTGGCGGCGCGTGGAACGGAATCTGTGCAACCAAAGGGATCAGATAGTGGCAAATCAAGCCAGCTCGGGGCATTAACCGAAGATCAAAAAAAGCAGGTTGAGCAGCTTAAAAAAACGGACCGGGAAGTTCGTGCCCATGAGCAGGCTCATAAAAATGCAGGCGGGCAATTTGCCGGTTCCGCCTCATTTGGCTATACGGTAGGACCGGACGGCAGACGTTACGCGGTCAGCGGCGAAGTCCCAATTGATGTCGCGCCAGTAGAGGGCGATCCGGCAGCGACCGTTTCCAAGATGATTATTGTCGCATCGGCGGCTTTGGCACCRGCAAAACCATCGGGCCAGGATAGRAAAATTGCCGCCCTGGCCACGAGTATTCGGGCTGAAGCCCAAGCAGAACTGACCGTAAAATCCCAAGACAAACTTTCCGGAAAAGATGAGGGCGACAGTAAATCCTCGGTGYTATCCGCYCAGGCGGCCTATACAACRGGGTCAAGCYCGGRWAAGGRCAGTCAAATTWCCGGAAGTCTTCTGGATCTTTTCAGCTAATGTATCAGATCTGTTTCAAGTAAGGTGTGGTTGATAACAGCTTTGAGCTTTGCCGGTAAAATGGGTTTGTGCAATAAAACATGGCCGCTTTCCTGTGCCTGTAACATGCGGTCCCGGGCTGTGTCGCCGGTAATAATAATGGCTGGTATGTCTTTGTTCAGATAGCTGTTAATGGCGGTGATGGCTTGCGTTCCGGTGCGCCTTTCCCGTAACCTGAAATCTGTGATAATCATATCGGGCATGAAATCATGCTCATTCAGATAATTTAACGCTTCGCCCTCAGCACTGAAAGACAGCACCATATGGCCCCAGTTCCCTATGAGATGAGACATGGCGTCCAGCGTATCGCTTTCATCATCAATGAGGATGATGTTYCCGGTTTTCATAGACAGGCTGCTAACCTGTTGCGGGGCATCCCTTGCCAGCACAGGCAGTCTGTTGGACAGAGGGACGGTCAGGTAAAAACTGGTACCCTTGCCAATTATAGAATGAACTTCAATAGTGTAGCYCAGTAGCTCGCACATGCCCTTGACGATGGACAGGCCCAAACCAAGGCCCTTGTTCTGATCCCGCTCAGGGTTATCTATCTGATAATATTCTGTAAAAATATTATCGGTTAAATGGCTGGGGATACCTATACCGGTATCATGAATTTCTATCTTTAATTTGTCACCTCTTTTGCGACAACCGAGAAGTATCTTTCCACCATTTTTGGTATAGCGTATGGCGTTGCTGACCAGATTATTTAAAACCCGGTCGATCATATGGGCATCACTTTTAATAATCCACGAAACAGACAGAACATTAAATGTAATATTCTTTTCATTGGCCATAGGAGCATAAGTGCGTTGCAGGCTATTAAAAATATCACTCAGAGATAATGGGATAATATGAGGTTCAATGATACCTGCATCGATTTTAGATATATCAAGAAGGTCGTTTAACTGACTGCGTAAATTATTAGAGGTACGTTCTATTTTTTGCAGTAAATGTAGTTGTCTGGAACTTGTGAGCAGTTTTTCCAGAGATTCTATGAAGAAACCCATGGCATGAAGGGGTTGGCGCAAGTCATGGCTTGTTGCGGCTAGAAAGGATGATTTGGCTTCACTTGCTGAAATAGCTTTGTCTTTCTCATGCCGCAGATTTCGAACCAGATCTATATTTTCAAACTGCAGACGGATCGATTGTAAAAACGATTTTTGAAGGATAAGGCTGAAGGCCAGGTTGATAATCAAAAATATTATACAGAATATACTGATCGAAATATTCACATCACCACCTATACTGTAATGCCGATAGGCCAGAGCGGTCATGACCGGAATGGAAAAGACAAAATAGGTCGGGGCGAATGAGGATAGTCCCGMTACGGCTCCTGACGTCAGGCCAAACAGGGCCACGGTAATGAATTGCAACATGGCCGCATCACCGTAAAGGGGAAAGAAATAACCCACGGCCCCCCATGCCATCCCGGACCATGCCGCCAACATAATATTTAAAACGCCGAGCAGTCTTAATTCTATGGAATATCTCTTCTGGACATAGAAAAGAACAAGCCGCATCAGTGAAGGGAAATTAACAAGTGCAAACCAGGTCACAAGAGTTTTATGGGGAACAACAGTCCAAAAAGCAAATATGGCAARGGAGGACAGGATAAAAACAATGATCAGGATAATTTTGATTTGTTGAGAAATCAGGTTAAGCTGCTCTGCCAATATTTGATGTGACAGAGGCTGAACAGATCGACTATCCATCGTCGTTTCTTTCATCATAATGCACTCAAAATAAAGGATTCYTGCACGCATAATAATCGAAAAACAAACAGGATGATATAGTACAAACCTTCTAGGCCATTAGGAAAGGCGGTTCATGGAATTGAACCGCCCTGTTTAATGGTAACTTGAGAATTCAGAGTGCCTTGATGATATTATCGACCATTTTTTTGGCATCGGAGAATAGCATCATAGTGTTGTCCCGGAAGAACAATTCATTCTGAACGCCCGCATAGCCGGACGCCATGCCGCGTTTGACAAACAGGACAGTTTGCGCCTTTTCCACATCYAGGACCGGCATGCCGTARATGGGGCTTGCCTTATCCGTCTTGGCCGCCGGGTTGGTCACATCATTGGCCCCGATAACAAAGGCCACATCGGTCTGAGCGAACTCGTTATTGATGTCCTCCAACTCAAATACCTCGTCATAAGGCACATTGGCCTCGGCCAGCAATACATTCATATGGCCCGGCATGCGCCCTGCCACCGGATGAATGGCATAGGAGACCTTGACGCCTTCGGCTTTAAGTATATCAACCATTTCCCGCAGGGCATGCTGGGCCTGTGCCACGGCCATGCCATATCCCGGTACGATAATGACGGACCCGGCATTCTTCATGATGAAGGCCGCATCCTCGGCGGAGCCCCGCTTCACAGGCCGGGTTTCCTCTTCACCACTGCCCGCCACGGTATCAACGCCGCCAAAGCCGCCGAGTATCACACTGATAAACGACCGGTTCATGGCCTTGCACATGATATAGCTCAGGATGGCACCGGAAGACCCCACAAGCGCGCCGGTCACGATCAGCGCGTTATTATGCAGGGTAAAGCCAATGCCCGCCGCCGCCCAGCCGGAATAGCTGTTGAGCATGCTGACAACCACTGGCATATCCGCACCGCCAATGGGGATAATGATCAGGAAGCCAATGATAAAGCTAAACCCGATGATCCACCACATGACATCATAGCCTGCTATATCGCTGATACTTCCCATGGCAAAAACGGCAATCAGCCCGATGATGGATAGCAATAATACCGCATTAATCAGGTGACGGCCCGGCAGCATAATCGGCGCGCCGGACATATTGCCGTTCAGCTTGGCAAAGGCAATGACAGAGCCGGAGAAGGTGATGGCGCCGATGGCCGCGCCAAGGCTCATTTCTACCCGGCTCGCGGCATATATTTCGCCGAGGGCGTTGGTTATACCAAAGCCAGACGGTTCAAGGAAGGCCGCCGCCGCCACCAGCACCGCCGCCATACCCACCAGAGAGTGAAAGGCGGCCACAAGCTGTGGCATAGAAGTCATAGGAATGCGCAGGGCAGTCATGATTCCGATGCCGCCGCCAACCGCAACCGCTATGGCAATCCATTCATAGGATACGATGGCCGGGTTCAGCAGGGTGGTGACGATGGCAATGACCATGCCTACCATGCCATACATATTGCCTTTGAGAGAGCTTTCCGGCGAAGAAAGACCGCGCAGGGCCATGATGAACAACACGCCGGCAACCAGATAAGCGAGAGCTGTCAAATCAGCTATATTTTCAAGTGACATAATATACGCTCCCTATTTCTTTTTCTTGTACATGCTGAGCATGCGCTGGGTGACGGCGAACCCGCCAAAGATATTCACCGACGCCATGCCAATGGCAATGATGCCCAGAATTTTGGCGATGCTCATATCAGTGGGGCCGGCGGCTACTAGGGCGCCAACTATGATCACCGACGAAATGGCATTGGTCACGGCCATAAGCGGCGTATGCAGGGCCGGGGTAACGCTCCAGACCACGTAATAGCCGACAAAAATAGCCAGAACGAACAAAGAGAGCTGGGATAAAAAAGGGCTGACCGTGGCCGCATGCAGGGCGGTGTCAGCAACGTGTTGGGTTAAATCCATCTTACTTTCCTCCTTTTAGGCGTTCATGAACAATGGCCCCGTCACGGGTGAGCAGGGTGCCGGTAATCACCTCATCCTCCCAATCTATATTCAGGGATTTACTTTCCGTATCCATTTGCGGGGTGATGAAGTTCAGCAGGTTTCTGGCGTAAAGCGCGCTGGCATCGGCGGCGGTCCGGCTGGGCACATTATAATGACCAACAATCTTCACACCATTTTCCAGAACCACTTTTCCGGCCTCTGAAAGCGCGCAGTTACCGCCGCTTTCCACCGCCAGATCAATGATAACGGAGCCCGGTTTCATGCTATGGACCATCTCGCGGGTGATCAGAACCGGCGCGGGACGGCCCGGGATTAAGGCCGTAGTAATAGCAATATCCTGCTTGGCCAGGGTTTTGGCAATCAGGGCTGCTTGCTTGGCCTTATAGTCATCGCTCATCTCGCGTGCGTACCCGCCTTCGGTTTCGCCGGTTTCATCGCTTTCGACCATGACGAATTTACCGCCCAGGCTTTCCACCTGCTCCTTGGCCACGGCTCGCACGTCCGTGGCAGACACCACCGCGCCGAGCCGCTTTGCGGTGGCAATCGCCTGTAATCCGGCTACGCCGCACCCCATGACCAGAACCTTGGCCGGGGCAACGGTGCCCGCCGCTGTCATCATCATGGGAAAGGCGCGGGAGAATTCCTGGGCTGCATCAATCACCGACGTGTAGCCCGCAAGGTTTGACTGGGACGATAGTACATCCATACTTTGGGCGCGGGTGATACGCGGCATCAATTCCATGGCAAAGGCGGTAATATTGCCCTTGGCATAGGCATCGACCATGGCCCCGTCCGTGAAGGGGGACAGAATGGCAATCAGTATGGCTCCCGGTTTGATCAATGACATCTCATCGACGCCGCCTGCATTATCTTTCTCGGCKGCATGAAGGGGACGCTGGACTTTAAAGATCACATCCGCATCGGCGTAGGTCTCGGCGGCATCAGCGGCAATTTTCGCWCCGGCGGCGGYRAAATCGCTGTCCGGGACACTACTTAACAGGCCGGCATCTTTTTCAACGACAACATCGAACCCCAGTGCTATGAGCTTCTTGACCGTGTCCGGCGATGCAGCAACGCGACGCTCATGCGCCCGGCGTTCTTTGGGTATGGCAAGTTTCATAGGGACTCCTTCTGATATTATTTTTCAATTTCATCAATTAAAGTGCTAATCATATTCAACCCCTCCGACCAGAATTCGGGATTTCCGGCATCAAGCCCAAAGGGCTTTAAAAGCTCCCCATGGCGCAGACTACCACCGGCGCGCAGCATATCAAAATATTTATCCTGAAAACCTTCAGGGRATTTTTGATAGACGGCATAAAGCGAGTTTACCAGACAATCGCCAAATGCATAGGCATAAACGTAAAAAGGTGAATGAATGAAATGGGGGATATAACACCAAAAAGTCCGGTAGYTGTCATCCAGCCGAATGGCATCGCCCAGACTTTCACGCTGAACCGYCATCCATATATCGCCCAGGTCATCGGCGGAAAGCTCACCCGTTTTGCGGGCCTCATGTACTCTTGTTTCAAAATCGTAAAAAGCAATTTGCCGGACAACCGTATTGAGCATGTCCTCAACCTTGGCGGCAATCATGTTTTTTCTTTTTTGCGGGTTTTCTTCTCTGGACAGTAACGACTGGAAGGTGAGCATTTCGCCAAAAACGCTCGCCGTTTCCGCCAGTGTCAGCGGTGTATCGGACAATAAAGGCCCTTGCGGAGCGGCCAATACTTGGTGGACGCCGTGGCCCAACTCATGAGCCAATGTCATGACATCACGGGTCTTGCCCAGATAGTTGAGCAATAAATAGGGATGAACATCCGGTACTGTCGGGTGAGCAAAGGCGCCGGGCGATTTGCCATCCCGTACCGGCGCATCAATCCAGTCATTGTCAAAGAACCTTTGACCAATCTTTGCCATTTCCGGGGAGAATTGACCGTAAGCCTGCAAAACAATGTCCCGCGCCTCCGGCCATTGGTATAGGGTGTTATCACTGTTTGGCAGGGGGGCGTTACGGTCCCACCAATCCAATTTGTCTTTGCCAAACCATTCAGCCTTAAGGCGATAATAACGGTGGGAAAGAGCGGGGTAGGCGCCCTTTACGGCACTGACCAGCGCATCAACAACCGGCTTTTCCAATTGATTAGATAAATGGCGGGAAGAATCAGGCGTTTTGAAATGACGCCAGCGGTCCTCAATTTCCTTATCCTTGGCCAGACTGTTRGTGATATGGGTGAACAGGCGGATATTATTCTTAAAAGTTACGGACAAACAGTCTGCCGCCGCTTTTCGCTTGTCCTCATCCGGGTCAGATAAATGGTCCAATGCCTGTTCCGTACCGATAGACACAGGTTTGTCTGCGCCGGGGTTAAGATAATCAAATTTCAGGTTCGCCATGGTTTCATCGAACAGGCGTATCCACGCAGCGCGGCCCGATATGGCCTTGTCCAGAAACAGTTCCTCCAGCTTGTCCTCTAACTGATGGGGGCGATACTGGCGGATGCTGTCAAACCACGGGCGATAGCGGGCCAGTTCAGCAGAAGACCCCAGCCATTGATTTATCCGGTCTTCCTCAATTCTATTAATTTCCAGCGTAAAGAAAAGAATCTGTGTGTTGATTTTGGTCAATGTCTCGCTACAGGATTGGTAGAATTTCGAAATTTCCACATCCATAAGGTCGCCCGCATGAAGAAGTCCGGCATAGCTCATGATTCGCCCCATGATGCCTTCCATGGATTCATAATCACTGACAGCCTGTAAAATTTCGCGGGGCTCTAACCCTGRTAATTTACCTTTGTAATTCCGGGCAAAATCACGGGCGCTATTATCCAGATTCTCAAAGTYCTCCTTTAAAGCCGTGCAATCCATAGAAGRATAGAGGTCAGAGAGAGTCCAGTTGGGCAAATGAGATAGGTTAAGAGAGACGGTTTTTGTCATAATTTCCTGAATAWATTCCTGTATCAAAACGATACAACGTTAGTAGTTTTTTTATCTTTGTTCTGTAAATAATAATTAACAGTGAGTTTCCCCCCYKSNGCCGCCCGACAGGAAACAGTATTATTAATTACGTGAAGAAGTGCAATGACAAAGTTGGTTCTGATTGTAGAAGATGACCGAAATCAGAGACAGGCAATCAGTATTGCCTTGAAAAAGGCGGGCTATGATGTTGAAGAGGCCATCAGCGGCCATATGGCCCTTGATATGTTGTTCGGGGAAGGGGCAAACCGTTTTGATCTTGTGCTTTTGGATATGGTCATCGGGGACATTGACGGCAGTGAAGTTCTGGCCCATGTSAAAAGAACACTTCCYCGYCTGCCGGTCATTGTGCTTACCGGGCATAGCAGTATCGATAATGCGGTTACGGCTATGCGCGGCGGGGCTGTTGATTTTATCAGCAAGCCCATTGATTTAAGCCGTCTGAGATCATCTGTCAGCAATGCTTTGCGGACGCGCGACCTTTCCGGGAAGCTCATGAAACCAAACAATCAATCGGTGGTCCGGCTGAGCTTTGATGATCTTGTCGGGAGTAGCGATGCCATGAAAAAGGCGGTTGATCTGGCCAGAAAAKGTGCCGGGTCAAATGTGCCGATTTTGCTGGAGGGTGAGAGCGGGGTTGGCAAGGAAGTTTTTGCCAGAGCCATACAGKACGAAAGCGAGCGCAAGGATAAAGCCTTTATCGTGGTTAATTGCGGGGCTATTCCCGGGAATCTTGTTGAATCCATATTGTTCGGCCACGAAAAGGGGGCCTTTACCGGGGCCATGGAAAAACACTYAGGCAAATTTGTCGAAGCAGACGGCGGCACTTTGTTTCTGGATGAGGTCGGGGAACTGCCCCTTGATATACAGGTAAAACTGTTGCGGGTTCTGCAGGAGGGGGAGGTGGACCCCGTTGGAGGTCAAGASCCGATTTCGGTGGATGTGCGCCTGATTTCTGCMACCAACAGAAATCTTGCTCAAATGGTCAAGGCCCGAGATTTCCGGGAAGACCTGTTTTACCGTCTTAATCTGTTTCCCATTCACTTGCCGCCGCTCAGAGAACGCACAGATGATATTGGCCCTCTGGCAACATATATGATTGAAAATATATGTGCTTCGGAAGGRTATCCGGAAAAGAATATATCGCCGGACAGTATGGAATTGATTAAATCCTGTGACTGGCCGGGCAATGTCAGGCAATTGGAAAATGCCTTGTTCCGGGCCATCATCCTGTCGGATAACAGGGAAATAACGCCGGATGACTTCTCGCAAATATCGGCAGATACAAGCACAGCAGCCGGGGGRATTGTCGGGCCTGAAAATAATGCTGGCAAARGCACAATATTATCYGCCCTTGATGAGGGCGGTGATGTGCGGACTTTRCAGGATGTGGAAMGGGATATGATWGCSTACGCCCTGCAAAAATATAACGGTCACATGTCYGATATTGCCCGCCGCCTTGGGGTTGGTCGTTCAACGCTGTACCGCAAGGTCGCGGAATATAAACTGGATTAGATAAAGTCTTTCCTATTTTTTACTGAAAATGAAGTGATGCCTGTTACTKTCTTTTTAAACAAAGAGAGAGTAGTCGGAATGTTGTTGTATTTACTTGGCGTTTTAGTGCCGCCGTTGGCTATCCTGCTGTATGGCAAGATTGTTTATGCGGCGTTTAATGCACTTTTATGGGCCTATGCCATTCTGACCCCGGGAATGACAGGTTTATTGTTATGGATATTTGCATCTCTGCATGCTTCCCACGTTATTTATAACGCCCGCCTGTCACGGATCAGGCATTGAATTCATCAATGAAACTCATAAATAAAACAAAATCTTATTTGTTAGTTCTCATGTAAAACATTAACCGCGAAGCATGCCCAAAGCATGGGCATAGAGATCGACGAGGGCTTCCTGCTCCTGTCGCTCATGGTCTTCCATCTTGCGCATACGGACGATTTGACGCAGGATTTTTACATCAAACCCGGATGATTTGGCTTCTGAATAGACGTCCTTGATGTCATCGGCCAGATTCTTCTTTTCTTCTTCCAACCGTTCAATACGTTCCACGAAAGACCGTAATACATCCTGTGCAATACCACCCACATCACTCATAAATTCTGCTCCTTAATAAAATAAAAACGCACAATATCCAGCTCCTTTGATATTGGCAACCGGAAATAAAATATTTACATTTTTTCGTTCTTTTTCAGGCTGTCTTCCATCATTTGCATTTGCTCCTCTGTTGCCTTGGTCTGGTATTTTTCCACCCATTGTGCGTAGGGCATACCATAGATGATCTCACGGGCCTCTGCCTTTTCAAGAGCAATGCCTTTGTCTGCGGCGGCTTCCTGATACCAGTTGGACAGGCAGTTGCGGCAAAAGCCTGAAAGACCCATAAGGTCGATATTCTGAGCATCGGTTCTTTTTGACAGGTGAGACAGAAGTCTCCTGAAAGCGGCGGCTTCAATTTCTATGCGGGTTTGGTTGTTCATTTAATCTCTCCTATGATGGTATTCCGGTCCTTTTGCCTTGTCTTATGACCATATTGTGCATAATTTATGTATTAAGCGAGAAAAAGCAACATGGATCAGGAGTTTTTATGAAGTTCAAGGGTTTTAAAGGCGCTTTGGTCGTTATGATTGGGCTTGGTCAGATGACAGGCTTGAGCATGGCACAGACGGCATGTCAGGATGATCTGAACTGTAAATCCTCATGGGTGGGGCAGGACAGTAAAGCTATGAATAGGCTATTTGCCTTTGCAGATGACTATAAGGCTTTTATTGCCAAGGCCCGGACAGAATTATCCTTTGTTGAGGAGGCCATAAAATTCGCCGGAAAATATAACTTCAAGCCACTGAAAAGCAATTCGCCCATGACAGCGGGCGCACGATATTATGAGGTTAACCGGGATCGGGCCATATCCTTCATAGTTATCGGCAAGGCCCCGTTGGACAAGGGGATCAATGTGATTGGAGCGCATATTGATTCGCCGCGATTGGAACTTAAAGGCCGTCCCTTGTATAGCAATGGTGAATTCGCCTTGTTTCAGACCAATTTCCACGGTGGGATCAAGAATTATCAATGGACCAATATCCCGCTGGCGCTTATGGGACGGGTGGATAAGAAAGACGGCACGACGGTGGCCATTAACGTGGGGCTTAACCCTGATGACCCTGTGTTTGTCATTGCCGAC
The DNA here is from genome assembly GCA_002749135.1 of Alphaproteobacteria bacterium. Classification (GTDB taxonomy): domain Bacteria; phylum Pseudomonadota; class Alphaproteobacteria; order Sphingomonadales; family Emcibacteraceae; genus Paremcibacter. The sequence continues at coordinate 50,220 of NVVY01000007.1, read as the reverse complement.
CTGTCGCCTCATACGGATCGGGGTTACGGCGATAAAAAGGTCAAGGCGATTATCAAGAAAGAAGACCTTGACCCCATTGTCGGGCATATCCCGAATATATCGGGGAATAATGTGGGGGCAAGGGTTATGGCTTATCTGACAGCAACCTATGGCATATCTCGCGCCGACCTTGTCTCTGCGGAGCTGGCGCTGGTGCCGGCCTATGCGCCTCGCGACCTTGGTTTCGACCGGGGGTTAATTGCGGCTTACGGTCAGGATGACCGGCTGGCCAGTTACGCGGCGATGCGGGCCATTTCCGGGCTGAAAGCCCCACAAAAGACCGCCATGGCTTATCTTGTGGATAATGAGGAAGTGGGCAACCGGAATAATACCGGGGCCAAATCCGCTTATTTCTCAAGTTTTGTCGCTGGGTTGCTCAGCCGTAAACTGGGGACAGATTATCGGGAGGTGGCCCTGAAACAAACCTTGCGCAATTCAAAGATGGTGTCCATAGATGTTAATCCTGGTATCAATCCGAAAAACCCCGGCGTTTGGGAGGCCGGAAATGCGCCAAAGCTGGGCTACGGCGTGAATATCAAGCTTTACGGACAGGGCAATTCGGCCAATTCGGAATATATCGCCTGGACCCGGAATTATCTGGATAAAGCCAATGTTCCGTGGCAGACCACCACCTATAAAGTTGGCGTCGCCGGCGGCGGGACTATCGGCGGTGAATTTTCCCGTCAGGATATGGAGGTCATCGATTTAGGGGTGCCGGTCCTGTCCATTCATACGCCCTATTCCATCAGTTCAAAAATAGACCTTTATAGCTTGTATCGCGCCTCCAGAGCCTTCTTTAATACGGGACTGTAATATTATATTCACGAGGGTAAGTTAATATGATAGAAAAGCGCTTTACATAACAATAACCATATTACAGCATTGGAAAAAATACATATGCATCGTCAACGTTGCACCAGAATCATTGCCACCCTCGGCCCCTCCAGCGCGGATGCGGCGACCATTAAAAAACTGTCGCAGGCCGGGGCTGACGTTTTTCGGCTGAATATGAGCCACGGCACCCATGGTGACATCAGCAAAATCCATTCGGCAATCCGCGAAGTAGAAGCCGAGACAGGCCGCGCCATTGGTATTCTGGCTGACCTTCAGGGACCAAAATTGCGGGTTGGCGTGTTTGCGGATGATAAGGTAAAGCTTGTTACCGGGGAAGAATTTATCCTTGATATGTTGGACAAGCCGGGCGATGTGAACCGGGTGCGACTGCCCCATCCTGAAATTTATCAGGCGGTGGAGAAGGGGACGGAGCTTTTGCTGGATGATGGTAAGATCAGGCTTGAGATTACAAAAGTAGAGGACGAGAAAATTACCACGACGGTCAAGGTCGGCGGCCCCATATCCAACCGTAAGGGCGTTAATGTGCCGGGCGCCATCTTGCCTATGATGGCCCTGACCCCGAAAGACAAGAAAGATCTGGATTTTGTGTTGAACCTTGGCGTTGACTGGGTGGCCCTGTCCTTTGTTCAGCGGCCAGAGGATGTGCAGGAGGCCAGAGACATTATCGGCGATCAGGCAAATGTTCTGGCAAAACTTGAAAAACCGGCGGCGCTCTATGCCCTTGACGAGATCATTGCTCTGTCCGATGCGGTGATGGTGGCGCGCGGCGATATGGGCGTTGAAATGCCCATGGAAGAAGTCCCGGCCAAACAAAAGAAAATCATTCGCCACGCTCGCCGGGCGGGTAAGGCGGTGGTTGTCGCGACCCAGATGCTGGAAAGCATGATCACCAGCCCGGTGCCAACCCGCGCCGAGGTTTCCGACGTGGCCAATGCGGTCTTTGACGGCACCGATGCCATCATGCTGTCCGCCGAATCCGCCGCCGGGGAATATCCGGTCGAAGCGGTCAGCTATATGGACCGTATCGCGAGAACCGTGGAGCGGGAGCCAAGCTATCGCCGAAGTCAGGACAGGGAAGAAACCCGCCGCGAGCCGACCTCTGCTGATGCCCTTAGTGCGGCGGCCAAGCAAGTCGCGGCCACATTGGAAGCGGCGGCGATTGTGACCTATACCACGTCCGGTTCCACAGCGATCAGAGCCTCACGGGAGCGGCCAAAGACGCCTTTGCTGGTGCTGACCCCAAATCAGAATACGGCGCGGCGTTTGACCCTTGTATGGGGGTTGAACTGCGTTCATACCAAGGATGCGACGAATTTTCAGGATATGATCGACAAGGCGTGCCAGATTTGCGTGAGCTATAAATTTGCCGAGGAAAAAGACCGGATCGTCATCACCGCCGGCATGCCCTTTGGCTCCCCCGGAAAAACCAACGTCCTGAGAATCGCCCGTATTCAGAGCTATCATAAGGAATAGTTGTTTAGCAGGACAGTATGTTGTTTTTCTGCAGAAATTCTTTCAGGTTATCTGCACCAACAAAATGGTGGGTTTGAAGGCCTAATTCCTCTGCGGGTTTCAGATTTTCCAGGCGGTCATCTATAAAGAGGATATGCTCTGGCGGAATGCCTGCTCTGTCCAATAGTATTTGATAGAGGCGGGGGTCAGGTTTGGTTATTTTCTCGACGCCTGAAACGATGGCATCCTGAAACAGGGCCGTAAAATCATATTTTTCCTGAAAGTCATCATATTTACCCGCCGGGAAATTGGTCAGGGCAAACAGGGGGATGTTCTGGGCGTGCAACTGGTGAAGCAGCGTTACCGTTTCTTCTATTATACCGCCAAACATATCATCCCATATACTTTCATACAGGCCGATCATGGGGGCATGTTCGGGGAATTTCTTTTGCCGAACGCGGATATTATCGGCGAAGGACATACCCCGGTCATGGTTGGTATGCCACTCAAGGGAACAGATATTATTCAGGAAATGATCAAGATCGCTCTTGTTCTGAAATAACGGCGCGTAGGCATTGCGCGGATCCCAGCGCACCAGAACATTACCCACATCAAAGGTTACGGCTTTGATTGTGGTGTTTTTGATCATTTTTCTATCCGTAAAGGGCGTAAAAATGAAGAAGACCGTGCCCTTGGGGGGGAGGCACGGTCTCCTATTAACTGCTGGCACAAGTCCTGCAGAAAATTATTTATGATTAACCCTGACGCGCTTTAAAGCGGCGGTTGGTTTTATTAATCACATATGTCCGTCCGCGACGACGAATTACTCGGCAATCGCGATGACGATTTTTTAATGATTTTAAAGAATTAACGACCTTCATGGTTTTTCTCGCCTAAATAATATCAATCTTTAAATATAAGTAATTATCAAGTTTGGGCGGAAATTATATGCGATTGCTCTAAATGTCAATCATAAAGGAACACAACAATATATTATTCATTCGCCCCATTTGTATAATCACAACAAGTCACTGAAAATTATAGTTATTCCTTAACACTCCATAAAGGAGACCCCGGTATAATAACCGTATTATAGCCTATTCTTATGAAAATTACAATATTGAATAAATGACGATGTTAAACAAAACCCCAAAAGACAAAATTAACCCGCCAGCCCTTGAAGTTTCAAAGGAAATTGGCTTTGTTACGCTTGTGAATGGCCGTGAGACTGTGGTTCTTTGCGACATTAACGAACTTAACAAATCCCGGGATTCAGACGATTCGACAAGGCTACCCGGGGGGCAGATCGGCGCGATTGTCAAGATTAAGGTGAATAAGGGTTTTGTTTTTGCCACCGTCCGTGAAATTGTTCGTCAGGAAGACAGCACCGGACCAGTACAGCATGTCTCTATGCATCTGGATTATCTGGGGCAGGGCGTGCGGGCGCCCTATTCCCCGACCGGGGTCAGCTTTGACCGTGGTATTGCGGATTTTCCGGTGCCGGGGCAATTGGTTTACGAAGTATCCTATGACGATCTTGATTCAATTTTCGGGGTTAATGACACCAATCACTTCCATATTGGCACCGTATATCCCCAACATGTGACACCGGCCTCTATTAAAACAGATAATATGCTGGGCAAGCATTTTGCCGTTCTGGGCAGTACGGGCACGGGCAAGTCCTGTACGGTGGCTCTGTTGATTCACCGTATTGTGGAACGGATGCCCAAGGGCCATATTATCATTCTGGATCCCCATAATGAATATGCGGCGGCCTTTTCTGATTGTGGCATGCATTTTGACATCAGCAACCTTCGCCTGCCCTACTGGATGATGAATTTTGAAGAACATGTGGAGATGTTTATCGGCAACCGTCGTTCCCTTGAACGAGAGGTCGAGATTGATATTCTGCGCCGTTGTATTTACGCCGCCCGCCTTGATGCAGCCACAGGGTTGCAGGCGGAGAAAATAACTGTCAATTCGCCAATCCCCTATAAGTTGTCATTCCTGCGGGAATATCTGGACAATAATATGGGTAAGTTGAATAACCCGGATAAGCTCGCTCCTTTTTTGCGCCTGAAGGCAAAAATTGACGAATTAAGGGGCGATGTGCGGTTTTCTTTTATGTTTTCCGGCATGTTGGCCCATGATAATCTGAAGGATGTGATTAAGAATCTGCTTCGTTTTCCGGTTGATAACAAGCCGGTGACAACCATTGACCTGTCCGGCGTGCCGTCGGAGATCGTCAATGTGGTGGTTTCCATGATCAGTAGACTTGTCTTTGACTTTGCGGTTTGGAGCAAGGGCGAGAATTCCCGTCCGATCCTGCTTATTTGTGAGGAAGCCCATAGATATGTCCCCACATCAGAGGATACGGTCTTCCGTTCCGCCAAAAAGGCCATTGAACGTATCGCCAAAGAGGGCCGTAAATACGGGGTGTCTCTGGGCCTTGTCTCGCAAAGGCCTGCGGATGTCTCCGAATCGGCTCTTTCCCAGTGCGGAACGATCTTTGCCATGCGGATGAATAACGAACGGGACCAGCGTTTTGTTGCCGCCGTAATGCCAGAAGGCAGTAAGGGTTCCCTGGCGGCATTGTCATCCCTGCAAAATCGTGAGGCTCTGGTGGTTGGGGAGGGGGTCCGGGCACCGGTTAGGGTGCTGCTGGACAAACTGGATGAATTTAAACGGCCTTCTGGTGGTAATCCCGCCTATTCAGAAGACTGGCAAAGAGAAATTGAAGATGACAGTTTCGTTATTGATACCATTGAAAACTGGCGTAATCAGGGAAGATAGACCCCGGAATTTCTCATATAATATTCAGCTTCAGAAATTTTACTCGTAAAAGAAGAAACTCTTAACGATATATTTAATAATTCGAAATATCTTTTACAAAAGTAACAGTAAAAGTATGAATTCAATAATATTTCAAGTCAATCAATTTAAAGTGGTGGTGAATATAATGGGCGATCAGAGTAAGAGTACCAGGGGAAATATCCAGAAATTTTTTACAATTAAAAACTCCTTGTTTGGCATCGTGGCCATATTGGTTTTGATAGTTGTGTCTTTCCGTATTAGTTCGGCAATAGATGCATCGAATTATAAGGCTGAGCTGGAAAACGCAGTAGTGATCAATGAATTCTCGGATGCTTTGATTGATGCCGCCAATCATTTTTCTGTAGAAAGAGGCGTTACGGTTATCGCCTTGGGCTCTGACAAGGTAACATCCTCCACCTTTCAAAATATGATTGAGGAAAATCGCAACACGGCGGCGATAGCCTATAAAAAATCCATGGCAATTTATGCTACATTGGAGAATTTTCCGGGTAAGAACAAACTCTTAAAAGAAATTACGGATCGTTATAACGCATATCTGGATGCACATTCAGCAGTTGATAATGCGGGTCAGATTTCTTACGTCAATGAGCAGGATGTTGATGTCAGGGATGATTTGATTAGCCAAAAAAGTAAAGTGAGCCGCCATCTGCGCAGAACAATTGATGCTTTGGATACCAATATTCGTGAATTACGTGTTGCGGTGGAATATGAAGCAAGCATTTCCAACGCTCAAATTATTCATTATCGCCAATTGAAGAATGTATTGGCAGAAATGATAGAATATACAGATCGTGAATGGGCCGGTATGGGGACCGCCATTGCAATGAAGCGTCCCATATCTGCAAATATGATTGCAAATATGTCATCCTATGTGGGGCGGGTCAATTCTTCCTGGGATATGGTAAATTCACTTCTGTCAAGCAGTGCTATTGATGATGACCTCAAGGGTCATTTGAAAGAAGTAAATGAAGCATTTTTTGAGAATTTTCGTAACTTGAAAGATGAAGTTTATGACGCGTCATATGATGCCGCCGCATCACAGGATGACAGCAGCGAAGTGGTAGAAGCCGACTATCCGGTAAATGCCGTTGAATGGATTAATCAGGCGACCTCTGCYACAAAGGCTATTCAGGATTTAAGTGCCGCCGTCGGTGTTGCYGCCAGTAAGGCCGCCAAAAGMAGCGCATCTGATGCCAATAGAGAATTGGTCACTGGAATTGTGGTCTTGCTTATTGCACTGGCCATTGGTGGCGGGTCTTTCTGGCTCGTGGCCGGTCATATTATCCGCCCTCTGGTTCGTCTTGGTGATGCTATGTCTGAAATTGCCGAGGGTGACCTTGATGCGGAAATAAAGGGCACAAAACGTCAGGATGAAATTGGTCAGATGGCCCGTGCCCTGCAATTGTTCAAGGAAGCCGCTGTAGAAAAACTTAAATCTGACGAGGCGCAGCGCAAGGCTGAGGAAGAAAGACGTCTTCAGCAAGAGCAGGAAGCCGAGGCCATGCGTGAAGCAGAAGAAAAAGAACGTGTTCGTGAGGAAGAACGCTCACATACTGCTCGCGAGGAACGGCGCAATGACATGATGGCGCTGGCGGATAATTTTGAAGCTTCCGTCATGGATATTGTTGCCTCAGTAGCAACAGCCTCCGGCGAGATGGAAGATAAAGCCCGCGATATGTCTATGGTTGCAGAAGAAACCACCCATCAGGCGACATCTGTCTCAGCGGCCTCTGAACAGGCAACCAACAATGTACAGACCGTGGCAAGTGCCGCAGAAGAATTGTCGGTTTCTGTCAARGAAATCAGCGAGCAGGTGGCTCAGTCCAGTCAATTCTCGACCAATGCGGTTGGGGAGACAGAAAAAGCCATTGGCGAAATTCAGGGACTTGTGGAGGCTGCCCGTAAAATCGGTGATGTTATCAGCCTGATCAATGATATTGCCAATCAGACAAACCTGTTGGCACTGAATGCCACGATTGAGGCGGCGCGCGCAGGAGAAGCCGGTAAAGGCTTTGCTGTTGTGGCCTCGGAAGTGAAAAACCTGGCCAGTCAGACGGCCACGGCGACCGATGAAATTACGATACAGGTCAGCAGTATGCAGGATGCGACCAAGAAGGCTGTTACGGCCATTGACGGCATTCAGGCTGTGATCAAGAAGATTGATGAAACTTCGGTATCCATATCCTCTGCTGTTGAAGAGCAGGATGCTTCCACCCATGAGATCGCGCGGAATGTGTCTGAGGTTTCAGTAGGGACGCAGGAAGTGACGAGCAATATCCATGTGATGAGCGAAGGGGCCAAGTCGACGGGGAAGGCCGCAACTCAGGTATTGGAATCTGCGCAAAATATGTCGCAGCAATCAGCTGAACTGCGCAAGCAACTTGAACAGTTYCTGCAAAAAATTCGCGCGGCATAGGCGTTAATTWTWTTAAACATGCTGACTTTAAGTTTCACTTCATACTTTCTGGGTACAATTGATTCGTAAGGATAAAGCAAAAACATTTTTTACACCATGACCAGGATGAAGGTTTAAAAATCATCAACTTTTTAAGTGAAAAGACATTTTAGTAGGAGATTAATTATGAGTAAGTTGTTGGGAAAATTATCTATATATGTAACCGCGATGATGGTGCTTTCTTTCGGGATGGTTGGGTTCACAGGCACGGCACATGCCGCAAGTGATATCAGAAAATGGCAGACAAAGATTGTTAAGCTGGTTGCCAGGAAGCAGGTATATCCTCGCTCCGCCATGCGTAAAGAGCTAGAGGGCCGGGCAAAGGTACGGGTCAGTATTGACCGCACCGGTGCCATTGTCGCTCATGAGATTATAGTGCCTACCGGGCTTGCTGTTTTCGACAAGGAAATTCCAAAGTTGATCAAGCGTATCAACCCGCTTCCAAAACCGCCCGCTAGTTTGACAGACAACCAGTTGTCTTTCGTACTACCGCTATCTTGGGTGATACGCTAGGGTCTGTGGACAATTAAGGTTAGGGCATTTGCGGCTATTGTGCGTTTTTCATAATGGCGGTTGTTGGTCCGATAACGGGGATCGAGATGAGAATATCATAACAATGAACACGCGTCTCATCACCCGTGACCAACACGTTCGGAAAAATTTGCACCACATCACTTTTTGCCCTGATGGCCACGGCCCCACAGATGTCGCTGGCACAGGACAGCGACCAGAATGACGCCTTCACGCTGGAGGAAATTATTGTTACCGCCCGGATGCGGTCGGAAAGCCTGCAGGATGTACCGCTCAGTGAAACCGCCTTTTCCGCACAGGCGATTGAGGATTCCCGCATTGATACGGCGGATGATTTCCTGCAATTAACGCCCAATGTGACGCTGGCCAATTCCCAGAGCGCGGGCGTGTCCTTTATGACCATTCGCGGCGTGTCACAGGTTCGCAACGGCGAGGCCCCGGTGGCCGTGGTGGTTGACGGCGTATTACAGATCAACAACCGTCAGTTCACTCAGGCCATGTTCGATATGAAATCCATCGAAGTTCTGCGCGGCCCTCAAGGTGCGCTCTATGGCCGTAACGCGGCGGGCGGGGCGATTTTGTTTACCTCAAATCAGCCTACGGATGAGATGGAAGGCTATGTGAGAGGCACCGTCAGCAGAATATTTCACCCCTGAATACGGTCGCGGTTCCGGCAGGTTGTGGCAGTAATGCCCTACTGAATTGCCGTCAGGAAAAGACCTATAACAAGCTGCAACCAAAGGTCTCCGTCAAATAAGCGGTCAATGAGACAGCCAATCTTTATGCTTCCTACGGGGAAGGTTTTCGCAGTGGTCAGTTTAACCAGTTCGGTGTCGGTACGGCGGCGGCGGGCGCGGGCGTGAACGGGGTCAAGGATACCGTTGAAGCGGAAATCACAAAGACCTTTGAGGTTGGGTTCAAAAGTGACCTTATGGGAAACCGTCTGCGGTTGAATGCGGCCCTCTTCCATACCAAAACCAATCCCCTGTATTTTGTCTTTATCGGGGCCGTGGGCGCGCAGGCTCTGGTCAATATTGATGAGGTCCGGCTTATGGGCGGCGAAATCGAGGCCGTGGCCAAGGTAGGCGGGGGTCTGGATGTCTATGCCTCATTTGGCTATACAGACAGCAAAATTCTGGCCAATAGCCTCAATCCGGCGACCATCGGTAATGAGGCCCCCTATATTGCCAAAACCACCCTGAACCTTGGCGCACAATATCGGGCGGATATAACAGACGCAATGGGCCTGATTGCCCGGGTGGATTATGAGCGGCGGGGCGCGCAATTCTGGGACCCGGAAAATTCCACAGCCCGCATCGCCCTTGATCTGGTCAATGCCCGTATCGGCTTTGAGGATATGCCTTCCATGATGCGGATGGCGGCGCGGGCGAATATCGCGGCRGCAAGGGCGTTGTGCTTGATTATAAAATTACCTCTGATGTGGCTTACCTGACCTATGCGGCCTCGCAAACCATCTCCCGCCCCTGGGCCATGAAGGGCGGGCAAGAAGGCTCCAATAATTATGCGCTTATCCTGCGTAAAGACGGCAAACAGGAAAGGCATCATATGTGTACCTCTGTTGCCGTTGAACAGGGCGAAATCGTGCGCCTGATGACCGGAACGGGCGGYGGTTATGGYAATCCTCTGAAACGSCCAAAAGAAAAGGTCATGGAAGACATRAAAAATGGYTATATCACAAAGGAACAAGCCTTGAATTTTTATCAYATGGATGAGATATAAAAAAGGTGGTTTTTTTGGGTGTTTAAATTTGCCCTGACCAGTTACATATTGGCCGGGATAGTGATCGTTGCTTCATGGCTYTGCTATCCCGGAGTATCTTTGTCTATGAAAGCTTATATTGCGAGAATATTTAGAGTATCCGTGGTAATCATATCACCATAACGGCGCAAGTTGAGTGAGGGAAACYGTACGCGGCAGGCTGCCGGGAATATGCRSCTAAAACCCCTATTTCTTAAACACCCGTTTAAAGATGGTRTCCACATGTTTGRTGTGATAGCCAATGTCAAATTTGTYGTCAATTTCCGCATCAGACAGCTTGGCGGAGACTTCCGGGTCGGCTTTTAGTTCGGCGGCAAAATTGGCGCCYTCTTCCCATACTTTCATGGCGTTACGCTGGACAAGGCGGTAGCTGTCCTCGCGGCTGAYMCCGGCCTGGGTGAGGGCGAGCAATATCCGCTGCGAATTGTGCAAACCGCCCAGCTTRTCCATATTGGCCTGCATATTTTCCGGATAGACCACCAGCTTRTCCATGACACCGGTCAGGCGGGTGAGGGCAAAATCCAGTGTYACRGTGGCRTCAGGGCCAATCATGCGCTCCACGGAGCTGTGGGAGATGTCCCGTTCATGCCACAGGGCCACATTCTCCATRGCRGGCAGGGCCATGCCGCGYACCAGACGGGCGAGGCCTGTCAGATTYTCGGTCAGGATYGGGTTGCGYTTRTGGGGCATGGCGGAGGARCCTTTTTGGCCCTTKGAGAARAATTCTTCYACTTCCAGAACCTCGGTSCGTTGCAGGTGGCGGATTTCYGTGGCCAGMCGCTCGATGGAGCTTGCCACRACGCCCAATGTGACAAAGAACATGGCATGGCGGTCGCGGGGGATGACTTGCGTGGAGACGGGTTCAACCTCAAGCCCCATGGCCTTGGCCACATGTTCCTCAACGCGYGGGTCAATATTGGCGAATGTGCCGACCGCGCCGGAAATGGCGCAGGTGGCWATCTCGCTRCGGGCATTTTTCAGCCGGGTCAGATTSCGGTCAAATTCAGCGTAAGCCTCGGCCATTTTCAGGCCAAAGGTCACMGGCTCMGCATGGATGCCATGGCTSCGRCCRATRCAGACRTCMARCTTRKKYTCRTAGGCCCGGCGTTTCAGAACGCTGAGYAGYTTTTCCACATCATCGATCARTATATCAGCGGCCTTGACCAGCTGCACATTAAAACAGGTRTCCAGWACATCGGAGGACGTCATGCCCTGATGAACRAASCGGGCCTCGGGGCCGATATGTTCRGCCARWGAGGTCAGGAAGGCGATGACATCATGCTTGACYTCRCGYTCAATCTCATCAATGCGGTCAATGTCGAAATTACCCTTTTCCCAAATTATTTTGGCACTTTCCCGAGGAATAACGCCGAGTTCCGCAAGGGCATCACAGGCATGGGCCTCGATCTCGAACCAGATCTGAAATTTTGATTGTGGCTCCCAAATGGAGGTCATTACTTCGCGGGAATAACGTGGAATCATGGCAAYACCTGTATAAAAGATTTCTCTGTCGCAGGCTTTAACAGAGAATRGCTGTGGGGACAAGGCACTATATGGAAAAGATGGACAGAAGGGACGGGGGCCTATAGTCTTTGCATATGYAACATGATTATGGGGAGGATAAAAATATGAATGAAGAAGCCGTAAAGAATTACCGRATATATTTTCGGGAAAAATATATTCCTGAACGCTATAGTGGCCGCCGTCATTTGGCGACAACCGTTTCAGTGACCCTKATWGTGATYGYKRTCAGYCTGTATAATCTGGAGAATGTTCAGGCATGGGAGTGGTTGACCATTCCGCTGGCGCTTTTTCTGGCAAATTTTGTCGAGTTCATGGCTCATAAAGGCCCCATGCATAAGAAAACCCGTTATCTGGAAGAAATATTTCAGCGCCACGCMGTACAGCATCATTCTTTCTTCACCCATGAATTTATGGAATTTGATGAAGARAAGGATTTTAACGCGGTGTTATTTCCGCCGGAAATGYTGCTGTTCTTCTTTGGSGGTATTGCGGCCCCGCTGGGGATAYTAAGTTATTTTCTTTTTGGCGGCAATGTGGCCTGGCTGTTTGTCTTCAGCGTAACCCTGTATTTCCTGAATTATGAGGTCATGCATTTCCTCTATCATGTGTCCGAGGATGCYTGGACGTCGAACCTGCCTTTTATGGGTTTTCTGCGGCGGCATCATACGTTACATCATGACCGGGACTTGATGAATGATTATAATTTCAATATCACCTATCCCGTATGCGACCTGTTGCTTGGCACCTATTACAGGTCGGGAAAAGATACTAGGTTCTGTTAGATTTGATATATTTTAGTGTATACTGTGGTCAAAGGGAGGCTTCACAAGTCATACAGATATCATCYYAATGCTTATCAGTGGTCACATATATACCAATATCTTCTTGAATATCCAGATATTTATGTGAAGGACGAAGAKCAGTGCCGCTGCTTTGTTGAGGYGSTATTCTGGATTGTTCGCAGCGGGGCGCAATGGCGGTTATTGCCATCAAACACATTTCCAGTCATCCGGATATCGTGATAATATGAATTTAATCTATTTGTTCTTACAATCAGCATTCCAACCCCGACCATCCATAGAAGGGGGAGGATGAAAATAACGCCAAATGGCACATTGATGGTTGTCAGAAAATTCATTGTGAATCAGACTTGTTTGGGTGTGATGCTGATTATTGCAGACAGCATTTTTTGAACTTTTTACCTGACCCGCAAGGGCAGGGGTCGTTTCTTCCCGTTTTAGGGCTCCCTGTTTTCGACCCCTCTGTTTTGGAATTGGGATGATTGTCATTTGAGTTGGGTGGCAGGGCTGATTGTTTTCTGTAGTTGTGCAACAGCATCACAGATTCCGGGATCAGGTCGGGGGCGGCCTCCTCAAGACCAGCATCAATATCCATGTTTTCAAAATCATCACCAGCGCTGACGATCTCATGCAGACGGGTCAGGATAAAGACAGACCTTTGAAGGTCCCGATTATCATTATCGGCAAAAGACAGCCATTCATCCGCCCGCATATGGATAGCCCGGAAAAACCCCTCCAGCCAGATTTCCCAGAAAGGGCTGCCATCATTGTCCCGGTCATAAATGGGCCTGTATTTACCTTTGTCCAGCGCATGAAGGGTATCATTATAGTAGCCCATCAGAATGCTCATGATATTTTGGGCCTGTTCCTCATTTTCAAAGACCGGTTCTTCACCGGCCCAGATCACAGGAATCCATTCACTGGGCATGATCAGGGCCGGGCAGATGGAGATGCCGGACATAAACCCATCCAGTTCGCTAAGCAACATGGCATCCTCACTGACCGCATCGCTAAGGAGGAACTTTTCCAGCTCTTTCAATTTTTTGGGTATTTTAAGGGTCATTTTGTTGGTCTCTTGTTTTATCTGTTTTGCTGATACAACGTTATACCCTGAGCCAGTTTTCAACAATCAGACCATCCACACGCCTAAACTCTTTTTCATTATCTGTTACAATAATCAGCCCGGTACTTCTGGCATGCCCGGCAATTAGAGTGTCACAGGGGCCGATGGGTGTTCCCTGTTTCTCAAGGTGACCGCGTATTTCTCCGGAATGGACAGCCGCCGCCTCGTCAAACCCGGTAACAGGCAGGTTGGCCAGCAGCGCGTGAAGCAATGCCTGGCTCTTAACGCGCATTCTGGATTTTTCCACACCTGTTTGTAGTTCATACAGGGTGATTGAGGAGATGCATAGGCCGGCGGCCTCTTCATTGCATCTGTTCTGAAGCTTTTGTGCTCTGCCCTTAAGCAGGGCAATACAAATATTCGTGTCCAGCATATAGCGTAGCATCAGATTTCTTCTCTTTCCTGAAAAGAACCCTGATCACGTTCCGGCATAAAATTCTCATCAAGTTTTTCCAATGCGAAAAAACTGTCCCATGAACTCCCGGCGGGGGAGATAATAAGGCTCTGGCCCGCGCGTTGAAGAATAACTTCCTTGGTTCCTTCCGGGAACCGCATCGCCGCAGGTATTCTCACAGCTTCACTTCTGCCGGACATAAAGAGCGATGATTTAGCAATATTTTTCATTTTAGCACCTTTGAATATGTATTATGCGGTCAGTATAACACATATTAATAATAATACAATGATATAATACATTCTGAGTGCGGTAACCTTGCCAGTTGCCAGAAGTTTATTTTGGGTTTTCTTTATCTCAAATAATAGGGCTGTTATATACAAAAATGATACGATTTTTCCCATATTTATGGGGTTTTACAATGGGAATCTAATTTATAATATGTTTTAATGCGACATATACGGAAAATATCATTTAACGAATGACATCAACACATCTGTTTATTCAAAACAAGGTGTGTTAAATGAAAAAAGAATGTTGCATTAATCTCAGACTTACGGATATTCAATATAGGGAAGTGGATCGCCGGGCAACTTATGCTGGCCTGCCAACCTCAGAATATATTCGTTCGCTTGTTCAGCGGGATATCTCCACAAACATAGATGAAGTCATCAGGCGGTTGGCGCGCATGATCATGTTTTCCTCGGTAGCTATTCGTCATCTCTACACGAAAATTGACCATGAAGATGAATTAAGTGTTGTGAAGCAGGAAGCAGACCGATTGATTGCCAAATTGGGGGTAATTAATACGGATGATTGAGAAAAGCCTGCCTGATCAAATACGGACAAAATATCCCACTGAATAGCATGCAAGCCCCTTTATGAAAACGCTTCAGGCAGCTGAATATTTATTGTTGAGCCCTAAAACGCTTGAGAAAATGCGCTGGTTTGGCAATGGCCCACGTTATCGCAAGCATGCCGCAAACGTTGTGTATCACATCGATGATCTGAAAACATGGTCGGCCAGTACGCAACGTAATTCAACCTCTGAATAATAGCACATCAGAAAAAGTTGACAGCTAAGTCCTGGCTAAGTTTGCGCCGTTACTTTTCGGGCCATGAGAATTTTCTTGTTATATAGCCGGATGAAAGATGCTTTTCTAAGCCGGTTCCGCATATTTTCTGCCTGCCATTCTTTTCCTCTCTGGCCCGGCTTACGCTTTACGGGGTTGGGAGTGCTGGCTTTGTTAAGCGGCTGTGCAACATATCAGCCCCATCCGTTACCCGAACAGGTAGAATATCAGGGCAGAATCCGTGAAATCAATATGGCCGACGGGTTGGACCTCTCTGATGTGGCGGTTCTTGCCGTTGAGGGTAATCCCGATTTGCGGGCAAAACGTCAGGGCCTTGGTATCGCCCGTGCACAGGTTTTTGCTGCGGGCTTGCTTCCGGACCCTCAATTATCGCTCAGCCTTGACCATCCCACCGGAAGTACCGCCGGGGTGGTTAACGCAACAGGCATTGGTATTGCCTATGACATCATACCKCTGATCACCCGTCAGGCCCGTATAGATGTGGGCCGGGGGATGCAAAAGAAGGTGCAACTGAACCTGTTGTGGCAGGAATGGCAGGTGATTCAGCAGGCYCGGRYAYTGGCKGTTCGCWMCCGGTTTGAACAGGAGAAACTRRCCCTGTTGCGCRCTATGCAGGGTCTRTACAGAACGCGTTAYCAGCGCTCCCGGCAGGGCGTTCAGGACGGYAATGTGACCGTTGATATCAATGGTACGGATCTTTCTGTTCTTATGGACAGTTCAAGTCARATMTATCAGCTTGAGAAGATTCATAACAAGACCCGYCATRSKCTCRGGCTGCTTCTGGGKKTRCCGCCSGAYGCGAAGATTAATATCAACGCCTTGCCCGCCGSCSCCCGCTATGAAAAGGMRGTTATTAACGCWCAAYTGRACCGCCTTGCCRAGGTTCGTCCTGACCTGTTGGCCCTGAAGGCCGGTTATCAGGCRCAGGAAAGCCGGGTCAGGGCCGCCATCCTCGCCCAGTTTCCAGCCTTTGGCTTTGGYTTTTCCAATGCCCGCGATACCGGTAATATAAGAACCAACGGCCTTAATATMGGCCTGACCATTCCGCTTTTCAGTGGCAAYCGGGGGGCTATTGCCATCGAAAGGGCSACAMGGGCGCAATTRTTYCAGGAATATCRGGCGCGGCTGGCACAGGCCAATATTGAGGTTGATCAAYTGCTTGATTTTCAGGAGATTGTTCGCCGYCAGCAAAAAACTCTGATGTCTAATCTACCTGAATTGCAGGCMATCGTTAYCCATGCCCGCAAGGCCTATGGYCRGGGTAATATTGATGCGCTKACATTCCTGAATATGGAATCTACCCTGAYCAAYAARCGGYTGGAGAAATTATCCCTTGARCARAGGCAATGGCAGATAAAAATCGCCCTGCAGACCCTGTTGGCRTTACCGGAAAAATAATCATGACAGTTAACAGCATYATATTTCGCTTTCTCATCCTTRYWAYCWTTTTGRTTGGGGYAAATAYMGCTTYGGCGCAAACTGACGCCATGCCTTCAGTTGCTGTCAAGCTGGCAGAGGTTAGTGAGAAAACCGTCGGGRAAACCCTGTCAGTCTACGGCATTCTGGACCCTGACCCCGATCARATCCTCAGYCTGTCCCTGCCAAAGCCGGGGCTGATTAACCGGGTATGGGTACGCCTTGGCCAACGYATCAGGCGCGGTGASAGACTGCTKGAGGTTGTGACCTCACCGGAGGCRCATATGCARTTTTTGCAGGCAGAAAATGCSGTAGATTTTGCTGTCCGGGAACTGCAACGYCAAAAGACCATGATGGCCGGGCAATTGACSACCAGATCAAAAGTCGATGCCGCCGCCAGAAAGCTGCGGGACGCAAAGTCCGGGCGGCAGGCTTTGCGTCAGCGCGGGTATGATCGCAGCCGGGAAATTTTATTTGCCCCGATGGACGGTATTATTACCCGGCTTGATGTTTTTCAGGGAAAACGGGTTCCTGTCAATAGCACGGCCATGCTTATTGCGACAGAGAAACGACTTGTCGCGCGTCTGGGGGTTGCGCCGGAAAATCTCTACAGGATACAATCCGGCACGCCCGTGACCGTTACCTCTGTTTTTGTCCCTGATATTAAAGCAAATAGCCGCATCCGGGAAATTCACGCCATGATTAATCCGGCCACCCATCTGGTGGAAATACTGGTTCCCATACCGGATAAGGACGTCGATCACCTGATCCTTGGCAGCCGTGTCACCGGACGTATTCATCTTCCCCGGCATTTGGCCCTCATGGTGCCGCGAACGGCTGTGTTATCGGCGGAGAGTTCCGGGTCATATGTCTTCACGGCGCAGGGCGGAAAAGCAAAATATACTGCCGTAAAAACCGGCATAGAGGAGGGTGATTTTATCGAAGTTACCGGAGATTTAAAAAAAGGGGATAAAGTCATTGTTTCCGGCAATTATGAATTGCACGGCGGCATGGCCATAAGGGAGGTTCCCTGATGGCACCCGCACATTGGGCATCGGGCCATCGCCGGTCGATTCTGCTGCTGATTGTCATTCTGGTTATAGGCGGAATTGCAGCAGCCCTGAAATTGCCGGTCTCGCTGTTTCCCCAGGTGGCCTTTCCGCGGGTTGTGGTCTTGATTGATGCCGGGGACCGTCCGGCTGACCAAATGGAAATTGCCGTCACGCGTCAGGTGGAACAGGCAGTACGCGCCGTACCCGGGGTCGTCGGACTGCGCTCCAAAACCAGCCGGGGCAGTGCGGAACTGTCGATTAATTTCAAGTGGGGCAATGATATGGTAACGGCATTACTGCAGGTGGACAGTGCCGTTAACCAGATCATGCCGTCCCTGCCCGCCGGCAGCCGTTTCAACGTGCGCCGGATGGACCCTACGGTATTTCCTGTAGCCGCCTACAGCCTGACATCCGACAGCCTGTCGCTGGTCAAACTCAGGGATATAGCCAAATATCAACTGGTACCGCTGCTGTCGGCGATTGACGGCGTATCAAAAATAACCGTCATGGGCGGAGACCGGGCCGAATACCGGGTGGAAATTGATCCCGAAAAACTCTCAGCTTACGGCTTTACCTTCCGTGAGGTCGCCAAAGCCGTATCTGCCAATAATATCCTGCGGGCCGTCGGGCGGATGGAGGATCATTACAAACTTTATCTAATGCTGTCTGATACCCGTATTCGTTCGCTGGAAAATATCAGGAATACTATTTTACGCAGCGGCCCGGATGGTGTGGTAAGAGTAAGGGATATTGCCCGGATTTATCCGGCGACAGTTCCCAAATGGCTCAGAGTGACCGCCGACAGCCATGATGCGGTACTGCTTCAGGTCTATCAGCAGATTGGCGGCAATACGGTCCGGATTGTCAGGGATGTCAAACAACGCCTGGCGGCCTATCGCACCAGACTCCCCGCCGCCGTCCATATGGCCAACTGGTATGACCAGAGCCAGTTGATTACCAGTTCCGCCCGAAGTGTCCGGGATGCGATTGCCATCGGGATTATTCTGGCAGCACTGGTGCTTTTTCTGTTCATGCGCAGTGTTAAAATTACTGTGGTTGCGGTGTTGTTTGTGCCCTCGGTTCTGGCGATTACCATCCTGCTGCTTCAATTGCTGAATATGAGCTTCAACATTATGACGCTCGGGGGGATGGCGGCGGCGATTGGCCTGATTGTTGACGATGCCATCGTTATGATTGAGCATATTATCCGCCGCCTGCGCGAGGACAGCCGCGATATCGCGTTCAGCATTCGCGAGGCCGCCATAGAATTTACCACGCCACTCGCCGGATCATCGGCAGCGACCATTATTATTTTTGTRCCGCTGGCATTTTTAAGCGGTGTGACCGGGGCTTTTTTCAAGGCATTGTCGCTGACGATGGCCAGCAGTCTGGTAATTTCTTTTCTGCTGACATGGCTYGCGGTTCCCCTGCTTGCGGAACATCTCCTGACCCGGAAAGATGCTGAAAAAGAAGATATCGGGCCGGGATGGCGTAAAATCCAACAGGGCTATCAGCRCCTGATGTCCCGACTGTTCAGATCACCAACTCCGGTGATCATCGCAATACTGGTGCTTTTTGCCAGCGGTTATATTGGCTATAGTCGGGTTGGCTCCGGTTTTATGCCGACCATGGAYGAAGGCGGCTTTATTCTGGATTATCGCTCTGCGGCAGGAACGTCGCTGGTCGAAACCGACCGTCTTCTGCGGCAGGTTGAAGTGATTCTCAGTCACAATCCGGCGGTGGAAACCTATTCACGGCGTACCGGACTGCAATTGGGCGGCGGACTGAGTGAAGCCAATGAAGGCGATTTTTTCGTCCGGCTCAAACCCTTGCCAAGGAAATCAACYGAGGAAGTGCTGGATCAGGTGCGCCGCCGGGTCAGGAAAGAAGTCCCCGGCCTTGAGGTCGAGATGCAGCTTTTCATGGAAGACCTGATCGGTGACCTGACCGAGGTTCCCCAACCGATCGAGATAAAATTATATAGCAGCAACCACAGGGAATTATTATCTGTTGCCCCGAAAATTGCGGCAGAAATAAGGAAGATTCCAGGCGTGGTCGATGTCAAAAGTGGTGTTGTTCTGGCCGGGGAYGCCATCAATATCATCGTTGACCGGGACAAGGCGGAACTGGAGGGGATTGATCCTGATCTGGTCACAAAGCAACTGAAGGCCTGGTTCAACGGGCTGGTRACGACCAGGGTGCAGGGGAAAATAAAATTTATCGGGGTGCGGGTATGGGTGCCGGCCAGTGACCATGACAAAACCAGTGCCATTGACAAAATCTGGCTGCGTGCCCGGGATGGCCATCGTTTCCCCCTTAAACGCATTGCCAGTATTTCACAGGAGATCGGCCAGCCCCAGATCACGCGTGAAAATCTAAAGCGGATGGTTGCGGTGACCGGTCGCATCACTGGTCGCGATCTGGGATCAACCATACGTGATGTCAGGAAATTACTGGCACAGCCGGGGCGGTTGCCGGTTGATATGTATTATCAGCTTGGCGGTATGTACCATCAGCAACAGATTGCCTTCAGRGGATTGTTGATGGTTTTTATTGCGGCATTGGCGCTGGTATTTTTATTGCTGATGTTCCTCTACGAGGATTTTATCGCTGCGGTGGCGATTATGACCTCTCCGCTGCTGGCGATAAATGCGGTATTTATCGGATTGTGGCTGAGCGATATTGAATTGAATATTACCGCGATTATGGGCATGACCATGATTGTCGGCATCGTGACCGAAATATCAATTTTCTACTTTTCGGAATATCATGACCTTCTGAGGCAAAATGACGACAGGGTTTCGGCGCTGATCCAAGCGGGTGTTAATCGGCTGCGTCCGATCACCATGACAACACTGGCGGCAATCCTTACTCTGCTGCCGCTGACCCTGACTTTCGGTCAGGGCTCACAGATGCAACAGCCGCTTGCCGTGGCCATTGTCTCAGGCCTGCTGGTGCAGATTCCGCTGGTGACCATTGTGATGCCACTKATATACAGATTTTTAAAACGGGGTTTTAACCTTAATAAAACATAGGAAATTAGAGATGAAATATTTTACAATAGCACTGGCAGGCTTTTTTACCTTCATGGCAGCATCATTGCATGCAGAAGAAACAAAAGTGATAAAATTCGGTGGTATGCCAGCCATAGTGCAGCAATCTGTTCTTCTTCATACGAAAAAGAAAAACATAATAAAAGTTGAGTTAATTCGTGATGAGGGTGTGATAAAATATGAAATTGAAACAATAAACAAGGCCGTTGGCATGGATATTACCTTTGCCCGAAATGGCGAGATACTGGAAATTGAAAAAGTTATCTCCTTTGCGGCCCTCCCGGAAGATTCCCGCGCGGAAATTAAAAAAGATTACCCCGGTATAAAAATTCAGGAAATAGAGTCCGTCCAAAAATTTTACTATGACGTAGAGGGTACTGTTGACGGCAAAGAAATTCAGTTCAAGGTTATGGCAACAGGTGATATTGAGGGTGAATCAGAAGAAGGCGATCAAAAAGATTGACGTCATGGTATAGTAAAGCATGGAGGTTGGGAGATATATGAGTGCGWATTTTATTGGTCGAAGATGATCTGATGATTGGCAAAATCATGGTCCAGGCCTTGAAAGAGGATGGTTATGCSGTTGACTGGGTGCGGGATGGGCAGACGGCGCTGBATAGTTTTGGGTGTCATHTGTATGATCTGGTCTTGCTYGACCTTGGATTACCGGGVCGGGACGGCATAGAGGTGTTGCGGTCCATACGCGCGAAAGGCAATTCCGTCGCCTTGCTGATTATTACGGCCCGCGATACCGTGGAAGACCGTATTCAGGGWCTTGAYWGCGGSGCGGACGATTATATTYTKAAACCCTTYAAGATGGCGGAACTTCTGGCCAGAATGCGGGCGGTTCTGCGCCGCAAGGGCGGYTCKGCATCTCCYGTRTTGACCAATGGCATGGTCTCCCTTGATCCCGCGACACATGAAGCGTGSCTCCYRGRYAAGGCGGCTGKCCGGCTGTCGGCCCGGGAATTTTCTCTGATGCAGGCGTTGATGGTGCGTCCCGGYGCCATATTATCCCGGTCTGATCTGGAGGAGAGAATTTATGGCTGGGGCGAGGAAATCGAAAGCAATGCGGTGGAATATCTCATTCATGTCCTGCGTAAAAAACTGGGACGGGATACGATCAAAAATGTCAGGGGGGCCGGATGGATGGTGTCGAGGTAGAAGTTCCCGTATCCTTGAGGTCCCGACTGTCGCTGTGGGTGTCACTGGTCATTCTTGCCGTTGCGTTGATCGCTGGTATATTCTCCTTCGTTGCGGCTTTTGAGGAAGCCAATGAATGGCAGGATGATATGCTGGGTCAGGCGGCAATTCTGTCGGGCAGGCAGGTGCCAGACATAAACGGCGATTCCAGCCCTGCGGGTAACTCTAACGGTGATCATATATTTGTCCAGCTAATTAAACCGGGGCAGACTTTCWTRGRAAAYAATCYTGATGCCAGRCTTGAACTGCCCKCAAATCTGACMGAGGGAATCCAGACGGTCCGCATCGGCGAGGATAGCTACCGGGTRYTKGTTAAAACKCTTGGCACGGGCGAACGGCTGGCGGTTGCCCAAAGTACGACGGAACGCGATGAAATGGCACGGGACAGTGCTTTGCGTACCCTCCTGCCTTTCCTGATACTGGTTCCGCTTTTGCTCCTGATCGTCAGACGCCTGATCCGCCTAATTCTCAAACCAGTCGTGGATGTTGCCAACGAAATWGACCGGAGAGGAGAAACAGAGCTTCATCCCGTTTCCYATGAMGCATTGCCAGCGGAAATYACCCCTTTTGTGGCTGCAATTAACCGGCTGCTGCGCCGGGTCGCACAATCWATGGCTAAGGAACGCCGGTTTGTTGCGGATGCTGCCCATGAATTGCGCTCACCATTAACGGCCTTGTCCCTGCAGGCCGAGCATCTTGCCTCTGCMGAGCTGCCTGTGACAGCACGCGAACGGCTGGATGATTTGCGCGGGGGTATTGATCGCAGCCGGGATTTACTTGATCAGCTTCTGGCGCTGGCCCGGGCSCAAACGGACTTTGGACATGTGGCTGTGTCGGTTTCAGTGCAGCATGTATTTCGTCATGTTCTGGAAGAGCTRATGCCCTTGGCAGAAGACAAGGGGCTTGATATTGGCGTTGTGGGCGATACAGATACCGAGGTAAGTGCCTGCGAATTCGATGTGATTACGCTGGTCAGGAATCTGGTGACAAATGCGATCAATTTTACGCCGCCCGGAGGCCGYATTGATTTGTCGRTAGAAAAAAAACATAACGAGATAATTCTCAGGGTCAAAGATAACGGCCCTGGCATTCCTGAAAAGGAGCGTGAACGGGTTTTCGATCCTTTTTATAGAATWYTRGGTAATGATGAAACAGGYTCAGGACTTGGRCTRTCTATTGTTCATACCATTGCWRTCAGGATTGGAGCGGTTGTCCGGCTGGAATATTCCRATAAAATATCAGGAGCAGGATTATGCGTAACTGTAATTTTTGCCAGACCGTAAAATATTCTGATCCGGCAATCGGGCARTTAATAATTTACGAATGATCCTTTGTATCAATATGAGACCTCTGCATAACGTTCCCTTTGTTATCCCTCATATGGTATAATTCTGTCATGAGGAAAACATTTAAAATGCAGCCTGAGCTGTTTGTGGCGAGTGCRGARTTGRATCATCCGAGCTTGCATGGATTGGACGGCGGGGAAGCGGTTCTGGACTGGGATAAACTTGAGCAATTGATGGATGGCATTTACGGKGCYAATACGGGGCGTCCGAGCTATCCGCTTTTGACGTTGTTGCGCAGTTTATTCTGGGGATATGGTACGGGCTGGTATGTGAAGAAGAACAGCCGGGGTAATCTCAAATCCATCTATGGCTACAGCGTTCATACGGCGGTTGACGAGGATGGTTTTATTCACCGCCAGACAGTGACGGCGGGCAATGTCCATGACAGTCAGGAGCATGATACATTATTGCTCGGGGATGCGAGCGGCCCTTTGCCACCTATAAATGCCGGTATGGCCTTGGGCGGACGCGCTTTATGGGACGGGCGAAAAACCTGACCTTTTACGGCCTTGCCGCCCTGGCGAGCAATATCAGAAAAGCCGCCAAATTCCTCCTGCTCTATGGCTTGCCTGAACCGGCATCCACGGGATAGCTGCGCCTAAAATCCGCAAATACCCCAGAAAAACACAGAAAACCCCGCTATTGGGGACATTAAAGACTGGCCTGTAAGCCCGTTATATGAAATTATAAAATAAATCAGGCCTTACGCAGAGGCCTCATAATATAAAGATTTTTGATATTTTCAGGTTATTTGCTGTCTGTCCCCATCTATGAGGACAGACAGTAATTTATTTAATGTCTATACTATCGCCATACTTCAAAAACGTAAAAATCAGGGAATAAAAAAATGACTGAAAAGAAATTTGCCTCACAGGCCGATCTGGAAGAAAAGAAGATCACTTTTGCCAAATTGTCCGACCATGCCTATGCTTTCACCGCAGAGGGTGATCCAAACACGGGCGTTATTATCGGTGACGATTGCGTCATGGTTCTGGATACACAGGCCACACCGGTTATGGCTCAGCTGGTCATTGATCAGATTAGGACGGTAACAGATAAACCTATCAAATATGTGGTGATGACCCATTATCACGCGGTGCGGGTCTTGGGGGCCAGTGGTTATAACCCGGAACATATCATTTCCAGCATGGATACGCGGGATCTTATTGTTGAGCGCGGCGAACAGGATTATAAATCAGAATATGAACGCTTCCCGCGCCTGTTTGATGCGGTTGAAAGCATTCCGGGCCTCACATGGCCAACCCAGACATTCAAGGGTGAAATGACCATCTGGCTCGGCAGTGTGGAAGTACAGCTGAAACAGGTTGGCCGGGGCCATACCAAGGGCGATACCATCGCCTGGCTGCCCGATGACAAGATATTGTTCAGCGGCGATCTGGTTGAATTTGGCGCGACCCCCTATACGGGTGATGCCTATCTTGAGGACTGGCCCGCCACGTTGGATAATCTGGTGGCGATGAAGCCTGAAAAGCTGGTGCCGGGGCGCGGTGATGCCCTGTTGACGGCGGAACAATGTATGGAAGGGTTAACCGAAACCCGCGCCTTTATCAGCGACATGTATGGGTCGGTCAAGGCCTGYCAGGCCAAGGGYATGGACCTGAAYAGCACCTATAAGGCMACCATGGAACTGTTGAAACCGARATATGGTCACTGGGTGATTTTTGAACATTGCCTGCCCTTTGAYGTGACCCGCGCGTATGACGAATGCCAAGGCATCCGYGACCCGCGTATCTGGACCGCAGAACGCGATAAGCAGATGTGGCTGGAYYTAGARGGSTAACTNTTTNNATTNNNAACACAGGAAAGATACGATGCTGAATACATATACATGGCCGGAATATGACTATAAACAGTCGGACGAACAGAAAAATGGCACCATWAAACGCCATCCCGTTGTGGTCATTGGCGGCGGGCTKGTCGGGCTGACGGCGGCGCTGGATTGTGCCAAGCGTGGTATTCCTGTGGTCATCATGGATGACAATAAYACGGTGAGCATYGGYTCCCGGGCGGTATGYTATGCCAAACGYCCRYTRGAGGTCTGGGACCGGCTCGGCGTGGCCGAYCAGATGGTGRAYAAGGGGATCAGYTGGAATCTGGGYAARGTRTTNTTTCNGTGAGGATCTGGCCTATGAATTTGAYCTTYTRCCCGAAGAAGGCCACAAGATGCCGGCSATGATCAATCTTCAGCAATATTACTGCGAAGAATATCTGGTGAATGAAGTTCAGAAACAAAGCGATATGATCRACCTGCGCTGGAMGCAYAAGCTGATCAGCCTGACCMGACATGATGATTATGTCAGCCTGCAGGTGGAAACGCCGGACGGGGTGTTYACCATGGAATGTGACTGGTTGATYGCTTGCGAYGGGGCCAACAGCAATGTGCGCGATATRGTGCATGCGGAATTCACYGGCCAGTTTTTTCAGGAYCGTTTCCTGATYGCCGATGTGGTGATGAAGGCGGATTTYCCCACSGAACGCTGGTTCTGGTTTGATCCYACCTTYCATAAAAATCARTCGGCCTTGTTGCATAARCAGTCKGATGATGTCTGGCGGCTTGAYTTTCAAATGGGCTGGGACGCGGACCCGAAAGAGGCCACCAAGCCGGAAAATGTYATTCCGCTGATCAARGCCATGCTGGGCAAAGATACGGAATTTGAMCTKGAATGGGTGTCSATCTATCAGTTYGCCTGCCGCCGTATTGATAATTTCCGCTATGACCGTATTCTTTTTGCCGGTGATGCCGCCCATCAGGTATCCCCGTTCGGCGCACGCGGGGCCAATACAGGCATACAGGACATAGACAATATGGCYTGGAAGCTGAAACTKGTTATGGAYGGCGATGCCCCGGAAAGCCTGATGGACAGCTATGACGAGGAACGGGCCTTCGCCGCCGATGATAATCTGCTCAATTCCACCCGYTCCACCGATTTTATCACCCCGAAAAGCCGGGCCAGTAGATACTTTCGGGATGCGGTTCTGGAACTGTCGAAAAATTATGACTTTGCCCGGCCTCTGGTTAATAGTGGCCGYCTGTCCAAGCCGACGCCTTACGTTAATTCATCGCTTAATACGCCTGATGAGGCCGGATTTTGCAGTGAGATGCGCCCCGGMACCAACTGTCTGGACGCGCCGATTACGGTGGAYGGCAAGGAKGGCTGGTTGCTCAAYGAACTGGGCGATGGTTTCACCTTGCTGGTCTTTGGTGACAAGCCTGAAAAGACTGAAATCTCTTRCGGCGGTATTTCCGCCAAGGTGGTGACGGTCGGGGACCRGATCGTGGATAGTCAAGGCTTGCTTGCGGAACGTTATGATGGCGGGGTTTACCTGATCCGCCCGGATCAGCATGTAGCGGCCCGCTGGCGGACCTATGACGAAGATAAAATTACGGCGGCCCTTGCCCGTGCAACCGGTCAGAAACAGGAGAAATAACATGGCCCTGAATTTAAAAGCAAATATCACGCGCCCTGATGATTTCTATCAAGAGCTGATTGATATGCAGCGTGATATGAGTGAGGATAATGTGCAGTTGATGAATGCCAAGCTCATATTGATTATGGCAAATCACATCGGCGATTCCGAAACSCTGTCCGAGGCCATGCGGCTGGCCAGAGGGTGACGCGCACATTTWCTATGTAATGTTWTTGATACTTTCCACCTGAAATCATGTAATATGTAAAATAATATAGTCAAAATAATGGCTGTAGGAAGCTGTCCCTTGTTTTAATGWRTTGTAAAAGTACCTGCGTAGGGGATGAATTTACATAAYAAAAYAAGGGGTTAAGGGCATGTCACATCAGGGAAAAACATATCGGTTAACGTCCATAGATTTTTTGCGGGGGCTGGTGATGGTCATCATGGCCCTGGACCATGTACGGGATTATTTCTGGGACGTTCGTTTTGATCCGCTGGATTTGGAGCAAACAAATGTGGTCTGGTATGTAACCCGCTGGATCACCMATTTTTGTGCGCCGACATTTGTTCTATTRGCSGGRCTAAGTGCCGGACTGATGGCCCGGCGGCGGACAAAGGCTGAACTCAGCCGCTTTCTTTTTACCCGTGGTCTTTGGCTGATTTTTATTGAGGTTACYGTTGTYACCTTTGCCTGGACATTYCAGCCTTTRCARAATCTTGTTATTCTTCAGGTCATCTGGGCTATCGGKGTGTCACTGATYGTGATGTCTGCACTCGTCTGGACCCCGAAATACTTYATTGCSGCCTTTGCTATTATTATGGTCTTTGGCCATAATATACTGGATTTCGGCTTATTTCCGTCACCTGTTCCTTTTGAGGTGGTCTCACCCTTCTGGCATGTTTTGCATAATCAGGTCTTTACCCTTGATATGGGTTTTCCGRTTGTWGCAKCCTATCCAATCATTCCGTGGATCGGGGTAATGCCTATGGGGTATTTACTGGCGGGACTWTAYAGRATGGAGGCTSAGGAACGGCAAAAATGGCTRATCCGWATCGGATTGTCTGCGGTTATCCTGTTCTTTATCTTGCGGGCCATTAATTTTTATGGTGATCCCAATGTCTGGGTGGCTCAGAAGGATATGCTGTGGAATATTCTGGCATTTTTTAATGTGACCAAATATCCGCCGTCATTRCTTTATCTTCTGATCACCCTTGGGCCGGGCCTGATGATGCTGGGTTATGCGGAAAAATGGCGCGGGCGTTTTGTGAACGGCATGGTCGTTTTYGGTCAGGTGCCCTTCTTTTATTACGTCCTGCATCTWTAYGTTATCCACTTGGCGGCGTTGCTTGCGGCAGAGCTTCAGGGTTTKGGCTGGCGYRCAACCWTGAWRRACAGCTTCCAATTTGCGCCGGAATATGGTTTCGGGCCTTTGGTCGTCTGGGCACTGTGGTTTATATTGATTTTGTTGCTCTATCCACTMTGCAAATGGTTTGCGGAYATAAAAAAACGCMGGTCATATTGGTGGCTTAGTTACCTTTAGGGTCTTTGCGAAAGATAACMGACAGGTTATTGGCGGGCATCTGGACGGATTTTAYAAAACKCAGRCCRTGRYYWTGGGCSAGGGCGATRACATCWTYYARGTCCCGAATRCCCCAWTCSYCATTACGGGAGCGCAGGTCTTGGTCGAATGCTTCGTTGCTGGGCGCGGTGTGATTGCCGTCCAGCTTATAGGGGCCGTAAAGATACAGAATGCCGTCCTCTGGCAATATGCGTTCCGCACCTTTCATCAGGCCAAYGGTGGCTKCCCACGGGGAAATATGGATCATGTTAATACAGACAATRGCGGTGATGGGCAGGGGCAGATTACAATTTTCAACGGGCCAGACATCGGACGCCGCATTAATATTCAGCGGCGGCAGGATATTGTTGAGCTGTATCCCCCACCACCAGGCACGGATGCTGTTGCGGCTGGCCTTATCCGGGTCACTGGGTAGCCAGTAATGACCGGGCAGATGCCGGGTGAAATGGACSGCATGTTGCCCTGACCCGCTGGCGATTTCAAGAATTGTGCCGTGGTCGGGCAGGCAATYCKTTAAAACATCCAATATGGGTTCCCGGTTCCGGTCCGTGGCGGGCGCATGTTTTTTCTGTGCTAATTCACTCATATCAAAGGGGTATATAGAGGAAATATTGCCAATCCCTTAAAATCATGAYGAGGAATCTGCAATGGGGAAATTCTCGGCCCCGGCGGGTATGTTTTCCAGATAAATTGATTGACTGGGGAAGGCAAAACCRCTGCCNGCNCTYTNGGACDATATCCTTGATTTCAAGGGCGAGGGTTTCCTTGATCTCCARCCAYTCGCCCCAATCCGTGGTCTTGGTAAAGCAATAGAGCATCAGGTCAATGGAGCTGTCGTTAAAGCTGTCGATACGAACGAAGGTTGAGACTTCGGACGGCTTGGCAAAATCATCATTGGTGAGGATATAGGATTCTATCCGGTCCCGAACCGCGCGCAGTTGGGGGATGCTGGTGTTATAGACCAACCCGATTTTCCAGTAAATDCGCCGGTGGGTCATGCGGGTGAAATTGACCACCGCGTTATCGGCCAGCGCAGAATTTGGTACAAAGACCGGGGCCTTGTCAAAACGGCGGATGGTGGTGGTGCGAAAGCCGATGTCCTCGACCGTGCCCTCTACAACGCCGTCCACCAGAACCCAGTCGCCGGGATGAAAGCGTTTCTCGGCAATGATAAACAGCCCGGCAATCAGGTTTTTAAACACATCCTGCGCGCCCAATGCCACCGCAACCCCGAACAGGCCCAGACCCGCAATCAGGGGGGCGACTTTTATGCCCCATATTTCCAGAACAGCAGCGGCCCCAAGGAAGAAAACCAATGCCCGGATCGCCTTGATCAGCCACATGATCATGCTTTCGGAAAAAATYCCTTTCAGRCYTGAGAAAGAACGGCTGAGCGGCCCGACCATTTTGAACAGCATCCAGAAGATRTTAAAGGTAATCAGCGAGCGGTTTAAATTATAGGCTCCTTGCTGTAATCCCTCGCTCAGAAYCAGRATTTCWGTRGCCAGAAAAACGCCAATCACGACCGGCATAAAACGCAGGGGATTTTCCAGAGCCTCTATGATCTGATCATCCATATCGTTTTTTGTCTTGCGGGCCAGTGCTTTGAGRCGATTGATGATAAATTTGCTGAAYAGGCGGCGGATGATCATAAAGAAAAAGAAAACCAGYAGGGCCAGAACTATCTTGCCAATGTCCACGCCGAAAGCCCCATGCTCCCATACGTCCTTGATCAAGGTAATAAAATCGTTGAATGAGGTTTTATCCATTTTCAGCCTGTGTTGTTTGTTTTGTTGTGGGCAGGAGGGACAGAATATTAAATTTCATCCCCCATGCCAATATTGCAATGGTGCTTGTATATAAAATAAACCAGCGCATGAACAGGATTGTTTCGTCAAGTTTTGTTTTGCGGTCCGGGCCAAGCAGGAAATCTACACCGGAAAATGTTATGCCGTATTTTTCAATATTTGGCTCAAGGCCGAGGKTTAACAGATACCAGGTGATAATGCCGCCAATGAATGTGCCCATGATTTTAAATATTCCGTGCCAATTGCTTTGACTGACCCACACGCTGTTTAAGGACAGGAGTATAATCAGCAGGTAAAGATACCCGCCGCCGCCTGTACCCAAAAAACCGTCCCGTGCGATCAATTCGTTCAGGTTATCCGTATTTGCTGCATCAAAGGCGATATATTTGCATAAAWAAAGCCAGGGTAGCATATAGAGAATATTCAGGGACAGGCTGATTGAAMMAAGYYGAATTTGATTGGAAAATTTGCGAATGTCATATTTGCGGATCAGGTCYGTGCWATAGTAAAARAGGCATAACATAATCGTCACCGGTGAGAACAGGGCAAGGAAGCGTATCATCTCCTCAATGAAATTCCATATTGACGGATAGTGAAAATATCTGCTTAACGTAAAGCCAAAATCACCCCATCTGTTCTGAAAAGTCACTCCCTTRTATATTGTTGGGCTGCCGACAAAGTCATAAAGAGCTTCTTCKGTAACGCTTATTTTTAGCAAAAGAAAACTTATAAGGACGGAGGAGACGATCATTAAGGGCAGGCGGATGAAATGACGGTCGGGATTGTCCAATAATCTGTGGCTGATCAGGGGGATGCTCATCCCGAACCAGATAATGAAGACCGCAAAGGGCAGGATTGCAATAAACATGCCGTCAAGTCGAAACAGCTCACTCACATTATAAGGCACACCGGGTAGTTTTATCAGGATGGACAGGGTAATGGTAATCAAAGCGATACAGCCAAAAAGAAGGCCAAGTTTTTTTTTCAAAAGTATATTTGANGRTWMMKWKMWKNGTTCGGGTTTTTTTGGCGTGCTTTGTTTGGGGGTGGCTGGGGCGGTTTTTTTTCTTGTTATGATGTATGAAATTAGCAGGATAATTAACGGGTCGGTGATTTCAGCCGTTCGCGCCGCCATAAAAATCTGGAGGATCTCTATAATGAGAATGAAAGAGAAGGCCATAAAAACTCTTAGCCTGATATGGGGCCATCCGCTTTTTAACAGATAGATCAAGCTTCCATAGAGGAAAGTTTTCAGGAACAGGGCTTTTGCATTGAGAAATATGTTGCCCTCAAGAAAACCGGAAAAGGGAACCCAGGAAAAACTTAAATTATACCAGATGAAATGCGGCGACCAGACACCATTCAGAAAAATGGTAAGGGTTATCAAAACAGCAAAGGTTTTTGTTTTGTTCAGGTTGTTACGGGATAAAAGTGGCCAGACTACAATGGCCCCAAATACTGCCATGGCATCGGAAAGGTCAATATTATTGCCCAGTATCAATAATCGCATGGGTAGGCTCAGGAGGGCAAAGATGGGCAGTCTGAACCTGTGCAGGCTGTTGCGCTGGAAAATATCCTGGGTAAAATGGGCGAATAACAGCCACCCTGTAAGGCCTGTGAGGAAGATATTACCTTGAAAAGAAGGGTCAAGAATCAGGGGTTTCAGCCCATTCTTTATCTCCTGAAAGTCCAGCGTGGGGACGAAGGGGAAAAACTGGGATAACAACCATAGAAAGGCTAATATTACGGGGACGCTCGCCGCATCGGTCAGGGAAAATTTCGGAAAATATTCCTTGAGGAGCCGTACCAAGCCCAATCCCAGAATAATACCGGCCATATTCCAGTAAACATCCGTAATGGCGGGTGAGCGGGACGGGATATAGACCTGAATGAGCTGAATGATCAGGGCCAGAAAAAAACCATAGATCAGTATTCTGAAATATATTTTTCTGTCAGCCACGTTAACCCGCAGGCTTTTGACCCCGAAAAATCCGAAAGGAATAAACAAGACGATATTTCCCAGAATATCGCCGAGGGACGTGAAGGGGGAAAAGCTGTTATATAATATATCCCAGCGTTCCCAAACGCCATCACCTGAAACAAAGGTGAACGGAAATAAGGAGCCATAAATGATGGCACAAATTATGAAAATAAACAGCTTCGTCACATCCCTCCCTAACTATAACCATAAACAAACGTTACCGTAGCACGTCTTTTATCTTTTCTTTTATCTTGCGCCAGAAGCCCCCCATTATACCCTTATCGAATTTTACGCGGGTTAAGTAGTTCCCCAATATTTTGGCATCAACATTTGAACGGTTTCTTAACAGAATAGAATTATCTGCTTCACTGATCGCAGTATTATATTTTATGGTGAGATAATTTTTATCATATCTCATGCCTTCCGTACCATAGCTGATCAGCGCATTATTCTGGGCGCCCTTGTTCTTGAAAAGATAATTATTTTCAATCAGGACTTGCCCGCCATTTGGGATGTCGATGAGGTAACTGGCGGAAATATCACCTTCGTCAAAAATCCTGTTGTTTCTGATAATGGTATTTTGGGCGCGGCTTTTGACGGTATGGCCATATTTTGCCCCGCGTGATATGGAGTTCTCCAACAGGAAAACAGCAATAGTACCCACATAGATATTATGGGACAGTTTTCCGGTAACGGAATAGTCCTGTATATTCCGGCTGAATTCCGAATTATTTATGAACAGGCTGATGTCCGGCTTTCCCGCCGTCAATATGCCCATTTCATTGCCATGAAAATAACAGTTTTCAAGTGTGAGCGACCCTTCCTGAAGTCTGATTCCAGCACCATTCTTATCGGAAACGTGCGCCCCGGAAAACTCAATATTGCGGATTGTGATGTTTGTTCCGTTGGTAACCCATATGGCCTTGCCGCCGGGAATATTGCCTGAAGATTTCAGGTGGGCGAATCCGTTGACCCCTTCTATGGTCAGGTTATTTTGATCTATGATGGCATAGTCATTTTCATAAAGACCTGCGAGAATTTTGATAATGTCCCCGTCTTGAGCAAGTTTTATGGCCTCGCTCGGCTTATGCAGGCGGAAATCAGGGCCGACAAGCCATGTTTTGGCCTGAGCAGGAAAACCAGCGTAAAAACAAAAAATAACCGCCCACAAAATATATTTTACGGGCCAAATAATCATTTTTTGTTTTTTTGTTTGCATGTTCATATCTACAAATGGTTACATAGTAATCGGTAAAGGGACGACTCTGAGGTATCTTACTATATTTTTAATATAAAAAAAGCGGGATATAGGTATGACGCATAAAGTTATCGCCACAGATATGATTATTATCGGTACGGGGCCGGTGGGGTTATTTGCGGTTTTTGAGGCCGGATTGCTGGGGCTGAAATGTCATTTGATTGACAATTTGGACAGGCCGGGGGGGCAATGTATTGAACTTTATCCTGAAAAGCCGATCTATGATATCCCCTCCCGCCCGACGGTAACGGGGGAGGAACTGGTCGCTGATCTGATGACACAGGCCAGTCCCTTTGACCCCATATTTCATCTTAGCCAGCAGGCAGAGGCATTGGAGCGGCAACCAAATGGCCATTGGCGGGTGACCACCACCCTTGGCACCGTCATAGAGGCGCCGATTATCGTTGTGGCCGTGGGCGCGGGCAGTTTTGTGCCGAAAAAACCACCCTTTAAAAAACTGCCCGATTTTGAGGAAAAATCCGTGGATTACGCGGTTCATAAAATGGAAAAATATCGGGGCAAGAGGCTTGTCATTGTTGGTGGCGGGGATTCGGCGCTGGATTGGGCAATTAATCTGGCCCCCATTGCGGAGCGGGTCACATTGGTTCACCGGCGGGCAGAATTTCGCGGCGCCCATGATACCGCGCAACAGCTATTGGCCCTCGCAGGTCAGGGCGCACTCGATGTTTTATACGGCAATGTCACCGATATGCTAGGGGATGACGGGCAGCTTTCCCGGCTTGAGGTGACTACGCTGGACGGAGATGTGAAACAGGTTGATTGCGATTATATGTTGCCTTTTATGGGCCTGAAGGTCAAGCTTGGCCCTATAGCACAATGGGGGCTTAATCTGGATAAAAAACATGTTCAGGTGCAGCCTGAGACCTTTGAAACCACACAGGAAGGCATATATGCCATTGGTGATGTTTGTACTTACCCGGGGAAGATAAAACTTATTCTCACCGGCTTCTATGAGGCGGCGGTTATGGCGCGGGCGGCCTTTAAATATGCCTTTCCGGATCGGAAAATGGCCGGGGGCTATACCACAACCAACAGCGTTATTCAGGAGAGGCTCGGGGTTGGTGATAAATAATTTTACAGGAATATTAATCCTGCATTCAGGGCAGGTGAGATAAGCTTAGACCATGAATAGAGTTTTCAGATTTTTTATTATCGGCCTGATGGGCCTGTTCCTGATGGGGACGGGGTCTTTTGCCGTTGCCGCGCCGCAGGGCCGCAATCTGTTTAAACAACATATTGCCTTTCAGAATAAACACCAACCTGCGGAAAATAGTCTGGTTCGGCCTACGAAGCGACCAAATCCGGCTTGGCGGCAGAATAATCGTCAGAATACCGCGCGGGAGGCCATGCAGTCCGGGCGCATTGTGTCCCTGTCGGTCATTCGCAGCCGGGTGCGCCAGAGCTTTCCGGGAAAGATTATTGATGTGCGGCTTCTGGAACCGAAAAGAAACAATCAATCCTATATCTATAAGGTCAAGCTGCTCAGAACCAATGGTAACTTGCTGGTGGTAAGGCTGAACGCGGCCAATGGTCAGATCGTCAGCGTGAAGGGAAATAAATAATGCGGTTGCTTTTGGTAGAGGATGATCCGGATTTATCCCGGCAGATGAAAAGCATACTGGAAGAAGACGGTTATGCGGTTGATGTATCCGGGGACGGCGAGGACGGTCATTTTCTGGGCGAGACAGAAAGCTATGATGCAATTGTGCTGGACCTGGGCCTGCCGATCATGGACGGGCTCAGTGTGCTGAACAAATGGCGGCAGGCGGGTATCACCACGCCTGTTCTGATTCTGACGGCGCGGGATGGCTGGTCTGAAAAAGTATCCGGCCTTGATGCCGGGGCTGATGATTATGTGACCAAGCCGTTCAAGGTGGAAGAAGTTCTGGCGCGGGTGCGGGCCTTGATCCGCCGGGCAGCGGGGCAGGCCTCCCCGGAGCTGACCTGTGGTCCGGTCATTCTGAACAGCAACAGCAGCAAGGTCACGGTGGACGGTATGCCGGTTCGCCTGACCGCACAGGAATATAAATTGCTGGCCTACCTGATGCATCATCCGGAGAAAATTATTTCACGGACGGAATTGACCGAACATATCTATGATCAGGATTTCGACCGGGATTCCAACACCATTGAGGTCTTTGTCACAAGGGTGCGGAAGAAACTGGGGGTCAATATTATCAACACGGTGCGGGGATTGGGATACCAGCTTGTTAATCCAGAAGAACAAAACAGCTAAAGCCAGTGTCAACAGGTCGTTATGGTTTCGGCTCATCTCCTATTCGGTTGTCTGGACGCTTTTTGCGCTCATTCTGGGCGGCTATCTTCTATCACTGACCTTCAAGGAAACCATTGAAAATAATTTTGATGTGCGGCTGAACAGCCTTCTGGAAAACCTGATCGGAGTGAGTGACAGCATTTCCGAGGGCGAGATTACCTTTTACCGTTCCATGGCCGATTCACGGTTTGAGCAACCCTATTCGGGCTGGTACTGGCAAATTTCGGCGGAGGATGAGGAATCTTTCAGGTCGCGGTCGCTTTGGGATCAAAAGCTGGATTCTGATCTTGACACCCCGGCGTCACAAACCCGTTTTTCCCGCGCCATCGGACCGGAAGACCAGAAATTGCGCCGGGCGGAACGTGATATTACCCTGCCGGGCGATGACAAGACCGTCTATCGCTTTATCATCGCCATTGATCGCTCGGAGATTGATGAACAGCTCGACAGGTTTGATAATATACTGATCTATTCTCTGGGGGCTTTGGGATTAGGTCTGATTGCGGCGTCTCTGTTACAGGTTTTTCTGGGGTTGAAACCCCTGCGTAATATCCGGCAGTCTCTGGCCCGCATTCGTACCGGGGTGGATGCTCATCTGCCCGATGATTTCCCCATGGAAATACAACCACTGGCCGATGAGATGAATGCGCTACTGGACCATAATAATCAGATTGTGGAACGCTCCCGCACCCAGGTGGGCAATCTGGCCCACGCCCTGAAGACACCGCTGGCGGTTCTGATGAACGAATCTGAACGCCACCCCGGACAATTGTCCAGGGTTGTCAGTAAACAGGCCAATATCATGCGCCGTCAGGTGGATCATTACCTGCGCCGGGCGCGGGTGGCCGCCAGCACCAGGGTCATCACCAGCCGTACAGAAGTCTGGACAGCCTTGAATGATATATGCCGGGTCATGGCCAAAATTCACCGGGACAAGCATTTCACCATGATGCCCACGGGTGGTGATGTGTTCTTTCGGGGCGAACGACAGGACCTTGAGGAGATGGTCGGCAATCTGATTGAGAATGCGGCCAAATGGGCGGACAGCAAAGTGATTGTATCGTGTCAGCGCAAAGGTGAGCATATTTTAATTCAGGTCGTCGATGACGGGCCGGGCATTGACAGGCAGGTTCGGGAGGCGGTTTTCATTCGCGGGGAACGTCTTGACGAAAATACGCCGGGGACGGGTCTTGGCCTGTCCATCGTCAAGGATCTGACGGGGCTTTACGGCGGGGAGATTGTCCTGATGGATAATGAGCCTCACGGTCTTCTTGTGCGCCTGACCCTTCCGGCGGCGGCGACAAATTCATAAAATCTCATTGCTGAACCCCCCGTTCATGGTTGGTTAAGGATGGCTGCGCTATTTTAGTCCCATAACAAGAGAACAGGTTGTGAAATGAAAAAAGCGAAAACAGCAAAAATTGCCCTTATATTGGCAGGCGTATTAACAATCTCCGCATGTGAGCCGGGATCAAAAGAAGGTTTCGGTACCCTGCTCGGTGCCATTGGCGGAGCCGCTATCGGGTCCGCCCTTGGTGATAATGGTGACGGGACGACGCAGTTTTTTGCCGTTGCCGCCGGAACCATTGCCGGGGCTGCCATCGGCAGCAGCATAGGCCGCTCACTGGATGAGGCTGATCGCATTGCCATGGAACGTAATCGGCAGGTCGCGTTGGAAACCTATCCCTCCGGGCAGACCGCAACATGGTATAACCCTGATACGGGCAATTCCGGCAGCTATCAGCCACAGCCTGCTTATCAGGATAAGGCCGGGGCCTATTGCCGGGAATATCAGCAGACAATTACCGTTGGCGGCAAAACAGAAGAGGCTTACGGTAAAGCCTGCCGTCAGCCTGATGGTACATGGAAGATTGTATCGTAATGTAATTCACAGTTTTAAGCGGTTCCGGTTTAATATTGAACATTTCCCTCCCCACATTTGTGCTTGATGTATCCGGAACCGCTTAAATACCCGCCAAATTCCTCAGGCTGGATTCTCCGGATCACTGTCCACTTCCCTTAATGGCCCGCTTCCGCTACTGTCAGTGTCATTCATCAACACTTAACTTGTAAGGGGATTAAAAATGGATACTTTTAGCATATTTGTTATCGCCGTGGTTCTGGTCATGGTTATCATCCTGTTCATGGGTGCCTTGACCGTGCAGCAGGGCTATACCTATACCGTTCAGCGCCTCGGGCGTTATACCAAGACCCTCCAACCCGGATTTCACATCATTATACCGTTCATAGACCGCGTGGGATCAAAGGTCAGCATGATGGAACGGGTGCTTGATATTCCCTCTCAGGAGGTGATTACCAAAGATAACGCCATGGTGCGCGCTGACGGCGTGGTGTTCTTTCAGGTATTGGACGCGGCCAAGGCCACCTATGAGGTCAATGACATGATTCTCGCGATCCTCAACCTGACCATGACCAATTTGCGGACGGTGATGGGGTCCATGGATCTGGACGCCCTTTTGTCACAGCGGGACAGAATCAATGGCCGTCTTCTGGATGTGGTCGATGGTGCAACCCAGCCCTGGGGCATTAAGATCACCCGTATCGAGATCAAGGATATTGAACCACCGCGTGATATTGTCGATGCCATGGCCCGTCAGATGAAGGCCGAACGTGAGAAACGGGCCAATATTCTGGATGCGGAAGGTTTTCGTCAGGCGGAAATCCTGCGCGCTGAAGGCGCAAAACAAGGCACTATTCTGGAGGCCGAGGGCCGCCGCGAGGCCGCCTTTCGGGAGGCAGAGGCCCGCGAGCGGGAAGCCGAGGCTGAAGCCAAGGCAACCACCATGGTTTCTGAGGCCATTGCCAATGGTGATCCACAGGCGATCAATTATTTTATTGCCCAGAAATATGTGGAAACTTTGGGGCTGTTCGCCAATTCTCCCAACGAAAAGCTTGTCTTTATGCCCTTAGAGGCCAGCGGCGTGATTGGCGCACTTGGCGGCATGACTGAAATGCTGAAAAATATCGGCAAGGACATCAAGCCCGTATCCGGTTCTGTACCACGGTCCGGATCTTGAACCCTGTCCCCGCAACTGACGCAAGGAGTCGAAAATGGAATTCATGAATGATGTTACTTTGAACCACTGGACATGGTTTGTGATTGCACTGGTTCTTCTGGGGCTGGAGATGACGGCTCCGGGCGTGGTCTTCCTCTGGATGGCCATTGCCAGTGCCATTGTCGGAGCAGTGGTCTTTGTCGTGCCGGGCCTTGGCTGGGAATATCAATTTATTATATTCTCGGTTCTGAGTATTATCACGGTTCTTATGGGGCGTAACTTCCTGAAAAGAAACCCTATTGGGACCGAGGATAATACCCTAAATCAGCGGGGGCGGCAATATATCGG
The DNA here is from genome assembly GCA_002749135.1 of Alphaproteobacteria bacterium. Lineage (GTDB taxonomy): Bacteria > Pseudomonadota > Alphaproteobacteria > Sphingomonadales > Emcibacteraceae > Paremcibacter. The sequence continues at coordinate 11,549 of NVVY01000007.1, read as the reverse complement.
ACAGGTTTACAGCCTGATCCGGGAAATGGAGAACGGCAGGAGCAAGGTCCGTATCGGCGACAGCAACTGGAGCGTAGAAGGTGATTTCGAGGCCGGCGAAGGTGACAAGGTCAAGGTGGTCAGCGTTGATGTGACCGTACTGAAAGTGGAAAAACTTTAATCGTCTGTCATCATGGCCAGACCTTCGGTCAGATAATCGGGCAGTAACGGCGTACGGAGTAGATAGTCTGCGGTATGGTCGTTACTGGCCTCTCTGGCATCGGCAACCGCATTGTCCCATTCGGATTTGACATATGTCCCCCGACCCAGCCACAGCAGGGCAACCAGTTCACTGCGTTCTTCAATATTCATGCTGGCGATGGTGGATTTGAATTCCTGATAGGCAGAATCACTGGCAAAATCTTCACTGCCTGAATTTTCCGCCTGGGCGGCAAGGGTTAATTCTGAATAATGTTGAGGCTCACTGTCATCGGCCAATTCCGCACCAATGATGGCAGGGGCGGCCTCACCCACTTCCCGGGCCATGGAAATTACAAATTCCACTTTATCCTGACTTAACGCATCCATTTTCACTCTCCGAACTATATCAGTCTACCACTGTTTTCAGGGTGCGCCAAGGGATGAATGATGGCCTTGATTTAGGTCAGGAAAATAAACGATATTATCCCCAGATTTCCAGGGGGCGTATTTTGTCATTACGGCCTTGAAGTTTTCACTGTCCAGAAAATCCCGCAACCATTTTTGCAAATGGGGATAGGGGGCGGTAAAGAACCAGTCCCTGTCCACATGAGCGAATTGGCGAATGAAAGGGAAAATAGAAATATCCGCAATAGTTTGACTGTTCCCCAAAAGATAAGGCGAATGTTGTAATCTCTGATCCAGTTTCTTTAAAAATTCCTCACCCTGCGTGCGGTGATATTCCGGTGGCTGGTCCGGGAAGCGGGCAGAATATTTATAGTGATCCAAGGCAGATTTAAACGCCCCGTCGTTTTCTGCAACCAGCTCGTCTGATTGGGTAATAAGACTTTGCCAGCCTGCCGGGTCATTCTGTGTGATGGCCCATTTGATAATATCATAGCTTTCGTCAATGACCTGCCCACCGATGAGCTGCAACACAGGCACCGTAGCCTTGGGTGACAGGGTGATCATTTCCGGGGGTTTGTTGCGTAAGGCAACCTCACGCAGTTCGCAGGTGATTTGGGCATATAACAGTCCGAGCCGCGCCCGCATGGCATAGGGGCAGCGCCGAAAGCTGTATAATATGGGTCGTTGGTTGGTCATTCCATTAGGTCACTGGATAGTTATGATAAATTAATATATAGTTTTCTTATATCAAATGAGGAGGAAAAAAATGAGCAAAACATCCACCGGACTGGAAAAAAATGTTGCGTCGGGCCTGTGCTATGTCTTTGGCTGGGTTTCGGGGCTAATTTTTCTGCTGCTTGAGAAAGAGGATAAGGACATCCGCTTTCATGCCATGCAGTCGATCATCGTTTTCGGCGGGTTGAATATATTACAGATGGTGCTGACCATCAGCCTTATTGGGTTGCCACTGGTGCCAATTATAGGTATCGTTGGACTTGTACTGTGGATTTTGTTGATGGTCAAGGGATTCCAGGGTGAGAATTACAAGCTGCCTTTTGCCGGTGATCTTGCTGAAAAATGGGTTGGTCAAGTTAATCTATAATGTAGTTTGGCTTCATTTGACGGTATCGGAAGCCCCTGAGGGCAGGACGATGCTTACACATGTCCCTTTGCCGGTATTACTGTCAAAATTAACAGCGATATCTAACATCTGGCTTGCGCATTTTACATAGGCTAGACCCAGACCAAGACCAGAGGCTTTCTTTGCCTGTACGTTGATGTCAAAAGTAAGTGATTTCTGGAGGTTTTCCAGATCTTTCTGATTGAAACCTATGCCGTTGTCTATGACAGTAATTTCCAGCTGTTCATTCTTTAGAAGAGAAATTTCTGTCTTGACCACTGAGCCCGGTACAGAGAACTTTGCAGCATTATCCAATATGTTTGTTAATAATTTTTCAAATATAATGGCATCTGTCCGGGCATAGACTTTACCCGTAATATTTTTAGTTTCGAAAATAATGTTTGGGTATTTCTTCCTCTTGCTATTGATGCATCTCTCTACAAGACTATTTATCTCCTGCAATGTTATTTCCAATGTATGTTGCCCGGATTGTAATGCCGAGAAATCGACTATATCTGTGATGGAGGACAGTAAATCTTCACCAGACCCTTTAATGAAGGAAAGATATTCTTTAACATTCTCCTTTGCCATATCGAGCAGGTTACTGCTACCGAGCAAATCGGAAAAGCCAATAATAGCATTCAGAGGCGTTCGCAATTCATGTGAAATATTCTGTAAAATACTCTCCCTGACAGTATAGGCCTTTTCCAGTTCCGTTTTTGTAATATTCAGGTTATTTTCCAACTCTGTCTGTTCAATCACACTTTCACATCTTCTCGCAAAATAGCGTAACAGGTCATATCCTTTACTAACATCTTTAATGGGGGACTTGTTCATTAAGACCAGAATTCCAATGGGTTGTCCATTTACCGACATCAATGGGTAGCCTATATATGCTTCAATCGACATATCCTTAAGCAAATGGTCTTTGGGAAAGACAACGCAGACATTACGCTCAAAGCTACAGTAGTTATGATCAAGAATTTCTTCGCAGGGCGTATTCTTGAGACTATAGCTGAAATTTTCCTGTAGGGCATTATTTGAAGCAATTGCCAGCGTCTGGGCGGACCATGTATCCGGTTCAAGTTTGGCAACAAAAACGAAATCAAAATCGGTCAGCTCATTAAGAGCAAGAACCAGAGATTTAAGGAAATCAAGCCCTGATACATGCGAGGTTTTATCTATTATCCCAAGTACAGTATCTTTATACATATGTTAAGCATACCATAAAATACCATAAAATACAAGGTCTTAACAAATATTCACCAGTCTACTCGGGTTGTGGAAGTGCGTTTCATCCATCTATGGCGGATGCCCGCATCCATAAATTCATCGCCGTAAGCCATAAAGCCCAATCTTTCATAGAAGGGAATAACCTGAACCTGTGCACCAAGTTTCAGAGTCTGGATAGCGGGATTTTGCTTGAGGTCAGATATGATAAATTCCATTAGTTTCCGGCCAATATCCTTGCCCCGCTGGCTTTTCAGTACCGCGACCCGTTCAATTTTAGCCACACCGGATAAAAGCCGCACCCGGGCGGTGGCCACGGGCTCATCCCTGACCCACAGCAGATAATGATCCGCTTCATTGTCAAGGCCGTCCATTTCTTCCTCTACGGAGACATTCTGTTCCTGTACAAAAACGATGGTGCGTATTTTCAGGCAGTCCTTCAGGTGCGCATCCGTATTAATTTTAGCGATTTTAATGTCTGTCATTTTTTCTTTATAGAACGAAGTAAAAAGATATGCAATTGGCTAAAACTGTTCCTAATTGTTAACAAAATATGAAAATTTCCCTTTTATTATGGTGCCCTTAAAAGGGGAAGAATGTGAAAGCTGTATATATATTTCTGATGTTGTTATGGCCTGAGGCGTTGGCGGGGGCGGCAACCCTGTCGGGTAACGTCCGCCTTGATCATCAGAATATACTCATTACCGATCAGAAAATATATCACGGGCAGTTTGACCTGCGGTCTGAATTGCCTGTGGGCGATGAATATGTCCTGTCCAAAGTGATTGTCAGCTTTAAATTTCAGGATAATCAGGAATGGGCCAGCAAGGCCGGGGAAAGCAATCTGACCGACAGCGGAAAGATCGTTCGCCGCCGGATATTCTCTTTGAAAGACAATGGCATCGCCGGGCGCACAGATCATTATTTTACCTCTAAAAGCATCATTTATCTATCCAATGAGGAGGAGGTGGCGAAACTGACCATTGGCCGCAATGTATATTTTGCCACCACCATGCGCCGCCGGGACGTGAACCGCGAGGTCACCGGGCGCAGAAGTATGCTACTTGGTATTTATCCCGATGAAGGTGATCAGGGCCGCTTGCGCCAGCATCACCGGATCACGGAATCGGTGGTTGAAACCCGCCGGGATGGYTATGATGGTWTGTTYGAGATRCGCCWAAAAGCCCTGGRCCTGACCTCGGCACAGGATTTGGCCCAYGMAGGGRTGYTGAATTTCGAGCTRTCCGGYAYWGGCGAYTACACCTTTGTCGAGGCCACCTTGCAGTATGAAGGTTATACCWCCGGTGCGGAATTTTCCAAGCAGGAACCTGTTGGAAYGTTGGGACGMTTTTTCACCTGGCTTGGCCTGCTTAGCCTGCCCATAGGCGGATTGCTGTGGATRAAAAGGAACCGTCCYGCGCCGCCAAGGCGCMGGCGGCGGGTCAGAGYAACGCCGTAAATTTCTTTACCGCTTCCTGTGGTCCTTCTGSATGGTTCCACACSCCGCCGCAAACGGCGATAAARTCCGCCCCGGCCTCAATCAGRGGCKYGGCATTATCCACCGTAATGCCGCCAATGGCCACCGAAGGYAYCTCGAAYAATTCCGCCCACCATGWCAGGATRGCCATGTYCGCCGGRCTTGTCCCGTCCTTGGTRTCCGTRTCATAGAARGCCCCGAAGGCCACATAGTCGGCCCCTTGTTCGGCKGCMGTCATGGAYAGATGGCGGCTGTCCTTACAGGTAACGCCGACAATRCTGYCYGGYCCGACAATRGCGCGGGCTTCGGCGTAGGGCATRTCATCCTGYCCCACATGTACSCCGTCYGCCTTCACATCGCGGGCAATATCAGGCCGGTCATTAATGATAAAGGCCACRTCRCGGGCATGRCATATGGGCATCAAAACCTGTGCCGCCGTGATGATGTCCGCGTCCGTCGCATCCTTCAGRCGCAATTGCACAGAGGCCACCGGCCCCCCGTCCAATGCCGCGCCCAAGTCACGGGCAAAGTCATTGACATCAATAGTTGGCGGCGTAATCAGATAAAGCTGTGTGCTGGTCATATTCTATTCTCTAATGGCTAAAGTTCTACTTCTTCAATTATTTCAGTTTTTATTCTATTGATGATCATATAAACATCATTACCTGGGCATATCCATATTTCTTTGCGGCTTTGCAAGCCAAGAACGGCGTGAATTTCCTGTCCGGCAAGCGAAATTATGATAATATTCTTCCCGTCGTCAATTTCTATGATTTCTGTGATTTTTCCTTTAAGAAGCGCATCGCCCGCATGATCTGCCGGGGGATTGCGGAGCAGGCTGATGTCCCTGGCGTTAATGACAAGCCGGACGGGAGACGGGGGACAAGGAATTTTAACGATCTGTCCGTCGGCAAGTTTGAACTTTCCGGAACGATGTGTTTCCCCCTCTAGGATATTGTTCGGGGCCCAGCGATTCATGACATGGGGCAATTCAGCGGCAACATCCAGCCAATTGCCCTGCGCCTGAATTTTACCCCTGTTCAGACAGATCATATGTTGGGTAAGGGTGGCCATTTCCTCGAAATCATGACTGACATAAAGCAGGGGAATACCGAATTTTCGGGGCAGTTTTTTCAGATAAGGCAGAATGTCTTTTTTATGTTGCTCGCCCAGTGCCGCAAGTGGTTCATCCATCAGCAATAACGCAGGGCTGGTTAATAAAGCACGACCGATGGCGACCCTCTGGGCCTCACCGCCGGAAAGTTTCTCGGGCCGCTTGTCAAGAAGAGGCTCAAGCGCGAGTATCTCCAGAACATCTTCCAGTTTTATTTTACGATCTTCCGGCGCGGTCCTGTTATAGCCAAACARCAAATTGCCCTTCACATTCAGATGGYCAAACAGCCGRACATCCTGAAAAACCAGCCCCAGCCGYCTTTTATGRGGGGGCAGGAAAATATCTTCYGATTGCCATATGGTGCCGCCAACATARATTYGGGCGCKRGCGGGCCTTTCAAGRCCGGCGAGACAGCGRATAAGRGTGGTTTTTCCTGACCCTGATGGCCCAAAAAGGCCRGATATYCCCCGCGTWGGCAAGGGGAAGCGCACRTCAAGRTCAAAWCCKGGATAACTGAATTTTATGGCGATGTCTGTTTCTGTCATGTTCTGATTCGCCAGCGATGGTTAATCAGGTAAACACTAAGCAACARCAACAGTGACAGAACCAGTAATCCGGCTGATAACTTATGSGCATAGCTGTARTTRAGCATTTCCACCTGRTCATATATGGCGATGGAGATAACCCGTGTTTTYCCCGGAATACTGCCGCCAACCATAAGGACRATCCCGAATTCYCCCAGCGTATGGGCAAARCCGAGGACMAGAGCSGTCARATAGCCTTTGGCYGACAGGGSAAGGACCACACTGAAGAAAGCCTCCAGAGGCCGCGCSCCMAGGGTCCAGGCYGATTCCAGCGTATGSCGSCCYARCCCCTCAAAAGCATTTTGCAGGGGCTGAACCACGAAGGGCAGGGAATAGACCATGGARGCRATYACAAGGCCGGAGAARGAAAARGTCAGGCTGTCCCCGCCYATCCCCAGCCAGCTTCTRCCGATAAARCCTTCCGGCCCAAGCAGRATCAGCATGTAAAAGCCGATCACGGTTGGCGGCAAAACCAGCGGCAGGGCKACAATGGCCTCAAAAAGCGGTTTCAGGCTGTTCTTTGTCTGGGACAGCCACCAGGCAAAGGGGGTGGCGATGAGGATCAGCAACAGGGTCGTTACGGCAGCAAGTTTGAAGCTCAGAAGCAAAGGGGCCATGCCGGAAATAGAAAATTCATCCATCATGGCATTCCGTAGCCCAGGCGTTTAAGGGACGCTTGAATTTTATCGCTGGTTAGAAAGGCCATGAATATTGCTGCATTGATATTTTTTTCTGCTTTTTTTAGGATAACGGCCTGCTGTTCRAGGGGCGCGTGGTATTTTTCCGGAATCACCCAGTGACATCCRGGGGATTGTTGCCCTCTACGAAGGTATTGSGAYAGGGCGATAATGCCGAAATCAACATTYCCCGTGGCGATAAATTGAAAAGTATGGATAATATTATTACCATAGACAATACGYGGTTCAAGTTTTTTCCATAGGCCAAGATTTTGCAGACTTTCTTTCGCCGCCATTCCATAAGGCGCGGTTTGAGGATTGGCTATGGCAAGGCGCCCGGATTTCTCCAGTCTCATGCGGCAATCATCCGAATCTTTTTCCGTCACTATTTGCCTGTCATTGCCCCAGAGAATGATATGGCCGTACGCATAATTTACCCGGCTTTTCTTTACGGCAAACCCTTTTTCAACCAGAAGCCGGGGGCGTTCCTTATCCGCCGCGAGGAATACATCATAGGGTGCGCCATTTGAAATCTGTGCGTATAACATACCGGTTGACCCACTGCTTATAAGCAGTTTGATACCGGTTTCTTCGCGAAAACGCACGGCCAGTTTTTTCAGGGGAAAAAGGAAATTACTGGCCACKGCCACATGGAGTGTYTGCGAWSCGKCYTTATCCGYCGCATTYACCTGMGRMGGSAAGACGACGAGCAATAGAATCACTAYCWTCCAAATAAATTTAAAAAACACAGGTCGTAACATTTTCCGGTTTTTCTTGCCAYTACCTGGAATTTAATCAAGATATTCCGGCGGTTTTGGCAGGTTGTTAAAATTTTCCACTGAATGCTGGATCACTACTCTAGCATCGGTATTAAACACAGGACAGTTCGTTTTTCGYGCGATTCGTTAAGGTGGAAAAGGTCACCGGTTAGAAGAATAGTTYCRGATTGCAATTCACTTTGGCAACCATATATCAATCCAAAAAAAAACCAACTATTTTCCCTGCGTAAATCAAGAATGGCGGTCAACATCGTTCTAAAAAGTAACAGCCCCGTCATTGTGCTTGCAGAAGCGGGTGCCCGGCGATATATTTCCGCCACAAGAATACTCAGGAATCTTTTAAGATCAGGAAAGACCGGAAAAAATGTCTGTAGATATAAAAACCGTGGCGAAAATCGCGGACTTGGCCCGTATTGCGGTTCGGGAAGAGGAGCTTGCCCCTTTGGCGGGGGAGCTGAATAATATCCTTGACTGGATTGARCAACTGTCCGAAGTCAATACCGATGGYGTGGCCCCYATGACSAGTGTGGTTGAGGTTGACCTGCCGTGGCGAACGGACAAGGTCACRGATGGSGGCTACCGGGATGATATTCTGGCCAATGCGCCAAGTACAGAGCATGGCTTTTTCAGCGTGCCAAAAGTAATTGAATAGGGGCAGACATATGAGCGAATTAACCAGATTAACCCTCACCGAGGCCCGTGACGGGCTGGCCAAGGGCGACTTCACCGCCCGCGAAATGACGGAAGCGCATCTGACGGCTATGGAACAGGGCCGGGAGCTGAACAGCTATATCGTAGAAACCGCCGATATGGCGCTGGATATGGCGGACAAGGCGGATCATATGATCCGGGGCGGCAATGCCACAGGCATGACCGGGATTCCGGTGGCGGTGAAAGACCTTTATTGCACCAAAGATGTTCATAGCTGTTCGGCCAGCCATATTCTGAATGGCTTTAAACCAAAGTATGAATCCACCGTCACTGCCAACCTGTGGGCTGACGGGGCGGTGATGCTGGGCAAAACCAATATGGATGAGTTCGCTATGGGCTCGTCCAATGAAACCAGTTTTTACGGCCCGGTGAAAAACCCGTGGCGGGCAACAAAGGCGGACGGTACGCTGGATTCGAGAGACTATGTACCSGGTGGTTCCTCCGGTGGCTCCGTTGCCGCYGTGGCGGGYCATATGGCCATTGCGGCYACRGGTACRGATACCGGTGGYTCCATTCGTCAGCCTGCGGCCTTTACCGGCCTTGTKGGMATGAAGCCGACTTACGGGCGKTGTTCCCGCTGGGGYATGATTGCYTTTGCRTCATCTCTGGATCAGGCGGGRCCGATCACCAGAACGGTMCGCGATGCGGCGATCATGATGGAAAGCATGGCCAGCTATGACGTGAAGGACAGCACATCCGTTGAACGCACCGTGCCMAATTACGAACATGCCCTGACCGGGGATRTTCGCGGCATGAAGRTCGGYATYCCCAAAGAATACCGCATGGACGGCATGCCRGATGAGATTGAAAAGCTCTGGCAACAGGGYATWGMRTGGMTGAAGGATGCSGGKGCYGARATCATYGACATCAGCCTGCCYCAYACMAAATAYGCYYTGCCSACMTATTATATTGTGGCCCCRGCMGARGCYTCGTCCAAYCTKGCCCGTTAYGACGGGGTGAAATACGGYYTKCGRGTTGARGGCGATGGYYTKSMSGGCATGTATAARAATACCCGTGCMGARGGTTTYGGSGMYGAGGTCAARCGCCGSATYCTGATCGGCACYTATGTGYTRTCKGCKGGTTATTATGATGCCTATTACCTGAAGGCCCAGAAAGTACGTACCCTGATTGCCCAGGATTTTGCCAAAGCCTACGAACAGGTGGATGTGATCCTGACCCCGACAGCGCCAAGCGCGGCCTTTGCCATGGGGGAGAAAAGCGATGATCCCATTGCCATGTATCTGAATGACGTTTTCACGGTTCCGGCCAGCCTTGCGGGCCTTCCGGCTATTTCAGTTCCAGCGGGTCTGAGCGCGGAGGCCATGCCATTGGGTCTGCAATTGATCGGACGGGCATTTGATGAGGAAACTATGTTCCGGGCGGCCCATGTTCTGGAACATGCGGCTGAATTTACCGCAACACCCAAAATCTGGTGGCCCGAAATAATGCAGGGAGAGAAGAAATGAGTAAATATATTCAGGGTGCCACCGGCGAATGGGAAGTTGTTATAGGGCTGGAAATTCATGCGCAGGTCTTGTCAGAGGCCAAGCTGTTTTCCGGTTCTTCAACAAAATTCGGCGCAGAGCCAAACACGCAGGTGAGTTTTGTCTGTAGCGCCATGCCCGGCATGTTGCCGGTGATTAATGAGGAATGTATCCGACAGGCTATCCGCACCGGACTGGCCATGGGATGTGAGATCAATCTGAGGTCTGTATTTGATCGGAAAAACTATTTTTATGCGGATCTGCCTCAGGGGTACCAGATTTCCCAGTTTAAAGACCCCATCGTGGGCGAGGGGGTGATGGAGGTCACGCTGGAGGATGGTACCACCAAGGTCATTGGTATTGAGCGGTTGCATCTGGAACAGGATGCGGGAAAATCCATGCATGATCAGCACCCCAGCCAGACCTATGTGGATTTGAACCGCTGCGGGGTTGCGCTGATGGAGATTGTCTCCAAGCCTGATATGCGTAGTGCCGAGGAAGCCGGGGCTTATTTTCGCAAGATCAGGACGTTGGTGCGCTATGCCGGGACTTGTGACGGTAATATGGATCAGGGGTCCATGCGTGCCGATGTGAATGTGTCCGTTCGCCGCCCGGGGGCCGAACTTGGCACCCGCAGTGAAACCAAGAATGTTAACTCCATCCGCTTTATGATGCAAGTGATCGACTTTGAAACCCGCCGCCAGATTGATCTTCTGGAAGACGGCGGTGAGGTGGCGCAGGAAACCCGCCAGTTTGATCCGTCAACCGGCACCACAAGCAGTCTGCGGTCCAAGGAAGAGGCCCATGATTACCGCTATTTCCCGGACCCTGACCTGTTGCCTTTGGAATTCAGTCAGGATTACGTGGATGAGCTGGCCAAAAATATGCCCGAATTGCCCGATGCCAAGAAGGCACGTTTTGTGAAAGATCTCGGTATTTCCGATTATAATGCCGCCGTTTTGGTGGCGGAAAAGGAAAATGCCGATTATTTCGAGGGTCTGCTGGTGGACCTGTCCGGGAAAACCGGACAGGATAAGGCAAAGATCGCGACACAGGCCGCCAACTGGGTCATTGTTGACCTGTTTGGTGCTTTGAAGAAGGTTGCTAAACCCATCACCGACAGTCCCGTTTCCATTCAGCATGGGGCTGAGCTTCTGGCGTTGCAGGTAGATGGCACCATTTCTGGCCGGATCGCTAAAGATGTGTTCGAAATCATGCTGGAAACCGGTGATAATCCTGAAAAAATTGTCGAGGATAAAGGCCTGAAACAGGTTTCCGATACCGGGGCCATCGAGGTCATGATTGACGAAGTCCTGGCGGCGAACCAGGATAAGGTTGAGCAGTACCGCGGCGGTAAAGACAAGCTGTTTGGCTTCTTTGTCGGGCAAGTTATGAAAAAGACTCAAGGTAAGGCTAACCCGCAGGTGGTCAACCAGCTGCTCAGGCCAAAACTTGATGGCTAAAGTTATACTGAAGAAAGGCCGGTTTTTTACCGGTCTTTTTTTTTGTTTTTTGTCTTTTTCCCTATATTTGCCATAATTAACTATATAATGTAGTCTGATCGCAGAAAGATACAGGGGTATCTTTTTTTGCGCAACATAATGGTAGGGGAAAAACCATGCTAAATACTGAAATTAAAAAGATTTTACTTGTCTCTTCTGTATCTCTGATCGCGGCCTTTGGGCTTTCAGCATGTGGAGATGACAAAGCTGCGGCACCTGCTGCTGTGGAAGAAAAAGCTGATGATGCGGCGACAGCTGCGCCTTCCGCAGTGGAAGACGCTACAAA
>NVVY01000006.1 GCA_002749135.1 Alphaproteobacteria bacterium | reverse complement strand
TTGCGGTCATCCTCTGTCAGCAGGACCTTCATCGAAGGCCTGAACGTATAAGGCCCCAGCGCAAAAACCGCATCCTCGGATTGTTCGTGCTGACGCAATTGGGCGCGGATACGGGCAAGCAACACCGGAAATTTGAACGGCTTGGAGATGTAATCGTTGGCGCCGGCATCTAACCCAAGGATCGTATCCGCGTCGCTGTTATGCCCGGTCAGCATCAGAATGGGCGCCTTCACCCCTTGCTTGCGCATAATACGACATAGTTCGCGACCGTCAGTATCGGGCAAGCCAACATCCAGAATGATCAAATCATACAAGGCTTCTTTGGCTCGCTCCAGCGCGCTTTGCCCGTTGTCCGCTTCGAACACGTCAAAGTCCTCGGTCATCACCAGCTGCTCGCTCAGCGCCTCGCGCAGATCCTCGTCATCGTCGACCAGCAGTATTTTTTTAAGTTGTGCCATTGGGAAACCCTCCTGTCCTGTATCTCACACATGTGCATAGTTGGTCGAAACGACAAGTTTTGCTGCAAAGCTTTCACGCGCACGTGTCTTGTGCATGGGAATTGTTTCACTTTCCTTGCAATTGAGCATAGGTAACACCTGCTATTATGTCATCACATCCCGGATACCTTGATGAGTCTGATGCCCTCTATAATCGAATTACTGGCCCGGGCTCGGGTTGATCTGTCATGGTATCGCCCCAGCCGCTTTCCTGTAATGTCATGCCCCGGTAATCAATGATCGCCGATTTGCCGCCGGTGGCATTTTCCGGCATGGCGTGGCCGCGTATGCCCGCACAGTTTGAGGAAATTACATAGGCCATATTTTCCATGGCGCGGGCCTTGCGGGCGATGTTTTTCATGCTGTCATGGGTGCAGGCGATCTCGCCGGAACTATGAAGAAAAACCTCTGCCCCGCGCAGGGCAAGGGAGCGGGCGATTTCGGGATATAATATTTCCTCGGACGCGATACAGGCCAGATTGCCGATGTCGGTTTTGGCCACCGGAAACACCCCGTCCAAGCCATAAATATCCAGATATTTATCCCACACATCATGGGGGGTGGGGGCAAAGACGGAATTTAGCCGCCGATAGCGCAAAATCACATCGCCCGACGGGTCAATGATAAAACTCGCCTGAAAATACAGCCCCGGAAAGTTGGGGTCTTTCTCGTAAGCATTGCCCGACAGATACAGGTCATTATCCTGTGCAATCCTGCCCAGCATGTCATATTCCGGCCCGTCCATGTCAAGGCAGGCCTTATTCGCCCAGCCCTCAATGCTCTCCCCCATGGGATAGGCGGTGAGGACATATTCCGGCAACACCATCAGCCGCACATCCGGCCCGACGAATTTCTTGCTGGAACTGATCTCCCCGGCCAGCCGATTGATGCTTTTATGGATCAGGTCAAAGGCCGCTTCCCGGTCCCCGCATCCATTAATCCCGTCAATGGTGGTTTGCAGGGCTATTGCATAATAGCCGGGGCCGAGAAGCTTGTCTGTCATACTTTATGTTGCCTCGATCAATTCAATCAATTCGTCCGCGTTGCCAACGCAGCAGGCTGATCTTCGCCCATGATAGGGGGCCATGTCAAGGCGCACCGGTGCGGTGATCATATCCGCCTTCACCCGGTCCAGATCATCAACGATAAAGCTGGTCATGGCAATGCCGGGGGCGAGCTTGCCCGGCGCGCAGGGCCGCTCTATGGTTTCGGGCGGATATTGGTCGATCTCATTATTCACAATGCGGCCATTACAGGTCATGGACAGATGGTGCGGAGTTTCTTCTGGCAAGTTAAAGGCCTCGTTAATTACGCTGTATTTAACGAAATAGGCATTGCCCTGATCCCAGCCGAAATTATCCACATAGAATTTTATCGCCTCATCCATATCCGGGGTCGCCAGCACCATGATAAAGGTATGATCCACAAAAGACCGCGCCATGGGCAAATCATAATCGGGCAGGTTGCCGCGTACCTGATTGAGGTAAAACAGTTCATCGGCCAGACCCACCGCCTGCATGGGGTAAATCTTGTCGGAGAAATCAAGATAGGTGGGTTCGCCCACGATCTCAAAGGGGGATTGTTTCAGGTTTTCGTGCAAAGCTTCCACATCCCGAACCGTAATCTCTATGGCGTTCCAGCCATAGGTTTTCAGCGGCTCATAAGCGGGCAGGCCCTCATTCTCCACAATGCGGATGTAAACCTCTGAGCCGCTTTCGGGGCCCATGATAACTTGCCTACTGCCCGCCATGGCCGGCGTTCCCCATGCGGTGGCTTGCGATGGGCTGACCTGTCCCTGATCAATGACGCGATAGCCGAAATATTTTTCATAGCTGCTGATCACCGCATCAACATCCGCCGCCGATACGGTTGCGCATTTAATCCGGCCTTCGCCGTCACTCCTACAATCTTTTGGGCGGCAATCCTGTGTGGTCATGGTCATCTTCCCTGTGTGATAAATTTTATATCCGCAGTCTGCGGTATCAGGATTTTTCAGCAATGACAAAAGTCACTTACTCCGCGCCCGGCCCTGATATAATAGCCCCATACGATACCGCAGGAGAAGAATGCACCATGACCAGCAGCCAAAGCTATGACTTGATAATCAAAAATGTCCGCCTTGTCCGGCCCGGCAAGACAACGGTGGACGCCCTTGATATTGGTATCAAGGATGGCAAGATTGCCACGCTGGCGGCAGATATTGACGCCGGGCAGGGCGCGGAGGTTGTGGACGGGGGCGGCAAGTTGGCCTTTCCGGGGTTGGTGGATGCTCATATGCATACCGGGATTTATAATCCGCTGGATCAGGATGCCCGCTCCGAAAGCCGGGCGGCGGCCATGGGCGGGGTGACGTCGAGCCTGAATTATATGCGTACCGGGCAATATTATCTGAACAAAGGCGGGCCTTACCGGGAATTTTTCCCGGAGGTTCTGGATCTTTCAGAGGGCAACTTCTATGTGGATTACGGCTATCATCTGGCCCCCATGATGAATGAGCATATTGCGGAAATCCCGGACCTTGTGGCCAATCACGGGGTGACGTCCTTCAAGATTTTTATGTTCTATGGCTCCCATGGGCTTCATGGCCGCTCATCGGATCAGAGCGAATTCCTGATGACGCCGCCGGGCGAGAAATATGACTTCGCTCATTTTGAATTCGTCATGCGCGGCGTGAAAAAAGCCATGGAAATGTATCCTGATAAAAAGGATGTGATCTCTTGCAGTTTGCACTGCGAAACCGCCGAAATCATGTCTGCCTATACCAAAATAGTTGAGGAAGAGGGGGTGCATACGGGCCTGCGCGCCTATCATGAATCCCGTCCGCCCCATTCAGAGGGGCTGGCCATCGCCATTGCCTCTTACCTTGCCCATGAAACGGACTGCGTAAATATCAACCTGCTTCACCTCACATCACGTAAAGCATTGGACAGCGCGGCCAGAATGTCCGTGGCCTTCCCCCATATTAATTTCCGCAAAGAGGTGACGATTGGTCATCTCCTGCTGGATGTGGATAGCCCGTGCGGCTGTCATGCCAAGGTCAATCCGCCCATCCGCCCCCGCGAAGATGTGGAGGCCCTGTGGGAAGCGGTCCTTGATCACAAGGTGGACTGGATTGTCTCCGACCATGCCTGTTGCAAGGAAGAGATGAAAACCGATAACAAACAGCCGGACCAGATTTTTCTGGCGAAATCGGGCTTTGGCGGCACGGAATATCTGCTCAGCGGCCTGATTACCGAGGGCGGCAAGCGCGGCATGAGCTATAACCATATGGCCGAACTGGTCAGCCGTAATCCGGCACAGCGTTACGGCCTGTCCAACAAGGGTGACATTGCGCCGGGCTTTGACGCGGATATTGTTTTGGTGGACCCGGATGAGGGCTTTACGGTCAGCGCGGCCAACTCACCCTCAACACAGGGCTATACCCCTTTTGAAGGTCAGGAATTGACGGCGACCGTAAAACAGACTTATTTGCGCGGGAACCTGATTTATGACAATGGGGCCATTGTGGGCGACCCCAAAGGTCAATATTTGAAACGCCCGACATAGGAGTATATGTGAATTTCTTCCTTGCTATTTTATAKMMGCCYNGYYWATRGMKMKAYGRCRGNCTKYYKTTKSTWNTGMMWGCKNTKTYYSSAWCGWCNATYYYGSRCSTAGYCCGNGRAWRWMGGWRKKMKSRTANCGTTAAATGATTTCTTTGGCGGTCAGGTCGCTGATTTTTTCTGCTGTAAAACCCAGCAAGTCCTCATAAATTTCCYCGTTATGCTGRCCCAGCGTCGGCCCGGCCCAGCGGACCTTGCCCGGTGTTTTAGAGAATTTGGGAAAGACATTTTGCATCTTGAGGTTCTTGAACTGGGGATGAGCCACTTTGATAATCGCTTCCCGTGCCTTGAAATGGGCATCGGACAGCATRTCCGGGGCACGRTAAATCTTGCCCTGGGGGATGCCAAATTCATTGAGAATATCCGATAGCTTGTCCGCCTCCAGCGTCAGGCTCCAGTCGGCAATAAGCTYATCCAGTTCCGTCTGATGTTTGCCGCGCACGCTATGGCCTTTATAGCGGTCATCCTCCGCAAGTTCCGGCTGACCCATGGCRGCGGCAAGRCGTTTGAACACCGTRTCYTGATTGGCMGCRATCARGACGAASCCGCCGTCCTTGGTGGGATAGACATTGGACGGGGCCACATTGGGCAGGATGGCSCCGGAGCGTTCGCGRATATAKCCGGCCTCCACATATTCGGTGACCAGCGATTCCATCATGGCCAGAACCGCCTCGTAAATGGCRCTGTCAATCATCTGACCTTCACCGGTCTGATTGCGGTAATGRAGGGCRGCCAAGGCRCCCATGCAGGCAAAGGTGGCCGCCAGCTCGTCACCGATGGACATGCCCATGCGGCTYGGCGGGGTAGAGGGGTCACCRACCACATAACGCAACCCCCCCATGGCYTCCCCGATGGARCCATAGCCGGGGCGGCTGGAATAGGGGCCGTCYTGSCCGTAACCGGATACCCGCACCATGATCAGGCCCGGATTGATCTTTTTCAGCTCATCATAGCCAAGGCCCCATTTTTCCATRGTGCCGGGGCGRAAATTCTCWATCAATATGTCCGACTTGGCCACCAGATCACGGATAATATCCTGWCCTTCTTTAACACGCAGGTTCAGGGTGACRGAYTTCTTGTTGCGGGCAATGACCGGCCACCAGAGCGACAGGCCRTGGGGTTTYTCCCGCCCCCATTCSCGCATGGGGTCGCCGCTGCCCGGCTGTTCCACCTTRATCACTTCCGCGCCGTAATCACCCATGATCTGACCACAGAATGGTCCGGCGAGCAATTGGCCCATTTCGATAACCCGGATGCCTTTTAACGGCCCGGTGGCCTCTTGTGCGTCATCATTGGTCATTGGCATATCTTTCTTCTTTTGCGGGCCCATAGACCCTGTTTAAAGTATTAATGTTATAATGATATAATAACTTGCCATTTCTGTCTATCTCTGTGTAGAATGTTATCATGTTTTTTTACCAGCTTGATGTGAAATAATCCCATGTCCGGATATATTGAGATACTCGAGGTTTCCCCACGGGACGGGCTTCAGAGTGAAGAAAAAATTATAAGCACCCGGGATAAGGTGGCCTTGATTGAAAAGGCCATCGCGGCGGGCCTGCGCCGGATAGAGATCACCAGCTTTGTCAATCCCAAACGGGTGCCGCAAATGGCCGATGCGGAGGCCTTGCTGGCCGCCTTGCCGGTGCGGGAGGATGTTACTTATACWGGGCTGGTGCTGAATTACCGGGGGTTTGAGCGGGCGCGGGCTTTGAATATTGACGAAGTGGGATTCGTTATCGTCGCCAGCGAAACCTTTAATCAGCRCAATCAGGGGGCCACCATTGACGAGACATTGGCCCAATGGGCGCGGATCGCCAAAGAAGCCAAAGATAGCGGYATCCGGGCGCAGATCACCATCGGSGCGGCTTYTGGCTGCCCGTTTGAAGGGGAGGTCGCCGTTTCAAAAGTGCGGGATATTGCCCTGCGYGCCGCCGAATCATCACCGGCGGAAATTGGCTTTGCCGATACCATCGGGGTCGGGGTGCCGGGGCAGGTCCATGAACTGATCAACAGGGTTACGGCGGACGTGCCGGAAATTCCCCTGCGCTGTCATTTTCATAACAGCCGCAATACGGGCTACGCCAATGCCATGGCGGCGGTGGAGGCCGGGGTTCATACGCTGGATGCCAGCATTGGCGGTATCGGTGGTTGCCCCTTTGCCCCCAATGCCACGGGCAATATTGCGACGGAAGATCTGATTTATATGCTGGACCGGATGGCGGTGCATCACGGGCTTGATCTGGATAAATTAATYGGCACAGCCCATTGGCTGGAAGAAATTCTGGGCARRCCRGTGCCGGGGCAGCTTTCAAAGGCGGGCATATTTCCGCCCAAAAATAACATATCGTGAAAATATAAGGACTTGAGGACAAACATTATGGAATATCGTTTAGGCGTTGATGTGGGGGGGACCTTCACAGATTTATTATTAATTGAGGAAGATACGGGCAAGACTTATCGCAGYAAAGTGCCGTCAACCCCCTCTGATCCATCACAGGCGGTGCTGAAYGGCACCCGGAAAATCTGCGAWATGGCGGGGATTTCRGCCAGYGACCTGTCCTTTTTCATGCATGGCACCACGGTGGCRACCAATGCGGTTCTGGAACGGAAATATGCCCGYGTGGGYCTGATYGTYACCGATGGTTTYCGYCAGATATTGCAAGTRGCRCGYTCRCTRGTGCCGGGCGGTCTTGCGGCYTGGATCATCTGGCAGAAGCCCGAAACACTKGCCCCGCTTGAATGTACCATAGAGGTGCCGGAACGGCTGGATTCRGARGGCAATGTGGTGCGGGAACTGGACGAGGATAACCTGCGGTCACAGATTTCYACCCTTAAGAATGAAAAGGTCGAGGCGGTGACTGTCTGCCTGATCAACAGTTTTGCCAACGGCGCYCATGAACAACGGGTGGCGGAAATTGTYAAASAGGAAATGCCSGGCATTCCGGTYTCCMTRTCSTCTGAYATTCTGCCGGAGAAACAGGAATATGAACGKGCGCTSACCACGGTGGCCAATTCAGCGGTGCGGCCCACGGTGGCMCGCTATGTGCAAAATCTGCGTAAGGAACTGCGGGCGCAGRAYATGACRGGGCAGATTAAYYTGCTCCGGTCTGAYGGSGGSCTGATGTCCTCGGAAAAGTCSGAAGAACTGCCCGTGGCTTTGCTGATGAGCGGCCCGGCGGGCGGCGTTTCCGGCGCATTGTGGATTGCCAAACATGCGGGTTATGAAAACCTGCTGACCCTTGATATGGGCGGCACATCCACCGATGTGTCACTGATTGAGAATGGCACGCCGCGCCTGACCCGCGATACGGAGGTCGGGGATTTGACGGTGCGCACATCCTCTCTGGATATCAAGACCGTTGGCGCGGGCGGTGGCTCCATTGCCCATGTGCCGGAATTGACCGGGGCTTTACGTGTGGGGCCGGAAAGTGCCGGTGCGGAGCCGGGTCCGGCCTGTTACGGTAAGGGTGGGGATCGTCCCACGGTGACCGATGCCAATGTGGTATTGGGCTATCTGCCCGAGTCCCTGTTGGGCGGAGAGATGAAGCTGGATGTTGAAGCCTCTGCCAAGGCGGTTCAAACCGTTGCGGATGCGCTGGGCATTGGCCTGAAAGAAGCGGCGGCGGGGATCATTGATATTGTCAATGAGAATATGTTTGGTGCCTTGCGGATCGTATCGGTACAGCAGGGTTACGACCCCCGGGATTTTGCCCTGATCGGTTTTGGCGGCGGCGGGCCGTTACAGGCCAACGCCATCGGCAAGCTGACCCAGTCATGGCCGGTGATTATTCCCCCKGCACCGGGCGTGTTATGTGCGTAYGGTGATGCCACGACACGTATGCGGGCAGAGGCGGCGCGCAGCCTGTCCAGCCGYCTTGATAATGCGGACGGGGCCGAGATCGAAACTATTCTGGACACTATGGCCAAGGGGGTCAGCGCAGAGCTTGTGGYGCAGGGCGTGCCGGAAAATGAGCAGGAAATTCAATATGAGGCCGGTGTCCGCTATCAGGGACAGGGCTTTGAAGTTGTCCTGCCCTGCGTACGCAAAGGCTTTGCCGMAAATGGCCTTGGCCAGTTRGCGGCGGCTTTCCATAGTGAGCATGAAAARCTCTTYACCTTCCGGCTGGAGGCSCCCATTGAGCTGGTCAACCTGCGGGTGACGGTTCTGGGTAAGGCGGCCAACGTAAAGGCCAGCGAAATTGAGCRGGGCAACGGYGACCCGAGCGGGGCYAAAACCGGCGAAACCACCGTCTGGATGGACGGGCGGGAGCAGCAGGCCATTCTCTATGACCGGRCGAAGCTTAAGGCAGGGGATCGTATCGAAGGTCCGGCCATTGTTACCGAGATGGATTCCACCAGCCTGATCCTGAACGGTCATGTGGCGGACATTGACCGTCTTGGCAATATTCTCATCAACCCAGCGGCTTAAGGAGGACATCATGACTGCAACAATAATTCAAAATAATACAACGGCTTTCAAGACGGTGGATGTTGATCCTGTCACTTTGGACATCATAGAGAATGCGTTGAAAAACGCCCGTTTCGAGATGGACGCGACACTTTTCAGAACCGCCATGTCACCGGGGATTCGGGAACAGGGGGATGCTTTTCCCCTGATTGCGGACAAGGGCGGCCTGATGCTGGCCGGACAGTTTGGCTCCTTCATTCAGGGGTTTCTGAACGGCTATGATGGCACCATAGAGGAAGGGGACATTTTCTGGTTGTCCGATCCCTATACCTGTGAGGGCGCGGTCAGCCATGCCAATGACTGGCTGGTCTTGCTGGCGATCTTTGATGATGGCCGCCATGTGGGCTGGAGCGCCATGTTCGGCCATATGACCGATGTGGGGGGCATGGTGCCGGGGTCTTTGCCCACCAACGCCATTTCCATYTTTCAGGAAGGCATCCGCATTCCGCCGATCAAGCTGTATAAAAATGGCGTCARGCAGGATGATATTCTAAAGGTGGTTCTYCATCAGTGCCGGATGCCCGAATGGGCCGGGGCCGACCTGAATGCCATTGTCGCCGCTTGCCGTATGGCGGAGCGTCGGGTAATCGAAATGTGTGGCCGTTTTGGCCCCGATACCTATATCTCGGCAACTTTGAAATTGCTGGACCGTAACAAAAAAGCCATGGCACAGCTTATTTCYACTTCCGTAGGCGAAGAAAAAGTYTCTTTCGAGGATTATGTYTGTGATGATGGCCGGGGGTTCGGTCCTTATAAGATHAAATGCACCATGTGGCGTGAGGGCGACAAGGTGATCCTTGACTGGGAAGGCACCGAYCCGCAATCGGAAAGCTCGATYAAYTTTTATCTCAATGAAAATATGCTCAAGATGTTTTTCGGCATCTATATGATCATGGTCTTTGATCCGCAGATTCTGTTTAATGACGGYTTTTATGATCTTGTGGAGGTGCGGATTCCCGAGGGTTCCYTGCTTAAACCGAAATTCCCGGCGGCACTCAGTTGCCGAACTCATGCGCTGGGCCGGATWTTTGATGTTCTGGGCGCGTTGCTGGGTCAACGTCAGCCGGAATTTCTCAATGCGGCCGGATTCTCGTCCAGCCCGCATCTGATGTATTCAGGTTATGACAAGGACGGCGAATGGTTTCAGCTGTTCCAGATTGGCTTTGGCGGTATTCCGGGACGGCCTTTTGGCGATGGTCCGGACGGCCATTCCCTGTGGCCCGGCTTTACCAATGTRCCYAAYGAATTTCTGGAGGCWTATTTCCCCCTGCGYATTGACCGTTATGAAACCATTGCGGATTCYGGCGGGGCGGGCCTTAACCGGGGCGGTAACGGCATTTCAATCCAGTATGTTTTCCTGCAGAAGGGGACGATTTCCATCCATGATGACCGCTGGTTTACCTATCCCTGGGGTGTGAATGGCGGTAATCCGGGGATGCGCTCCACCAAAATGCTGGTGCGTAAAGGCGGCGACCGTGAAGTMCTGCCGTCCAAATGCGATAATATTGAGGTCCRTGAGGGCGATATTCTGATCTATAAYACMTGGGGCGGCGGCGGTTGGGGTAATCCGCTGGAACGGGATGCGGYCCTTGTGGCGCGTGAGGTTCGTCAGGGTCTGGTGTCCGTGGAAGGGGCGCGCTCATACGGTGTRGTCCTGARYGRTRACCRGTCYGTTGACGAGGGGGMAACAGAGRCTCTCCGGGCCAGCATGCAGGGCGATATAAAGACCGAYCAGATATTCAATTCTGGACCAACCATAGAGGAACTTCGGGAAAGATGTTTAGCCGAAACCGGGCTGGAGCCGCCCATCCAACCGGTCTGGTGARGGCCATAGGCGGATGGCTGNTNWTTCTGGCYWTGCTGGTTATCAGCYCGGCCYACGGSGCGGATAAGCCTATACAGCTCAGCGTCGGGGCCTTTGCCGCGCCGGGAACGCCGTGGGACAAGGACTGGCAGACCTTCCGCAAAAACCTTGAACAGACGGTGCCGGGCGGGCCGGAATTYGCGGTCAAGCTCCTGATCCGGGGGGAAGTGGGCGGCGAGCCGGTGACCATGACCAATATYCGCCGTAACCGSYTGCAATTTGGCGGCTTTACCATYGGCGGGGCRTCRGCGGTKATYCCGGAACTGTCGGTRYTGTTATCYCCCTATRTCTTTGATAATGTTCAGGAACTTGATTATGTGATGGAYCATGTCATGYTGGATMTGTTTCAGCCRYTGTTTGCGGAAAAGGGRCTTGTCCTCATTCARTGGGTSGARGTGGGCTGGCTGAGCATGTATGGCAAGAAACCYATYYTGAMYCCGGAAGATGCCGCCGGATACCGCCTTCGCGCACAGGCGTCTGAGGCGTCACAGGTTCTGATGGCKTCCCTCAAGGGGGATATGTTGCAAATGCCGTTTCATGACTTGATCCCGGCCCTGCAAACGGGGCTTGTGGAGGGGGGYGAGACAAATATYGTCCTYTATAGCGTCACTGGCGTWTCCCATGAGGCYCCCCATCTGACCCTGACCCGTCACAGCTATGATACGGGYATGGTGGTGGCCAGCAAGAAATGGTTTGATCGCTTGCCTCCGACGGCTCAAAAAAGAGTTTTTGAGGCTTTCCCGTCATCGGACAAGGCCCGCATYGGGGTGCGTCATATGGCCAAGGATTTGTTGGGCATGTTACGGGGCAAGCCGGATGTGACCGTCCATGATCTGTCGCCGTCTGATCTTCTGCGCTGGAAAGCGGCCATGAAAGACAATCACCGGGCGATTATCCGCGAAATYGGGGGCCGGGCAGGRGAGATYTATCAGGCCATGATCGCGGGACGTGACAAATACCGGAAAGAACAYCCATGAACGRRGCGCGGCGGATCACGGAGATAATATACCGYTTTGARAAGGYGGTGGCTTTGCTGGCCTTCTCCGTGATGACYCTTGTGATTATYGCCGATGTGGTCAGCCGCAARCTGGCCGGTCAYGGCATAGCCGGGGCGCCGCGCGTGGCGGTTTATGCCATGATCATTGCCTCTTTGATCAGCTTTGGYCTGGCGTCCCACAAAGGACGGCAYYTGCGGCCCCGTTTTGCCGATRGCTGGTTGCMGGNAGGGSKGRKKRWTCRTKNNNTNGCAGGAAGGCTTGACGGCCCTGTTCTGCYTGRTCTTTGCCGTTGCGGCGGTTCAGGTRGTYTATGATACCTATCTGTTRCAGGAAACATCCCGCATGTTGCGCATTGCCATCTGGCCCATGCAGACGGTGATTCCGCTGGCCTTCTTCATCGGGACGGTRCGYCAYGGGCTWTATGCRCTTTATCCASAAATCAGACCGGATGAGGGYATTAAATGAATATAGCCTCATTCCTCTTAAACGCCCTTGTCGTCACCCTGAATCCACTAGCCGTCACCCTGAACTCGTTTCAGGGTCCATGTCTCCGTGCAAAAACAGGGGAAGATGGATGCTGAAACAAGTTCAGCATGACGGGAATAAGGGAATGTGTGATATTTCCTTCTGTCACCATCAGGAAAGTAGCACCTCATGATGATGCTTTTGCTCATAGGGGCCGTGATGCTGGCTCTGATGTTGCGCCAGCGGGTGGTGGYYATATTGGGTTTTGTGGCCGGATTTAGCTATCTGGTCTGGGGGGACGGTARTCTTAGCTATGTGATACTGGAYATCTGGGCGGCGGCGGATCAGGAAATTCTGCTGTCGATYCCCCTGTTTATTCTGGCGGGCAACATCATGTCCGGCGGCACAATTGCCGAACGACTGATCGCGGTCATGCGGGTGATGACGGCGCCCATCCCGGGCGGTCTGGCCATAGCGACGATCCTGTCCTGCGCTGTTTTYGCCGCCATWTCCGGCTCGTCCACGGTGACCCTGATTGCGGTCGGSTCAATCATGTATCCGGCGCTCCTGAAAGCGGGATATAGCCGCAAATTYGCCATGGGYAGYCTCTGTGCGGCGGGAACCCTTGGCATTATTGTSCCGCCCAGYATYCCGCTTATYCTGTATGGCGTCATGACGGAAACCTCCATTGCCGACCTGTTCAAGGCCGGTATTGGCCCGGCGATTCTGCTGACCCTGCTGATCTCGCTCTATGCGCTTTATGTGAACAGGGGATTGGTGCGGGAGAAGTTTGATTTTGCCGCTTTGGGGCTGGCCCTGCGGCGCGGGGTTTTTTCCYTGTTTATGCCGGTKCTTATTCTGGGCGGTATATATGGCGGCCTGTTCACSGTTACRGAATCAGCGGCAGTGGCGGTATTCTATGCCRCCCTTGTGGAGCTTTTGATTCACCGGGAGTTGACCCTGAAAAAACTGGAAGATGTGGTCATTGAAACCGCCGTTCTGATCGGGTCACTGATGCCGCTTTTGATGATGGCCATGTCGATCAATACTTTTATGACCTATGAGCAAATTCCCCATGCGCTRGTGGCGTATATCTCTCAGATGGTGACCGATCAGACGTCCTTTCTGCTCCTGTCCATGGTAGGGCTGCTTATTGTGGGCTGTTTCATTGATATTGGATCGGCTATTCTTATATTGGCCCCGCTTCTGGCGCCCCTTGCGGTGGCACAGGATGTGGATTTGGTYCATTTCGGGATTGTCATGATCGTCAATCTGGAACTGGGCTATCTGACGCCGCCYTTTGGCCTTAACCTGATTGTGGCCATGGGCGTGTTTCGGGAGGATTTCTGGATYATTGCYAAATCGGTTTTGCCGTTTTTGCTGTTAATGTTTATGGTGYTGTTGGTGGTGACTTTCTGGCCCGCCCTGTCGCTTTATTTTGTGAGGATGTGAGATGCGTGAAAAATTGATTGAAATTCTAGGCGCGGATAATTTTATTACCGACTTGCAGGAACGCGTTTATTTTTYWSMGSMWRTYTWTWSMGCRRCMSCCMMYGWDMCSKWAKKTWYCWTSAKAMYGRKCGAWWSGRSKKMSSKKRMKKYSKSRRTTCGGGTAGCGACAGAGGCCGGATACAGCCTGTTCCCGCGCGGCGGCGGCGTATCCTATACCAGYGGTTATCTGCCGTCCGTGGCAAAATCCCTGACCATTGATACGGGCCRTATGAATAGAATYCTGGAGATAAACCGGGAAGATATGTATGTGRCGGTCGAATGTGGCTGTCGGTGGATAGAGCTGTATGAGGCGCTGAAAGASACYGGWYTRCGCACACCCTTCTGGGGAACGCTTTCCGGGATCAGCGCCACGGTGGGCGGTAGCCTGAGCCAGAACAGCATTTTCTTCGGCTCMGGCCAKTATGGCACAGCGGCGGATAGTGTCATTGGCATGGAAATTGTCACGGCTAGCGGCGAGATCATTACCACCGGCTCCGGCGCGGTCAAGGGCGGCAGTGCGTTTTTCCGCCATTATGGCCCTGACCTGACGGGYCTGTTYGCCGGGGATGCGGGGGCCTTGGCSATYAAGGCRACCATYACTCTGMRMTTAATGGCSCAGACGCCGTACAAGACCTTTGGATCATTTAACTTTCAAAGCCATGATCATATGTTTGCCGCCATGGCGGAAATTTCGCGGCAGGGGYTGGCCAGTGAATGTTTTGGCTTTGACCCCTACCTTCAGGCACAGCGTATGAAGCGGGAAAGTCTGGCCAAGGATGTCAAGGCCCTGACCGGGGTGATCAAGGCAGGTGGTTTGAAAGAGGGCATTAAAATGGCCCTTGCCGGGCGGCGTTACATGGATGAAGTTCAATATTCCATCCATGTGATTGCCGAGCATAAATATGAGGGCGTGGCCGGGCAGTATATGGACGATATACGCAAAATTACTGCGGAGAATCACGGGGCGGAGATTGAAAACACCATTCCCAAGATCATCAGTGCCAATCCTTTCACCCCGCTGAATAATATGATCGGGCCAGAGGGGGAACGCTGGTCCCCGGTYCATGCGCTGGTCCCCCATTCAAAGGCCACGGCCCTGAATGATGCCATWGAGGCGGTYTAYGYGGWTCATAAAGAAAATATYRAGCAATATCAAATCGGTACRGGCTATCTTTACACCACRGTCGGAACATCGGCGGTGGTGTTGGAGCCGGTATTCTTCTGGCCTGATGCCCTGATGCCTTTCCATCACCGCCATGTGGAACCATCGGTTTTGAAAGGCATGAARGGCTTTGATGAAAATCTCGAGGCCCGGGCGGCGGTCAAGGCCATCCGCGAAGAATTGATCGACTTGTTCGTGGATTTTGGCGCGGTCCATTTTCAGATTGGCAAAACCTATAAATATAAGCAGGGTCTGCAAGRCAGCAGTTATCATCTGGTGGAACAGATCAAGCATGATCTGGACCCCGATGGCCGGATAAATCCGGGGTCTTTGGGCCTTGGCAAAATTGAGGAAGCAAAAGACAATGACGGATAAAAACACMCAAATACGGCTGAAAAACCGCCCYGACAGCACYCCGTCCGTGGCGGATTTTGAGCTATTTCATGATGACATGCCGGTGGCGGGAGAGGGGCAGGTTYTMTGYCGCKCGCTTTATTTRTCRCTGGACCCCTATATGCGCGGGCAGATCAGTGGCCGCCATATTTCCGGGGCYATCCATCCGGGWAGYGTCATGCGCGGCGAAACCGTGTCCGARGTKRTCACCTCAAACCATCCCGATTACAGCCCCGGYGMWCTGGTYATGMATCAGGGYGGCTGGCAGGCTTTTTCSGTKGCMCCCGGCGCGGAAYTATCCCCGGTTGACAAGCGCATCACGCCCCTGTCAYTGGCCCTTGGGATATTGGGSATGCCGGGMYTGACCGCCTATGCRGGKATGACCTATCTKGCGGAYTTAAAAGARGGYGACAGGCTGGTGGTRTCGGCGGCGTCCGGCGCGGTTGGCTCYATGGTGGGWCAGATYGCCCGTCAGATGGRCTGTGAGGTGGTTGGTATCGCCGGGGCTGACGAGAAATGCYGCTGGCTGGTGGAAGAAGCCGGRTTCATGGCCTGCATTAATTATAAAACRCAGGATTTGRCYGAAGSYCTGAAAGARGCCTGYCCGAAYGGYATWGAYGTTTATTTTGAYAATGTGGGCGGTGATACGYTGGAGGCYGCCATGTGGCAGYTGGCCTTGGGGKCGCGGGTGGTTCTGTGCGGCCTTATGGCGCAATATAATACGGATGTGATCCCGCCCGGCCCCAATCCCGCAACCATTATCAAGGCSCGGGCYACGGTRCGCGGCCTTGTGGTTTATGATTTTTTTGACAAAAAGCAGGAATTTCTCGACAAGATCATCCCGTGGGTGGAGGRGGGCCGGATYAARTAYCGMGAGGATGTGACAGAGGGKCTGGAAAATGCGCCTGCCGCCTTTGTRCGCCTKATGACCGGYAAAAACTTTGGCAAGACCATCATTAAATTTTAGCRCAGGTGGCATATTGRCCCTGATGGAATATGAGYGGYTCYGTCTCRCAATGGTCATGGCTGAGGACTTCACCGACAAAGATAATATGATCCCCGCCGTCATACTGGTGCCTTGTGCGGCATTCCAGAAGGGCGGCGCAGTCTTTYAATATGGGTRTATTGTCCCKGCCCGGCATAAAATCCACGTTACCGAATTTATCGGCCCCGGGGCGGGCAAACAGATTTGATATATCTTCCTGCGTTTGGCTCAGAATATGGATATTGTGATATTCCGCCTTTTGGAAGCAGGGCAGGCTGTAGGAGTCTTTCGCCAATGACCAAAGTATCAACGGCGGGTCCATGGAAACGCTGTTAAAACTGCTGGCGGTAATACCCACTGGGGCGCCGTCCTCATCCTTGGTGGTGATTATGGTAACCCCGGTGGCGAACTGGCTCAATGTATTGCGGAATGCCCTGGGGTCGAAGTTTTCTCGTGTCATATTTNCTCTCCGATGGGAGGATTGTAGCAATAAAGGGGCGTGATATTAGGCTATCCGGGCGTAATGACCATTCTGTGGACAGTCCTTGCTTTCCTCATAGGTGATTGGTCATTGTGCTTATAAAGTCAGGTCAGAARAATWTATGCRTRMTGCATATGAYTRCCCMRAATTTCTTTTAAWTATGAGGAGGATAGCGATGACAGAGGTGACATTGGATGAGCTTTTGGAANGGGCGCGKAGYCTTGTTCCTACCCTCAGGGAGCGGGCMGCGGAAACCGAAAARCTTCGGCGGTTGCCGGATGAAACCATGGCGGACCTGCAYCGGCTTGGCCTGCTGAAATATTATCAGCCRAAAATGTTTGGCGGTTACGAGATGGATTGGGGYGCYCATGCGGAAATCGCCTATGAATTGGCGCGGGGYTGCACGTCAACGGCCTGGATTCAATGTGTTGTCGGTTCCCATACATGGATGGCCGCCCGCCTTGGGATAAAGGTCCAGAAAGAAATTTTCGSCAACCCCGATGTCCTGRTCGCCACGGCYTTTGCCGGGGGGCGTAATGTATCCAGCAAAAAGGTKGACGGTGGCTATATCGTATCCGGTGAATGGTCCTTTGCCAGCGGCTTGTCTCATTCCGAATGGGCCATTGTAGGGACGCAGGCCGAGACAGCCACCCGTGATGAATATGAAATGACCCTGTTCGCCATTCCGAAAGGCGATTTTGAATATGTGGATAACTGGTATGTGTCCGGGCTGAAAGGCACTGGCTCGATGAATATCAAGGTGACAGACGTCTTTATCCCCGCGCATCGCGCCATGCCGATCAACACTTTTGACACGGGTACGGCTGAGGGGGCAAAGGCCCATGAAAGCTATACCTATCAGGCCTATATGCCGGAATATTTTTTCTCTGTGCCCCTCGGCCCCATTGTGGGGACTGCTGTGGGGGCCATGGAGGCYTATCTTGAGATCACTAAAAGTAGAATTGGGGCCATGTTCGGCGAAAAAGTGGCGGAGCAGATTCCGGTCCAGACCCGGATTGCGGAATCATCAGCGGAGATTTCGGCGGCAAAACTGCTCAATACGCGGGTTTTTGAAATGCTTCATGCCCGGGGCGTTAAGGGGGAACGTATTCCCAAGGATGAACTGGTGCGCCTGAAACGGGACTGTGTTTTCATTGGCAAGTTATGTTCAAGTGCGGTGATCCGTCTTGTGAAAATGATGGGGGCCAGCGGTTTGAGCGATAAAAATCCGGTACAGCGGTTCCATCGGGATATGGAAGCCCTGACYGCTCACCAAAGCCAACAATGGGAAATCGGTATGACGCCWATTGGCCGTTGGGCATTGGGGCTGGAAACCGGCAATGAGATCATTGATTCCGCGCCGGAAAAAAGCAGATATATGTTTTAGCAATGGCATTGAACAAGCAACTGCGYCTTGCGCGGCATATCAGAGAACATGAGGCGGTTTCGCTGGACCTGTYTGACATTACGGAGGCGGCTATYCCCGTACCGGGTGATGGGCAGTTTCTGGTCAAGACAGAGGCCCTTGGCACATCCCCGGCACAGCGCGCCTATCTTATGGGCAGTGACAGCCGCTTTCATCCGCCCCTGTCCATTGGCGAGGTCATGCGCGGGCGCGGCGTGGGTCATGTGATCAGTTCCCGCCATCCGGACTTTAAAGAGGGYGATGTGGTGGCCTGTTCCACGGGCTGGCAATATTATTCCATTCAGGACGGYGATCAATCCAGATCRCCGGTCAAGACATTGCAGAAAGTCCATTACCCCCAGGAACCGTTATGTCTGCATCTCGGCACTCTTGGGGCATCGGCCTTTGCGGCCTATTTCGGGCTGTTGGATATTGGCCGGCCACAGGCGGGGGAAACGGTTGTTGTCTCGGCCTGCGCAGGCGGTGTTGGCTCCCTTGTGGCGCAAATTGCCCGCATCAAAGGCTGCCGGGTTATTGGCATCGCGGGCAGYCCGGAAAAATGCGCCTGGATCAAGGATGTGGTCGGGGTGGATGCAACGGTAAATTATAAAACCGGCAATTTGTCGGAAAAGCTCGCTGAGCTTTGCCCGAATGGTATTGATRTTTATTTYGATAATGTGGGCGGYGATATTCTGGAYGCGGCCCTGAAAAATCTGGCCYTGAAAGGCCGGGCGATTATTTGCGGGCTGATTTCCACCGAATATGARAATACRCCGCCRCCGGGGCCGCGCCATTATTATAATCTGATCTATAAACGCGCCCGTATGGAAGGCTTTTTTGTCTGGGATTATTTTGAACAGTTTGAGGCCGCCGARGCCGAACTTATGACCTGGTATAAAAACGGCGATCTGACCCCGACTGAAAAAATATATCACGGTCTTGAGGCCGCACCGGAGGCCCTGCAAAGCCTGTTTTCCGGCATAGCCTCCGGTATCAAAGTGATTGATCTGGATCGTTAATTTAACGGTACGACGCTGATCCGGTGATTATTGAGGTCGGCAATCCATAATAACCCGTCGTGAACCAGAACCGCCGCCGGTTTGTTTAGCTGATCCGTTGCATTTCCTTCTATCCCGGTTCCGGCAAAGCTGTCCCGGTGGCCATTTAACAGCCGGGCAATCTGATGACGGCCAATTTCTGCCACATAAACCGCMCCGTCCGGSCCTTCGGCSAYACCGTGGGGGACTTTCAGGTCATCATCTGTGGCAATCACCTCAATCTTGCCGCCCGGCCACCAGCGCAGCGCACTGTTATTGCCCGCATCGGCGATCAGGAAAGAGCCATTTCCACCGGGGGCWATATCAATGGGCATAACCATTTCCGGTACGTCAGCGGTTAGAACACTGCTGACCATACCATCTTTGATCCGGCGAATACGGGCGTTGCCGATGTCCACAATCAAAAGCCCGCCGTCATTTTCCCATACCAGCCCATGGGGCGAATTGAACAGGGCCTGTGCCGCCGGGCCATCCTGTAACCCKGTCTCGCCGCTGATACCTGCAAGGGTGCTGACYTCATAACCGTCTTTRGTGGGGGTGATCAGGCGGATCAGATGGCTTGAGGCCCCGGCCACGGCGATGACACCGTCTTTGGATACCGCAACCCCGTGGGGGCTGTCGAACATGGCTTTTTCGGCCGGGCCGTCCTTATGGCCCTGCTTATCCGGTCCGCCGGCGAGGGTGGTGACGGTGCCGTCCTTGYTGACAATACGGATGGCGTGATTGCTGATGTCTGCAACCAGAATTCTGCCGGGGCCAAAGGGCGCAAGGCGGATTGGCTTGTTCAGGCGGCCATCCTTGCCGTCTTTAAATCCGGCYTCYCCATCGCCAGCGATAACCCTTAAATCTGCGGCCTGAGCSGACAGAAARGGGGYYATGCCAAGYAGGGCAATAAGTAKRRTTTTCARGRCATTCATTTTCTGYCTCCAAATATGGGAAATAAAAAANGGGGGACAGTCAACGAAACTGCCCCCAAGCTGAGSTRTAGAAATCAGCGTTTTTTCAGGATCATGTCAAAGGAGACTTTTTYGCCSTYGCGCAGGACCACAACCTTGACTTTGTCACCGGGGTTATACTTGCTTAACACCTTGGTATAATCGCGCAGGTTGGTGACAGTCTCRCCGCCAAATGACGTAATGACGTCGCCTGCGGTCAGGCCTGCTTTGGCTCCGGCGCTGTTTGGCGCGACCTGTGATACCTTGACCCCCTTGCCGGAAAAGGCGAAGTCGGGCATGGCCCCGGTGCTGACCTTGCGGCCACTRCGCGGCCTTGCCGGGRGCAGAACCTTGGGCGCGTTGGGATCAACGGGYTTCAGGGTAGAKGTCAGCGGCTCGGGACGCGTSCCCAGATATTCCACCACTTCCTTGGTCAGGGCCGCCACTTTCATCAGGCTGGCCAGCTTGACCTTGTCTGCTGTATCGCTGGGCCGATGATAGTCAGCAGAGGGGCTGCCGAACAGATGAATGGCCGGAACCCCTACTTCCAGAAAGGCGGTATGGTCGCTGGCATTGACTGCCTGCATGACGATGTCGGTCTGAATACCGGTGGTGGCGGCGGTGCCCATGAAGATAAAGCGCCATTCGGTGGCCGATGTGCCGCCAAAGACCATGATCTTCTCCCCCGCGCGGCCCACCGTGTCCAGATTGACATTGGCMATGGCCTTGGACACYGGATATTCCTTCATAACCTTCACATAGTGGCGCGCGCCGAGAAGGCCGCTTTCCTCCGCGGTTGAGGCCAGAAAGACGATGGTYCGGTCGGGGGCGGATTTGGCCAGTGATTTGGCCAGTTCCAGCATCACGGCAATGCCGGACGCATTATCGTCGGCGCCGGGGTGGACCTGTCCCTTGAAGGCATCCCGCACATTGGGCCAACCATGACCAAGATGATCATAATGGGCCGACAGAACAACGGATTGACCTTTCAGYTTGGGATTTTTGCCGGGAATAATRCCGACCACATTTTTGACCTTCACCGGTTTGCCGTCCGGGCCGTTGACTTCAAAGGGCTGAAACCAGCCGCCGTCCGCGCCCGCAGGGATCAGRCCKGAWGCCTTGAAGCTGTCGGCGATATAGGYGGCGGCTTTGCCAAGTCCGGCGGTGCCAACCCCCCGGCCTTCCAGTTCAGGGGAGGACAGATAGGTCACATGGGMCATCATGCGYTTGCCATCAAARACCGGTTTCAGTTGGGCCAATGCCGAACGGGGTTTCAATTTGGCCGTAGAGGTGACCTTGGTATCCAGAATGGCCACCAGCGGGGAGCCGACCGCAGGCCATTGGCCCTTGGCGCTATTATCSGGGGCCACATTGGTAAAGGCCAGATAGCTGTATTTGCCGTAATGGGGCARCTTGCGGGTYAAGCCCTTGACYGCCGCATCATTATGGGCGGTCAGGCCCACSACRACGCTCTGCGGGTTSGCYGGATTRCGTACGGCAATGATGGTTGAATTGTCSGCCAGWGCRAGYTTTTGCTTRCCGAAYTSTACGCTGTCGGCRYTWATGCTGGCGTTATARTTTTTCAGGGCATCHTCAAYCACGCCGTAAAAGAGATTGTCACGGCCCAGCACCCAGATGGCACCRTCYTTGGGCAGYTCTTTCAGGTCGCTGTCTTTGACAACGGTCATATTGCCGCCGCCGGCCCARATATCYGTRAGCATCTGATAGCGTTTTTTCAAGGCGTCAGAGGCTTTGGAGGGWAGCACCATGACCACATGRTCCGCMCCAAAGGCACTGCCGAGGGARGGGGGGATTTCCGCCCAATGGAGCCTGCGGAACAGGTCAAATTCAGGATCAACYTCTACCCGGACMACATGCCCCTTGACGCTCAGGCTGTAATCCTGTGCGCGTTTRGTCATGGGCAGAACATGSCGTTCCACCGTATCYGCCGTATAGAYAGCAAYSGGCACCTGAAGGGTGAAGGGCGCATGTTTCTGAACCTGTTTCAGGGTCAGATTGAGCTTATTTCCTGATTGCTTTGTCTTGCTCAGGGTCAGTTCCGGCGCGCCAACGCCGTCAACCCATTGCGTGAAGAAGGGCTTTAAATCCTTGCCCGTGGTTTCTTCAAAGGCCACGCGGATGTCATCAAATGTGCCCACCTTAAATTTGTGAYTGCGGTAGAACCGCTGGAAACTGCGTTTGAAATTCTCATCACCCACAAGGTTGCGCAGCATATTCCAGACCATGCTGGTCTTGCCATAGCCCACGGCCTCRGTCACTGCATTATGGCGGCTCAGGAATTTACGCAGGGGAAAGTCGGTTTTCTCATCCACATAATCCGTATAGCGTTGCAGGGTAGACCGGCGGTAGTCGGCCCCTTTGCCGCGCTGTTCCGCSACCAGATGRTCGGCCATATARGCGGTCAGMCCCTCRGCCCAGTTGCCGGTTTCAAAGTCAATGAATACCCCGTTGCCCCACCAGTTATGAAGCAGTTCATGGGGATAGCTGCTGTGGAGGATAAAGGGGAAACGGATGATYTGTGATCCCAGCAATGTAAAGGAGGGCATGCCATAGCCGGTCTCCCAGAAGTTCTCCACAAGGGCGAATTTGCTATAGGGATAGGGGCCAAGGATACCCCGGTACATTTCCATATATTGRGCCGTGGTTTCCAGATATTTATTGGCCATGGCCGCATCGGGTGTGCGCAGRAARGCCATGGCCTTCACATTGCCCACGGGCATTTCATATTCGGTGAATTTGGCYGCAATCAGATAGATTTCYTCGGTCGGKGTGTCGGCTTTCCAGCCATCAATATGAAAATCCCCGGTGTCATGYCTGACCCGYGCGCCCTGACTGACCGAACGCCAGTCGGYGGGCATTTTGACSGTGATGTCATAGGTRATGAGGGTGTCTTTGATCGTCGGCACCCAATAGGTGGCCCCGGCCAGATAGACGCCCCGTTCCTCGATYAATCCGGGGGACTGYGARAAWCCMCGGGCATATTCTTCGTTAAGCTGWATCACCGGATTATTGATCTTGCCAGAGATATTGACGGTAAAGCTTGTTTTTTCACCGGATTTGAGGCCGGTAATTTTATAATGACTGACCTTTATGATGGTGTCTTTTTTGTCGTTATCCCGGTCAATGCCGATGTCCTTGGCATTTTTTCCGTCCGACACTTTTGTCAGCGTGACAGCACCCGCCACCTTGGTCATCACAAGATCACTGTTGATCTGTATTTCCATACCATTTTTGGCCARCGAGGCCGGAATGGTAATTTCATCAGTTGCGGTTATTTGGTGGCTTGCCGGATCAAGGGTAATATCCATTTTATGATGGACAGTGTCCCCCGCGTTTGCGGCGGCGGCAAGAAGGGTGGAAAACAGAAAGATTAGGATGGCCCTGAGCATGATAATTTTCCTCGTATTTTATGATTTTGCCGTATTTTGCCTGCTGACTATGTCAGATACAAGKCAAGGAAAACAGGCTAACCAGTAGATGGTCAATTAGCGGGCAGGCAGGTCAATGCCGGACAGGCTGAGCTGATGGCGGACAAGCAGCAGGAAGATCATAAACCCGAGAAATAAAATCCCGTTCCACGGTATATGCCATGATTTGCCCAGTTCTTTTGGCTTTCGTGCCCGGTAAAGGGCAAAGAGAGTGAGTAGGGCAGTGAWSRCCATCAGACTATAGGTAAGCGTTTGATCCATGAGACTTGAAATAAGTCTTTTCCGGTAAAAATCAACTAAAAGCTTGCCGGACCTCACATATTTTTGAACGGCCTCGTAATGGACTTTCCGCCTGTTGGTGATAATATGGCTGCTCAGGGGATTGATAATAACAGGGAAAATAATATGGATGATACGATCACCATTGCACGGGGCAAAATTGAATGGGCGTTGTTCTTGCTACGCCTTGGGGTGTTTATCGTGATGTTTGCMTGGACATTRGATAAATTACTTGATCCGGGCCACGGGGTGAAGGTTTTTGAGCATTACATGTTTATCAAGGRTCTTGAAACACCGATTATGATGGCTTTTGGTGCCATAGAGATGGTCATCATTCTGGCATTTCTGGCRGGATTGTGGAA
Organism: Alphaproteobacteria bacterium; assembly: GCA_002749135.1. GTDB lineage: Bacteria > Pseudomonadota > Alphaproteobacteria > Sphingomonadales > Emcibacteraceae > Paremcibacter. The sequence continues at coordinate 88,777 of NVVY01000006.1, read as the reverse complement.
GCGGTATACTTACGGCTTTATCATGATTGTCCACGGTATTTCCACTTTCTCATCCTGGCAACAATATACGATTGATATAAATCTGCTGTTCTTTGCCGCATGGCCCATGCTGGCGGCYATTRTTRCGCTTTATATRTTGCGGGATATAGATGTGAAATTCACTATWCGCGGCAGGCAGCCCTCAGAATTGGTAGCGTAGGCTGGCGAAACCACCGGTGCTGTTGATATAGGATTGTGCGGGATTGTCATATTGATAATTATTGATRATCCGATATTGATAAACYCCGATAGAGGTCTGAAGRTCGTTCGTGATTTGATAATTGCTGTTCCAGCCGATTTGATGTTCAAAGTTCCAGCGGTTTCTTTGRTGGGCCGGGCCGGCAAATTGCTGTGACCCGCTGACCTTGCCGTTAATATGRATGCTCCATTTTTCCTGCTGGAAAAGGGGCCAGTCGATAACGCCAATAACGCCAAAGTCGGTTATGCTCTTTCGCTCGTGAAATTCAAGGGAAGATACAAAAGACGGCAGGAAGTTATATTTYCGYAYGCTRTATACTCTGCTTGAAAACARCAGGGTTTGMTYGTGGGACAGATRSATATCACCCTTGGCCGCGAACAGGGTTTTCCGGGCCTGTTCATCRAAAAAATCAACGGGCARRCGGAATGCTGGATCATTTGCCGTCTGTGGAGGCAAAAGCTGTTCTTCAATYGCCATACTTTGTACGGGATAGGCAATGACCATTAAAAAGGCGATRATGCATGTRAAAAAACCAGCGTGAAAATACGCCGTTTTGTATTTTTCAGAAATGCATATACATAAGGTCATYRTCATATAGTATCTGTTAATCCTTAATAAACATTAATTTTTACTTATAAATTGAGGTAACTTTTATTGAAGTAAATGGATTTGCGACTGAGCAKAAATTGCCCTATAAACACGGTCATCATGAGGCACCCGGTAAAACACAGGAYAAATAATGAATTGGGAAAARAGAAATAATCAGCAGATTGCAACATGGTTGTTTTTTGTCTGTTTCATGATCTTCTGCATGGTGGTTGTGGGCGGCGTYACGCGGCTRACGGAATCCGGCCTGAGCATGGTTCATTGGAAACCYRTCAGCGGYATYATCCCGCCTCTRAGYGACGGGGAATGGGCAAAGGAATTTAGCGCCTATCAGAAGTATCCCGAATATCAAAAAGTCAATCACGGCATGAGTTTGCAAGAATTCAAGTCGATTTTCTTCTGGGAATATAGCCACCGGTTGCTGGGGCGGTTGATCGGGCTGGTGTTTTTCATTCCCTTTGTGTTCTTCTTATACAAAGGCAAAGTCTCCCACACCTTGAAGCCAAAATTATGGCTCATGTTCTTTCTGGGCGGGTTGCAGGGTGTCCTTGGCTGGTGGATGGTGAAAAGCGGCCTTGTGGACAGGCCGGATGTGAGCCATTATCGCCTGACCGCTCATCTGGGCCTCGCCATATTAATTTATCTCTATATTTTCTGGGTGGCCAGCGGCCTTGTCATGGTGCGCTGCGCGGGAACCCATAAAAGACCTGTTGGCTTGCTGATGCTCCTGATCGGGCTGGTTTTTTTGCAAATCCTGCTGGGCGGGCTTGTGGCCGGACTGAATGCGGGCATGATCTATAACACATGGCCCCTGATGGCGGAGCAGTTCATCCCGGACGGTCTGTTTACCCTGACGCCGTGGTATATGAATCTGTTCGACAATATCATGACGGTGCAGTTTGATCACCGGATGCTGGCCTATCTTATCACTTTATTGGGGTTATATGTCTGGAACAGGCTCCGCCGGGACACCCATATCAATGTGCGCCTGTCGGCTCATCTGATGACGTTGATTATTTTAGGGCAGGTGGCATTAGGCATTATGACCCTGCTTCATGTGGTGCCAATCCCGCTTGCGGCGGCGCATCAGGCCGGGGCAGTCATTACCCTGACGGCGGCATTATTTGTYCTGCGGCGGGTGCGAAGCTGATGACGGCATATTGTACCTTATATGTGACGGTGCCGGATAAGGCGGAGGCAGTTAGCCTGTCCCGGACGTTAATCACAGAAAAGCTTATTGCCTGTGCCAATATCTCTGACGCTATGCTGTCCATTTATGAATGGGACGGCAAGACCTGCGAAGATTACGAGCGCGCAATATTTATGAAAACCCGTAAAGACTTGGCGGACAGCRCCATCTCCCGGATAAAGGAACTCCATTCCTATGAAACCCCCTGCATTGTCCAATGGGACATCACGGGGGGTAATGGGGATTACCTGCAATGGGTTGGGCAGARGGTAGCATCAGGTTAGGTAAAAAGTCTTTTAATATAAACGACTTGTTTAAAGGTATCATAATACCATACAGATAACTATTTGAAATTTATTCGATAATTCCTGTTGACATTCAAAATAATACTGGCATATTGCCCTCGTTTTATGGCGTGGGTGATATGACCTGTCCATAGTGATTTTGACTTTAAGGAATATTAGATGAAGACCTTTTCTGCAAAGCCTGCAGACATTGAAAAAAAGTGGTTTGTCATTGATGCCGAGGGTATTATCCTTGGCCGGATGGCGTCCATTATTGCAATGCGGCTGCGGGGCAAACACAAGCCCTCATATACCCCTCACATGGATTGCGGCGATAATATCATCGTGAYCAATGCGGAGAAAGTGAAATTATCCGGCAAGAAAATGGATGACAAGATCTATTACAGGCATACCGGTTACCCCGGCGGCATCAAACAGCGTACGGCGCGTGAGATTCTCGAAGGGGATCACGCGGAACGTGTTGTGACCAAGGCTGTTCAGCGGATGATCCCAAGTGGTCCGCTCGGCAGTGTCCARTTGAAAAACYTWMGGGTTTTTGTGGGACCGGAACATACTCATGCGGCGCAGAACCCGGAAGTTATTGACGTTGCGGCAATGAATATCAAGAATACAAGGAGCCGCGCATAATGGCTGACGAAAAGAAAACTCTGGAAGATCTGAAAGACATCACTTCAGAAGCCCAGATCAAAGCCGCTGCGGCGGCATCGGTTACTGAAAATACTGAGAATACTGAGGGTGCTGAGGCTGAAACTGCGCCTGTAGAGCCAAAAATTGACGCACAGGGCCGGTCCTATGCCACAGGCAAGCGGAAAGACGCGGTTGCCCGTGTCTGGATCAAGCCGGGTAAAGGTATGGTCACCATTAATGGCCGAGATCAGCAGATTTATTTTGCCCGTCCTACCCTGCGGATGATTGTTAATCAGCCGTTTGATGTGACCTCCCGCGTGGGTCAGTTCGACGTGGTATGCAGTGTTAAAGGCGGTGGCCTGTCYGGTCAGGCYGGTGCGGTGCGTCACGGCATTTCCAAGGCATTGACTTATTACGAGCCCGGCCTGCGCCCGGCATTGAAGGCACAGGGCTTTATGACCCGMGATGCCCGCGTTGTTGAACGTAAGAAATACGGTAAAGCCAAAGCCCGTAAGAGCTTYCAGTTCTCCAAACGTTAATATTAATACAATATTAAAAATTAAAGGCTCATGTAATTCTCATGGGTCTTTTTTTNGKTTGTCAACAGACCCTAAAGAGCAGTACATTATACAAATATTAATATTACATTATTAATMTTGGCTAATATTACTGTTAGAATATTTATACAGGGACTACGTATATCCATGCTTTTCGATAGCATAAAACGTTTTTTCGGCTTGGATTCTGGAAAATCAAAAAGTTATTCCTTTTCAGATACAGAACGGACATCAAGAATATTAAGGCCTCGTGGTAAAGAGGCCAAAAAACTTGAGCGAATAATTTCCAGGAGTGAATTGGTCGATTCTGGGCAAGTCCATCTATTGGGATTGACAGAGCTTAAACAGGATCTCGGAGACAAATGGCCTGAATTACGGGGACGTATTCTCAATAGCCTCGAAAGAATTATCACTACCCGTATTTCCAAGAAGGATGTTTTTTTCTCACGCTCCGATGAGGAACATATTATTGTATTTTCCAATGCATCCGAGAATGCGGCTCGTTTGACCTGCGCAAAAATACTTCAAGAACTTTCGGAACAATACCTCGGGTCGTCGGACACCAGCAGAATAATTGTTAAAACAGCGGTTGGTAAAATAGAGGGCAAGCTACTTTTTTCGGCAAAATCCCTTGATGAAATATTTCAGGAAAATGCCAATGCAGAATTATCTTTGAATAAGGGCGAGACCAAAGGCCCGCTAGGGAATCACTTCAGTGAAGAAGAAAACCCCTATTATCTCGTTTACGCACCCGTGTGGGATGCGGTAAATGAGACTATATCAACATATATTGTTAATGTACGCAGTATAGATCGTTATAAAAATTCCTACTTTGGTTACAAAGTGTTGATTGATCCTTCCTTCGCMGAAAAGATGATTGAGCTGGATCACTTCGTTTTGGAAGAAACCATTGAAACAATGGATGATTTATTCATTAATAATTTTCGGGCCATTTTTTCTATTCCCGTTTGCTATGAAACATTGTTCAATTCGGATATGTTGCAAGAATATTTAAGCCATTGTAAAAATATTCCTAAAGCTTTGCGCAAATATATAACATTTAATCTGATTGGTTTTCCAATCGGCGYTCCGGAAATAAAATTGCGTTTCATTGTTTCAAGCTTGAGGAGCTATTCACGGGCYATTTTTTTGCAATGTGATGAAATACCTCAGGATATAGTGAAATATAAGGATTGTGGCATAAAGGGGGTCAGTATTGTCCTAGTGCCAGAAATGCTCCACCCAATAGAATATTGGGAGCGGCTAACTGTATTAGTTGGCAAATGCAGGAAAGAATCTATAAATGTTTCTTTAGCGGAACTGAACCGGAAGGATGATATTATTCTGGCCAAGACAACGGGCGCAAATTTTCTATCTGGGGATGTCATCGGGCCTTACTTGGATGTTCCGGGACATATGCTACGGTTAAGCTGGAATGACTTGGTAAGACCTCTGCGTAGGGAGTGATTTATTTTATTATTTCTGCCAAATGCACGCTATCAATACTTTATGTTGGTTCCAATCCAACCCGGTTTTGGCACTTTCTAACCCATACAAGGTATGAAGATCCATATTTGAACCAGCGACAAACAACCCATGCATGGTGCATGGGTTGTTTGTATAGGGAATTCATGTGGTGATCATTATGGTATCGCAAGGAGAAAGCTATTTGCCCTTGATTTCCCGGCGGTGCCAGTCCCATATGGCGCGYCCAACCTTGTGGGGGTGATCYTCTTGCAGGAAGTGGGAYGCCACGCCGACAAAATGGGTTTCCAGATTGGGGAAACGCTSAATCATGCCCTCTACATTCTTRGGGGAGATGATGGCVCCCGGATCGCCGTAAATCAGYAGCTTTGGAATCTTTGAGCTTTCAAACCAGGCAATATATTCTTTCATCAGCTTGGTCACATCCGCCGGTCCGTCCTTATAGGGAATTTCCAGGGGCCAGACCAGCTCCACCTTGCGGGATTCCTTGGTCAGGAAAGGGGCGCGGTAAGCGGTCATTTCTTCCTCGGTTAATTTGCGCATCACCGCCATGGGCAGGATCATCTCGACAAAGGCATTTTTCTCAATGATCATTTCCGGTCCCTTGACCGGGTCCCTGAGCATGGCAAATAATCCGGTCGGGGTGCGTTCAAACTGGGCCGGGAAGGGGACAAGGGCTTCCATAAAGGCGATGCCAACCACATTGTCCGGATGACGCGCCGCATAATGAAGGCCCAGCCCGGACCCCCAGTCATGTATGACCAGCGTAATATTTTTAAGTCCCAGTTTTTTGATGAACGCATCCAGATAACGGGCGTGATCCTCAAAGCGATAGGGGATGTCAGGCTTGTCTGACTTGCCCATACCGATCAGGTCCGGTGCGATCAGACGGCCAGAGCCTTTGAGGTGGGGGATAACATTCCGCCAAAGATAGCTGGACGTGGGGTTGCCATGTAAAAACAGGATGGGGTCGCCTTCGCCCTCATCCACATAATGCATCTTGGAGCCCAGAACCTCCACATAATGGGATTCAAAGGGAAATTCAGCCGAAATTGTGGCACTTGGCGGCGCCGGTCTTTCCCGGCGCGGGCCGTGATCCTGTGCCATTATATTACCTCCTGCTAATAAAAAAGTGAGTRCGAGAGCCGCTTTCAGGACTTTTATCATTTATTCCTCCACTTATGGCCCATGCGCGGATGCGCAGAAATATGGACTCATGTATTAATGNTATAATAATAGGTCTAATTTGCGGAAAGGAGCAAGGAAATCTTTAAAAAATATGATTTTTCATAAATCCAGAACGGGYTGGGACTGRTGGTGAATRATTTTTTTCATCACYGTCGGCAGGGCMAGATATTCGATRCGGCTGAAGGGAAACCAGTCGCCTTCCTGTAACTCAATCATCTCCATAAGCTCCAGCCGGATGATCTTTAGCTCAAGGTGGAAATGGGTRAAACTATGACGCACCAGCCCCGGCGTTTCTGTCCAGTTGGCGATGATCGGWATTTGCGGCATGGGCACCGCGTCCCAGTCCGGTGATTCCAGCCAGTCYGATGACGGCACCTCCATCATACCGCCCAACAGGCCATGCTCCGGGCGGCGGCAGAGCCASAGGTGGCCRTYATATTCSGCCCARWAGGCATAGCCCCGCCGGGTGGGTTTGGCCATTTTGGACTTTCGGCGCGGCAATTGGTCGGCGGTGCCAAGGGCATGGGCCTGACAGTTCTCCTCCCACGGACAACGGTTCGTGCATTTCAGAATTTTTGATCCGCATATATCAGAVCCCAAATCCATCACCGCCTGGGCATAATCCCCGGCCCGRTGSGCGGGBGTCATCTGTTCGGCAAATTCTTTCAGGGCCAATTTGGCMYCGGGSAGGGGGGTGSTYAYATTGAACATRCGGGCCATGACCCGTTCAATATTACCGTCCATAACCGTAGCCTTTTTACCAAAGGCGATGGATGCAATCGCCGCCGCCGTATAGGGGCCAACACCGGGCAGGCTYARCAGSTCTTTTTCTGTATCCGGAAATTSCCCCCCCAWTTCCGYCACGATATRTTGGGCGCATTTATGCAGATTGCGGGCGCGGGCGTAATAGCCYAGCCCCGCCCATGCGGTCAGAATTTGATCMAGTTCAGCMCCSGCYAAATCTTCTATGGTTGGCCATTCTTTCAGGAATTTTTCAAAATAGGGGATGACCGTCGGCACCGTGGTCTGTTGCAGCATGATCTCGCTGAGCCAGATACGGTARGGRTYMGGYGTTTCAGAACTGTTCGGCGGGATGCGCCACGGTAAATCCCGGGCATGGACATCATACCAGTCCAGCAGGGCATCGGCCAACARGGCGGGGTCTTGATCTGCTAAAATAATAATGGTCCTGACGCTTTTACGGGTAAAAAAACGGGACTATACATGACTTGTATCTTAAATCCAAGACCGGGATTTTGGGGGCRCCGGTCACAATTTTGTCATACTACTGTATATCCTGTTCAAAATGGATATATTAACGTCATGACGCGTAGGCAGACACATAAAATGGTCCCCATAGCCGAAGCCGCGCGAAAGGTCAGCAACCGGGCTTTTCGCCGTTATGGCTTTTCCCAGCGGGAGATTGTATCGCGCTGGCCGGATATTGTYGGKCCGGCMYTGGCSGATTGCAGCCTGCCGGAGCGGCTGACYTTTCCCCGTGATGAAAAACGCGGCGGTAGCCTCTATATTCGCTTGCAGGGTAGTATGGCGCCGGAARTACAGCATTTTGAATCTGTGATCATCGAACGGATCAATGGATACTATGGTTATCAGGCGGTTGACAGGCTGGTTTATCGYCAYGGTCCAGTGCCAATTCGCCGCCAGAAAACCCGCCGCGCGCCGCCCGAATTAACTGATTCTCAGCAAAAAGAGCTGGAACAGCAGTTGGAAGGGGTCACCAACCCGGAATTATACAAGGCATTATATAATTTGGGCCGTGAGGTGCTTTTCGTTAAAAAACCAGAGAAAACAAAGACCCAACACCGATTTACCCGCCGTGGAATGGGGAGCCAGATACCGGAATAGAGATTCTTTACTTGATTTTCCCCTCCGTTAATTTTTATACTTTCATACAACATATTGTGGATTAAATATGACCAAGCAACTATATAAACGAATATCACTGTTTTTAGCCCTGACCGTAATGGCTGTATTTTCTGTGATTACAGGGGTTAATGCCGCCGATCAGAAAAGTGGTTTTCTGAATTATGACATGATTATGGGGGACAAGAATGCGCCCATTGAAATCATTGAATATGCCTCAACCACCTGTCCCCATTGCGCCAGTTTTCATAAAGATACGCTGCCAAAACTTAAGAAAAAATATATTGATACCGGCAGGGTAAAGCTTGTTTTCCGCAACTATGTTTTTTCACAGCCCTTTGACGTTTTTGCGGCGTCCCTGAACCGCTGTGTTTCTGAAAAGAAATTCTTCCCCCTGCTCGGCCTTTATCTAAAGCGTCAGCCAGCATGGGTGAAATACAAGGAATTTGGTGAATTGAAACGGTACGGTAAATATGCGGCGCTGGGCTTTGCCAAGGGTGAAGCGATCAAGATTGCCAAAATTGCCGGCATGAAGGAATCAGAAGCCTATCAATGTCTGGCCCGGCCAGAGGTGCTGAAATATCTGATGGATGGCAACAAGTATGCGGTGGATACTTATGAGGTTAACAGCACCCCGACAATCATTGTGAACGGAAAAAAACTGGACGATAACCGGTTTGAGGCCATTGAAAAAGCCATTCTGGCGGAGAGTAAATAATGAAAAACGGATTTGTTCTGGTGATTGCCGCCCTCCTGATCGGGGGGGGTGGTTTTGCGGTCAGCATGATGACCCAATCGCCGGAGCAGGTCACGGCTAATGCGGCTGTTGAGACGGCCGCGCCATCCGGTGAAAAGACGGATGCCGGTTTTCTGAATTATGACATTATTATCGGCGATAAGAATGCGCCCATAGAGATCATCGAATATGCCGCCATATCCTGCCCCCACTGTGCGAATTTCCATGAGGAAGTTTATCCTGCGTTAAAGAAGAAATATCTTGATACCGGCAAGGCAAAGCTGGTCTACCGCAATTTTATTTTTGACAATCCTTTTGATGTTTTTGCCGCCAGTCAGACACGTTGTGTATCCGAGGCAAAATTTCTACCCACGATAGAGGCTTATTTCAATAGCCAGCGGGTGTGGAACAACATCCCGGAACTTCGGCGCTTGCTAAAGGAAAAGGGGCGGGATACGGCCCTCAGATTTGCGCAGGCAGAGGTGGCGAAAATTGGTGTTCTGGCCGGTATCAGCGGTGATCAGGCACAGGCATGCTATGATAATGATGCGGTCGTCGGCTATCTGATCAAGGTGCGCGAAGATGCGGTGGCCAAATATCAGGTCAACAGCACGCCGACCATTATTGTCAACGGCAAAAAACTTGAAGGCAATGATATGGCCGCCATAGAAAGTGCTATTGCGGCGGCAGAATAATATAAGGGAAAGAGGTAAAATTGGATTTTACGCGACTTCGGTTATCTGGTTTCAAGTCCTTTGTGGACCCGACCGAATTGATTATCGAAAATGGCCTGACCGGGGTGGTTGGGCCAAACGGTTGCGGMAAATCCAATCTTCTTGAAGCTCTGCGCTGGGTCATGGGGGAAAACTCCGCAAAGAGCATGCGCGGATCRGGCATGGAYGATGTGATTTTTGCCGGAACMTCRTCGCGCCCCTCCCGCAATCTGGCYGAGGTAACCCTCACCATTCTGAATGACGATCACACTGCCCCGGCTATATTCAATGATGAGACACAGCTTGAAATCTCYCGGCGAATTGARMGGGAATGTGGCTCAGCTTATCACCTGAATGCCAAGGATGTGCGGGCAAAGGACATYCAAYTGYTGTTTGCCGATGCKGCCACGGGKGCYCATTCCCCGTCCATGGTCAGTCAGGGGCGYATYGGCAGTCTGGTGAATGCCAAGCCCCGKGAAAGACGTATGGTGCTGGAGGAAGCCGCCGGAATCAGCGGCCTTCATTCCCGGCGCAAAGAGGCCGAAAGCAAATTACGCTCCGCCGAACATAACCTTGAACGGCTGGCCGATATAGAAATACAGCTGCATGATCAGATAAAAGGCTTGCAAAAACAGGCCCGTCAAGCCACGCGCTATAAGWAAATCAGTGGCGAAATCCGCACCCTWCAGGCGCTGATCAACTATATGGACTGGCTGGCYATTCARSAACAKAAGCAACAGTCGGGCAGTGCCTTGCATCAGGTMTCCCTGCAGGTTGCCGCCATTACCACGGATTTGGGCCGGTTGAATAAGGAGCAGGCTATTGAGGCGGCAAAATTGCCTAATCTGCGTCAGCATGAGGCCGAACTTGCCGCAAAACTGCACCGGATTACAGTGACGYGGGACGGCCTTGACGGCGAGGAACTGCGGCTTCAGGAAACTCAAGGAAAATTACGGGATCTTCTGGAACAGATTRATCAGGATGAGGCGCGGGAAAAAGATGTYGTGGCCGATACGGCGGGGATTCTGGAACGGYTGCTTGAGGAAAAGAAAGACCTKCGTGTTCAGACGGAAAAYCARACCGGCAAWGTGGACGAGCTGTCCGGTATATTGCAAGGTATGCAGACCGCAACYCTKGAGGCGGAATGGAAGCTGGAGGAACTGACCCAGAAACAGGCCCGTCAAACCGCCGAGAAAGACAATCTGACCCGTAATCTGGATGAGACTAGCCGCCGTCTTGACATGCTGTTGGAACAGCGCGCGACTATAGAGGAACGGCTGTCCCGGCTGGAAAGCAATAACCTGTTTACCCAGGCCCTGTCCAATGCGGAAAATGCCCTTGCCAGTGCGGAAAATGACATCAGTATCATGTCCGCCAAGGCCCGGGAAGCCGAAGATAACCGTCAATTGTTCCAGCAAAAAGAACAGGACGCTCGTGATATATTGCAATCTATGCAGGGGAAGCTGGCGCGCCTACAGGCTGAAAAAGAAGGGTTGCTGGCCCTGCTGTCCAATGGTGATGAGGGGGACGCAAGTCCGATCATGGAACAGCTTTCGGTAACGCCCGGTTATGAAACCGCCCTTGGGGCTGCGTTGGATGCGGACCTCGAGGCCCCGGATGACGTGACGGCGCAGGTTCACTGGCGCACGCTTGCGGCCTATGATTATAATCAGGACTTGCCGGTGGGCGTGGAAAATATGGCCGCCTATGTGACGGGCAGTGATCTCTTGACCCGGCGGCTGGCGCAAATCGGGGTTGTGGCCAGTGAGACAGAAGCCTTGTCCCTGCTTGGCCAGCTAAAACCTGGCCAGAGATTGGTCAGCCAGTCCGGCGGCATGTGGCGGTGGGATGGCCTGTGTATCTCGCCGGAGGCCCCCAGTCAGACGGCAGTAAAGCTGTCCCAGAAAAACCGTCTTGCCGAACTGGACGTAGAATATGACCAGCGCAAGGAAGAGGTCGGTTCGGCCCGTGATATATTGCATCAGGCCCGCGAAGAATTGGAAACCGCCCGACAGACTGCCCGTGAGATGCGTACAACCTGGCGCGAGGCCGAGGAAAAGGCCGCCCGCACCCGCCGCAGCCTGACCGAGGCCGAGAAACAGGCCACCCGCCACCAGTCAGAAGAAAGCGCCCTGAAAGACCGTTTGGGTCATTTGGTGGAGGATATWGATCAGGCGACCGCCCGTCACCTTGAAATCAGYCAGAATYTGKCGGYYTTGCCCCAACAGGAAGATCTGGGCCTTGAAATTCAGCGGATTCGGCAAAATGTGGAGGACAAGCGCAAGGACTTGTCCGAGGCCCGCTTTAACCATGACAGCTTTATCTCCAAAACCGCCGCCCGTCGGGAGCGGCTTGCGCAGATCGAAACGGAACTTCAAGCCTGGAAGCTGCGTATAGACAATGTGGAAATTCATATCGGCGACCTTCATTCGCGGCGCAAGAAAACCACAGCGGAATTGAAGTCTCTGGAAAATCGGCCCGGCGAAATTATGGCGGAACGGCGCAAGCTCAACCATATGATTGATCAGGCGGAAGATGCCCGCAAGCTTGCGGCCCGGACCCTGCTGGACTGTGAAGACCAGTTGGCAGGCAAGGACCGGGAAATTCGTGAARTACARGCYCGACTATCTGAGGTACGGGAACAAAAGGTTCGACTGGAAACGAGTCTGGAACAATATGCGGAACAGGAATCCCACCTGAAACGGCGTATATGGGACGAATTTGACTGTCAGCCAAATTTGCTTAGGGAATTGGCCAATATTGAGCAGGAACAGGAATTACCCGATCCGGAACAGACCCTTCATCGGCTGGAACGGCTGAAGGCGGAGAGGGAACGGCTGGGGGCGGTTAACCTGCGGGCTGAGGTGGAACTTACCGAAATTCAGGAACAGCTTGATACGTCAATTGCCGAGCGTGAAGAACTGGAAAAGGCTATCACCGCTCTGCGCCGGGCCATTTCCGACCTGAACCGGGAGGGCCGCTCGCGAATCCTCAAGGCCTTTGATGAGGTTAATGAGCATTTCAAGCATCTGTTCACGAGCCTGTTTGGCGGCGGCGAGGCCCATCTGGAGCTGACCGAATCTGATGAYCCKCTGGAKGCRGGGCTTGAGATYATGGCCAGYCCGCCGGGRAARARRATGCAGAAYCTRGGYCTMTTGTCYGGGGGWGARCARGCYYTGACYGCTYTGTCSYTGATCTTTGCCGTCTTTATGACCAATCCGGCTCCCATATGTGTGYTGGACGAAGTGGACGCGCCCCTTGATGACGCCAATGTGGAACGCTTTTGTGATYTGCTCGACGAAATGGCCGAGAATACCGCGACCCGTTTTCTGATTGTTACCCATAACGCCGTTACCATGTCACGCATGGATCGCTTGTTCGGGGTGACAATGGCGGAGCGCGGYGTCTCACAGCTGGTTTCCGTTGATCTGGAAAGTGCCGAGAGAATGCGCGATCGGGCCCGCAGTTCCGTCACRGCTTAAATATATAAATGCGGGGTGTTTTGATGCTTGACAGCCAATGGCGCAGTAACTATGTTGCAGGCAATTTTATGGGCCGGAGGTCAAGGGAGCAGCTTTTATGGAAAAAGAGCCACCAGTGACGAGTTTGAAGGCCCGGGTTGAGCAAGCCCGGAAGGTGAATGCACCAAGAAGCAGGGATGGGCTCAACGAATCTAATGCCTACGGGATGGCTATGCGTCTTGTGGCGGAGTTGTTATCAGGGTTGATTATCGGATTGATAATGGGCTGGTTTCTGGATAAATGGCTGGGAACAAAACCCTGGTTACTGATAGTATTTATTTTTCTCGGCCTTGGTGCCGGGATTTTTAATGTGATGCGTGCGGCAAAGCAGATTGAAGAAAAACAGGCACGCAAACGGGAAGAAGCAGCCGAAAAGGCTAAAATAGACGAAGGATAACATAGTGGCTGGTCCGCTCGCGCAATTCGAAATCAAAACGATCATACCGCTGAATATCGGTGAATATGATATTTCCTTTACAAATTCAGCCTTTTTCATGGCCCTGACCGTTCTGGCCGTGATGTTCTTTATGATCGTCGGGATGCGTAAAGCAGCGTTGGTGCCTGGACGGTGGCAGCTTTCGGTGGAACTCTGYTATGAATTTATCGCCAATATGCTCCATGATGCGGCGGGACGGGACGCGCGGAAATATTTCCCCTTCATCTTTGCCCTGTTCATGTTCATTCTGTTTGCCAATCTTATCGGGTTGTTCCCGTATTTTGGCTTTACTTTTACCAGCCATATTGCAGTGACCTTTGCCATGGCGGCCTTTGTTTTCATCGGTGTGACCCTGATCGGCCTTTTCAAACACGGTTTTAAATTTTTCAGCCTGTTCCTGCCCGAAGGTACGCCCTGGTGGTTGCTGTGGCTGATCATACCGATTGAGGTTATTTCATATCTGTCCCGGCCTATCAGCCTGTCGGTGCGTCTGTTCGCCAATATGGTGGCCGGTCATACCATGCTGAAAGTGTTTGGTGGTTTTGTGGTGGCGTTGGGCATTTACGGCATTGCGCCCTTTTTATTCATTATTGCCCTGACCGGGCTGGAATTGCTGGTGGCCTGTTTGCAGGCYTACGTRTTTGCCATCCTGACCTGTATGTATCTGAATGATGCCCTGCATTTGCACTAGGGCCCATGTAACGTAGTATTTGAAAATCAATTTTAAAATAAGAGGAAGTTAAAATGGAAGTAGAAGCAGCAAAAATGATCGGTGCGGGTCTCGCATGTACAGCCCTGATTGGTGCCGGTATCGGTATTGGTAATATCTTCGGAAGCTATATTTCCGCCGCGATCCGCAATCCTTCTGCCGCACCGCAGTTCTTTGGTCATGCCATGCTTGGTTTTGCCCTTGCCGAAGCAACGGGCCTGTTTGGTCTGGTTATCGCCTTCATTATCCTGTTCACCTAAGTTTTATACAGGCCTGATCCTGCGAACCCGGATCAAGGAGAGAAGACAATGCCACAATTAGACCCCGCCGTATTCCTGCCCCAGATTTTCTGGCTGTTCGTGCTGTTTGGACTGGTTTACCTGTTCATCGCCCATAGCGCCACGCCGAAAATAACCCGGGTACTTGAACGGCGTCAGGACCGCATCGCGGCTGACCTGCAGGAGGCTGAGAAGCTTCAGGCACAGGCCGAGAGCGCCAGAGCGACCTATGAACAGGCTTTGCAAGAAGCCCGCGCGAAAGCGGTTTCAACTGTTACCGAAAAACGCGAAGCCATCAAGATGGATGTAGAGGCGGAATATCGCAAGCTCAGCGAAAGTCTTGGGGCRCAGATCRCCGAAGCRGACGCGCGTATTGTCGCGGCCAAGGATAAGGCATTGAAAGATATTCGCATTATGACGGCGGATGTCTGTGGCTCTCTTATTCAGTCCGTATCCGGCCTTGATCTGGATCAGAAGGCTATCGCCGTGCAGGTGAATGAAAAATTTGACGCGGTGAGGGGAAATGGCAATGGCTGAACAAAATCAGACACAGGAACATGTAGTGGAATTGGGCCAGGAAGAAGTTCACCATGGCTATGACCATCTGTATCAGGATCCGGCCTTTTGGGTTGGTACGGCGACTATTGCTTTCTTCCTGCTGTTAATCTGGAAGAAAATTCCGGCCATGATCGGCAAGATTCTGGACAGCAGGGTTAATGAAATTTCCGCCCAGCTTGATAATGCCCAGACTCTTCGTGAAGAAGCCTCGGCTTTGCTGGCGAAATACCAGCGTGATCAGCGGGATGCGGAAAAAGTAGCCGCTGAAATGATTGTCCATGCAGAAGAAGAGGTTAAACTTCTGGCCGGGGATGCCAAGATTCAGATTGGGACAATGGTGGAGCGACGCACAAAGCTCGCCGAACAGAAAATTGCCCAGTCCGAAGCCAATGCCCTGAAAGAAATTCAGCAGCTATCTGTAGAAGTTGCCACGGCGGCGGCTCGGGAACTGATTGCGGCCAATATGAAAAAGGCAGATCATGATGCCTTGATCACCGCTGACATCGACAAGCTGGAYAATCAACTGCATTARATTTCTKAGCARATTATAAYAWGCCCGGATATGACAGGATCATTTCCGGGYATTTTTATATATTTTTCCGGAACAATTTTAACGCCGCAATCACCGTGGCTTCCCTAACTCTATCCCGCCCTGTTTCACCAAACAGATGTTTTTCATGCTGGACCCTTCCGTCCCGTCCTGCGATTGCCATATGTACCAGTCCGACGGGTTTTTCTATGGTGCCGCCGCCTGGGCCAGCAACACCAGTGACGGATACAGCGAAGGTGGCGGCGGAGGCTTTCAAGGCACCGGCGGCCATGGCTTTGGCGCATTCTGCACTGACTGCGCCGTGGGCTTTGATGATCTTGCCATCCACGCCCAGAACTTCCATTTTGGCCCGGTTGGTATAGGTGACAAAGCCCCGGTCAACCACGTCAGATGATCCGGCGATTTCGGTCAGGGCCCCCATGATCAGGCCACCGGTACAGGATTCTGCGGCGGCGAGATGACAGCCTTTGTTCCGGGCCATCTCTAGAACTTCAGCGGCCAGCGTGATGATTTCAGGTGAGAACATAGATATAAAATCCAATCACGATAAAGCCGGCGAAAAACCCCGCGATGACATCATCCATCATGACGCCGTAAGCATCATGACGCCGGTCAAAAATTTTAATGGGCCAGGGCTTGTAAATATCAAATACGCGAAAGCTGACAAAGGCCAGAACGAACGGGCCGGGTGACAGGGGCATCATATCCATCATGGCGGCAATGGGCAGGCAGGCAATCCATTGACCGGCCACTTCGTCAATGACAATCTCGCCGGGGTCCGTCTTTCCGGTTTCCGCCATATAAACCTTTGAAGCCCATAGCCCGACGAGAAAAACAAGGGCAATGGCAACCGACAACCCTGTTACGCCAAAGGGAGCCATAATCATCCAGGCAAAGGGCAGGGCGGCCAGCGACCCCATGGTGCCGGGGGCTTTGGGCGCAAGGCCGGTATAGAACCACGTGGCCAGTAACAAGGCCGGATGTACCGGTGATTTTGACCATTTCTCCACAAACATATTGATAACTCCTTATTCCGGYAATCGAACCGTGACGATGGCCTGTGCGGCAATGCCTTCGCCCCGCCCGGTAAAGCCCAGCTTTTCAGTGGTTGTTGCCTTGACACTGACCCGGTCCGGGGCTAGCTCCAAAATTCGGGCGATATTATCACGAATTGCCGCGCTGTGGGGCATGATTTTCGGRGCCTCGCATATGATTGTCARGTCAAGATTGGCAATGATGCCGTCCTTGCTCCTCAGTAATTTAGCCGCATGTTTCAGGAATATTTCTGAACTKGCCCCCCGCCATTGCATATCGCCGGGCGGRAAATGGRYACCAATATCACCTTCCCCTATGGTGCCAAGCAGAGCATCGGTCAGGGCGTGGAGAGCTACATCCGCGTCTGAATGGCCTTTCAATTTCTGGTCATGGTCAATGGCAATACCGCCTAATATCACCTGATCCCCGGCYTCAAAGGCATGAACATCATAGCCAAGGCCCGTGCGGATGTCRGTGAGGGTGCTTTTGATCATATGTTCAGCCTTTATCAGGTCAGCTTGGGTGGTAATCTTGAAATTATCCTCATCGCCCGGAATGGTTTTTACCTG
This sequence comes from Alphaproteobacteria bacterium, assembly GCA_002749135.1. GTDB lineage: Bacteria > Pseudomonadota > Alphaproteobacteria > Sphingomonadales > Emcibacteraceae > Paremcibacter. The sequence continues at coordinate 71,593 of NVVY01000006.1, read as the reverse complement.
GATTCCGCAAGCCTCGGCTATGGCGGAATCATCGGTCATTTCCTGCCCTTCCATTTTYCGGTGGGCCATGAATATTAACTTGAATCGGAAGGCTTGCGGTGTTTGGGCACGGGCGAGGCTGTTGCGATCAATGGTCTTTTTAATATTATTATCACTCACCTGTTTTATGGTGTCGATCACTGGCAGGACGGGAATTATGGCCCCATGTKCCGCAGATTCCAAAATGATATTTTCAATCTGTTTGGGGGTGATGAAAGGACGGGCCGCATCATGGATAAGAACAAGGTCAGGCTCATGTACCCCAAGGCTCTGCAAGCCTTTCATGACCGACTGTTGCCGACTATCTCCGCCATTCACCGGCAGGAGGATGTCAAGACCACCTATGGCCTGTTGATACAGYTTGTGATCATCCCGGTGGATAACCGCCTGAATAAGCTCAACATAGGGCACCTTCTGGAAGGCCTCTATGGTGCGTTGCAGGATAGTTTTGCCCGCCAGCGAGATATATTGCTTTGGTAAACCACCCCCAACGCGGTGTCCCCTGCCGGCGGCAACGATTAATACGGCAACCTTCATAGTGTATTTTCCATTATTCTACAGGCGAAACTATCATTTTACGGGCGGAAAGTCTGTATCTTTCTTATCCAAAAACCTCTTTGACCTCCGGGCCCTTTTCCTATAAGGTGCGGGCTGATTTTGATTAATTATTGATCAATAGTGAAAAATGATTAAATATTAGACATTATGATGCGCGACATGACCATAAAAATTGGGCCGATTAGCTTGGAAGACCCGGTATTACTCAGCCCTATGGCGGGGGTGACGGACCTGCCTTTCCGGCGGTTGGTCAAGAGCTTTGGCGCGGGGTTGGTGACATCTGAAATGATTGCCAGTCAGGCCATGATCCGGGATCACAAGCGTACCCATAAGATGGCCTATGCGGAAAGCGATGAATATCTTATGTCGGTGCAACTGGCGGGCTGTGATCCTGATATGATGGCCTTGGCGGCCAAAATGAATGAGGATAAAGGCGCGCAGATCATTGATATTAACATGGGATGTCCGGCCAAGAAAATTGTCAATGGCTATGCCGGATCGGCGTTGATGCAGGACCTTGATGAGGCCCGGAAAATTCTGGTGGCGGTTGTGGACGCGGTGCAGGTGCCGGTGACCCTGAAAATGCGCACCGGATGGGACATCAGCAACCGCAACGCGCCGGAACTGGCCCGCATTGCCGAAGGTGTCGGCATTAAAATGGTCACCGTTCATGGCCGGACCCGTAATCAGATGTATAAGGGCAAGGCAGACTGGCATTTTATCAGACAGGTCAAGGATGCCGTATCTTTGCCGGTGATTGCCAACGGCGATATTATCACATGCGCAGATGCAAAAGAAGCCCTGCGCCAGTCAGGAGCTGACGGTGTTATGATCGGACGCGGTGTCTATGGTCGGCCATGGTTTATCGCACAGGTYATTCATTTCTTAAAAACCGGGGAGRAGTTGCCRGACCCSACTYTGGCTGAATTGAARAATATTGTGCTTGATCATTATCAGGCCATGATTGATCACTACGGCGAGGATGCGGGCAAGAAAATCGCCCGCAAGCATATCTCATGGTACACCAAGGGCTTGCGGGACAGTGCGGCCTTTCGTCAGCAGGTCAAYCGCCTGAGTGATACYGCKCARGTGCGTCAGATGATTAATGAYTTYTTTGACCCGCTCATAGAGGAGCTWGCYGCATGAYGGCTCAGRGYRCCATAGGRCAGGATGTGATYCTGAATTCMCTGCCGGACAGCATTGTCACGCTGGATGGGGAAAATCAGATTACYTACGTTAAYATTGCKGCGGAACAATTGTTTTTTTCCGGGGCMAARCTGCTCMTTGGGCGCAAGCTGGAAACCGTCATTCCTTTTGACAGTCCGCTCGTGGCTATTGTCAATCAATCGCGTCAGAGTAAGACCGTTACCTCGGAATATGACATTATGTTGAGCAGTCCGAAACATAATGGCAAACGGGTTGATGTCCATGTCTCGCCCCTGATCGAGGGGGACGGCGATATGGTTATACAGCTTCAGGAACGCAGCATTGCCCAGAAAATAAGTCAGCAGTTAAGCCATCGCGGGGCGGCCCGTTCCGTGGCCGGTATGGCGTCGGTTCTGGCCCATGAGATTAAAAACCCCCTGTCTGGCATCCGGGGCTCGGCTCAGCTTCTGGAACAAGGAATCAGCGAGGATGATCGGGACCTGACCCGCCTGATTGTGCAGGAAACCGACCGTATTTGCGGCCTTGTAGACCGGATGGAGGTTTTCTCCAATAACAGGCCCATTGAACCGGAGGATATTAATATCCAYGCGGTGTTGGAACATGTRCGCAAGCTSGCCCAGAACGGTTTTGGYCAGCATGTGAAATTCTGTGAGAAATATGACCCGTCCATCCCGTCGGCGCGGGGGGACAAGGGRCAGCTTATTCAGGTTTTTCTGAATTTGRTCAAAAAYGCCGTGGAGGCCYTGCCGCAAAGGGGCGGGGAGGTGACYTTGACCACCGCYTACCGYCACGGCGTCAGGGTCGCGGTGGCRGGRTCTTCGGAACGTATGCATCTGCCCCTTGAAATCTGCGTGATTGATAACGGGGAGGGGATTGCCGATGATCTGAAACCGCATTTGTTTGATCCTTTTGTGACCACAAAGTCATCGGGTACGGGGCTTGGGCTGGCACTTGTGGCAAAAATTGTCGGTGATCATGGCGGCATCATTGAATGTGATACGGCGAATGGGAATACGACCTTCAGGGTTCTGTTGCCAAGCTTTAAAGGGTAGGGAATATGACGGRAAAAACATTGTTGATCGCTGATGACGACAAGGCCATACGCATGGTTCTGTCCAAGGCTTTTGAGCGGGACGGYTATAATGTGCGCCTGACCGGTAATGCGGCGACCTTGTGGCGGTGGGTATCTAATGGCGAGGGTGATTTGGTSATTACTGATGTGGTGATGCCGGACGAAAACGGYCTTGACCTGCTGCCGAAAATYAAAAAAATCCGCCCGGATTTRCCRGTGATTGTCATGTCAGCGCAAAATACCCTGATGACAGCGCTCAAGGCCACGGARCGGGGGGCCTATGAATATCTGCCGAAACCYTTTGATTTGAATGAGTTAAAATCAGTCGTYATCAAGGCTTTGACCATTAAAACAGCTAAGCTTGCCYCGGYGRAGATGATTGAAGACMCGGARGAATTRCCCTTGATCGGGCGTTCWGCGGCCATGCAGAATGTCTATCGRGTRATGGCRCGYCTGATGACCACGGAYYTGACCGTAACCATCACCGGCGAGTCCGGTACCGGAAAAGAATTGGTCGCCCGGGCATTGCATGATTTTGGCAAGCGCAARAACAGCCCCTTTGTGGCACTGAATATGGCGGCGATCCCCCGCGAATTGATCGAAAGTGAACTGTTTGGCCATGAAAAGGGGGCYTTTACCGGGGCGGAAAGCCGGACCACGGGCCGGTTCGAACAGGCRCAGGGCGGGACATTRTTYCTGGATGAAATTGGCGATATGCCGCTGGAAGCGCAGACSCGCTTGCTCCGTGTRTTRCAGGAGGGTGAATATACCTCTGTTGGCGGYAAGACGTCAATAAAGGCGAATGTGCGGATTATATGCGCTACCCACCGGGATCTGAAATCCCTGATCAGTCAGGGGTTGTTCCGTGAAGACCTTTTCTATCGCCTGAATGTCGTGCCCCTAAGGTTGCCGCCCTTAAGAGAGCGCATTGACGATATACATGATCTCATGCGGCAATTCCTCAATACATATGCCCTTGAATACAAACAGACACCCAAGCTGATTGATGCAGATGCTCTGGATTATCTCAGGCAGCATGATTGGCCGGGAAATGTGCGGGAGCTGGAAAATCTGTGCCAGCGCGTTGCGGCCCTCTATGTGGAAGATACCATTACTTTGGACATCGCCCGTTCAGAGATGGTGCCGCTTATGGCCGGGGATCAGACACGCGGCGGTGATGTTCCGGCCAGTGAGACCCTGCAGGAGTCCATAAATCGCCATTTAAAGAAATATTTTGATGCTCATCTGCCCCATGATTTGCCGCCTGCGGGCCTGTACAGCCGCCTGYTRCGTGAATTTGAAAAGCCTTTGATTGAAAACACATTAACCGCAACGCGGGGAAATCAGATTAAGGCGGCTGAATTATTGGGGGTTAACCGCAATACTCTGCGCAAAAARATCAAGGATCTGGATATAGACGTTCGTAAAAGATAAACATATTCGCCTGTTGCATATTTGCAACAATATGATAATCTGAAGCCTCGGTGTTTATTTAAGTGGGTGTTCTACGCCAGATGGGCAAGAAAAAGTCTAAAATATTTATCAGATTGCAGATTTGGGCAAGAAAAATTAACCTTGCCAAGAAGCTGGCATATGCCATGGCGGTTGCGGCGGTCCTGTCCGTGTTTGCCACTTTTGCCACCTTTTCCAATATYGGGCCGTTCGTACCCACATCGACCACTCTGTTCGTTCTACTGACCATCAATCTGTCCATATTGCTTATTCTTGCGGCGATGATTGCCCGTCAGGTCGTCCAGTTACGGGCGATACAGGGGACCGGGGCCAGAAGCTCTCGCCTGCATCGGCGCATAGTGACCCTGTTCAGTATTGTGGCCATCACCCCCACGATCATTGTAGCCATTGTGTCGGGCATGTTCTTTGAATTTGGTATGCAAAGCTGGTTCAGTGACAAAATACGCACGGCACTTGATAGTTCACAGGCCGTGGCGGAAGCCTATATTGAAGAACATAAAAAAGCCATTCAGGCCGATGTATTGGGCGTGGCCAGAGATTTAAACGCGCAGGCTTTTGCMTTGTCCCAAAATAAGCAGCTTCTGGAGCAGGCCTTGTCCGTACAGGCCCAGTTTTTAAAACTATCTGAAGCAATTGTCTTTGACCGCAACGGTAATGTGAGGGCGCGGGCTAAAACGACGCTAAACCTGCTTGGTGATTCTTTTCCATTGGCGGCTTTGGATATGGCGGCCAAAGGGAATATCGTGCCGATTATTGGCGGCGAGAATGACAATCGGGTACGGGTTCTGGTGGCACTGGACGGCTTTCTGGGCAATTTTCTCTATATYAGTCGCTTTGTTGACCCAAGGGCYCTGGCACTGGTTAAAAATACCACAGATGCCCGGTCGGATTATATGGAGGCCCTGAATGAACAAGACCGCTACCGGCTTTGGTTCAACCTGACCTTCATTATTATCGCTTTTCTGATCCTTTTTGCCGCCATCTGGCTGGGGATTGGTTTCGCCCGCAAGCTTATGGAGCCGATTACCAATCTTGTGGATGCTTCTGAAAAGGTTGGCCGGGGTGATTTTACCGCCCGGGCCCCCATCAAGAAAGGCTATGATGACCTGGGCGGGCTGACCCGGGCCTTTAACAAGATGATCCGGCAACTGGACCAGCAACAGAAAGATATTCGGCAGGCAAATATCACATTGGAAGAAAGGCACCGCTTTATGGCGGCGGTGCTGTCCGGCGTTTCGGCAGGCATTATGGGGCTTGACCCGCTYGGCAAGGTGACCCTGCCCAATAAATCTGCGGCTAATATGTTAAACTTGGGAGTTGAAAATATTACCGGGGCTAAAATACAGGATATTATGCCGGAAGTCAGTGATCTTTTTAACAAGATTAAAACCACTGAAAGCCCATCCGTGCAGGATCAAATCGTTATTGAGCGGGAAGATAATACGCTCAATTTGATGGTCAGGATAACCGCAGAGACTAAAAAAGGGGAAATTCAGGGCTTTGTCATTGCCTTTGATGATATTACGGAACAAGTCGCGGCCCAGAGAAATGCCGCATGGTCTGATATTGCCCGGCGTATTGCCCATGAGATCAAAAATCCGTTGACCCCAATTCAACTGGCGGCAGAGCGGCTGAAACGCAAATACCTGAAGGAAATCAAAAGCGATCCGGCGGTTTTTACCCAATGTACGGATACCATTGTCCGGCAGGTGGGGGATTTGCGGCGGATGGTTGATGAATTTTCCTCTTTCGCCCGCATGCCGGCTCCCAATGTGAATATGGAGGATCTGGCAGAGATCACCCGGCAGGCCTATTTCCTTCAGGAAGTGGCCAACAGCAGYATTACCTTTGAACTTGATTGCCCCCCCGACAACYTGAATATGGAATGTGATKCGGGGCAGATCGGTCAGGCGTTGACAAACCTGATAAAAAACGCGGCAGAATCTATCACAGCCAGTGWGGCCATTGCACAGCAAAAAGGGCAGGACTATCAGGGAGAAATAAAAATTTCCCTGCAGGATACGCCGCAGGAAACAAAGATTCAAATTTGGGATAACGGTATMGGTTTGCCGGAACATCTCATGGATAAACTGATTGAGCCTTATATTACGACCCGGTCCAAAGGTACCGGGCTAGGGCTGGCAATTGTAAAAAAAATAATGACGGATCATGGGGGGGACTTAATTCTGGAAAATAATGCGGACCAGGGGGYAACAGTGACATTGGTGTTTTACAAGAATGTAAATTTTCAAAAAAACACCCCCGAAAATAATGTAAGGATGGTTTATGGCTCTTGATATTCTAATTGTAGATGACGAGGCGGATATTCGGGATTTGATTTCCGGTATTCTGGATGATGAAGGATATGAAACCCGTACGGCAAAGGACAGYGACAGYGCATTGGCCGAGGTGGAAGCCCGGCGGCCATCCCTGATTATTCTTGATATCTGGCTTCAGGGCAGCCGCCTTGACGGGYTGGAAATYCTTGAGGTTATCAAGAAATCACACCCTGACCTTCCAGTGGTGATTATAAGCGGTCATGGCAATATTGAAACGGCGGTATCAGCGATCAAATTGGGCGCCTATGACTTTATCAGCAAACCCTTTGAAACAGACAAGCTRCTTATTCTGGTGGAGCGTGCGACCGAGGTTGACAAGCTCCGCCGGGAAAATATGGAACTCAAGGAGAAAATGGGCTTTGATGTGGGGCTGACTGGTTCCTCGCCGGCCATTAATCTGGTGCGCAATACCATTGCCAAGGTTGCGCCAAGCGGCAGCAGGGTTCTGATTTCCGGTCCGCCGGGGTCCGGTAAAGAGGTGGTGGCCCGCCTTATTCACAAGCAATCCAAACGGGCTAATGGGGCCTTTGTGGTTATCAATGCGGCCAGTATTTCTGCGGATAATATGGAAAATGAATTATTCGGGGTTGAGGAAGACGGGGGCATCAAGAAAACCGGTGTCTTYGAGCAGGCTCACGGGGGGACATTGTTCATTGATGAGGTGGCCGATATGCCGCAGAATACCCAGGCCAAGATCCTGCGTATTTTGACCGATCAGACCTTTGAGCGGGTGGGGGGTAATAAAAAAGTTCTGGTAAATGTGCGGGTTATCAGTGCCACCAGCCGCGACCTTCGGGAACAGATTACCAATAATTTATTCAGGGAAGATTTGTTCCATCGCCTGAGCGTTGTGCCGGTTCAGGTGCCGCCGCNTATCCAGCGGCGGGAGGATATTCCGGCCTTGGTCTATCAGATCATGAACCAGCTTTCCATCGCCATGGGTATTTTACCGAAAAAYACCGATGCGGATGCCATGGCGGCCCTGCAAAATCACGAATGGCCCGGCAATGTTCGCCAGCTCCGTAATGTGATGGAACGGCTTCTGATTATGTCAGCTGACAGTGAAACCATAACCGTGGATATGYTGCCGCCGGAGGTTGTTTCAGATACCTCGGTGGTTCGGCCCAGTATCAATAATGAAATTATGTCCTTRCCTCTCCGCGATGCTCGGGAGAAGTTCGAACGGGAGTATCTGAAATTACAGGTAAGCCGTTTTAATGGTAATATATCGAAAACCGCCGAATATGTCGGTATGGAGCGTTCGGCRCTTCACAGGAAATTAAAAAGCTTGGGCCTAACAGGGTGAGATAGACGATGAAAGTTATTATATGCGGTGCGGGGCAGGTTGGTTTCAACATTGCCCGCCATCTGGCCAGTGAGCARCATGACGTTACGGTGATTGACCGGTCGCCGGAACTGATTGCTAAAATTCAAAGCTCTCTGGATGTACAGGCCCTTGTGGGCTATGCCTCTCACCCGGATTTGCTGGAACAGGCMGGGGCCGCTGATGCGGATATGATCATTGCCGTGACCCTGTTTGACGAGGTCAATATGGTCGCCTGTCAGGTGGCTCATTCGCTTTTCGGGGTGCCCAARAAAATTGCGCGGGTGCGGGCGCAGAATTACCTTGCCCCCATGTGGCAGGATCTTTTCAGCCGTGAYCATATGCCCATTGATGTGATCATTTCACCGGAAATAGAGGTGGCCCAGGCGGCTATCCGGCGGCTGGAAGTTCCGGGTGCTTTTGATATGGTGTCTTTTTGTGACGGCAAGGTTCGTGCGGTCGGTGTGCGCCTGCGTGAGGATTGCCCGGTGGTGGATACGCCGCTTCGCCAATTGACGGAGCTTTTTCCCGACCTCAATATCATAGTGACCAGCATCATTCGGGACGGAAAACTGATTATCCCATCCAGTGATGATCAGCTTTTGGTGGGGGATAATATATATTTTGTCTCGGAAGACAGCCATGTGGAAAGAGCTTTAAGTGTGTTTGGCAGTGATGAGAAAGAAGCCCGGCGCATTATCATTGTCGGCGGCGGAAATGTGGGGGCCTTCATTGCGGAAAAACTGATCAATAATGATTCAAAAATWCAGGTTAAAATCATTGAATTGGATGTGGAAAAAGCCAAGGCCATTGCCAAGAATATTCCAAGGGCCATTGTGCTGAACGGTGATGCACTGGATGTGGATATTCAGAAAGAGGCCAATGTGAAGGCCGCAGAAACCATCATTGCGGTGACCAATGATGACAAGGTGAATATCCTGTCGTCCTTGCTGGCAAAGCAGGCCGGGTGTCGCCGCGCCATTACCCTGATCAATAACCATACCTTTGGCCCGATGACCTATTCCGTGGGTATTGACGCCTTTGTCGACCCCCGGCAGACGACCGTGTCCAGCATCCTGCAGCATATGCGCCGGGGACGGATCAGGTCATTGCAGAATCTTGCTGGTGGTGCGGCGGAAGTTTTGGAAGCCGTGGCATTGGAGACATCGCCGCTGGTGGGCAAGCCGTTGCGCGATGTGCGGCTTCCTGACGGTATTATTATTGGCGCGATCCTTCATGACGGGKAGGTCATCGTCCCCCGGGGCGGAACAATCATTAAACCGGATGATATTGTGGTGATATTCGCTCGCCTGGATATGATWAAAAAAGTTGAAGATCTTTTCTCTGTCCGTCTKGAATATTTTTAGGGAAAAATATGGTTGCTCGAATAGGCAATATTATTGGCTATCTGTTGATGGTGCTGGGGTTCTGTGAACTTTTGCCAATCATTGTTGCCCTGTCTACTGGTGAAGATAACCTGATTTTACCCTTTTTCGTYAGTGCGTTATTTACGGTTTTTGTGGGCGGCGCGTTATTTATTTCGTTTSAGAATCCAAAGGACCGGGCTTCGCGTCATGAAATTATCATGTTGATGGTCGTTGTCTGGTTTGGATTGCCCTTGTTTGCCTCGCTGCCCTTTATGATAACGGGGTTTATGACCAARCTGGCCGATGCTTACTTTGAGGCAGCTTCGGCTTTGACAACCACCGGGTCCAGTCTGGTCAGTAATCTGGACCTTGTCCCGACAACAATCCTTTTCTGGCGATCTTTGTTACAGTGGCTGGGCGGCATATTGGTCTTTGTCATGGCCATTGCMATTCTGCCTCTTTCTGCCATTGGCGGTATGAATATGTTCCGTAGCCTGTTGCCTCATGGGGAGGGTGATGACCTGTTGGCCCGGATCAGATATGCCTTTACGCCCCTTATCGGAATTTATCTGGGCATGACGGTGGCCTGTATTATTCTGCTGGTCATATTTGGTATGAGCAGTTTTGAGGCCATGTTGATGGCGATGGCGACCCTGTCCAGCGGAGGGTTCACCAGTCAGGGAATGTCAGGTGTGAACGGCATGAATGGGTTAACGGAACTTGCACTGATCCCCTTCATGCTTTTTGCCGCGACGAATATGACTTTTCATTGGGCTTTTCTAAAGGGGGGGCGGATCAGCATATATCGGCAGGACCCGGAGTTTTTTTATTTTTATTTTATATTAATCGTGGCGGCATTATTTATTTTTCTGGCGATTTTATTGTCTGTAGATATGAAAGACATCAGTTTGATGAAGAAGGCCGGTATTGCCCTCTTTACGGCGGTATCCAGCRTAACAACCACAGGATTTGTGCCAGACTATGTGGGGTCTTTGCCYCTTTCGGTAACGGTGGTTTGTATAATTTTACTGTTTATCGGCGGGGCTACAGGGTCAACGGCGGGGGGGCTTAAAATTCTGAGAATAAGCTTGATAAAACGCCATGCGGACAAAGAAGTCAGCCGCCTGATCTATCCCAGCAGTATCACACCGATATTCTATGGGGGGACGGCGGTGTCAAACCCCACATTAATTTCCATATGGACGTTATTGTTTATTTTTGTCACTGCATTAGCCGTAATTACTATTCTCTTKGCAGCTTTGGGTCATGATTTACAGACCAGTTTCGGTTTGAGTGTTACCGGCATATTCAGTGCAGGCGGCCTTATTCCCCTCGTAAGCCCGGATTTCATCGGCTATCACAGTCTGTCGTAYYCCGGGAAATGGCTAAGCAGTTTTTCCATGATACTCGGACGGCTGGAGGTCATTTCATTGCTGGTTTTTCTGATGCCTTCTTTCTGGCGAAATTAAAAATTTTCAAAAAATGCAATCTATCAGTTTAAACAGCGCTTGGCCTATGATACTATGCTCTCACTCGTGATTTGTTCTTAAAAAAGCAATACTAACCATAAATAGAAGAATGGATGTTACATATGTCTGAAAAAAACCATAACTTACAGGACTCATTCCTAAACCATATCCGYAAAAACAAAACACCAATAACAGTCTTCCTTGTCAACGGGGTAAAGTTACAGGGCATTATCACCTGGTTTGATAATTTTTGTATTCTGCTGCGTCGGGATTCCAGTGTTCAACTGGTGTACAAGCACGCCATATCCACCATAATGCCCGGTGGGCCCATCACATTATTTGATGCGGATGATGCGGAAAATCAGGACTAATTGACGGACAGGATGACAAAACAGACTAATTCTGATGCGTTACAGTTCGTTAAGAAAAAAGCAAATCCGGTTTGGGGAAACGCCCTTGATAAGGACAATGTTTCTCCTGACCATATTGTTCAGGCCAATGTTCTGGTTCTGCACCCTCACCATAAAAAAAGGCCGTCCAACCGCTTGACGGCCTTGYYGTCTCTGCGRTCACCRCAAGCCTGTCTTGAGGAAGCGGTRGGGCTGTGCCATGCCCTTGAACTTAATGTTGTCCGGTCGATTTTACTGAACTTGTCCAAACTAAATCCGGCGACGTATGTGGGKMRGGGAAAGTTACTGGAACTTGCCGACCTTATTTCAGCGGAACATATTGAACTTATCATCATGGACTGTGARCTTACGCCGGGGCAACAGCGTAATATCGAACGGCTGCTGAATATCAAAGTCATAGAYCGMACAGGATTGATTCTGGARATTTTTGGGGAGCGGGCAAAGACCAAAGAGGGGGTTTTGCAGGTGGAGCTTGCCCATCTAACCTATCAAAAAAGCCGCCTTGTCCGCTCWTGGACYCATYTGGAAMGACAGCGCGGCGGTTTTGGCTTTTTGGGGGGGCCGGGCGAATCGCAAATTGAATCTGACCGACGCATGATCGGTGACAGGATTAGCCGTATTGGAAAGCGGCTGGAGGACGTAAGCCGAACCCGTAAACTTCATCGCAACAGCCGCAAGCGAAACGAGATGCCGGTGGTGGCCATGGTGGGCTATACCAATGCGGGTAAATCCACGTTATTCAATCGCCTGACCCATGCGGATGTGATGGCGGAGGATTTGTTGTTTGCCACCCTTGACCCGACCATGCGGGAGATGGAACTGGCCAACGGCAAAAAGGCAATCCTGTCCGATACGGTTGGGTTTATTTCGGCCCTGCCCATACAGCTTGTCGCGGCCTTTAAGGCCACATTGGAGGAAGTGGTTGAGGCCGACCTTATCCTTCATATCCGTGACATGTCCCATCCAGACCGGGAAGCCCAAAAAGAGGATGTGATGACCATCCTTCGCTCGCTCGGGCTAGAGGAGGGGCCGGATTGCCAAATTCACGAAGTCTGGAACAAGATTGACCTGTTGGATGAGGATCAACGACAACAGCTTGATAACCTAGCCACCCTTCGGAATGATGTCAGTCTCTTGTCAGCCGTTAGCGGGGAAGGCTGTGATGGTTTTCGCCTTGGCCTGAATGATATATTGTCCCGAGGGTCAAAGATAGTCCATATAGCCTATGCYCATGATCAGGGTGCGGCGCTGGCCTGGATGTATCAGCAGAGCGAAGTGCTGAAACGCAAAGATACAGAGACAGAAACTATTCTGACGGTGCGCATGGACAGTAAATTATCAGGGCGTATTGATAAAAATCCGGGTCTTGCCGGGCGAATTATCCAATGAGTATGGATCAGATAAGCAGCTTTATCGTTGAGGTTGCCGAACAGGAAATTCTGCCGCGTTTTGGAAATCTTTCYCAARSCGATATYACGGCAAAATCGCCGGGYGATATGGTGTCTGTTGCCGATATAGAGGCGGAGAAATCTCTGTCAGYAAAATTAAGTAACCTGTAYCCCCATGCCCTCATCGCAGGCGAAGAATCAATTGCCGAAAATCCGGGGTTGTTGAATGCGGCTATAAGCGCTGACCGAGCTTTTTTAATAGATCCCATTGATGGCACTAATAATTTTATAAAGGGTGATGTGCGCTTCGCGGTTATGGTAACAGAGATGCATAAAAGCGAGGTTGTGGCTGGCTGGATATATCTTCCTGTCAGCCATAAAATGGCTTTTGCCAGAAAATCAGCAGGGGCCAGTTTAAACGGGAAGAAAATTACCTTGCCACTGCCTAAATCTGATTATGCCAGTTTAACGGGGGCGGCACATATCAATCGTTTCCCGGAAAAAATGCGGGCTATTGCCAAAGGTAATCTTAAGAAATTCAAAGAGAACTGCCCGGCCTTTTGCGCGGGGTATGACTATGTCTCTCTGCTGGAAGGGCGAAAGGATTTTTCTGTATATTACCGAACGTTACCCTGGGATCATTTGCCCGGAAGTTTGATTTTTGCCGAAGCTGGCGGCTATGTGAGGACACTTTTTGACAGTTCGGTCTATACTGTTCATGATCAGGAAAAGGGTTTGCTGTCTGCCCGTGACGAAGAACAATGGCATAAGATCAGGGAAATGATTTTTCCGRGTGGTTTTTGAGATAATTTGGAGGCGCGGACCRGAATCGAACYGGTATAGACGGATTTGCAATCCGCTGCGTAGCCATTCCGCCACCGCGCCATATGTTTGATTTGCCGAATATTCAGTAAATGCTCCAAGTCTTTTACCTTAATTGCTTGGGAAGTCAATGGGGTATTTACGCTACCATCTGTTGCTAAAATAACGTCAATTYGGGATATGGGCAATTTGATTGAGGTTATAGAGGCCGGTTAATGGTTTTCTTGGTTTGAGCAGTGAGCGGCAAGTGCAGCGAGTATGCATCTCATCGGGACGCCATTGAGCGATTCGCGGAGGCTATCTTGGCCTTTTTCAGCCGGATGGCACCAAAAGAATGACCCAAATTCCGCGATATAGTTACGGATAGTTTCSGAATAATATCATTCCAGAATTTYTGGGTTTTGGAGTAGAATGAGTATAATGTCGTCATCACGAAAATTGAAGTCGTTCCATATGGTAGAATCTAAATGGTGACTGTGCATTTCCCGTGTTTTTATCGGCAAGTTCGTCATCGTATTCTCTCCTGAGATAGCAGGAGCTTACATTAAACAAATAAAAAGGTCAAAATGGCATTCTGTGGACGTTTGCCTTGGGTCGGAAGCGGTCCTTCATCATCATGATAAAATCTAATTTTTNATTCAGAGRCCTCTGCGTAAGGCCTGATTTATTGTATGATTTCATATARCGGGCTTTCAGGACAGTCTTTATGTCCYGCCGGGYGGGGYTTTCTATGTTTTTCTTATTATTTCCGCATTCCGTGCCTTGTCAGCCTCAGATATGAGATGACCCCGGTAGCCCTTTGCGCTAAACCCGGCCCAGAATGCCAAGCCGCTTGAGCGTGCCGCGTCAATGATGTTAATCCGTCCCATGTTTTCAACAAATGGCATGATAATATGCTTAACCTCTAACTGGTGGTCCACTTCACCAAGCAGCATCTCCCACAAATCATGTTCAATAAGTTTGGTGCGGCCGAGAAGACTCGAACTTCCACGGGATATTATCCCACAGCGACCTCAACGCTGCGCGTCTACCAATTCCGCCACGGCCGCACACTTATATGAATTGGCGTCAAAACTGACTTTCAGCCTTTGACTGACGGTGAAGTAACAAACCATAGCCGTTTTAGCAAGGGCAAATATCATCAGGGCTTAAATATTTTCGCCCAGATGAATACCGCACTCGCTTTTATTTAAGCCCGCCCAGCGTCCCATACGCCGGTCCTGCCCTGCTTCTACCCGCGCGGTGCAAGGCATACAACCGATGGAGAGATAACCCTCGGCAATCAGGGGGTGTTTGGGGAGCCCTTTGTTCTCTATGATCTGATCCAGTTCCTTCTGGTTCCAATGGGCCAATGGATTGATTTTATATTTGGAGCCATCCTGCTCGATGAGCGGAATATTCCCCCGTTCCGTCGTTTGAAATCTTTTGCGGCCCGTAATCCAGGCACCATATTCATTCATGGCCCGCGCCAGTGGCCGCACTTTGCGCAGGTCACAACAGGCATCCGTGTCCCGGGTCCACAGCAGGCCGTTTTTATCCTCATTGGCCACATCATCCGCGTCGGGACGAACCGTAATGATATTGGTCAGGCCAAGTTTCTGGGCAATATCATCGCGGTAACGCACCGTTTCGCCAAATAATTTCTGGGTATTGATAAAGATCACCGGCGTATGGGGATTCACCTGTGCCACCATATCCAGCAGGACGATGGATTCCGCGCCAAAAGATGATACAAGGGCAATATTTTCCCGAAATTCACCGTTAATCATAACATCAAGCAGATCGAGGCTGTTCAAATCGCCGTAATCCGCCAAAAGACCGGCCAGATTTTTCTCCGATTGACTGTCTTTGATTTTTTCCTGTGCCGTCATTATATGCATCGCCTTCATCACTGTTCAACAGTAATTTAGGGATGATTACACAATAAATCAAGATTTAGGTGTATATTTTTTTATACTACAYTTATTTTAATGTGTTTAATTGCGCTGATAGTCTTTGACGCTTTGGGTAATATTAACCGCCACATTCTCCCCGGCCACCATGATTTCGCCTTTGGCGATCATTTCACCATTGGCATAAATTTTGACCGGCTGGTCCTGATGGCCGTCCAGTTCGATAACCGCGCCGCGTCCCAGCTTGAGCAGTTGGCGAATTGGCATCATGGTTTGGCCAAGTACAACCGTGAGCTCTACACTGACATCATCAATTGCCTGTGACATTTGTTATATTTATCCTTAATCTGTTTCTTAAAACGGGATATATCGACTACAATGAGATAGCATAGTTACGATCAGGTTAACAGGAAAAGCATGACGAAGCCCGAAAATATGGCCCCATCACTGGAATGGAAAACGACCGCCGGTTTGACTGCCTATGAGGTTGCTACCGAATATATGGAACAACGGGTTGCCTATATTCAGGGCGGCACGGCGTCAGAACTTGTCTGGTTACTGGAACATCCGCCGCTTTATACCGCCGGGACGTCTGCGGACAGCCGGGATCTGGTATCACCAGGCCGCTTTCCTGTCTATGAAACAGGCCGGGGCGGCCAATATACCTATCACGGGCCGGGGCAGCGGGTGGCTTACGTCATGCTGGACCTGAGCAAACGCGCGCGGGACGTGCGAAAATATGTTCATAACCTTGAACAATGGGCCATTGATACTCTCGCCACCTTTGACGTCACTGCTGAAAGGCGGGCGGGCCGTGTGGGCGTATGGGTCACAAGATCAGACGGACGCGAAGAAAAAATAGCYGCCATTGGWGTGCGGGTACGTAAATGGGTTACCTATCACGGCATATGTATAAATGTAGCGCCTGATCTGGATCATTACAGCGGCATTGTCCCCTGCGGCATTTCTGAACATGGGGTAACGTCATTATCCGACCTGGGCCGGGATGTGACAATGACAGAGGTGGATACGGCTTTAAAACAGACATGGGGTAAAAACTTCGGACGCTAAGGCAATTAAAGACTGGGTTTTGGCGCAGAGTGGGTATAGTGAATCCAGATTTTTCTTGCTTAATTTCACCATCAAACTGTTTAATTTTGTCATCAGGCCAAGTCGGCACTTGAAGTCTCTGTGCGTATTGCGTATTTTGCCGCTGTCACCTCAATATTTACGATCATCCAGAAGGATTAGACCAATGGCTTTTATTGCTGACTCCCTGAACCGTGTTAAACCATCCCCAACCATAGCCGTATCAACCAAGGCCGCAGAATTAAAGGCTGCCGGGCGTGATGTAATCGGGCTGGGGGCAGGAGAACCTGATTTTGATACGCCGGATAACATCAAGGAGGCCGCCATACAGGCTATTTGGGACGGCAAGACAAAATATACCCCGGCGGACGGTACGCCGGAGATAAAGAAAGCGGTTTGCCTGAAATTCAAGCGTGATAATGGTCTGGATTATGAACCAAATCAGATCACGGTGAATAACGGCGGCAAACATACGATCTATAACGCTCTGGTGGCCACGCTTAATCCGGGGGATGAGGTTGTTATTCCGACTCCATATTGGGTATCCTATCCGGACATGACCTTATTRGCWGGYGGTACACCTGTATTTGCCGAGGCGACCATCGAGGATAATTTCAAACTGCGCCCGGATGTATTGGAAGCTGCCATCACGGACAAGACCAAATGGGTGATTCTCAATTCTCCCAGCAACCCGTCCGGCGCGGCCTATAATGCCACGGAGATGAAGGCCTTGACCGATGTGCTGCTTAAATACCCCCATGTATGGGTCATGGTGGATGATATGTATGAGCATATTGTCTATGACGRTTTTGAATTTGTCACCCCCGCGCAGGTGGARCCAAAACTGTATGAGCGCACCCTGACCATTAACGGCGTGGCCAAGGCCTATGCCATGACCGGCTGGCGCATTGGCTTTGCGGGCGGTCCTGTGGARCTGATCAATGCYATTCGRAAGGTGCAGTCTCAAAGCACCTCAAACCCCTGTTCCATATCACAGGCCGCCGCCGTGGAGGCCCTGACCGGTACCCAGCATTTTCTGAAAGAAAGGGCCGAGGTATTTAAAGGTCGCCGGGATATGGTCGTGGAGATGTTGAGCGAAATAGACGGTATTATCTGTCCCAAACCAGAAGGGGCTTTTTATGTCTATCCCTCCATAGCCGGTTTGATCGGCAAGAAAACACCGGACGGTAAGGTGATTGAAAATGACCTTGATTTCTGCACCTATATTCTGGACGCGGAGGGCGTTGCTGCCGTGCATGGTGAGGCCTTTGGCCTGTCCCCCCATTTCAGGGTGTCCTATGCCACCTCTGATGAGGCCTTGATTGAGGCCTGTAAGCGCATCAAGCGGGCTTGTGAGGCGCTCAGCTAATATATGACCATTGACCTTGTTATCTTTGATTGTGACGGCGTGCTGGTGGACAGCGAGCCACTGGCCAATGAGGAATTAAGAAAGGCTCTGGCGGAACAGGGCCTTGACTTGAGCCTTGATGAGGTGGTGGAAACTTTTGTTGGCCTGTCCATGAACAAGGTTGTTAACATTGCCGGGGATAAGCTTGGTCATGATTTGCCGGATGATTTTCTGGATCGGCTTCAGATTAAAACCTTTGCCGCCTTTGAACAGAGCTTGAAACCTGTTGAGGGCATTCGTGATATATTGACGCAATTACAGGCTATGCCGCAAAAAATATGCGTTGCCTCCAGCGGGTCATTTGAAAAAATGGATATGACTTTGGGACTGACAGGGCTCAAAGGGTTCTTTCAGGATAATATTTTCAGTGCCAGTCAGGTAAAACGCGGCAAACCCTATCCGGATTTATATTTATATGCCGCCGAGCAGATGGACAGCGATCCGGCGCGTTGCCTGGTCATAGAGGACAGCCTGCCCGGCGTTCAGGGGGCGGTTGCCGCCGGGATGGATGTTCTGGCCTATTCAGTGAGAGGACAGAGCCAACGCCTTGCAATTGCAGGCGGARTGGTAATTTCCAGCATGGATGAAGTGATAGAATATCTGTCATAGACCTGCGTATTATAGAGGGCTTTATTGCACTGCAATATTTTGACGTTCAGGCAAAAAAAATGCCGGGTTAAAAAACCCGGCAAGTTAAATATAGGGAGGCTTCATGTCTAGGGAGACAATGAAACGGCTATGCTCCRTAAAGGGGAGGACTAAAGAGCATAGCGAGCTGAAAAAACTAGGGAGAATTTTCAGCGTGATGCTGCGTCGCAACATCTGAGTATCAATATATAGATTAATTTAGCCTTTACCATATMTAATCTTACAATGCAGRYATGCATTGAGTGCATGGCTGRAACRGGTAGAATCAGAACTGACTGCTTTTAAATTGTTCTTTAATGAACTCGCGAAACACCTGAATTCGGCGGGAATTGCGGGATTCCTGTGTATAAACCAGATATGCAGGAAATTCAGGGCCGTCGAAATCCTTTAATATCTGGACAACATTTGTTGAGCCTTTTACCAGGTAATCGGGCAGGGCCGCGATGCCCAGACCACTTTTAATGGCCTGCAAAACGCCGTAAATGCTGTTGATTCGTAATATGGGCGTTCTTTTCTCCCCATCTTCCCGGTTTAATATCCAGTCAATGTCCCGRCTKGGCCCGTGAACCACATCGCCGTAAGTGATAAGRTCGTGATYGTCCAGATCGTTTATTGTCTTTGGCCGCCCTTTGCGACTCAGATATTCCGGGGAGGCATAGAKATGATGRTGRAAGACRGCAATCTGCTTCTGAATAAGGTCTAACTGATGAGCTGTGCGAAAACGAATCGCYACATCYGCCTCACGGGTGGTYAGRTCWAGATCGCTGTCATTAACCARRAGCTGYACATGAATTTCCGGGTATTTTTCGATAAACAGCCGGATGTGGTTGATCATCCATGTGGAGCCGAATCCGGATGTGGTGGTGACTTTCAATTCACCGCGCGGCACRTCAGTRCCTTCTATGAGATGCTGTTCTGTTACATGAATTTTTGAGACCACTTCCTCRGCRGTTTTAAACAGRGTTTCCCCTTCATCGGTAAGGCTAAGGCCCCGGGCATGGCGATTGAACAACACGGTATTCAGGCTTTCTTCTAAYGCCCTGATCTGACGGCTGACCGCRGACTGACTGAGATATAATTTCTCGCCRGCATGGGTRAAACTGCCCGATGACGCGACCACATGAAATATTCTTAATTTGTCCCARTCCATCCGTWTGCCCGTTTGCTATATGTAAGGAGATGAAGTTCTTTATAACGCTTTTTTCTTAATTTTCCGCAAGAAAAGATTCAGCCTCWAGGGCCGCCATACATCCCATGCCCGCCGCCGTGACCGCCTGACGATAGATTTTGTCGGTCACATCTCCGGCGGCATATACGCCGGGAATGTTGGTTGCRGTGCTGTCCGGAGCTTTCAGAATATAGCCCTGATCATCCATRTCCACCTTGCCTTTAAAAATGGCCGTGGACGGTTTATGGCCGATGGCAATGAAAACACCGTGGGCCTGAAGGTCGTTTATCTCGCCCGTCTTGACATTTTTGACCTTCGCCCCGGTAACGCCGCCCATAGGGGGYTTRTCRCCGACRATTTCCTCAATCACGCTGTCCCAGACAAYCTCTATTTTYTCATTGGCAAAAAGCCGGTCCTGCAGAATTTTCTCAGACCGGAGTTCATCGCGGCGATGTATCAGTGTGACCTTTGAGGCGAAATTGGTCAGGAAGATAGCTTCCTCCACCGCCGTATTGCCGCCGCCAACCACGATGACTTCCTTGCCCCGGTAAAAGAAACCGTCACAGGTGGCACAGGCAGATACGCCRAAGCCYTGAAATTYCTGTTCCGACGGCAGGCCAAGCCATATGGCCTGTGCGCCGGTGCTGATRATMACCGTRTCGCCAATATAAATATCGCCGCTTTCCCCGGTRCAGACGAAAGGCCGTTYGCTAAAATTAACCTCTGTGATCATGTCGGTGMTGATTTCTGTATTCACATTGCGGGCCTGTGCCTCCATCTGTTCCATCAGCCATGGCCCCTGAATRGGGTCGGCAAAGCCGGGATAATTCTCCACATCGGTTGTGATGGTCAATTGCCCGCCCGGYTGCATTCCCTGAACAACAATCGGGCGGAGATTAGCCCTGGCCGCATATATTGCCGCCGTATAGCCCGCAGGACCGGAACCGATGATGAGGACTTTGGTGTGGTAGGTTTTGGACATATGTATTTTCCGTTATTTTCAGAATATTAAGGGCTTGAGTAGATTTAGTGATGTTTGATGCWAAATCAATCGTCGAATGWCTAAAAATCAGTTAAAATTATATATTAAATATGGCTTTTCCTTAAAGAATATTAACAAGTTTAATTCATTATTGCCGATCAAATGAACAAAAATTTATTAGGAAATGTTTTTTCCTTATAATTATACGGATTTGGGACTTTAGTGATATGGAAAAAATTACGAAAAATTTTAGTTTAATAACCTCTCGTTTTAAAAGCTTTTTTTCTAATTTAACGCGCGATACTGCTGGTATATCCGGGGTGATGCTTGCGATATCATTAATTCCGACCATCGGCGTTATTGGAATTGCGACAGATGTGAGTCGGGCCTATATTGTAAAAACCCGCCTTGCCACGGCATTGGATGCGGCGGCACTTGCCGGGGGCAAGAATTTTTTCGATGCTGACCGGGAAGCACAAATTCAAAAATAYTTTGATGCCAACTTTCCGTCTGGTTTCTACGGCGCTACCATATCCGGCCCATTTGAGCTGGATGCCAATGGCAATGTCCTACCGGCCGGACATGTCTATAATCAGAATGATTCTGTTTTGAGRCTAACCGCGAGTGTGTCTGTTCCCACTACATTCATGCGCATATTCCAGTTTAACRARATGGATGTGGGCAGTTCCACTGAAGTAACACGGGAAACCTCGCTCCTTGATGTGGTTATTGCTATTGATATGTCAGGGTCCATGATGGCAAATGTTAATGGATACGGCACATCAAACCCGGCAGACCGAAAAATTGAGCTGGCCAAAGTAGCCGCCACTGACCTTGTMGATGTATTATTTGGYAGTGCCGAAGAAAATGCACTYCTTAATATTGGTCTGGTCCCATGGTCGGGAAAAGTGAATGTTACAGAGACAGGCACGATATATGGTAAAGATGCTGCAGGTAATAATTTGCCAAGTTCATCTCTCTATACCACCCAGAATGTTGCAGGCTCTCCCAATAATCCCTATCGGGAAGAATTYTATCGTTTTGACAAACATTATGACGGTAATATCTGGAATGATTCTGATGATTTTGTATTGAAAAACTGGACTACAAAAGTCGACAAGGTCTATTATGCCCATAATGCACCATCGGTTCCTTTACTGGCAAAACCRCCTACGGGATGGACAGGATGTGTTTATGCGCGTTATGCCAGAACAAAAAGCTATTATGATAGTCAGTCCTATAGTGACTATAATGCRGAGGGTCAGGCAGCTGACATGGTAGATGGCCCCACTCAACCGATAGGAGGGCCTGCTTGGGTGGGTTGGTATCCGATGGGTAGTGAAGGTGATAGTAATAGTTGTGATCTGGGTAAATTGAACGGCGGGAATTATGCCTGTACCACCTGCCCAACATWTGGCATTACGCCTTTGCARCATTTTAAAACGCCCATTAAAAATGCTATTAACGACCTGAATATTCCAAACGGATATTTTTATACGAACATCCCCCAGGGACTTGCCTGGGCATGGCGTACAATCACGCCGGGCCTGCCTTTTGATGAAGCCACTGTTATTAACGATCCTACTTTTGTTAAGCATAAAGCCATTATCCTGCTGACCGATGGTCAGAACACGGTTATTTCAGSCGATGCCTATAATGGCGGTTTCACATCGACATCACGGCGAAATACCCGGTTGAAGGATTTGGCGGATACCATTAAAAATTTGAAGGATAGTGATCCGTCTAATGATAATGAAATATTGATYTATACTATCCAGTTTGCCAATACCAGTTCTAGCTTGGTTGACTTGTTGAAATACGTRGCAACGGCTGATGATTATTATTTCTACGCGCCGGACCGTGCATCATTGCAAACCGCCTTTAAGAAGATYGCCAAGGATTTATCCAATYTRAGGCTGTCAAAATAAGCTTCTAAAATGCCCTGAAAAGGATGTGGCTACGGTCACATCCTTTTTTTTATTGTTTAAACATTTTTTTTGCGTARTCTCTATGCAACATTGAAAAAGAGCATGGAAATATGGCAAATACTGATTTTCCCGACCTGGGCCACGGTGGACAGATTGAATATTTGGCCATGRCGGATGGCACCCGGATACGCACCGCTTGCTGGCCTTCGAAAGAAAACAGCAGGGGAATTATCGTTTTTGTTAACGGCCACCGGGAGTTTATGGAAAAATATACAGAGTTTTTCTCTGAAATTCTGGCCCGAAATTATGCTCTTTATGCCCTTGATAACCGGGGGCAGGGCCTGTCGGACAGGCTTTTGGACGAACGTTTAAAGAGCCATATAGAATCTTTCGATGTTTTTTCCAATGATTTGAATGAATTTATTTCCAAAAAAGTAATRTYCGAYWGYCGGGCGCAGGAAATCCCCATTTATCTGGTTGCTCATTCCATGGGTGGTCATATATGCCTGCGCTAYCTGCATGACTTTCCCGGCRTGRTCAGCAAGGCCRTYATTATGGCCCCAATGATCGAATTCAATATGGGCGGCGGCGTGATCGCTGCGGCTCTGAAATATTTAATACGGTTGGCCAGTCGCAAGGGGTTTGCAGAAAAATTTGCTTTTGGTCAAAAAAACCCGCCGTCCAGGAGCCACAGCAGTATCAAGCAAAAGTTTCTGACCCATGATGATCAAAGATATGCTCTCGAAGAGAAAATCATTAAATCATCTCCGGACCTTTATGTGGGCGGGGCAACTTATGGCTGGTTGAACGCAGCCCTGGACAGTATTGAAATAATAGAAACGCCGGGTTATCTGGATGAAATCACAATYCCGRTTCTGGCTGTTCTGGCTGGAAAAGACACGGTGGTTAACAGTCAGACCAGTCTTGAATTACTATCGGCACGAAAGAATTTTAAAGTTATTACAGTTGACGGGGCGCGTCATGAAATCTATCGGGAAATTGATCCGTATCGAGAGCAGCTTTGGCAGGAAATCGATGATTTTCTAGCTGTTGAGTAAATCCAGMACCTGTTCATGYAGTTTGGCCGTTGCCGAGGCAACAATCTGGCCGCCGTTTGATGCGGTTCCACCTTTCCAGTCAGTAATCACGCCGCCGGCCCCTTCAACAATCGGGATCAGGGCCTGTATATCATAAGGCTCAAGGCCACTTTCTATCACCACATCCATAAAGCCCGCCGCAACCATCGCATAGGCATAACAGTCATAACCATTACGCACCAGTTGAGCTTTGCGTGCAACCCGCTCATAGGCCTTGACGTCCGCTGACGTGGCAAAAAACTGGGTAGGATCTGTGGTCGAGACAGTGGCCTTCGATATTTCCGTGCAGGGGCGACAGTATATGGCCGCGTTATTTAAATAAGCGCCCTTGGCTGTCCCCAAATAACGTTCTTTCAAGTAAGGCTGGTCCAACATTCCGATGAAAGGATATTCCCCGTCATTCAGTGCAATGAGTGTTCCCCATGTAGGTATTCCGCATATATAGGCACGGGTGCCGTCAATGGGATCAATGACCCAGGTATATTGTCTGTCCTTGTCAGGAGAGCTGTTTTGTTCGGCCCCATATTCTTCCCCCAAAATATTATGATCAGGGTAATAGCGTTTGATTAATTCTCGAATAACTTCTTCCGCTTGCCTGTCYGCCTGTGTTACCGGGTCATAATCAAGGTCAAGCTTGTGGCCTTTGTTTGTGACCTCAAGTGGTTTTTTGAACATGGGCAGGGTTGTTTGGGCAGCGGCATYAGCAAGCCTATTCAGAAAATCTGAATATTCTTTAATTTCTTCCGTACCGGGGGACCGACCCATTTTCTGGCTCCTCATTGCATATGATTACCATTGTGTCGGATAGTGGCCCGCATTTGTCAAGGAACAAAGCAGGATATGATATTAAACCCCGATTCGCGGCTTGCCGTCACGGGATGGTCCAAARCTTTTTTGTAGCATAACCGTGCTTTCCTCGGCTGTAGCAATAGCTTTGCTCAACAGCCCAAGGATTTTTACATTGTTATCCATCACATGCTGGGCTTCCGGCCGGTCATCTTCCATAATTTTTGTCGTTCTCAGAAAAATATCCTTACGGATAATTTTAAGAATATCCTCCAGCTTATAGCCACTTGGATTGTCATCAGTCACCAGAAAATGTGTCATATTATGCTCTCACTGTTTAGATCATCTGCTATCAATATAAGAGTCCAACCTTAAATATCCGTAAATTATTYAGACCCTGAGATCATGGCATCATTTTTATATTTTTTAATTCCACGATACAGAAATAATTTCCATATTATGAAAAATTATTATATCCTGCTGCCATGATCCGTAACAAATAAGGTATATATGGTTATGACGTACATCCCGCTGGCGAATGCTTTGCCGYYGCTCACYGATATTCTGCCCAATCCCAGGACATTGATGGGGCCGGGGCCGTCCAATGTTCATCCACGGGTGCTTGGGGCCATGGCTCAGCCCACGGTGGGCCACCTTGACCCAACCTTTCAGCRGTTGATGGAGGAAATAAAACAGGGTTTAAGATATGCCTTYCAGACCAAAAACGCCTTGACCTTTCCGGTGTCGGCACCGGGGTCRGCGGGYATGGAAATGTGCTTTGCCAATYTGATGGAGGCCGGGGACAAGGTCATTGTGGCCCGCAACGGGGTTTTCGGCGGCCGGATGCTGGAGAATGTCACCCGTTTCGGCGGTRTYCCGGTGGATATMKCYTTTGACTGGGGTACGGCCATTGATCCAAATCGCATCGAACAGGCTCTGAAAGACCATCCYGATGCGAAAATTCTGGCCTTTGTTCACGCSGRAACCTCAACCGGGGTTTTGTCCGACGCGGAAAGTCTGTGTGCCTTGGCACAGGCCCATGATTGTCTGACCATTGTTGATGCGGTGACCAGCCTTGGTGGTGTGCCGGTCAAGGTGGATGACTGGGGSATAGATGCGGTCTATTCCGGTTCRCAAAAATGYCTGTCCTGYCCGCCGGGCCTGTCCCCGGTGAGCTTTTCYGACCRGGCYATTGMYCGGCTRCGYGCCCGGACAACGCCGGTGCCAAGCTGGTTYCTTGACCTGACAYTGGTCATGGATTATTGGGACGGTKCRGGTGGGCGYACCTATCAYCATACSGCCCCGGTYAATGCCATGTAYGCYCTYTATGARTCYCTGYTGCTGTTACAGGCAGAGGGGTTGGARCGGGYCTGGAYCCGGCACCGGGTTCAGCATGAAAATCTGGTGGCRGGGCTYGARGAACTTGGYCTGTCCCTGCCRGTTGATSCGGCGGTCAGATTGCCCCAGCTTAATCTRGTCACCATTCCRRARGGYAAGGACGACGGKRCGGTGCGCGCGGCYTTRCTGTCRGAATATGGRCTTGAGATCGGGGCCGGGCTTGGYACATTTGCTGGCAAGGCCTGGCGCATTGGCCTGATGGGGCATACGGCGCGGCCTGAAAATGTGGCCATCTGTCTGAAGGCGCTGTCTTACGCGCTTTCAGCGTAGGAAAACCATATGAAGAAGGGCAAAATAAAAGCCGTCCGAGGGTCTTTACTCTGGTTCACTGGCAATCCATTTGTGACACCGCAAAGCGATTGTGTGACCTATGAGGAGGATGGCCTGCTGATCATTCGGGACGGTCATATTCAGGCCAGCGGCCCGGCGGCCCGCCTGTTGTCCGATTTGGACAGGGATGTGAGTGTGGAACATTATCCGGACCATATCATCATGCCCGGCTTCATTGATGCCCATACCCATTATGCCCAGATGCAGATCATCGGCGCTTAYGGTAAGCAGCTTCTGGACTGGCTCAATGATTAYACTTTTATYGCCGAACAGGCCTTTGCYGATGAGRGYCATGCRACCRYSATGGCAGATTTTTTCTGTCAGGAATTATTGCGCCGGGGCACAACCACCGCCGCCGTCTATTGCACGGTGCATCCCCAGTCGGTTGATGCCCTGTTCGAGGCCGCCACAGAGCGCAATATGCGCATGATCGGCGGTAAGGTGATGATGGACCGYAACGCKCCKGMKGCCTTGCTGGAYACRCCSCAACTGGCCTATGACCAGTCAAAGGCKCTCATTGAACGCTGGCATGAGAAAGGCCGTAACCATTACGCCCTGACCCCCCGTTTTGCCCCCTGTTGCAGTATGGAACAGCTTGATATGGCCGGTAAATTACGCGGCGAATTTGACCGCCTGTATGTGCAGTCTCACYTGTCGGAAAATGARGCAGAGGTCAATTGGGCGGGAGAACTTTTCCCCGATAGAAGCGGCTATCTTGATGTYTATAAYCAYCATGGCCTGACCGGAAAATACAGCCTGTATGGTCATGCCATTCATCTGACCGCGAACGAATGGCAGGATGTGCGGGACCGGGGGACGGGTATCGTTCATTGTCCCACATCCAACCTGTTTCTGGGCAGTGGCCTGTTTAATCTGGGCGCGGCCATGGGCGGSCCTGACCCGGTAAATTTAAGTATCGGCACAGATGTGGGGGCCGGGACCAGCCTGTCTATGCTRACCACATTGGGTGAGGCCTATAAGGTGGCTCATCTTAAGGGCTATTCCCTGAATGCGTTTCAGGCTTTCTATCTGGCCACCTTGGGCGGGGCGCGGGCTTTGTCTCTGGATCATCTGATCGGGTCGTTGGACGTTGGCAAGGAGGCCGATTTTATTGTGCTGGACAAACGATCCACCCCCCTTATGGCCAAACGAATGGACCGGGTTAATTCCATAGAAGAAGCCCTTTTCGTCCTGATGACCATGGGCGATGACCGGGCTATCGCCGCCACTTATATTTTCGGACAGAAATGCCATTCGCGAGCAGAGAGGCAAGCGGATGAGTGATTTTGTGACAAGATGTGGCTTACAGGTCAATGGCCAATTGGCGGATTTCGTTGAGACAGAAATACTGCCGGGCCTTGACCTGACCGCAGACCATATCTGGCAGGGATTGTCGGAGTTGATACGAGATTTCGCGCCCCGCAACCGCGCCCTTCTGGCTCGGCGCGATGACTTGCAACAGGCACTTGACCACTGGCACCGGGACCATAAAGACGGTAAAGGCTATGAGGATTTCCTGCGCGAGATCGGGTATCTGTTACCGGAGGGGCCGGATTTCTGTATTTCGCCGGGGGAAATGGACCCGGAAATTACCCATGTGGCCGGGCCACAGCTTGTGGTGCCGGTGGATAATGCCCGTTTTGCCCTGAATGCCGCCAATGCCCGCTGGGGCAGCCTTTTTGATGCGCTCTATGGCAGTGATGTCATCCTGCCGCCGCAGCAGAATAGCACAGGTTATAACGGGGCGCGGGGGGCGAAGGTCATTGACTATGCCAATGATTTTATGGACCGGACATTCCCTCTGATGACGGGCAGTCACGGGGAGGCCATAGCATACCACCTGACCAGGGATAGCGACCTGCGGACCAGCCTGAAAGACGGTACGGATACGGGCCTGCGTTACGCCGGGCAGTTTGTCGGTTTTCAGGGGGCGGATGATAGCTTGCGGTTGCTGTTCATCCATCATGGCCTGCATGTGGAACTCAGGATAGACCGCCGCCATCCGGTGGGGGCGGGTAACCTGTCCGGGGTCTGTGACATCATGGTGGAATCGGCTTTGACCGCGATTATGGATTGCGAGGATTCCGTGGCCGCCGTTGATGCGGCGGACAAGGTGGCCGTCTACCGTAATTGGCTGGGCCTGATGACCGGAACCCTTGTGGCGGGGCTGGAAAAGAACGGCAAGACCATAGAACGCCGTCTGGCCTCGGACCGGACTTGGCAGGCCGTGGACGGCGGCGAGATCACCTTGCCGGGGCGGAGCCTGATGCTGGTGCGTAATGTGGGCCACCTGATGACCACGGATGCGGTTTTGGATGCGGCGGGGCGCGAAATTCCCGAAGGCATATTGGACGCCCTGATGACCAGCCTTTGCGCCCTGCATGACCGGGGACAAAACAGCCGGGCGGGAAGCACATACATCGTCAAGCCCAAGATGCACGGGCCGGAAGAAGCGGCTTTTGCCAATGATCTTTTTGACCGGGTTGAGGATATTCTGGGCCTGCGCCGTCACAGCATCAAGATCGGGGTCATGGATGAGGAACGGCGCACGACCCTGAATTTGAAGGAATGCATCCGGGCGGTGAAAAACCGTATTTTCTTTATCAATACCGGCTTTCTGGACCGGACCGGGGATGAAATCCACAGCGATATGGAGGCCGGACCCATGGTGCGTAAAAACGCCATGAAGGACACGGTCTGGATTGAGGCATATGAACGCTGGAATGTGGATATTGGCCTTGGGGCGGGCCTGCGGGGCCGGGCGCAGATTGGCAAGGGCATGTGGGCCATGCCCGATGAAATGGCCCGGATGATGGCCACCAAGGCGGCGCAATTGTCCGCCGGGGCAAGCTGTGCATGGGTGCCGTCGCCCACGGCGGCGACGCTCCACGCCCTCCATTATCATGACATTGATGTGGTGGCTCAACAGGCGGCTCTGGAAAGCCGCCCCCCGGCCAGCTTGGCGGATTTAATCACCCTGCCCATATTGACAGACTTGCCGGTTTCAGATGCGGATGTTACCAGCGAGCTTGATAATAATTGCCAGAGCATCTTGGGTTATGTGGTGCGCTGGATAGATCAGGGGGTGGGCTGTTCCAAGGTGCCGGACATTAACGGCACCGCCCTGATGGAGGACCGGGCCACCCTGCGTATCTCCAGCCAGCATATGGCCAACTGGCTGCACCATGGCATCTGTACGTCGGAACAGGTGACGGCCAGCCTGAAACGCATGGCAGAGGTGGTGGATGGCCAGAATTCCGGCGATAATAATTACATAAATATGGCACCTGATTTTAACGGTCCGGCGTTTTTGGCCGCCTGTGACCTTGTTTTTAAAGGACGAGAGCAGCCCAATGGCTATACGGAGCCTTTGCTCCATGCCCGGCGGCGGGAGGTAAAGGCCCGATGACCGAACTTTCTCTTGTAAAATCCGGCGGTAAAGGACAGGTGCAATCTCTGGCCCGGGCCTTTGGCTTGCTGGAAACCGTTGCCGAGGCCGGGGTTGGTCTGAACCTTGGCCATATTGCCGCCCGCATGGGGCTTGCCCCGTCCACAACTCACAGGCTCCTTAATTCCATGCGCGATCTGGGCTATGWGGAAAATGACCCGGCAACGGGCCTCTGGTCGGTGGGGCTACAGGCCTTTCGGGTGGGCAATGCCTATCTGCACAAGCGGGATTTYGTYTCTCAGGCCCGGCCYTTCATGAAAAAGCTGGTGGCAGAGGTCGGYGARACRGTCAATATGGCCATATTGGATCAGGCCAATGTGGTYTTTATTGCYCAAGTGGAATGTGCGGAAGTTATGCGCATGGCSGTRCCYATTGGYCGGCGYGGRCCGCTCCATGCCTCGGCWGTRGGCAAGGCYATTYTGGCCACACTTCCGCCAAGAGAGGCGCGGGATATTATGGGGCGCATAGATTTTACCGCCCTGACCRYRAAAACCCACCGKAACAGGGCGGGTCTGACGGCGGATCTTGCCGGGGTGCGGCGGCGGGGCTATGCCCTTGATGAGCAGGAGCAAAGCCTKGGCATGCGCTGTATTGCRGCSKCSATCTTTGATGAGCATCAGGATGCTATTGCCGCAATTTCCATCTCCGGCCCCACGGTTCGCCTGACGGACAGTGATATTGAAAGYACCGGGCAAGCGGTTATGACGGCGGCGGCGGACATCACAAGGTCAATTGGCGGCCAACAGAAAAAATAACGAGGAAACGGATTATGGAACTGGATTTTACAAGTTGGCTCAGCATGGCCCTGCGCTGGKTGCACCTGATTACGGGCATCGCGTGGATCGGGTCATCTTTTTACTTTGTCTGGCTGGATAATAACCTGCGCAAGGCCCGGGAYRAGGCCGATACGGAAAAGGGCGTTTCCGGYGARSTYTGGGCCGTACATGGCGGCGGTTTTTACCACAAGCAGAAATACAGCGTTGCCCCCAAAGAGATGCMGGCGGAACTGCATTGGTTCAAATGGGAAGCCTATTTCACATGGATCAGCGGGTTTCTGCTGTTGGCCCTGATTTATTATTACGGCGCGTCCGTATTTCTTGTGGATACGGCCAARTAYGACCTGTCGCCCATGATGGCGGTCTTTCTGGGCCTGTCCTTTCTTGTGGGSGGCTGGATAGGTTATGACCTTCTGTGCCGCTCACCTTTGGGCCGGTCCAATGGCGCCTTTGGTCTGGTCTGGTTTATCCTGCTGACCTTCAGCGCGTGGGCTTTGGCGCAATTGTTCAATGACCGGGGGGCCTATATCCATGTGGGGGCCATGATCGGCACCGTTATGGCRGCCAATGTCTTTATGGTGATCATTCCGAACCAGAAAAAAGTRGTRGCCGACCTGATCGCAGGCCGTTCGCCSGACCCAAAACTGGGCCAAATGGCAAAACAGCGGTCTTTGCATAATAATTAYATGACCCTGCCGGTRCTGTTYATCATGATCAGCAACCATTATCCCCAGACCTTTGCCAACCCCTATGGCTGGTTGGTCTTGAGCGGTATTGGTGTTGTAGGCTGGTTGATCCGGCATTTTTTCAACCTGAAAAACCAGRGCCGGACCCATTATGGTCTGGCGGTTCTGTCGGTGGTGGCCTTCCTTGGCGTGATGGTGATGGCGGCCTTTTTCAAGCAGGCGGCAAAAACCGATGTTACCCTTGARSCGGGCAGTGTYACCTATACYGCCGTGCRAAARATYRTSAATACCCAYTGTACCGCCTGYCACAGCATAASYCCGCGCCATGAATTYTTTGARGAAGCRCCCAATGGTGTGACTTTCGACAGCAAAGATAATATTCTGAAATACCGCAATCAGATACGTGAGCGGGTTGTGGTCAGCAAGGATATGCCGCTGGGCAATGAAACGGGYATGACAGAGGTRGAACGGGCGACCCTTGATGCWTGGTTGCARGCCGAGGGRGCAAAATAGYATGARRCAGCTCACCCCCGAACCRCTYACYGCCGCYGCCTTTGCYCYYTACGGYGATGTGGTGGACGCCAGTTCGGCGCGGRCGCAACGGCTGATTAACGAAGGCCATACCACGCGYTTTCACGATCTTRCGGATGTGAYGGCGGCGGGGCGACTGACGGTGAATATCTTCCGGTCAGAGGCGCGGGACCTGCCCGTCACGCTCCATCAGATGGAACGCCACCCCAARGCCTGYCAGATGTTCATGCCTTTGTCCGGCCATCCTTACCTTGTGGTGGTGGCCGYAAAGGGCGATTTTGACGCGRGCAATATCCGGGCCTTTCTGGCCGGGCCGGATCAGGGGGTCAATTACCACGCCGGAACATGGCACCATTACAGCCTTGCGCTGAAAGGACAGAGCGATTTTCTGGTTTTGGATTACGCTGATATAG
The DNA here is from genome assembly GCA_002749135.1 of Alphaproteobacteria bacterium. Classification (GTDB taxonomy): domain Bacteria; phylum Pseudomonadota; class Alphaproteobacteria; order Sphingomonadales; family Emcibacteraceae; genus Paremcibacter. The sequence continues at coordinate 39,585 of NVVY01000006.1, read as the reverse complement.
AGGATAATTGTGACGTTAGAGACTTGTCTGACTCTATAATCATCCTGTAATAATCCGCACTATCAAGGGATAGTTCAYTTTTATGTAACTGTTACTGTCTGTCTCCAGAGATTGATATATCACAGTCTATCTTTTTAGGCCGGTGGTTATCGTCCAGTGCGACAAAGACAAATTCGCCTTCTGTCACCTTGAGCTCTTTGTCCGCRCCGCGCCGCAATACCGTTACTTCGATATGCAGGGTGATAGAGGTGGTGCCAACCTTGACAATATCCGTATAGACGCTGAGCCAGTCACCGGGCAGRACGGGTTCGTGGAAATTCAATCCTTCAATGGCAACCGTTGCCACGGGGCCTTTGCAATAGCGTATGGCCTCGCCGCCGCCGGCAATATCCATTTGAGACAATATCCAGCCGCCAAAAATATGACCGTTGGCATTGAGATCAGCCTGCATGGGTACTGTCCTGACGGATGGCTGACGGTCTTTATAATTYTTACTTTTATACATATGATATCCCGATTGTTATATRTTCCGGCCCATCCAGATGACTCGCCCCAGAATATCAAGGTCAGCAGGCGTACAGCCTTCCCAGCTTTCATAGAAACTATTGTCACTTTTGATGGTACATAATTTGGTGATCGGATTAAGGGAAATACGTTTCACCAGAATCATATCGTCATTACGTAAGACATAAATGCCATCATTCCTGAGGGCTTTCTGAGTCATATCCACCAGAATACGGTCCCCGTCACAGAGGGTCGGATTCATGGAATCTCCGAAAACCGTAATCACTGCCAGGTCTTCGGCGGCGGCATTGGAACTGCTCCTGATCCAGCTTCGCTTAAAGGCCAGCTTATTGGCAACGTTATTATTCTCAACAATGGCACCSGCACCGGCGGCGGCCTCAATATCATAGACATTAACCCGGATATAGTCCCCSTCGAAATCAGAATCCTCTGTTTCAGAAGCATTCTCACCGGGAAAGAGAAAATCATCCGGCGAGCCGAAATAATCCAGAGAAATATTAAAATGAGCGATGATCTTTCCCAGATCATCTTCTTTCAAACATTTTGGCACACCACGCTTGATRAATTGTTGCATATAGGCATGATTTTTACCGATTAACGCCGATATAGAGGCATAATCATCACGGGCGCTGGTCCGGATAAGRTGGTCCAGTTTCTGCCGTAACCTGATATAATATTTGTTATAGTCCATAGTAGCTCAAARYGATCGTTTATCTTACAATAGGACTATATCATTATTTAATGCCTATACAAGRATATTCATCCCTGCCTGTTATGAACAGCCGCTTGTGGTGCCRCARGTGTTGCATTTCAGGCAGGTGCCGTTGCGCACCATGGTAAAGTTACCACATTCACCGCAGGCATCCCCCTCATAACCCTTAACCCGGGCTTCCATGACGCGGGAAGCCCGTACGTCYYKWYTWRMASMRSWYGMKMYRCYKSCGGCCATGGYGGTTTTGGTWKYRTAAAYCKYTTCCTGATTKACRTCGCGRGCCTCSACWWYYGTWKYSGKCTYMKMGGWSGYGTTCARMACATARAGGTTGYTYTTGCGWACATAYCCSGTACTRGCATAGGAAATAACCCGGTCAAGAGCTTCATTGGTAACTTCACCTGCTATGAAATCACCCGCGCCCCGGCCAATRGTATCCGGTGCMAGATCGTCCGTATTAACATGAGCCAGGTCCTTGCGGCCAAGGTAGGACACGGCCAGYTCCCGGAAAATATAATCCAGAACCGAGGTSGCCATCTTGATGGCATCATTGCCGATAACCTGTCCGGAAGGYTCRAAACGGGTGAAGGTAAAGGCTTCAACGAATTCTTCCAATGGTACGCCGTACTGCAAGCCAATAGACAGAGCAATGGCAAAATTATTCATCAGACTGCGAAAGGCCGCCCCTTCTTTATGCATATCAAGGAATATCTCGCCCAATGTACCGTCATCATATTCCCCGGTCCGCAGGTAGATTTTATGRCCGCCAACCGARGCCTTCTGGGTATAGCCTTTGCGGCGKCCSGGCAATTTATGACGTTCGGAYTGCATAATGATTTTTTCAACAATCCGYTCGGCAACCACYTTGGTTTTTTCCGGCAGGGTGATTTCTTCTTCWAGGTCATCCATATTAAGTAAAGCGGCACTTAAAGGCTGGCTGAGTTTGGARCCGTCACGATASAGCGCATTGGCTTTCAGRCCAAGCTTCCATGACTTCATATAGGCTTCCTTGCAGTCCTCCATCGTGGCGGATGCCGGCATATTGACGGTCTTTGAAATAGCGCCGGATATAAACGGCTGGGCAGCAGCCATCATCAGGATATGGCTGTCCACAGACAGGAACCGCTTGCCTTTTTTACCGCAAGGATTGGCGCAGTCAAATATGGGTAGATGCTCTTCTTTCARRTGCGGCGCYCCTTCCAGGGTCATGGCCCCGGTGCAATAGAGATTGGCATCGTCAATTTCCGTTTTGCTAAAGCCCATAGCCTCCAGCATGTTAAAGGTTATATCAGAAAGCTGTTCCGCACTGAATCCCAACACATCCRTGCAGAATTCCTTGCCCAACGTCCATTGGTTGAACGTGAAGGCWATGTCATAGGAACTGGCCAAAGTCTGTTCCAGTGCATCAAGTTGCGCGCGGGCAAAGCCCTTGGCTTTCARRCTTTCATGATTRATGCCCGGCGCATCTTTCAGGGTGCCGTGACCTACAGCATATTTGGCCATATTGTCGATTTGTTTCGGSGTATARCCGATGTTTTTMAGGGCTTCCGGCACCATACGGTTGATGATTTTRAAATAACCGCCGCCAGCCAGYTTCTTAAACTTCACCAAGGCGAAATCAGGCTCAATGCCGGTTGTATCGCAATCCATAACCAGCCCGATTGTTCCGGTCGGAGCGATAACCGTGGTCTGTGCATTGCGGTAACCATGTTGCTGACCCAGTTCCAGYGCCTTGTCCCATGCCATGCCCGCCGCAACGGCAAGTTTCGGGAAGGGGCAATTGACCAGATCAAGCGGTACGGGCAGGGTTGCAAGGCCCTCATATCCGTCTGTTTCACCAAGGGAGGCGTTACGGTGATTGCGGATCACCCGCAACATATGGTCCTTGTTTTTGGCATAGCCGGCAAAGGCCCCGTGTTCGGCGGCCATCTCGGCAGAGGTGGCATAGCTGACCCCGCTCATCAGGGCGGAAATCGCGCCGCATAATGCCCGGCCTTCGTCACTGTCATAGGACAGGCTGGTGGCCATGATAAAGCTGCCGATATTGGCAAACCCAAGGCCAAGAGTACGGTATTCATAGCTCAGGCGGGCAATTTCCCTGGACGGGAACTGTGCCATCAATACGGAAATTTCCAAGACAACTGTCCAGAGCCGAACCCCATGTTCAAAATCATCAATCTCAAACTCACCGTCCTTGTTGCGGAATTTCATTAGATTCAGCGAGGCAAGGTTGCAGGCCGTATCGTCAAGGAACATATATTCCGAACAGGGGTTGGACGCCCGTATCTCTCCGGATTCCGGRCAGGTATGCCAGTCATTGATGGTGGTRTGATATTGCAGGCCGGGRTCGGCGCATTGCCATGCGGCAAGGCCAATATCATCCCATATTTCGCGGGCAGGGAGGCTCTTGGTCACACTACCGTCTGTGCGACWTATAAGTTGCCAATCGCTATCATTGAGAACCGCTTCCATAAATTCATCGGTCAGGCGCACCGTATTATTGGAATTCTGCCCGGATACGGTGACATAGGCTTCTGAATCCCAGTCCGTATCATAGGTTTCAAATTCAATCTGCTTGTAGCCCTGCCGAGCGAACTGAATCACGCGTTGGCTGATGGCTTCCGGCACCAGTGAATTACGGGCAGACAGTAAAGCCACTTTCAGGTGTTTGTTGGTTTTTGGATCGAACCGGTCATCATCGGCTATCTCTTTTTCAAAGCAGGCCTTCATAACCTCCTTCATATGTTTCTTGGTGATATGGGAGCCAACTACTAGGGCCGCAACCTTTTGCTCCTCGGTCACTTTCCACTTAATGAAATCCACCACATCCGGATGATCCACGTCAACAATCACCATCTTGGCCGCCCGGCGCGTCGTGCCGCCGGATTTAATGGCGCCAGCGGCCCGGTCCCCGATTTTCAGAAAGCTCATCAGCCCRGAAGAACTGCCGCCGCCMGACAGGGGCTCGCCGCTGCCGCGAATATGCGAGAAGTTACTGCCCGTGCCGGAGCCATATTTGAACAACCGTGCCTCACGGGTCCAGAGATCCATGATTCCGCCTTCATTGACCAAATCATCGGATACGCTCTGAATGAAGCAGGCATGAGGCTGGGGATGTTCATAGGCGGTTTTGGATTTGGTCAGCTTGCCATTCTCATGGTCCACATAGTAATGCCCCTGCGCCGGGCCATCAATGCCGTAAGCCCAGTTCAGACCGGTGTTAAACCACTGCGGCGAGTTGGGAGCGCACATCTGGCTGGCCAACATATAACGCAATTCATCAAAAAAGGTCCGTGCATCTTCTTCGGCGGTGAAATATCCACCTTTCCAGCCCCAGTAAGTCCATGTTCCYGCTAGACGGTCAAAAATCTGTTTSGCRCTGCTTTCCGGGCCATAGCGTTTTTCTATGGGGATCTTTTTAAGGGCCGCTTCGTCACTTTTCTTGCGCCACAGCCAGCTGGGGATGCTGTTTTCCTCAACGGACTTCAGACAGGCCGGGATGCCATCTTTGCGAAAATATTTCTGGGCGAGAATATCCGCCGCCACCTGACTCCAGCTTGCCGGGACTTCGAATCCCTTTAATTCAAAGACAGTGGTGCCATCAGGATTCCTGATTTCGCTATCTGCTTCTCTGAATGTGATTCCATCGTAGGGTGACGTGTCTGCTGACGTAAAACGGCGGTTTATCCTCATCAAATATCCTCAAACTGYATTTTTTGTTATGGTTAACTGACAGACGCCAAGTCTATTATAAGAAAAGACTGAGGAATAGCTTTTTTTTCATATATATTGTGGGTGCGTGGCCTTGACTTTGCTATATATGGTGTTCTCAATGAGTCGGGCAGGTGAACATAAATTGTTAACAAATTAACTGTTCAGGGAAAATTATCCTTTTGTGCGCCATAATATAGCCTGAWTTTTTTTTATGGTTGTTATGGTTTAGGCCACGGGGTATAGAAAACAGGTGAAACTGATTAATATTACGCGGGAACTTTAAGATGGTTGCTTTTATCAGACGGATGTGTGGATGGTGGTACGGGGCTACAATCGGAACCCTTGTTCATACTTTTTTCAAAGGTGAAAAGGTTGGCGAGGACGTTCAGGGCAATGTCTATTACCAGGGGAAAAAGGGGCCCAAACGCTGGGTGATATACAAGACAGACATTGAGGCCTCTAAAATTCCGCCGGAATGGCATATGTGGCTCCATCATACGGTTGACTATACGCCGCTGGAACGCAAACCKGACCGCAAGGTATGGGAAAAAGATCTGGAGCCGAATATGACCGGCACTGTCCATGCCTATTACCCSACMGGSAGCCTGAATGAGGGCGGCAAGCGTCCGAAAACCACAGGCGATTACGAATCATGGACTCCCGGACCGTAACKATAATTCAATAARACACAGGGCAATAATAATATGAAAAATAACATCGTCGAGACATTGATGGGGGCTATCATTTTGGTGGTTACCGGAAGTTTTTTATATTTTGCCTTTAGCCATGCCAATGTTTCCCCCAATGGCGGTAAGACCTATATTGTGAAATTYGACAAGGTTGACGGGCTTTCCGTKGGCGGTGATGTYAAAATAAGCGGCATTAAGGTCGGGTCTATTACCGACCAATATCTGGATAAAAATACCTTTTTTGCCGTTGTAAAAATMAGCATTGATCCTTCTATTGTCCTGAGYGACAGCACCTTTGCCAAGATCACGTCAGAGGGCTTACTGGGCGGTAATTACCTGGTCCTTGATCCCGGTGATGATGCGGATGAAATTCTGCAAGAAGGTGATGAAATCACCAATACGCAGGGKGCMGTGGATTTCCTAGGCCTTCTTGACAAGTTCGCCGGTAAGGGTGATAACAAATAATGGMTTTTCGGGCCATAATATTTGCCCTGTTAAGCCTGTTTATCTCACCCGCTTTCGGGCAAACAGAGAYCGCCCCCATATTGGATAAGGTTGATGTYGTCACRTTGKCCGCGCTGGACAAGATAACCACCCAACTCTCCACCATTGAAATCMGGCAGGATGAAACCGTGCGTTTTGGTACTCTGGAAATTACCCTGCGTTACTGCCGGACCAATCCACCGGAAGAAAAGCCAGAAACCAGTGCATTTCTAGAAATTACCGATGTGGGCCATAAYAATCAGAGTAAAAAAGTTTTTTCCGGCTGGATGTTTGCCTCWAGCCCGGCCTTATCGCCMCTTGAACATCCGGTTTATGATGTATGGGTTAAAGAYTGCAAGATGGTTTCCGGCCCYGCRTCCCTRCCCAGAGAATAATAATCCCCKTCTATTTCAAGGGCYTGYGYYARACGCATTTTATAATCATGGCGCGGGATTTCCATTGCCCCGAATTGGGACAGATGAGGGGTGATGAACTGGGTATCCAGCARRCAATARCCCCCRRYYTTCAGRCGCGCCACMAGATARGCCARRGCAACCTTGCTGGCATCTGTCACCCGGTGAAACATACTTTCCCCGCAAAATGCGCCGCCGATTGAAACCCCATASAGGCCACCTACAAGCTCACCATCCTGCCAACATTCYACKGTATGAACAAAGCCCTGATCAAAAAGCTGGGCATAGAGYCCTATGATCTGATCATTGATCCAGGTTTCCTGCCGTCCCGCGTTCATTATTGTGTCAGCACAGCCTTTGATTACTTCTATAAAGGCGGTATCTATTCTAATATCAAAGGGGGCTTTACGAATTGTCCGGGCCAGYTTTCTGGGCAGGTGAAATTGGTCCAGCGGTATGATGCCGCGCTTCTTCGGGTCCACCCAGAAAACATCTGAGGATTCGGCTGTTTCCGCCATGGGGAAAATACCCTGAGCATAGGCATGAATGATTAAATCTGCGGTTATTTGACCCATCAGTCCATATTATTCAGGTAATTTTCCAACCAGTGAATGTCATAAACCCCATTAATAAAATCTGTTTCCCTGATCAGATTTTGATGAAGAGGGATGGTGGTTTTAATACCATCAATGACATATTCCCCGAGAGAGCGCCGGAGCCGCATCARACATTCATTWCGGGTTTTRCCGTGAACRATYARCTTGGCRATCATGCTGTCATAATAGGGCGGGACAGTATAGCCGCAATAGATGCCGGAATCCACCCGGACACCCAAACCGCCCGGCGTATGATAATCACCAATTTTTCCGGGGCTAGGCACAAAAGTGAAGGGATCTTCCGCGTTAATCCGGCATTCAATGGCATGGCCGGAAAATTTAATGTCTTCCTGGCTAAAGGAAAGCGGCAGGCCAGAGGCCACGCGAATTTGCTCCCGYACCAGATCAATACCGGTAATCATTTCCGTGATCGGATGCTCAACCTGAAGCCTGGTATTCATCTCAATGAAGTAAAATTCACCRTTTTCATAGAGAAACTCAATGGTGCCAACCCCGATATAACCCAGGCCCTCWATGGCTTTACTTACCACRTCRCCCATACGGGTGCGCTCGGCGCTGTTCAATGCCGGGGAGGGGGCTTCTTCCAGAACCTTCTGATGGCGGCGCTGCAAGGAACAATCCCGTTCCCCAAGGTGGCAGACATTACCATGYTTGTCGGCAATGAYCTGAAATTCAATATGACGGGGCAGGGTGAGGTATTTTTCCAGATATACCGCATCATCGCCAAAGGAAGCCCCAGCCTCTTTCTTGCAAGCCTTGATGGCGTTATCCAGTTCATTTTCGCTATGAACCACTTTCATGCCGCGCCCACCGCCGCCGGATGCTGCCTTTACAATGACCGGATAACCAATGTCTTTGGCGATTTTTTTGGCGTCCGTAATATCGTTCACTTCACCGTCTGAGCCGGGAACAACCGGAATGCCCAGTTTTTTGACAATTTTCTTTGCCGAAATTTTATCGCCCATCAGCCGGATATGGTCGGCTGTCGGGCCGATAAATTCAAATTTATGTTCAGCAACGATTTCGGCAAATTTATCGTTTTCGGATAGAAAACCATATCCCGGATGAATGGCATCCGCGCCCGTGATTTCCGCCGCAGCGATAATGGACGGGATGTTAAGGTAGCTGTCTTTGGAGGCGGGCGGTCCGATACAGACACTTTCATTAGCCAGACGGACATGCATGGCATTTTCATCCGCCGTCGAATGAACCGCAACGGTGGCGATCCCCATTTCCTGACAGGCCCGATGAATACGAAGAGCAATTTCACCGCGGTTGGCAATTAAAACTTTGTCAAACATATATTGTCCGCTATTCAATAATCACAAGGGGGTCGCCGAACTCAACCGGCTGTGCGTTTTCTACCAGAATTTTAGTAACCGTACCGCTTTTGGGTGCCGGAATCTGGTTCATGACCTTCATGGCTTCGATGATCATCAAAGTTTGCCCTACGGCAACCTCGTCACCGATCTTGATAAAATCATCACTTTCCGGGTCCGCCGCCATATAAAGTGTGCCCACCATAGGGGAGGCCACCGTACCGGGGTGATCCTTGTCAGCCACGGCTGTTTCCGGGGCAACAGGTACTGATATGGCCGGAGCTGCAACGATAGCAACCGGGGCTGCAACACTTATATTCCGAACTACCCTGATTTTTTTTTCCCCGTCCTGAACCTCGATCTCGGTAAGGTCAGTCTCATTCAGCAATGTTGCCAGGTCACGAATAACATCCTGATCTACAAACATTTTCGACATATAATCGTCCTTTTATTACTTAACTCAAAATAGCATGTGCGGCATCAAGCGCCAGAATATAACTGTTGCCACCAAAGCCACAGATTACACCATTTGCCGCCGGTGATATATAGGAATGATGACGAAATTCCTCCCGCCGGAAGATATTTGACAGATGAACCTCTATGACAGGAATATTCACCGTCTGCAAGGCATCCAATATGGCTACAGATGTATGGGTGAAAGCCCCGGCATTTAACAGAATGGCCTGCGCATTATTCCCGGCCTGTTGTATCCAGCCAATCAGTTCGCTTTCGCTGTTGCTTTGACGGAAATCAATGCTGTAGCCCAGTTTTCCGGCATGGGCCGTCATCTTGCTTTCAATGTCGCTCAGGGTTTCAGAACCATATATCTCCGGCTCCCGCGTACCCAGCATATTCAAATTTGGCCCATTCAGAACCAGTATGTTTTTTTCACTGACGTTAGTCATGCCAACCCGTGTAATTATTTATCCCCACCGTGTATAATATCTTACACCCGCTTTGAAAACAACGAATATACATTTGACGTGGATTAATAGTAAACTATAAAGGATTGAATTAGGTCCTGACCCTAAAAAGCGGAAATAAACATCGTGATTGAAATTACCATTAACGGCGATCCACATAATGTCAAGCAAGGACAGAATCTTGATATGTTATTGCAGGATTTAAACCTTGACCCGGCCAAGGTGGCCGTTGAAAGAAACCTTGAAATTGTGTCCAAAACAACATATCAGGATGTGATAATCATAGCTGGTGACCGGCTGGAAATAGTACATTTTATTGGTGGCGGAAAATAATATGACAGAGCAAAAACAAGAGAAATTTACCATTGCCGGCAGGGATTTTACCTCACGCTTGATCGTGGGTACCGGAAAATACAAGGATTTTGAGGAAACCGCCCGCGCAGTTGAAGCCTCCGGCGCGGAAATTGTCACGGTCGCCACCCGCCGGGTGAATATCATGAACCCGGACCAGCCCATGCTGGTTGATTATCTTGATCCAAAAAAATACACCTACCTGCCCAATACCGCTGGCTGTTTCACCGCCGATGATGCGATACGTACTCTGCGCCTTGCCCGGGAGGGTGGGGGATGGAATCTGGTTAAGCTCGAAGTGCTGGGGGACCAGAAAACCCTGTACCCTAACATGGTTGAGACCCTGCATGCGGCGGAAGTCCTGATCAAAGAAGACTTTGACGTGATGGTATATTGCAGTGATGACCCCATAATGGCCAAACGTCTGGAAGACCTTGGCTGTTGCGCGATTATGCCGCTTGGCGCGCCAATCGGTTCCGGCCTTGGTATCCAAAATCCGGTTCAGATCAGATTGATCATCGAACAGGCTAACGTGCCGGTTTTGGTTGATGCGGGCGTTGGGACGGCGTCCGATGCGGCGGAAGCCATGGAGCTTGGCTGTGACGGCGTGCTTATGAATACGGCCATTGCCGAGGCCAAAGACCCCATTGCCATGGCCCGCGCCATGCGGCTTGGCGTGGAAGCGGGCCGGTTGGCTTATTTCGCCGGAAGAATGCCGAAAAAACTATATGCCGACCCTTCATCCCCTTTGGCGGGACTTATATAATCATTTACGGTTTTTTTGTTGTCGGGCTTTTTTAATGAGTTTGACCAATTCCTCATAGGGCAGGGCGCCGGGAACAATGGTATCGCCAATGATAAACCCCGGTGTGCCGGTAATGCCCAGTGTCTGAGCCAGGTTCTGATTAATTTTGATATTTCTTTCCAAAACCGGGCTGGTCATATCCTTGGCCAGTTGTTTGACATCAAGGCCAATTTCTTTGGCTATTTCAAATATCCGGTCTTCGGTCAAACTCCCGGAATTACTTAGCATAGCAACGTGAAATTTTTCGTATTTTCCTTGTTTTATAGAGGCCATGGCGGCCTTGGATGCGGTATAGGAGGATTCGGATAGAATGGGAAATTCTTTGTATATTATCCTCAGATTCTTATCTTCTTTTTTCAGCCTTTCCACAGCCTTGAGCACACGTTTGCAATAACCGCAATTATAGTCAAAAAACTCTATCATGGTCAGATCGCCGTTTTCATTGCCGTCGATATAACTGAAACCATCCTCATAAAGGGCCGTATAATTCTGTGCCAGCTTTGCGACCTTGCTGCGGTTTTGAAGAATTTGTATGGCCTCCGGCAGAATTTCAGGATGTTCAAGGATATAGGTTCGGATCATCTGATTAATTTTTTCTTTTTGGCCGGAAGAAAAGTCATTTTCCTGTGCATAAGCTGTAAAACTTGTCATCAAAAAAAACACCCCAAGAAATAAGAACCTGGTTTTTTTAATAATTTGAGACATAAAATATTGTTCGCTTTCTAATGGTTATTTTTTTTCTTCTGTTTCTTCTGTTTTTTATGATCTTTGCCAGACATATTTGATTCCGTGACCATTAATATATCCTGCGCCCGCATCCTTTGCGGTGTATTTTTGGGTAGCGTATCAACGGCATGTTTGGCATTTATCATCGCACCGCGCAAATTCCCTACTAACATGAAACGCTCCGCCGTGGAATAATAGGTCATCGCCTCATCCTTTTTACGGTGATAGGCAATAGAAGCCTGATACCAGGCGAAGGAATTATGAGGATCGCGCGCAAGGGCATATTCAAGATTATCAAGTGCCTCATCCAGATAGCTATCGTCGTCTGTGGCTATCAGGGACTGGGCAAGTGAAACCCGGATCAAAGTTTCATCGGGAAGGTTTTTCACCGCATTGCGGTAAGGAATAATTGAGTCTTTAACCTGGCCATTCTCAAATAATATCTGTCCCTTCGTTTCCCAGAAAWAAGGATCATTGGGATAATTATTMAGCAAATCACTGATCTCTGCGAGAGCTTTATCTATTTCATGTCTTTTGTTATAGGCAAAAACACGGGCATATTTGGCATAAAGGCTCTGATTTTTTATTGGGTATTTATTAAGTGTTGCATAGGGCGGTTTTAAATAACCATAGAGTTTYGCCTGCAACCGTTTGAATTCATTTTCAATAACAGGRTCTGTTTTAGTCTTGAAATAGGGAGATTTTTCCGCCCGTTGCCGAATCTTTGAAATACGATCACGGCTTACCGGGTGGGTGCTGGCATAGGGATCGCGGTACCGGCCTGCCATGAGTTCCTGATCGCCAAGATAATCCAGGAAATTAATCAATCCAATGGCGGACTGGCCTGATTTCTCAAGGAACGTCATCCCAGCCTGATCGGTMGCAGATTCCTGATCCCGGCTATATTTCAAATAAGTTCGTGTGCCAATCTGTTGCCCGCCGAGGATTAGCGCCATCCCCGCATCCCCGGAGCCTGCCGCAATAGCCGCCGCCCCAAGAATTGCCCCGAGCAGTGTCATCACTGTTGCCCCTTTGGTACGATCGGAGAAATTGATAAGGTGACCACCTGTGATATGTCCGGTTTCATGGGCAATGACGCCAATGACTTCGTTAGCATCCCTTGCCGTGAGCAAGAGGCCGGAATGAATRAAGATATTCTGTCCACCTGCAACGAAAGCATTCAACGTGTTATCATTGAGCAGRTAAGTGCTGACGGAATCTTTGTCCAGACCAGCAACTTTAAAAATAGGCTCCGCCATATGACGGATCGTTCGCTCAATTTCTGCATCCCGTAGAATGGAAAGACCGCCGCTTTTTTTTGCAGCATAACTGTAGCTGGGCAGGCCAAGGGCCATTATAGTTGCCACGCAGATAATCCGGCAGGCCAGAATCGTCGGATAGGAAAGTCTGAATTTAAATATCATAGCATCACGTTAGTTATTGATTTTTGATCCGTCAAATGGAATAGGCATTTTTGTTGTCACAATGGGATGATTATACGACCTCAATATATACCTGACATGAACAATGTTATAAGTTCTTTTTGGTAAAAATAAGGCCCGGCATATGTCAGGCCCTATATTTAACACGGGCCTGGTGAACTTTAGCTAACGATATGTTAGGCTAAAGCATTATGATTAAGAGAAAAAACAAGTATTACAATCGTTCTCATGTTTCGGAGGCTAAATTCAGGCGTTTTTTAAGATGCTTTGCAATGGATTTAAACGCCTATGAAACCCACCAGATCAGCCATATATCCCATCGGTTCTGTAAAGTTATATATGGGAATTTACGGCTTTATATTGCTCGGATTGATAGAGATAGACTTGCCAATACAGAGACCTTTGAGCTGGATGAGAGTTACTTCGGGGCACGAAGAGTTCGCGCGAGGGAAGTGCCATGTGAACGGTATCGATAGCTTCTGGAGTTTCGCCAAAAGACGGCTCGCCCAGTTCAATGGCCTTGCGGAGCAGACTCTCTATCTACACCTGAAAGAATGTGAGTTTAGGTTTAATAACCGTCATGCAGATTTATATGCTATAYTACTCAGAGAATTAAGAAAAAATCCCCTCTAAAGTTCACCAGACCCTATTTAAATAAGGATTTTACTATGCCGGACGTCGGCCAAAAAGCCCCTGATTTTTCCCTGCCAAATGAAAATGGTGATATTGTAAGCCTGAGCGATTTCAAGGGCAAAAAACTGGTTTTATACTTTTACCCAAAGGACAGCACGCCGGGCTGTACCACGGAAGCAAGGGACTTTACCGCTAAAAAGGCTGAATTTGAAGCGGCAGGGGCCATCATTCTCGGTGCCTCTAAAGACAGTATGAAACGCCATCAGAATTTCATTGCCAAGCAGGAGCTTGAAATCAACCTTATATCTGATGAAGAGGGCATATTATGTGAGGCTTACGGCGTCTGGATTCTGAAAAAACTCTATGGCCGGGAATATATGGGCATTGAGCGGGCCACTTTCCTCATAGATCAGAATGGCGTAATCCAGAAAATCTGGCATAAAGTAAAAGTCAAAGGCCATGCTGATGCGGTGCTGGAGGCGGTAAAAGAACTTTAATGACGGCTCCTGCGCCCACCATTGGCGATGCGGCCATTGCAATCCTGAATTCAGCCCGTCCGGAAGATAAAATCCAGCTTAGTCATCGCCATGCCAAGGGGTGGATTGCGGGGGAATTATCTCACGCCTTTCCGGCCAACCCACCAAATCGCCCTGCCCGRCCTGCGACACCTGAGCTTCTCATGCCCCGATATATGCCAAAGCGGCGTAATGTGACAGTTTTRCTTCATGCGATTGCCCATATTGAATTTAATGCCATTGATCTGGCCTGGGATATGGTGGCGCGTTTTGGGCAGGATATGCCAAAGGAATTTACCGACGACTGGGTTCGAGTAGCAGATGATGAAGCCCGGCATTTTCAGATGTTGATTGACAGGTTGCAGGCTTACGGGGCTATTTACGGAGATATGCCCGCCCATGATGGTCTGTGGCAATCTGCCATGGATACGGCCCATGATTTATTGGCACGGATTGCCATTGTCCCTYTGGTATTGGAGGCCCGTGGGCTTGACGTAACGCCAGCTATAATTGCCCGGTTGACTAAGGCAGAAGATACGAAAAGCGCTGAGATATTGACCCTTATTTATGATGAGGAGATTTCCCACGTTCACGCCGGACAGAAATGGTTTAATTATTTATGTGAACGGCAAAATTTTGATCCGGTGAAAACATATCAAAAGCTTGTGCAACAATATTTCAAGGGCCAGATAAAACCACCCTTTAACAAGGAAGCCAGATCCCGGGCGGGCTTTGAAGAAAAATATTATCTGCCCCTTGCGCAGGAAAAGAATTAAATTATACTTATATTCAGGGTAAATATCTGCTATTCAATGAAAATTATTGCATTTATTTACGCTTTAGTATCAAATGYAGCCTATAAAAAATAAAGGCGGGTTTTAGTGAGCGAGAGGACGAGGACAATTTCAAATTTTTTTATGAAATTGAGAGAAACGGTCACACAACGTTTCCCTGAAAGGCAGCTGTATTTCAGGACCAACGGCGTTGTTCGKTTYRTTTCCGTATCCCACCRTACCCAGCTTATCGCCATTTCGGCGGTGTTCGGCGTTTTCGTCTGGTCTGCCCTYACTTCGTACAGTTATGTTTTTCGTGCCGAGATACTGGCGGCAAAAGATGTGGAACTGGCMAAGGCAGAAAAAAACTATACTAAGGCAAATGAACAGTTTGATAATCTGAAGAAAGATATTCAGAAATCAACCATGGCMCTGGAACAGCGTCAGATTTATCTGCAACAGCTCCTGGAATCCGATAAGTCTCTTTCCTCAACCATACTGCCGGACCAAAAGCAGTCACAGGTAAAAAATACACTGCCACAAAAAAACAATCCCGAACCCGATGTGATCAGCTATAAYGCTGRATCTKCCGAYGTGATTGGTGTTTATCARAACCATAAGACRCAGTTGRCCAACTTTGAATTCAGCATTGCCCGTATTGAGCAACAGCAACAGGCCCTTGCCGAAAGAATGATTAGCCGCATATCCCGTAAAATTGACTATGTGGAAAACACCTTGAAGGCGTCCGGTATTAAGAGCAGTAAATTAATTCAACTGTCTCAAAACAGGCCATCCCTGTCCATGGCCATGGGCGGACCGTTCATTCTTTATTCTGAAAATAACGATATTGACCTATCATCCAACGAACCTTTTGCCAAATTATATGCCCGTCATAATCTACTGATTGATCTGGAAAGTGCCATGCAGCATATCCCGATCGGAAAACCGGCTAAGAAATATTATATTTCAAGCTCTTTTGGTATTCGCAAGGATCCTTTCAAGAAGAAATGGGCCCGTCATCACGGTATTGATATGGCCGGATGGTGGAAAACGCCCATCTATGCTTCAGCCAATGGCACCATTACCAAGGCTGGCCGCAACGGGGCATATGGTAATTTTATTGAAATTAATCATGGAAATGGATTTCGGTCACGATATGGTCATCTTTCCAAGATATTGGTGAAAAAAGGTGACAAGGTCACGCTGGAACAGAAAATTGGCCTGATGGGATCAACAGGTCGCAGTACCAGCCCGCACCTGCATTACGAAATCTGGTTTAATGGCAAGCCTATTAACCCGCAGAAAATATTTAAGGCATCGAATAATGTTCTCAAAATCCAACGACAAGAGTATGACAGCTAGCACCATGAATAAATCAACACGCCCGACAAATTCCGTCCCCTCCATCATCAGTTCCGATGTCACCATCACAGGCAATATCACCACACTTGGCGAGATGCAGCTTGATGGTACCATAGAAGGCGACGTACGTTGTGCCTCCCTCACCATTGGTGAACAGGGCGCCGTAAAGGGCGTGGTGACCGCCGATAAGGTCACGGTTAAAGGTACCGTAAAAGGTCAAATCAATGGCCGTAATATTCGCCTTGAGAAAACGGCCAAAGTTACCGGCGACCTGTTCCATGAAACCCTGAGCGTAGAAGCCGGGGCCTTTATTGAGGGCAAGCTTACCCATAAAACCAATGCAGGTCAGGACAGCGCGGGCCCTGCAAAAATTACAGGCGGGAAACCACCGGAACAGAAAACCGCCTAGGCTTTAGTCCAAATCTTCCACGCTATCTGCGCTGCCATGAACACGGGCGGCAAGGGCGGCGTTGAGAAAAACATCTATTTCACCGTCCAGAACTTTGTCCGGCTGACTTGATTCAACGCCCGTGCGCAGGTCTTTTACCATCTGATAGGGTTGTAAGACATAAGAGCGTATCTGATGGCCCCAGCCGATGTCAGACTTGCTGTCATGGGTGGCACTCGCCTCATCCTCACGGCGTTGTAATTCAGCCTCATACAGACGCGCTTTCAGCATACTCATAGCYGCCGCCCGGTTCTTATGCTGGGAACGGTCGTTCTGGCACTGGACGACGATATTGGTGGGGATATGGGTAATCCGCACCGCGCTATCTGTGGTATTCACATGCTGCCCCCCGGCGCCGGATGCSCGGTAGGTATCAATGCGCAGATCACTTTCGTTGATTTCCACTTCAAAATTATCATCAATCACCGGATAAACCCAGACACTGGCAAAGCTGGTATGACGGCGGGCATTGGAATCATAGGGCGAGATGCGGACCAGCCGATGAACCCCGCTTTCGGTCTTCAGCCAGCCATRGGCATTTTCCCCCTTGAYCTGAATAGTGGCCGATTTAATCCCGGCTTCCTCGCCGTTATGCAGTTCCATCAGTTCAACTTTGCAGCCATGGGCGGCGCCCCAGCGGCTATACATTCTAAGCAGCATATTGGCCCAGTCCTGACTTTCGGTGCCCCCGGCCCCGGAATGAATTTCAAGGTAAGTATGATTGCTGTCCGCCTCRCCSGACAGCAGRGTCTSAAAYTCCAGYTCYCCGGCCTTTTCGGTCAGGGCTTCGATGGCATTCTCAGCCTCCTGAATRATGTCCTCATCGCCCTCCATCTCACCCATTTCGATAAGTTCTATATTATCGGAAAGCTCCTGATCAACGGATTTACACAGRTTKACGGATTGCTCCAGSCTGTTCTTTTCCTGCATCAGTTTCTGGGCATTTGCCGGGTTGGACCAGAGGTCCGGGTCTTCGGAAAGAGCGGTTAATTCTTCCAGTCTGTCAAGGGCAACATCCCAGTCAAAGRTGCCTCCTCAGCAGTTCGAGCGACTGCTTGATTTTATCGATTGATGTCTGTATTTCGGCTTTCATTCTRTATTACTCAACAAAAATTAATAGATYCCGCCCGTTCCGGTGCGGAGCTTGGTCTTTGTTTGCACCAGAGAATTAAATCCGTCAAGTACTTCGCCTTTTTTTGTCGGAAAAGTCCCCTGACGRAAGGCTTCYAAAATGGTATTTTTCTCTCCCACGGCAGCGATTTGGCCGGTTTTCGGGTTGACCCTGACCAGACGTACGCCCGGAGGGATACGAAAAGGTATCACCGGCGCGTTTTTGGTTGCCGCCCGCATAAAGTCCCGAAAAATAGGCACAGCCACTGAGGCCCCTTCCTCATGCCTGCCCAGCGAACGGGGTTTATCAAAGCCAACGAAAACGCCAACGACCAGATCAGGCGAGAAACCGATAAACCATGTGTCAAAGCTGTCATTGGAGGTTCCGGTCTTGCCGGCAAAAGGTTTTTTGAGGGCGCGTATTCTGATCCCTGTTCCCCTTTGTACCACGCCTTCCAGCATGGAAACCATCTGATAGGCCGTCACCGGGTCGAGAACCTGCGTGCGGTCGTCGGGAATTTYCGGCTCCGGCTGATTGTGCCATTCTGGAACAAGGCAGTCCGGACATTGGCGCTGATCATGTTTGAAGATGGTTTTGCCGTGGCGGTCCTGTATGCGATCAATGAAGGTCGGCGTGACCTTGTAGCCACCATTGACTATCATGCCATACGCCGTGGTCAGTTTGAGCAATGTCGTCTCACCCGCTCCAAGGGCCATGGAGAGGACGGGCGGCATATCATCCATGATATTCATCCGTTCGGCAATTTCCACGATGCCATCCATCTTGAGATATTGGGCAAGCCGCACCGTCATCAGGTTGCGGGATTTTTCAAGGCCAAGGCGCAAGGTGCTGGCGCCGTAGAATTTATTGCTGGAATTCTGGGGCTTCCATTTACCGAGGCCATACCCCTGTTCAATCACAAAGGGCGCATCAAGGATCAGGCTTGACGGGGTGAAGCCATGTTCCAGAGCCACCGTATAGACAAAGGGCTTGAAAGCCGAACCGGGTTGACGTTTGGCTTGTGTGGCCCGGTTAAATTCGCTGCGTTTGAAATCATAACCGCCCACCATAGCCAGAACCCGCCCGGTATGGGGGTCCATAGCGATCAAGGAGCCGTTAATTTCTGGTATTTGCCGCAAACCAAAAGTGCGGGTAATGTCAATTTCCTGAAGCGTGTCTTCCGGCGGGGCTTTTTTGAAAACTTCCTCCACGGCAATAATATCACCGGGGAAAAGAACCTCTGTCGCCTTGGTGATTTTGGGCCCGAGATATTCTTTTCTCTTCCACTGCCGCGCCCATTTAAGCTCATCAAAATCAATACGGCCCCGGCTGCCATCGGCCAGCAGAATATAGGCCTTTTCGTCATTCACCGCTGTCACCATCGCCAGTTGCCAGCGTTTAATACCAAGAGGAATATCCTGTTTGACGATCTCGCCCAGTTTTTCCAGTTGCTGAGACAAAGCGGGCGTATCATCCAGAGAAACATGTCTTATAGGTCCGCGCCAGCCATGACGGCGGTCATAGGCGACAAGGCCGCGTTTCAGCTCCCGTTCGGCAATGACCTGATAATTCGGGGACAGGGATGTTCGCACGAACAGGCCGCCCTCATAAAGCTCCTGATTGCCATACATGCTTTTCAGCTCGCGCCGCACTTCCTCAGCAAAATATTCGGCCTTGAAGATGCGGGTCTTGTCCCGGCTTGCGGTGACAAGCGGCTTGCTTTGGGCAATATTTTTTTCTTCTTCGGTGATATACCCTTCCACATACATGCGTTTTAACACCCAGTTACGGCGGGCCACGGCCCGTTTATATTTCCGAATAGGGTGATAATTGCTCGGAGCCTTTGGCAGAGCCGCAAGATAAGCCATTTCCTCAAGCTCAAGCTGATCTATGGATTTATTGAAATAACTGAGGGCTGCCGCCGCAATGCCATATGATCCATAGCCCAGATAATTCTCATTGAGATATAATTCCAGTATCTGATCTTTAGTGAAGGCCTTTTCAATGCGGTAGGCCAGTATGGCCTCCTTGATCTTGCGCTCATAGGTTTGAATGCCGCTGAGCAGGAAGTTTTTGGCTACCTGCTGGGTAATAGTAGAAGCCCCGACCTTGCCGCCGCCGGTGAAAATATTCTTTATATTCGTAACCACAGCCCGCATCAGGCCAAGGTAATCCAAGCCGCCGTGGGTATAAAAATTCTTGTCCTCTGCCGATAGATAGGCCTGTATCAATCGCGGTGGTACGGCGGATATGGGAATATAAAGCCGTTTTTGCTTGGCAAATTCCGAAAGCAGACTACCGTCCCCGGCATAGATTCGGCTGACGATGGGCGGTTCATACTGGGCTAATTGGGAATAATCCGGCAGATCCTTGCCATAATGATTTAGGATATAAAGAATTCCAACCACAGTTGCCACGGCCCCCAGCAAGAGAGCTACAATCGTACCACCTAGTATATTAATCAGGGATTTACGCCGGTTTTTTGTCATAATATATAGAATGTTATCCTGAACTGCGCTTTATTCGTAAGATCTAAATATGTCAGCACGATGACTTGATCAAGGGAAAAGCGGCTCCGAAGGAAAATGATGCCCTTTAGTTCGCAACATAGGTCTTGTTGAAGAAATTATCAGCGGCTTTTACAATTGATTTTCCGATTTTCTTCTGGGTTTCCTTCTGCATCAGAAGTTTGGCATCCTTGCGATTGGTCAGATAGCCCAGTTCCACCAGAACCGATGGCACATCAAGCCCCTTCAGGACAATCAATCCCGCCGTCCGGTGGGGACGGGTTCTCAGAACAACGGCTTTTTTCAATTGGGGGATTAATTCATTGGCGAAACTGCTGGACAGATTCATGGTTTCCCGTTTGACAAGGTCAATCAAAATCGATTGCACAATGTCAATTTCCTCATCCAGATCCATGCCGGCAATGATGTCGGACTTATTTTCCCGGGCAGCCATGGCGGCGGCCTCTTTATCCGATGCCTTTTCGGACAGGGTATAGACCGTAGCGCCGCGTACTTTCGGGCTTTTGAAACTATCCGCATGGATAGAGATAAACAGGTCGGCCTGTCTATTATGGGCGATACGACTGCGATTACGCAGTTTCACGAAAACATCGTGGCTGCGCGTCATGATCACGTGATAGCGTCCGGTCTTTTCCAATTCCTGCTGAATGGTTTTTGCGGCACTTAAAACAACGGTTTTTTCCGGAAATCCGCGATAGCCTTTTCCGCCAAGGTTTCCAGGATCATGCCCCCCATGGCCGGGGTCGATAACAATCAGTTTTTTCTTACGCGAGCCTCTCAGGTCTTTTTTTCGGCTGACAACGGCCTTTTTTATAGCTGGTCGAGCGACAGGCTTTTTAATGTTTTTGACAAAAGTCTGTTTGCTGGTCTTTTTCAAGTCAATGACGAAACGGTAGGGCTTGTTCCGTTTCGGTTTGATTATAAAGGCTTTTTGCACCCTGACCGGCCCCTTGACATCCAGGACGATGCGGGATGTTCCCGCCTTAAACAAGCCATAACGATAACGATCAATAAAGCCCTTGCCCTTCGCGCCGCCAAAATTGCTTTTCCAGACAACTTCCGAAATATCAATGACCACGCGATTGGGATTGGCAAGCGTGAAGATGTTGAACTTAATATTTTGATTAATGTCCAGAACAAAACGGGTCTTGCCGCCGCTATGGCCAATGCGGATGGCGGAAACTTCCGGTGTTTTGGCCCATGTGGTGGTGGCGGAAAACTGGCTGGAAAAACCGCTGATTATAATCAACAGGCATAGTTTGATAATTTTCCGTATCATTTGTTCCATATTTACGCGCAGACCACCTGAATTATGAATTTATTATGAAAAAATATGCTGTAATGTAACCGATATTTAACCAACTCTCATTAATTATTTATAAAAATAAATGCTTTAGCTATTGTAGAGTATCCTTTGTATGGTTATGTTAAGCATGTTGACATATTTAGGCACAACTGTGTGATATATGAGCAACCGTAATAAATGGGTCGGAAATTCCGGCCAAAAGAATAAAGACGTAAATATTATGAATTCCAGCATTCACAGCACCTTGGCTATTGCTCAGTTCTCTCAAATGGGCGTTATGCGCCGTTTGCCTGCGCTGATATTTGCCTTTGTTAAGTCTGTGGCTGCCACCTTTTTAAACCCCAAGACAAACAACAATCATACGCCAGCACGCCTGTTAAATGCCAATAGCATAACGGGTTTGAGCGGATATGATTGTGGAGAAAATTTAAATGACCATAAAAATGTTAATCGATGCCTCGCACGAAGAAGAAACGCGCGTAGCAATCGTTCATGGAAACCGAGTTGAAGAATTTGATTATGAATCTTCTGCCAAGAAGCAAATCAAAGGCAACATCTATTTAGCAAAAATAACCCGCGTTGAGCCTTCCCTGCAGGCGGCCTTCGTAGAATATGGCGGTAATCGCCACGGGTTTCTTGCTTTCAGCGAAATACATCCTGATTATTACCAGATTCCAGTTTCTGACCGGGAAGCCCTGATTGCTGAAGAAGCGGCGGCCTATGCCAAGCTTCTTGAAGAAGATGAGGACATTCCTGAGAAGAAACCAAAAAGAAAACCTCGGAGAAAATCAAAACCCCGCGCTACCAAGGCAGAAAAAGACTCAGAAGATTCTGGCGAAAATTCGGAAGAAAATGTTTCTGAAGAAAGCCCGGATGTCGCCGCCAATGAGGCGGAAGCAGTTGAGACTATTGATATAGAGGTTATTGAACCGGAAGATAAACAGGATAGTTCTCCTGAAGAAGATGCGGAATCTGACGGTCCCTCTATCACTAAGGCTGAAAATGTTGCAGAGCCGGACACAATCACTGAGGATGTTTCCCCGGAAGATAGTCCGGAAGATAGTCTGGAAGATAGTCTGGAAGATAGTGATGATGATGATGACATTGATTCCGATATTGAAAAAGAGGCCGCCAATGCTCTGGATGATGAAGAGGCCGCCGAAAGACTGCGGGTAAAAATCGCCAAGGGACTGCGCCGGAAATATAAAATTCAGGAAGTCATCAAGAAAAATCAGGTCATGCTGATACAGGTGGTCAAGGAAGAACGCGGCAACAAGGGCGCGGCGCTGACCACTTATCTGTCCCTGCCTGGCCGCTATTGTGTCTTAATGCCCAATACTTTACACGGCGGCGGTGTCAGCCGCAAAATTGCCAGTGTGAGCGAACGTAAATCCCTGAAAAAAATTCTGGCTGAACTGAATATGCCCAGCGGCATTGCCTGT
This sequence comes from Alphaproteobacteria bacterium, assembly GCA_002749135.1. Classification (GTDB taxonomy): domain Bacteria; phylum Pseudomonadota; class Alphaproteobacteria; order Sphingomonadales; family Emcibacteraceae; genus Paremcibacter. The sequence continues at coordinate 16,751 of NVVY01000006.1, read as the reverse complement.
ATTATCCGTACCGCCGGACAAAGCCGGACGAAAACGGAAATCAAGCGGGATTTTGATTATTTGATTCGCACATGGGAAGGCATTAGAGAGCGAACGCTTAAATCYGTGGCCCCGGTGTTGATCAACGAAGAAGGCGATTTAATCAAGCGCAGTATTCGCGAYCTCTATACCCGGGAAATAGACGAAATCCTTGTGGAGGGAGAGGATGGTTATAAAACTGCCCGTTCCTTCATGCGCCTGCTCATGCCAAGCCATGCCCGCAAGATCAAACATTATACGGACCCCATCCCCCTGCTCCATAAATATCAGGTGGAAAGCCAGCTGGATTCCATGTATTCGCCGACGGTACAACTGAAATCGGGCGGCTATATTGTCATTAACCCGACCGAGGCATTGGTCTCCATTGATGTGAACTCCGGCAAGGCCACCAAGGGCCATAATATTGAGGAAACCGCCCGCAAGACCAATCTGGAAGCCGCAGAGGAAGTCGCCCGGCAACTGCGCCTGCGGGATATGGCCGGGCTGATTGTTATTGATTTCATTGATATGGAAGTTCGCAGCAATAACCGCGCCGTTGAGCAGAAAATGAAAGAATGCTTAAAATCTGATCGTGCGCGTATACAAGTTGGCAAGATCAGCTCGTTTGGTTTGTTGGAAATGTCCCGTCAACGCCTTCGGGCCGGGGTTCTGGAATCCAGCACCCGCGCCTGCCCCCATTGTGAAGGCTCCGGSGTAATCCGTTCCATGGAAACGCAGGTCTTACATATCCTGCGCGCTTTGGAAGAGGAAGGCATCCGGGGACGCAATGATAAAGTGACGGTTTATCTGCCGGAACAAACGGCTATTTATATGCTCAATGGCAAGCGAACAAAGCTGGTCAGTATGGAAGAACAATATAGCTTCGCCATCGAAGTGGCCATTGATACCAGCCTGACGGAAGCGTCTTACAGACTTGAAATGAAAAATTCTGATAACAAGACGCCGGAAAAATCACATCAGGACAGGCAAAATAGCCCCCAGAATCAACAATCCGGGCAGAATAAAGATCGGTCCGGGAACCCTCGCCGTAACCGGCAACGCAATCAGAACCGTAAAAGCAGAGATCACGGGGAAGACAAGCGTCAAGAGAATGAAGAAACCCCGGAAGTTACGACGGTTGATTCCGATAATCAGGACAGCAAGCCGCGCCGTCGTCGTCGTCGGCCCCGGCGCGGTAACAGGAACGCCTCTGATCAAAGCAGTGTAGAGAGTCCTGAAAATGCACCATCTGCACCTGTGGATTCAGAAGTAAAAGAAACCCCACCGGTTACCGATGCTGAAGACAAGCCCCGCAGACGCACGCGCGGCAACAAGAAACCATCTGATGAGGCTGTTTCCGAAGAAAAAACAGCCGAAGCTCCTGAGGTCAAAGCGGATCAAAAGCCCACAAGGCGCCCCTATCCACCGCAAGCCAGAAGCAGACGGAAACCATCTGAAAACAAGAAAGCGGATGACAAGCCCGCAACAGCAGATGTGGCAAAAGCGCAAACGCCTGAGACGCCAAAAAATACCRGCCCCAAGAAAACCGGCTGGTGGCAACGAACTTTTGGGTGAATGATTTGAAATGTTAAGGGTCTGGTGACCTTTAGAGGGGATTTTTTCTTAATTCTCTGAGTAGTATAGCATATAAATCTGCATGACGGTTATTAAACCTAAACTCACATTCTTTCAGGTGCAGATAGAAAGTCTGCTCMGCAAGACCATTGAACTKGGCGAGCCGCCTTTTGGCGAAACTCCAAAAGCGTTCAATGCCGTTCACATGGCACTTCCCTCGCGCGAACTCATTTTTCGAGTGATTGACCCGGTAATGGTCATAACCGTTAAGGATCAGGCCATCATAGGCCCTCCAGCCATCGGTATGAATGGTGCTTCCTTCCAGGATTTTACCTTGTATTATAGGGAGTAAGCTTGCATAAAGTGATTGTGGGTGACATGCGCGTGCATGACGGCCCAAAGGCGTTCTATGGGGNTTCACGTGAGGGCAATAGGGCGGYAATAGGATCAGGCGGATACGACAAGCGCGCGAGCCATTTTTTAACCGCATGGCATCGGTGACAGGCGGCGTTATCCCAAATCACGTGCCARATCACGTGCCAAATCACATGAATNGGCCGACATTGTTRGGTTATTCGMTTCGATTTTAGCTAAAAKCTRCACCGAACTTTTTGGCACACGTTATATCCCTATCAAAGAATTTTCGCGCTATYTTGTCTTTTATCGGCCYGTTGATGAAACCATAGATATCATTCGTGTTTTACACGCTYGAATGGATAAGGACGGCTGGCTTTGATTTTTAATAAATTTTCAGTCAGGAAATAAATACTGAGAATTTGAGGGCGAGGGCGGCGGNAAAAATYTCCGGGTTTTTAAAAGGGGGCCGYGAAGCCCCCTTTTAATGTGYTCAGTAAACGTCGTTACGGGTATTATAGACGTTGAATTTGCCGGTCGGGGTGATCAGGCGCGGGTCCTTGATGACATGCTTTAACTTCAGCGTCTTGTCATCAACCACAACGATGGCCGAATCCTTGTCCTTGGAGTTCCAGACCGARAACCAGATTTCGTCTCCCGCYTTGTTRAAYTCGCCCTGAACAACGCGCGGCTGGCCTTTTTTGATCTTGGCCCATTTGGCAATCGGCAGGGTTTTGAACTCWGGCTCGTCCTTGCCMAGCTTGCTGATGTCGAATACAGCAACCGAACCGGAAAGATCYKYRTCRGGRTTGAGCGGCGCATCCACATACARATGGTCYGAAYGSGGRTTCGTCTTGATAAACAGCGCACCGCCGCCAAGTCCTTCGAAGGTTTGYACCACGTTCCARGCCTGATCCGGATGATTTACCGGRTCRGTMCCAATCAGCGAGATCGTCTCGTCACCGAGATGCGACGTTGCCCAGACCTGCCCGTAAACCGGGTGGACAAAGTTGGCCCCRCGGCCCGGATGCGGTTTYACGCCGCCGGTTTCGACCACCTTGACCAGCTTGTCGGTCTTGGTATCAATAATCGCTACCTTGTTGCGCGCGTTGGCGGCTACAAGAAARTAGCGTCCGGTGCTGTCGAACCCGCCATCATGCAGAAAGCGCTCGGCAGGGATCTCGGTTACTTTCAGATTCTTGATATCGGAATAATCAATCATCAGAACCTTGCCGGTTTCCTTGACGCTGACAATGAACTCGGGCTTGAAGTGRGAGGCMACGATTGAGGCAACACGCGGTTCGGGGTGATAAACCTGCTCATCCTCGGTCATGCCACGGGTRCTTTCGACCTTGATCGGTTTCAGCGTATCRCCGTCCATAATAACATATTGCGGCGGCCAGTAGGCCCCGGCAATRGCGTATTTATCCTCATACCCCGGGAATTTAGAGGTTTCGACCGAGCGYGCCTCKGTGCCGATTTTTACCTCGGCAACGGTACGCGGCACCTTCATCCAAAGGTCGATCATGCTAATCTTGGCATCGCGGCCAATCACATAGAGATAGCGACCCGAAGCCGAAATTCGGCTGATATGTACCGCGTAACCGGTTTTGATTATGGTGATGATTTTATARCTGTYGCCATCAATCAGCGCAACCTCGCCCGCGTCRCGCAACGTGACCGAGAAAATATTGTCGATGTCGAGATTATTCATCTTTTTAGTTGGGCGATCCTTTGGTGCCACCAAGACCCGCCAGGTTTTCATGATTTCYGGCATCCCGAATTCRGGCGGCTGCGGCGGGTYGGTCATGACGTAACGCGCCATGATACTGATYTCRGCATCGGTCAGTTCACCGGACGTGCCCCARTTGGGCATGCCGGCAGGCGAGCCGTAGGTAATGAACGCTTGCAGGTAATCATAGCCTAATTCRCGGGTRAKATCGACYGTCAGYGCCTTRCCCGTCGCGCCTTTGCGCARCACGCCGTGGCATCCGGCACARCGCTGGAAAAAGATATCTTTGCCGRTCTTGAATTCTTCTGTGGTCAGAATTGGGTCATTGGTTTTCATACCATCAATTGTSASCCCAAGCTTTCCAAGGGTGTTGTCCTCTGTTTTATAGTCCCCGGCCATGGCTCCCGATAGTGGGAATACCGCAAGGGCGGTCCCGGCTATCAAYGTGGTTTTCCAAAATTTGGTTAAAGGTTGCATTTTATTTCTCTCCTAATAATTAGTGATTATAATTTGGCGGATTACYCAGAACTGTAATGATGTACTTGAAATAAATGTTATTGTGGGGGGGTAAAAAATCTTTGATACATATCAAGGATTCTTCTTTACYTGGAAACAGCCAAGTYCTTAAATATATTAAGCAAATATAATTCCGAGCCGGAGAACAGATATTTGATTAAAGTCAAGGAGYAGACATAAATTCATCCTTATGGATCGTAAATATTATAGTCAGGAATTGGGGAACAGTTGAAAGTCAGAATATGATTTTAAGAAAATATMGTGGATGCCGTGAAAAACCTTTTCCTTCCCTGATGGGGGGGCTGAGGATAATTATTGGGAAAATCACCCTGTCGGTCTTATCAGGAACATTTCTTGCCTTTCCTGTACTGAATATTGCKGATGCTGCCGAGGCGGCTATCCCTCCTGACGAGSTTATGGATGAAATAGTGGTTTTCTCCCGTAAACGTCGGGAGAAAATACTGGATATTCCGGCTTCGGTGACGGTTTTGTCGTCTTCCATGATTGAAGAAGGGGGACTGTCAGGCATAAAGGATATTGCGGCTTTCACGGCAAATTTTTCCTTTGATGAAGCCTTTGGCCGTAATAATCTGCAACGCCCGGTAATCCGGGGCATGTCCAATATCCTCGGGTCATCGAATGTGGCCTTTTTCATTGACGGTGTTTTTATGCCGGGCGGTATAGCCTCAACGGCGCTTTTTGATCTGGAGCGGGTAGAGATTCTYAAAGGACCGGGATCAGCCCTTTATGGCCGGGCGACATTGGCGGGGGCGGTGAATTATATCACAAAACGTCCAGGTGAYACGCTGGAGGGGCAAATTTCTGCCCGGGCRGCYACYCAYAATGAATTTGAATTTWCAGGYCGGCTGTCCGGCCCGCTGATAAAGGACAAGCTGGGCATGTTTCTCTCGGTGCGCCAGTATGAATATGGCGGGGAATATCATAATACCGGGCCGGGCGGCGGCATGGTTGGTCAGGAAAAGAGCCAGAGCATCACCGGGGGGTTAAGCCTGAAGGCTGGCGATAATTTCGGGGCCTATCTCAAAGTTTCCTATCAGCAGGATGATGATGGTCATTCTGCCAATGCGCTTCAGCCCGCCTCGGCCAATAATTGTTTTCTCGCCACGTCCGGATATTTTTGCGGCACCATAAAATCCCCTGACAGTGTGGCGCTCAATCTTGATGTTTTCAAAGATCCTGGTCTTAAACGGAATATTTTCCGCACCAGCCTGATTATGGACAGGGAAGGGGAGAATTACCGGCTTACCTCCATATCATCCTATAATAAAGACCGRCTGAAAGATCAGCGCGATAATGATTTCCTGCCGGTTGCGGCACTGGGCGGGGCCTTTCATGTCYTGTCAGATACCAAGGTTGAAAGCTATTCAGAGGAACTGCGGATAAATTACAATGATGGCGGACCAGTCCGCTGGCTGGCCGGGGCATATTATTATTATCAGCGCACMGATGACGTCCTGATGGCCCCCTTTGGCCGCCGACCGAGCGTCACGACGTCTCCTGTGGCGCGGGTGAGCAACTATGCGCTCTTTGCCTCTTTTGAAGGCGACATTACCGAAAATCTGACGGCAACTGTTGAGGTAYGGCGCAACTGGGACAGAATTTCCATTGAGCCTGCCTCCGGTCTCAAGTCAAAAGCTTTCAACAGCCTGACCCCGCGTTTCTCCCTTGACTATAAAGTCACCTCACAGGCGAGGTTATATATGACTATTGCCAAGGGCACYAAACCCGGGGGCTTTAACGGTGACCTGTTCAGCAGCTCTGTCCCAGGGTCTGAACGGACGAGGCTGGCWGATTTTCTTACCTACAGAGAAGAGAAAATGTGGAATTATGAGATAGGGGCGAAAACTGGCTGGATGGATGGCCGGCTGACCATTAATGTTGCGGGTTTTTTCATTGACTGGACCGAGCAGCAACTGACCACATCCTTTCCGGTAATTGGCCATCGCCGGGCGCGCCCGCTGATTCATAATGCTGGCAAGACCGAGATATGGGGATTTGAGGCTGAACTACAGGCAAAACCCGATGAYCACTGGACTATTTCGGCCAGCTACGGCTTTGCCAACGGGATATTCAAGAAATTTGAGGATGAAACCCAGGCCAGACTGACCGGAGATCCGTCGGTTGCAGGCAACCGGACCCCGCGMGCGCCAAAACACAGCTTTAATCTGTCATCACGTTTTACCACGCCGGTCYGGGACGGTATGGATTTCTTTCTACAGGGCGACCTGAATTATAAATCGAGCCGTTTTGTTCAGGTTCATAACCTCGCCATTATAGGCCCGACCACCAAGGTAAATATTCACACGGGCATCGAATGGCAGGATGTGCGCTTTGATATATATGTCAAAAACCTGTTTGATAACAGAACCCCTGCCGATGTGACGCGCTTCTTTGACGCCTCAACCCGCTTYATGTCGCGCGCCTTCCTGATCACCCTGCCCAAAGGCCGACAATTCGGCGCCGCTGTCAGTTATGCTTTTTAATAATAAATCATAAAAGGCTGGAATAGCTGTCCTGTARATTCTTGGGAAAGTTGTGAAGAKGGTCTGAAATTCACYTCYCTCTTTCGGATGTCCTGATTTCACTATTATTTCCGGTTGTCTTTTGTACATATTACAAACTTGTTCGCAACTTAATATTGATATTTCAAGATTACTCTCCATTTTACTGAAGCAAGYCCAKKKKWYNATTGMWRCKRMWTARGKKSRYSSRCYWRMKMRMMMMKSWSSMYMGRKRRKWRTTRMRRTKKYTTKKRSWSRMKATSSTRMYCWMYAWAYCCAAGCCCCGGCAAGAGAAAGCCCAGCCTTGCCCAGAGCCGCTTGGCTAGATCAACAGTCCCGGCCACTATACAGGACACGGCCTGAAGGCTTAAAGTCAAGACAGGAAATATTGCTAGTTGTTCTTGATATTTATATGCTGTTAGCGTATGCTCGTATTATGGATATTGAATATGACTTGGCAAAAAATGAGGTCAACAAAGCAACCCATAAACTTGATATGTAATTAGCCCTATTGCTTTTTGAAGAAAGTCATACTGTCATAATTGATGGCCGGGCAGATTACGGGGAAATCAGGAAGATTGCCTACGGTTATATCAATGGCAGGGAATGCGTTTGTGTTTTTACAGAGCGTAAAAAGGCCCGGCGCATTATCAGCCTGCGTAAGGCAAACAGGAGAGAAGTTAATGACCACTATTAAGAAAGCGACCAGAGAGGGAACCTTGAAAGCCCTTAAAAATACTGACTGGCAGGCCATTGATGCCATGACGGATATGGATATTGCGGCACAGGTGGCAAGTAACCCGGATGCGGCCCTGCTTCCTGTTGAAATAGATGTTAAGGCAATTCGTGCCACCTCTAATCTGAGTCAGGTTAAGTTTGCCCGTATGTTTGGCATTAAACCAGCAACCTTGCGAAATTGGGAACAAGGGCGCACTACCCCGGAAGGCCCGGCAAGGGCATTGCTGACCATAATCAAGAACGATCCAGAAGCGGCTTTTAAAGCATTACAGATAACAACGCGTTCATGAGAAAGAAGGTAAACGCTGTTAATGAAGCCTTGCGAAAAGTAGCAGGGTTGGATTAATTTATAAATGGGTTATGGCCTGTCTGTCACGGCAAAGGCAGAAGCTCAGGAAATCAAGAAGATAAAAACCATTACAGCATAAGGAAAAGCACCCCGCAAAATACGGGATGCTTTCTAATGATTATAACCAATAGTTAGAATAAGTGGTGTTATTGCTTCCTGAACCGCCGGGAAAGTCCAAGACCAAGAAGGCCAAATCCCAACAAGGCAAGAGGTGCTGGTTCGGGAACGCTTTGGGCACTGCCCTGTGTCGTCTGGGCGGCACTACTAAAAGTGAAGGTCTCCCCCGCTGCCACATAAAAAGCACCAATGCCAATGCCACTATTTCCGCCACCTGTCCCGCTATCCCCCGCGACACTGATCTGTCCCTGACTTCGGTCGTAACCAAAGCTGTAGGTATAACCGCTGCTGAACGCAAAACTGCTCGTGCTGGTTGACCCATTTGCTAGAGTGGTAATCCCAGCGAATAAATCATGCCCGATACCGAATGTTGCAAAATAGGCAGGGGTTCGATATATTGAACGCCACTCTTCTCCCGCTTGGCTATACTGTATCTCAGGACTGGTTAAATTGAAAATGAAACTGTCTGGGTCATTTGCAGAACCTGCCGTCCCTGCCCAGTCTAGTGCCGTATAGCCCCCGATTAATGAATGACTACCATCAGCCCGGACGATGTCATATATAGTTACGGTTGGTCCGGCACCATCCACAGCGGCATGCCATGAGGCTGCACTGTCGCCCGTAACTCCGTACCATACGCTTGTCCAATCCAGATCCCCCTGTGCCAGCCAGCCTTCAAGCAAGGTCGATCCGGGATTATCCAGCAAAGTGCTTCCTGTGATGACCCCTGCTGTTGCAGGGGTGATGTTTGTACTGGCAAAAAGCATTGTTGCCGCCAGTGCTATATTTTTCAAACTATGGTTCATTTGTATTTCCCTGAAAATGTATAAAGAATGTTAATTCATTTTACGTTGCTTATTATTCATTCGATTATTCGAATTTACTTCTGGTACAACAAAGCAAGCATCGTGCCAGAAAACAGCAATGGCGGAGAACAGGGGTTTTCAGGGACATGCTATTTGACAGAGATAAAAACTGTAAAGGATTTCACGTACATCATTTGAGGTACGAAATAAGGTAATACACTGACGTTAAAGGATAAAATATTTTACTGCAAAAAAACCTTGAAAAAACTGTAAAAAATTATGATATTTTTAAGCCGTATTTTTCATTTTCCTTATATAAAACATACGCTTACCGTTAAAACATTGAATATGTGAAATAAATTATCATCAAAACTGTAAAAAATTCCGACACTTTTGAGCCGTATTTTACACTTTTCTTATGTTTTTAGACAAATACTCTCCAATATCAGACATTACTATTTGCCCATAAGCCCTGACAGGGAATAGTTGATGTGCTGGAATCTGGGGGGGGGATTGAGTTCATCCCGAAGAATGGCGGCGGTGTCGGTGTGCGCTTAAGAAAGCCAGAATAAAGTCTATATGTTCATTCTTTGTACTTTTGCTATATTGTGTTATAGTCCTCAGTGTCCATATAAGCCTTATACAGGGCTATTATAATTTATGGGACGATGGAAAAGAGCATGCAGGAAGCCCCGCCGCTACCGGGGGGCGGTCTAATCTCTAGTAACCACCCTATCAGGGACCGCGCCCCTCCCACTTCTTACGCAACCGCGAAATCAAGATAGGGGGGGTCGAATCTTTGGAGTGTTATATCCGGGGACCGCACGGAATACCACCGTTTTGCTAAACTGCAACAATAACCATATCAGGAAATAAAAACATCATGGCAAAAAGAGGCAGAAAATCAAGTACTTCATTATCGGTTATATCTGGTAATGGGATTGAGGTTATCCCCCGGCCATTGAGAAAGTCTGCAACAAAACCCCTCAAATTGGTACCCAATTTGGTACCCCGTGGGAAAATCAAAAATATTGAAAAATGCTAAGTCATTGAAATAATTGGCTCCCCGAGCAGGACTCGAACCTGCGACAAATAGATTAACAGGATTTCCAGCCAGGTTTTCAAGCGCCACACTATAGCAAAGCGTGCCTTAAGCTAACSTNCKAYWTTYRAMRTWSWWYWASGYWAKMYCKANGYAGTNNGRAAATYWWMMMGMAWAAWCMCWSWKWTTANNCWYTMYRYWKKWYTKAWGYARGTNNAAAATATGCATGCCAGTATTTATTGTGAGATGGTCCYTWYTGGATGTAGACCGTGTACCCCATACTTAACGGCCTGGAAACTGGAATATCTCCCGGGAAAATGACCGGCAGATGAGCTTGTTTTGAAGCCTGGATACAGCAAGAACAACAAAACAACATTTGTTATTAATTGACAATTRGTTGTTATGTTATATGATGGCATAATYAACAAGGTAAAATCAATGAGGTCATTMCCATGCGTCTTTCTATTGAAATTACGCCAGAGCAACATCGGCATTTAAAAGCTGTTGCCGCCTTGCAAGGCCAAACGATTAAAGATTATGTGCTTGAACGTACTTTACCGGATATGAATTCAGGCGATGATGAAGCTTTTAAAAAACTGGAAACCCTTTTGACATCCCGGGCACAGTCGGCAAAAGAAGGTCGGATTTCTGATAAATCCGTTGATGATATTTTTGATGAAGTCCTGCAGGCAGAAAATCACAATTAATGCGTAATTATACMCTTTCGGATGATGCTGAAGAGGATTTGCGTAATATTGCGCTCTACACGTTAGATATGTGGGGCGCCAAACAGTTGAGGGAATATCAAGCAGCYCTTAANNANNNGTTTRAACAGATTGGGCGAGGGGAGGCTTTRGAACGTCCATTTTCGTTRAAGCTCCCTRACGYACATRTCACGAAATGCAGGCATCATTTTATATTTTATCTTACCCAAGAAAATAAGCGGCCAATAATTATCGCCGTTTTTAATGAGAGAAATGACATYGTTAAACGGCTATTATCTCGTTTATCATAACAAATGAAGTTAAATGGCTGTAGTTAGGCTCATGCCCCTTCAACCAATGTCCATCGTACCCTCGCATTTCCGGCTTTTGTGATGCCACCACGCCGTGTGCTTCCGCCGGTGGAACATGCTTGCGGGTGTTGCAAATCTACGCTCCATACGCATTTCTGAAAGTATACTGTTGATGCATTTAATGTCTCACTACCACTTTTATCAAATAAATTGGAGAAATTCTTAATTWTGAGCTGGTCCCAGCCTGCGGATTTGGGGGTGGCCAGCTGTATGGAAGTAATTGATACTGCCCTGTGTCCCTGAAGCGCCCATATTCTGGAATTCGGAGAATAGCTCGAAGGATTTTGCTGCATAGTTTCGGCGGCGACCTTGATAAGATGAATTCCGTTCTTCACATATTATACGTTAATACGTATAAAYGCTATATATACGTTTTATAGTATATTGACAATTATACGTGAATGCGTATAATGAAGAAAACTACAGGAAATATTTCATGGAACAGATTGCCCGTTCAGCCAAACAGGTTGGCGCTATCATACGACGTTATCGCCGCAACAAGGGACTGACCCAGAATGATATAAGCGAAAAAATACGTATACGTCAGGCTACGGTCTCCCGCCTTGAAACGGGCGAATATGATACATCCCTGCGCACCATCTTTGATGTTCTTGCTGCCCTTGATCTTGAAATTACCATTCGTGAACGCAGTAAATTCTCAAAACATGATATTGAGGATATGCTTTGATGGCAAAAAGACGCGCACGCATACCCCTCAATGTCTTCCTGAACGGCCTGCTTGTCGGTCAGTTAAAGCGGGAGGCCAGCGGAGCCATTGATTTCAAATATGATAATTCATGGCTCATGCGAGAGAATGCCCTGCCAATTTCCTTGTCCCTTCCCCTGAGGGAAGACCGCTATATCGGCTATCCTGTTATTGCGGTATTTGATAATTTACTTCCTGATAACAGGGCGGTACGCCGGTCTGTCGCCGAGCGGGTCGGTGCTGAAGGCTATGATGCCTACAGTCTCTTGAGCGCCATAGGGCGGGATTGTGTCGGTGCGCTCCAGTTTCTGCCTGAAGGCGATGACCCGGGAAGCGCCGGTACAATATCCAGCCGTATCGTGGGTGATGAAGAAATTTGCAGGATAATKGCCAACCTTGCTAACGTGCCGCTCGGCATTGACGGGGATGAAGAATTTCGTATATCTCTAGCCGGAGCGCAGGAGAAAACGGCATTGCTTCATTGGAAGGGCAGGTGGCGTATCCCGCATGGGATAACGGCGACTACGCATATTCTCAAACCACAAATAGGTCTGTTACCCAATGGCATTGACCTGTCACAAAGCGTTGAAAACGAACATTTCTGCATGAGATTAATGACCGCCCTGGGGCTGCCCTGTGCCGCAACGGAAATCTATAGCTTTGAGGGTAAACGTGTCCTTGTAGTGGAACGTTTTGATCGGCTCTGGACAAAAAACAAACAGCTTATTCGATTGCCGCAAGAAGATTTCTGTCAGGCATTATCAGTTCCGCCATCGGGCAAGTACGAATCTGATGGTGGCCCGGGCATAGCTCACATCCTTGAATTACTCAAAGGGAGCGACGAGCCTGAGCAGGATCAGAAATTGTTCATTAAAGCGCAAATTATCTTCTGGCTGATAGGAGCAACAGATGGGCACGCTAAAAATTACAGCTTGTTTCTTGCGCCGGGCGGACGGTTTCATCTGACACCGTTCTATGATGTTATGTCTGCCCAACCCAATCTTGATGCGGGTCAAATTCAGCGGAGCAAAATGAAGCTTGCGCTTGCTATCGGCGATAACCGACATTACGTAGTTGAATCAATCGTGCCCCGGCATTTCCTGCAAACAGCTAAAAAATGCGGTGTTGCGTCATCCGTTATGGATGAGATCTTTGCTGAACTTACTAAATCACTGCCCGATTCTTTGGCTAAGACTATAGCTGATATGCCCGCTGGCTTTCCGGATATCATAATACAGTCCATTGGAGATATGGCTCTTCACCGCATCCAGATGATTGAAAGAATAGCAAACAGTGATTAGGAGTTTCTGTTGTTTGCAGGAAATATTCATTCTGAACCAGGAGATGACTGGTTTCCTGCTTTTATGTTTCTGATCAAATAACGGGAAATCGCCAGACTTAATTCATTCAATTGCCCTGAATTCCGGTTATACATCACTTGTTAACGAGATAGTCACTGCTTATTATGGACCTTATGAACTATTCAAAATCAGATATTAAAGAGCATGTTGGCGACACGTTCTATCAACGCGGCGTAAATTATTATGCGCGCCGCATGGTGAGATCAGTTGAGGTAAAAAAGCGAACGCCCGACATGCTGGTACTCGGTTCCAACGTGTGCGGTTCCGGAAATAAAGTGTATGAGCAACACATTACAATCTTTAAAATAAGCAAGGCTATATCATTTTACGGCGAATGCAGTTGCCCGCTACGGCGAGACTGCAAGCATGTGGCAGCGGCACTTTTATCGTGGCTTGATAAAAACCAACCACAAGAGGCTGTCTCCACCAATGCTCAAAAACCTGTGAACCTCCCGCATAACCTGACTTACCTGATTAACGATCTCGCCGAAGCAGCAGGGAGGGATACCCCGGACTATGACCCGGAAAGTTACCCTCCGCAAATTCGCAACCGGTTAATCTATTGGCTGGACATTGGCGAATACCCCACCGGCATCAGGTTCGTCACCCTTGATTGCCGAAAAGTTTCAATCCTTAAAGACGGATCTATTGGTCGCCAGTGCACCAGGTTTAACGGTGAAAATGTTGCATATAACGGGGGGCCAGAGTTTCTGCGACCATCGGACCGGGAAATCATTGACGACCTCGAACGCGCCCGGCGACATTCATACAGCAGCAACGGCCAGCTTGCTGGCGTGCAAGGGGCGAATATCCTTGCCAAAGTACTGGCGACCCGGCGCTGTTACTGGTCAGATCATCGTGACGTTGCCGGCCCGTTGACGGAAGCATCCGTTACACAGGCCATTGGCCATTGGCTTGTTGACAATACAGGGGCACAAAAATTTGACCTGAGTGTATCCGGGCACGCAAACGCCATTACCCTGCCACTTGGCCCGCCATGGTTTTATGACCCTGAAAGCAATCAATGCGGTCCTTTGAAAACGGATATCTCTCCGGCCCTGTGCGAAGCCTTGCTACGCGCACCCGTCATTAACGGACGAGACGTTGCGACATTTCGCAAAGCTCTGCAAATCCGCTTAAAAGGCAGCAAAATACCTCTGCCCGAAGCCCCGAAAAGAAGCCGGAACAGCAAGGTAAAACCCAAACCCCGCCTGACCCTGAAACAAGCGACGATCAAGTCATCCTATGCCGCCCATTGGGGCCGTTCCCCTTCAACATATGTCATCCCGATTGCCGTTCTTGACTTTTCCTATAATGATCTGCGGATATCACCGGATGATAGTCGCCAGGAGTTCGAGGCACTCAAGGGCGATACCCTGACAATCTTTCCCCGTGATTTTACTACCGAAGAGCAGGCAATTAACCGGTTGTTTGAGGTTGGCCTCCATCCGCTGGTCCATGATAGTGAAGTCGATGTGCCGATCAATGCTGAACAATCCTTTTACGTCGTTGATGACTATAAATCCGGGCTGAACTGGCTTCGGTTTTTCCAAAGAGATCTGGTTACGTTRAAGCAGGAAGGATGGACGGTTGATATCTCCGACGACTTCCCCTATTCGCTGGCCAGCACGCCCGAACACTGGTCAGTCGCGTTCAATGAGGGAGACAAAAGCGATAATGACTGGTTTAGCCTGTCACTCGGTGTGCAGGTGGATGGAGAGGAGATTGACCTGCTTCCGGGCCTGCTGGATATGCTTCACCAAATCCCGGACGGTCTGACTGGTGACGCCGTTGATTATCTGCTGTTTGGCATGGATGACAACAGCTTCCTGCCCCTTGGGGACGGGCGGTTTATTTCTCTTCCTGGCAAACGTCTGCGCCCGTTGCTGCAAAATCTGCTCGAACTATTTGCCGACAAATATAGCGATTCTGACAAAATCAGTCGCTTGCGCCTTGGTGATATTGCCGCCCTCGAAGAAGCCGCCATTCAGTCGGGCGCTGTCATCAAGGGAGGCGAGGCCCTGCGCAGGCTGGCTAAAAAACTGGCGGGCGGGACGAAAATCACCCCGGTACCCGTCCCCGCCGGGCTTGACGCCACTTTACGCCCTTACCAGTCTGAAGGACTTAACTGGTTGCAATTTTTAGCCCAAGCAGGTTTGGGCGGCATCCTGGCTGACGATATGGGCCTTGGCAAAACCATACAGACCCTCGCCCATATGCTGGTGGAAAAAGAAAACGGGCGTCTGGACAGACCCTGCCTGCTGGTGGTGCCGACCAGCCTGATCCCCAACTGGCGGATCGAGGCCGAACGCTTTGCGCCCTCATTGAAAATCCTCATCCTGCACGGACCGGAGCGAAAAAAACGCTTTGACGATATTGCCGCCCATGATGTGGTTCTGACCAGCTACGCCCTGATCCACCGTGATCGTGAGGTCTTGCTTGAACAGGACTACCATTTTGCGATTTTCGATGAAGCCCAGGCGATCAAAAACCCTTCCGCCAACGCGGCCAAATTCGCCTGCAACGTCACCGCACGGCAGAAAATATGCCTCAGCGGTACGCCGGTTGAAAACCATCTGGGGGAGCTGTGGTCACTGTTTCACTGCGTTGCTCCCGGACTGTTGGGCGAACGCAAGGCGTTTCAGAAGAATTTCAGAACGCCGATCGAAAAGCACGGCGATGGTGAAAAACAGGCAATCCTTAACCGCCGGGTTCTTCCGTTTTTATTGCGCAGAACCAAAGACGCCGTTGCCCCCGAGTTACCGCCTAAAACCGAAACCATCGAGCATGTGGAGCTGGAGGGGCGGCAGCGTGACCTCTACGAAACTGTGCGTCTGGCCATGGACAAAAAGGTTCGTGCAGAAATCAGTGCCAGAGGTATGGCCCGCAGCCATATTACCGTTCTGGATGCCCTGCTGAAGTTACGCCAGACATGCTGCGACCCGCGCCTGGTGAAACTTGACGCAGCCCGCAAGGTCGCCGCTTCAGCCAAATTGGAACGACTGTGCGAAATGCTGCCTGAACTAATAGAAGACGGACGGCGGGTACTATTGTTCTCTCAATTCACCTCCATGCTCGCCCTGATCGAAGAGGCATTGGCCGGGCTGGAAATCCCTTATGTCATGCTCACCGGCCAAACCAAAGACCGCGAAACCCCGGTGCGCCGTTTCCAGGCGGGCGAGGTGCCGTTGTTTCTGATCAGCCTCAAGGCCGGGGGGACCGGGCTCAACCTGACCGCCGCCGATACGGTAATACACTATGATCCATGGTGGAACCCGGCAGTCGAGCGTCAGGCGACCGACCGCGCCCATCGTATCGGTCAGGACAAGCCGGTGTTTGTCTACAAACTGGCCGCGCGCGGCACCGTCGAGGAGCGCATGCTGGACCTGCAGTCACAAAAAGCCGCCCTCGCCGAAGCCCTCTATGACGGCAAGGCCGACCCCGCCAAACAGCTGAGTGAACAAGATATTACATGGCTGCTTGCCCCGCTGGAGTAAGTCAGGGGAAATGCCCTGAAGGCGAGGCGTCTGTTCTCCCCGGCCAGCGCAGGCCCGAGGCCGCATCATATTTACTCTATGCGGTTGGGGTAGAAACAATAAAATAAAACAAAAGATTTTATTGTCTGAGGTTTTTTGTAATATATTTAATTGAATCAGAAATTAATTTGGCATTTCTAGCTTGTAATTCTCTTATGGCAACATTAATTTCTTTTAACTTATTTGTATCGCATTCTGTATGTAGATAATTAGTCGGTCCTAAAAAAGATTGTTTTACCATTGATATTTTTGTGGGTTGAAGAATGAAAGCAGGATTTCAAGCAGCCACAAAAAGATCTTCCTG
>NVVY01000005.1:96546-113403 GCA_002749135.1 Alphaproteobacteria bacterium | reverse complement strand
GGGCCATTGCGCATAAATTTCCGGCCGAGCTGGCCTGGACCCGGCTGGAAGCAATCGACATTCAGGTCGGGCGTACTGGCGCACTTAGCCCCGTCGCGCGGCTTAGCCCGGTCACGGTTGGCGGTGTGGTGGTGTCCAACGCCACCCTGCATAATGCCGATGAAATTGCCCGCCTTGGCCTGAAAATCGGGGATGACGTGATCATCCAGCGGGCTGGGGACGTGATCCCGCAGGTGGTTGAGGTTGCCAAAACAACAGGCAGCAGCCAGCCCATTGTCTTTCCCACCACATGCCCGTCCTGCGGTAGCTTGCTGGAGAGGGATGAGGGCGAAGTGGCTTGGCGTTGTTCCGGAGGTCTGATCTGTCCGGCCCAGCGGGTGGAGCGGCTGCGGCATTTTGTCTCCCGTAATGCCTTTGATATTGACGGGCTGGGCAAAAAACAAATCGAATTTTTCTTTAATGAGGGATTGATCGAAAGCCCGGCGGATATYKWMRSYSWSYWKRARMKRSWTGMMGRGGKMSWSMMCYKSSWWAMAMASSSSSMYGGCTKKSRTGRYSTSKYKRTKRYMRAYCTKTGGGCGGCCATWGATMAKCGGCGGGTGATTKCCATGGACCGYTTTCTGTTCGCGCTGGGCATTCATCACGTGGGACAGCAGAACGCCCGCCTGTTCTGCCTGAATTATCTGACCATAGACCGCTTTATCGCGGCGGTAGAGGCGGCGCAGGACCCAGGTAGCGAGGCCTACGCCGAATTGCTCAATATTGACGGTATYGGACCGAARGTGGCYGATACGGTGATCAATTTCTTTGCCGAACCCCATAACCGGGATGTGGTGAAACGGTTGTTGCAACAGGTCAGGGTTGAGGATTTYMAGGCSCCGGACATGGGCAGYWCCCCCGTMGCGGGCAAGACYGTGGTCTTTACCGGCAGCCTTGAAAAAATGACCCGGCAGGAGGCCAAGGCCTCTGCSGAAAAGCTGGGGGCCAAGGTKTCCGGCTCCGTATCCAAAAARACYGAYATGGTYRTCGCSGGYCCYGGYGCYGGATCAAAACTYAAAAAAGCCGTGGCCTTGGGSGTYAAAACCCTGAGCGAAGATGAATGGCTTGCGTTAATCAGGTGATATGCGTAAATTRACCAKAGCTTAACCAWWYCCATGCGTSCAACGCATACCTGTAATGCAAAAAGACCCTCTACTCATTTATAGTTAAAAATCTTAAATATAGATCATCGCAAGGCCAGAGAAGGTCATGACGGTGAAACAGAGAATTTAATATTCAACAGATTTTTATTATAAAGGTTTAGATCAATGACAAATTTTGTATCAGGATACAATTTCATGGATCTGTTGAAGGACAAGGGTATTGCTCCTCAGACAGATACGAATTCAAACAATGTGGTTTCCTTTTTCAAGGGGCTGGTGGCCAACCTGTCTTCGAAGATTGAGCGCTCAATGGTTCAGTATGACTTTATGGACCTCATGCGGGACAGTGGATTTATTCCGGTTCCCGTCAATGAYAACGAACGGACATCCATTGACTTTGCTGCCCTTTTTGGCAAGGTTGACTGGAAAATTGAGATGCCTGTTGAGCCGCATGATTTCATGGACCTACTCCATGACAAGGGTTTCGTTCCGGCCCACAGTAATGATAATGATTTGACAGTACGGGTTGCGTAAATAGGCCCGCTTAGTAGTGAGTAGCCCGTGATGATTATATGGTCATCACGGGTTTTTTATRTTTTGTGCCGTAACATCAGGCTGTTCCATTCCCCGCGCACRTAACGTTTGACYAACATCAKYCCCGTCTTYTCATAGGCGGCRAGAACGGCGGCTTCYTGTGTGCCGAGTAGTCCYGACAGGAYTAAAACACCRYCWTGYGATAAATTTKCYACTATGCTTKCGGCCATATCYTGCAAGGGTTTGGCGAGGATATTAGCCACAATCACGTCATAGGGCCCGGCGGCGCTGAGAGCACTGTCCCCAAAGCCATCACTGGTCAGGGCGGCGATCCCTGCCATTCCGGATGACAAATTTGTCACAGGTATAGTGTTGGCGGCGGCATTCAGGATGGTGGTTTCTGTGGCGATGGGGTCTATATCGCTGGCRGCGATGGTGATGGGCCAGATGCGGCTCATGGCGAGGGCCAGAAGGCCCGACCCACAGCCCAGATCAAGRGCCGTTTTCGGSATTTTGTCACCGGTTAATTCACCCGCTAGGTCCCCGATGGCCAGCAGGCAGCCGTGGGTGGTTTCGTGCTGGCCGGTGCCAAAGGCCTGCCCCGCTTCCACCAGAAGGCTGATGCGGCCAGCGGGGACTTTATGGGCGTCATGGCTGCCGTATACAAAGAATAAACCGGCATCAACGGGCTGCAATAATTTCTGGGATTCTGATACCCAGTCTTTGTCAGCAACCTCGGTTAACCGCAGGTCACTGGCGGTGATGTCAAAAGCGGGAAGGCTGATTTTTAGTCTGTCCTGAAATAACCCAAGGTCCGGTTTTCCGGTGAAAAAGGCTTCCAGCAGGCGGATATTATCGCCTTCTATAATTTCAAAATCTGACAGGGTTGGAAAATCATCTTCATCAAGGYCGTATATAATATCCTGTATGAGGGGGATTAAATCCTGATCAAGTTTCAGTTCAATTTTCCAGCTGGTCATATTCCATGTCTTTGTCTTATTCGAGTCTTTGNGGGTTATACAGCATATGTTTTTTTAAGGGTAAAATTCTGGGGTTTTCGCCATATTGTCCAACTATCGGCTGTGAAATGCGATYAGYGACAGCGAATTTGAGATGAGCCGCGCCGGGCCGTCTTGTGCGGGCACRGGCAGACCTTCTATAATGGCTACAGTTGATCTGACCTCTATTGAAAACAGGTCTAGCGGAAGCTCTGATTTTATCGTACATGGGAGTGAGTGATAAAAATGCAGGTATGAGGTGTCACAAATGAGTTATTTGAAACTTTTCGGCATAGCGGCCTTTGCCATTGGTGCCATCTTATATATGGCGTCTGGCGAAGAACATGATCTGATCATGGGTCAACAGGATTATGATCTTGGCGAATATGTCAATATAAGCGAAAGTAGCGCCGCCCATGTGACGGTYCGGGTCGGGGGGGATTATGGCCTTGATGTCAATGCGGATGMAAAAGACCTGGCCCTGCTTAAAGTATACGTCAGGGGCCAGACGTTGGTGATTGAAAAAAAACAGTCAGTTTTTAATTCATGGAACGGCCCCAGGCCGGAAATTACTATTTCATTGCCAAAGTTAAAAAAATATACCGTAAATGGTTCCTCTGACGTGGTGATTGAGGGCATCCATGGCAGTTTYTTCAAGGCGGTTATCAACGGYTCCGGCCAAATTAAATTTACCGGCGGTAGCGAAGAATTAAARGCTCAGATCAACGGCTCCGGGRAYTTGATCAGCCCGTCATTCGAAACGGTGGAMRGYGACATCAGCATCAATGGCAGTGGCGAGGTGCGGATGTCCGGMAAATGCAGAAGTCTTGAGRTTGAAATCAATGGCTCCGGCGATTTTTCCGCCAAGGAYTTTATCTGTGAAAAGGTCGAGGTGGACATCGCAGGCTCCGGTAACATTACGGTTTATGCCAGTGAGGCATTGGACGTGGATGTGGCCGGTTCCGGCGATGTTAACGTTTATGGTAACCCGGATAAGGTCATCGACCGGTC
The DNA here is from genome assembly GCA_002749135.1 of Alphaproteobacteria bacterium. Taxonomy (GTDB): domain Bacteria; phylum Pseudomonadota; class Alphaproteobacteria; order Sphingomonadales; family Emcibacteraceae; genus Paremcibacter. Next base: position 109,718 of record NVVY01000005.1, on the reverse strand, counting down.
CCGCAAAAAGAATCATATCACACTTAAATAAAAYTCAGGCGGCCYGAACGAAGCTGTCCATAAGCTTGCGAACGGACCCCTTYTCAAAATYAATTTCCAGCTTGTTCCCGTCACAGGTGAGAATGATACCRTAGCCGAATTTATCGTGAAAGACYCGTTCACCGGGCTTGAACGCGGAAACGGAGGCGGTTTTTCGTTTGCTGGCAGTTGGGGTATTTTTGGCCCGGCTGCGGTCAAGCTGTGGCTTGCTATAGCCCTGCGTCCATTGGGGGGCCGCTTCCGAGAATTCCGTGGCCTGTCCATACATGCTTTTTGAGGGCCGGGAATCCACATGATCTGCGGGCAGTTCGCTGATGAAACGGGACGGCAGGGGCCTGGTATAATTGCCGTAAAGATAACGGGACGCCACATGGAAAATATGGGCTTCTTTCTTGGCACGGGTCAGCCCCACATAKGCCAGCCGCCGTTCTTCCTCAAGCCCCTTGCCCCCATGTTCTTCCAGTGATTTCTTGCTGGGGAATAAGTCTTCCTCCCATCCGGGCAGGAATACGCTTTCAAACTCCAGCCCTTTTGAGCCGTGCAGGGTCATGATGCTCACCTTGTCCTGAACATCATTTCCGGAATTTTCCATGACCAGCGCRATATGTTCCAGAAAATCTTCCARYCCCTCAAAAGGCTCCATRGCCCGCAGAAGYTCGCCCAGATTGTCCAGCTTRCCCTCTGAATCCGGTGACTTGTCCATGCGCCACATGTCCAGATAACMGCTTTCGTCCATGATCGTTTCGGTCAGGGCAATATGGTCRCCGTCCTGCGCCTGATCCCGCCAGCGGATAAAATTATCCARCAGGTTGCGCARGGCATTTCCGGCCTTTGCCCTAAGCTCGCCCGCCGCCAGAATCTCCTCTGCCGCCCGGGCCAGAGAACAGCYTTTCYGGCGGGCRATGGCGTGGAGYTTATTRACCGTGGCATCGCCAATGCCGCGCTTTGGTACATTGATKATCCGTTCAAAAGCCAGACTGTCATCAGGGTTCTGAATATGGCGCAGATAGGCRGTTACATCGCGGATTTCGGCCCGTTCATAAAAGCGAAAACCACCAATGATCCGATGGGGAACGCCAAGGGTCAGAAAGCGTTCTTCAAACTCGCGGGTCTGAAATCCGGCCCGGACCAGAATCGCCATTTCGCTCAATTTCTGGCCCTTGCGCTGGCGTTCCTCAATCATGTCGCCGATGGTGCGGGCTTCCTCACGGCCATCCCARACCGGATTGACGGTGATCTTGTCGCCGCCGTCCTTKTCSGTCCAGAGCGTCTTGCCCAGACGGCCAATATTGGCCCTGATCAAGCCGCCGGAYGCRCCCAGAATATGGGTTGTGGAGCGGTAATTCTGTTCYAGCCGGATGATTTYYGCGCCGTCAAAATCCTTTTCAAAGCGCAGRATATTACCGACYTCCGCGCCGCGCCAGCCATAGATGGACTGATCATCATCACCGACGCAGCATATATTYTTGTGGCTTTGGGCCARCAGGCGCAGCAAAAGATACTGGGCCACATTGGTGTCCTGATATTCATCCACYAGRATATARCGGAACCGCCGTTGATATTCGGCCAGCACGTCCGGGTTATTCTGAAACAGGGTCAGGCACAGCAGGATCAAATCRCCAAAATCCACCGCATTTAATATTTTCAGCCGGGCCTGATATTCGCTGTAAAAGGTGATGGCCTTGCCGTCCGCATAATGATGGGCCTCMTCCTTGGGGACCTGRGCGGGCAGCAGGCCCCGGTTYTTCCAGCCGTCAATCAATCCGGCCAGAATACGCGGGTTCCACCKYTTYTCATCAATATCTTCGGCGCGTACGATCTGTTTGACCAGACGYAGYTGRTCATCGCTGTCCAGAATGGTRAAATTGCYRGACAGACCCACCWGRTCACAATGATTGCGCAGGATTTTTACCCCGATGGCATGAAARGTRCCCAGCCAATACATGCTTTCTACGGCGTCCCCGATGATCGCCCTTACCCGTTCCTTCATCTCAAGGGCGGCCTTGTTGGTGAAGGTCACGGCCAGTATCTGATTGGGATAGGCACTGTTCGTGGTCAGGATATGGGCAAGGCGGGTGATCAGAACRCGGGTCTTRCCGGTCCCGGCSCCGGCCARYACCAGAAGCGGRCCATTGATGGTCTCAACCGCCTGTCTTTGCGGCGGATTMAGGCCGTCAAGATAGGGGGGATTAGACGGGRAAAAAGCCGCGTCAGAAGCGACTTTATTTGTCGAAAGATTATCAAGGTCAAAAGGATCAGACATATAGTCTATATAGCGGAATGATCGGTAAATTACAGGGAAAAGTTATTCTTTCTCTTACTTACTTTTTACTGGCGATAATATATTTGGCAAGATGGCTGGTGTGGGCAATATCATCAAGAGACAGGGCRCCGATTACCTCATCGGGTTGGTCCAGTTTGCCATCTGATGTCACCAACGCTATTTTACAGTGGGCGGTCCGTAGCTTGGCCACCACATCAAAGATAATATCATTTTTGCTTGTGACAATAAAGTGACTGGTCATGTGTTTTCTGATTGTGGAATGGCGATGGCCCTTGGTGTCAATGAACCTTCGCTTTACCGCATATAACACAGACTTAACCTGCGTGCCATCCGTCAACARGACATAGGGGGCCGTCGTCTTGTCTTTTAATTCCTTGCGGATATCCCGGATYGTTTGCCCTTCCTTGGTAGGAAACAGACAAGAAGTCTCCAAAAAATCCTCGACGGGACGTAACATAAACATATTCGTCCCCAACGAATCAGGGATATAATGCCCGCGTAATACAAGCTTATAGATGTAGATGCTGTCGCGCATCAAATAGCGCCGCATACCATAGGCAATAGAGACGGTAATAATGAGGGGAACAATGACATCGTAATTACGGGTCATCTCAAATATCATCACGATGGCTGTAATGACAGCACCGGTGCCGGCGCCGACAATGGCTGCCATGCCGATAATGGCGAAATGTGCCGGATTGATTCCCAATCCCGGGAATAAGCTGTTGGCGGCCACGCCGAAGGCCGCGCCCAGAGTTGCGCCGAGAAACAGGGATGGGGAAAAAATTCCCCCTGAACCTCCAGAACCAATCGTCAGGGCATTGGCCAGAATTTTGCCGACGAACAGCAACGCCAGCAGGGCCGGGTTAGAGAGAGCCCCGACCAGAATATCCTGAATAGTGGCGTAGCCCACACCTTGAATATAATAATGGCCTAACTGTTCCATCATAACATACATGAGAATACCCACCAGCAACATACCCGTCATATGRCGGGTRTAATAATTACCGGGCATGCGATCGAAGATATCTTCTGCTTTATAAAGGGCATGGCTGAAAATCATTGCTGCAAGGCCGAGGACGCAMCCAAATATGATATAGATTAAAAACATATAAGGCGTCATAATGGTTGATGTGGCATGCGCTAATTCAGGGATATCGAATGAGGGAGACGCCCCGAAGAACAGKCGGCCAATGAAGGTCGCTGCGCCRGTCGCCAAGGCAACCGGAACCAGGGTTCGGGCRCTGATTTCAACCAGCATGAGTTCAATCGCAAAYAGAATGCCCCCCAGCGGGGTATTAAAGGTCGCCGCAATACCGGCACCAACACCGGAAGCGACCAGTACCATCCGYTGCCATTCCTTCATGGGGATGATCTGACCCAACGTAGAGCCAAAGGCTGCGCCAATTTGAATAATGGGCCCTTCGCGCCCAACCGCACCGCCGGTACCAATTGAGATAGATGAGGCGAGTGCCTTCACCGCCGCGACCACTGGACGGATAATGCTTTTGTTGTAATAGATTGCGTCTATCACTTCAGGGACGCCGTGGCCCTTGGCCTCAGGAGCGAAGGTCTTGACCAGAAAAGCCACCACAATTGCGCCCGCAACCGGGCTCAGGATGATCCAGGCGCCAAGTGGACTCGCTTCACTATGTAGATTGGCATCATAACTAAGGTTGAAAGTATGGTAGAAGGCAAGATTATGCGACAGCGCGATTAACATCCGGAATATCCATGCCCCGACGCCAGCCACAATCCCCACCACAATAGCCAAAAGGCCTAGCCGCAACTGTGCATTGGCAGGTAGTCCTACTTTTACCATTTTAGATATCTCCTCGTGATTGTGCCCGCAATCGTAACAGGCTGGTCACTATTAGTTCCGGATGAAATATTAGAAAAAAGTTAACACCAACACCAATGAAAGCCGGGTATTCGCTCTTGAATTGTAGTTTGGGAAACTCTTGCCTGTGTCATCTAGACCTAATTGCCTGTACAGGCAACGGCTTTTTTTATTTTTTCTGTGGAATGTCTTCTGATTGTGATGGACCGGCCCATTTCAGGGGGACGTTCAAATTTTTTATCATTGTCCAATATGGCATGTAACTTTGCTATGACAGYCYYRTCAAACCGGGTGGGCATTCTGTTTTCCATATTCACATGGAGGGAAATTTGCTCCAGAGTAGCCGACATCTTTGTTCGGTCCCTGTGAAATAACCGCATGAAATAATGAATGAATTTACTGTCCACATCCAACARCTGAAAATGGACACAAACCGGATCGTCCAGTCCAAGTTCTTGTTGGTAAGTGACATGATTTTCCAGTGCAAACAGGGACTTTCCGCTGTGTTGGACATAATCCGGGCCAAGGTCAAGACTGTTCAGAAAGTTGGTTAGGGCTTCGTCAAAAAGAAGAACATAATAGGCCATATTCATATGACCGTTATAATCTATCCATTCCTTTCGAATGGTYGTTTCCAGAAGAACCGGTCCGTATTTCTTTTCTTTTGACATATAAATCCAGAGGAATATCKCATCGCTAAAGGGGATTTATTACTCACTTGYATTATATTGTCATCAAAATATTTAAAAATTTTAGGAAATAATAAGAAAACTGTTAACTTTCAGGCAGGATACTGGGCCTATATTGATCATATGAAATTGAAAAAAGACATATTATTGCCACGGTTTATATGTCATGTATAATCCCGTATTGATACAGGGTAATATCCTGCTRCAGAGCAGACATTTAAATCGGGGAAGGCGGAGAAAAATTTGAAAAAACTTGGGCTAGGCCTTGGTATTCTGGTTGTCGTCATAATCGGGGCAGTTTTGATTGTACCCGGTTTTCTGAACTGGAATGAATATAAGGACCAGATAGAACAGACCGCATCCGACTTTACGGGCCGAAATGTGAGGATCAAGGGTGATATTTCATTGGCCCTGTTGCCCACATCGGCGCTTTCGGTCAAGGGGGTTACAGTGACCAATCTGGACGGTGGGCAGGCGGAATATATGCTATCCCTGAAGTCGCTGGACATCAAGGTCAGTTTTCCGTCGGTTATTTCTTCTCTTTTTGGCGGYAAGATCAAGGTTGAGAAATTCATTCTGGTTGATCCTGTCATTGCCCTTGAAATATTGGATGATGGCCGGGTGAATTGGGACCTTGGCGGCGCAGAGAATGGTGCGGACAAGCCAGCGACCACCGCAGATATCAGCCTTGATAAATTCCAGATTGTCAATGGACAGATCAGTTTTGAGGATATGGCCTCGGGGCAGATGGAATTACTGCGCAAGATAAATGCCAATGTGCGGGCCACCAGCATCAATGGTCCGTTTGATRTTGAGGGCAGCGCAAAATACAAGRRYCTTGARGCAGSYATAAARGTMAATYTYGGCAAGAACAGGCCGGGCAAGAAAATYCCCCTGACGCTGRCCATGTCCCTGCTGGATGAGCAGGTAAAGATTAATGCCATTGGCGGCGTGATTTTAAGCGGGGAGGACAGTTACTATGCGGGCAAATTGAATATGCAGGCCAGCGACGCGGGTGATCTCTTAACGCTATTGGASCGCTTCAACGGCCAAAAGTCCRCMAAAGCCACCAGAGAGGCGATCAAGGTCGGGCAGGATTTTGCCRTTGATGCTGCCGTTGAACTGACATCCGGCAAGGCCGTTATCAAGGATTTGAATATTCGTCTGGGCAAAAGCCGGGGGCAGGGCAGTGCGGAAATATCCCTCGGGGATAAGGTGAATATTGTGGCCGACCTATCGGTAAATAAACTGGATATTGATCCTTTGCTTTCCGCTTTGCCCGAACCGGCGCAGGACGCYACGGAAAATCCGGCCCTGTCCGGCGATYTGTTGAACCGCCTGTCCGGGCGGGTGGATATGAAGCTCGGGGCTTTGAAATATAAYGGCAAGATTGCCAATCAGATCGCGGTCAGGCTCCGGGCCAAGGACGGGGTGATTGATATTACCAATATACAGGCCCGTATGCCCGGGGGCTCTGCCCTGACATTCAAGGGTCAAATATTACAGGAAAACAAGCCTGTTCTGACAGGCGATATGTCCCTGAGCGCCAGCAACCTCAGGGGATTGCTCAGCTGGCTCAAAATGGATGTGAAGGATGTACCAAACGGACAGCTGGCACAGTTTTCCTATAAAAGCCGCCTGAAAATATCGGAGGATATGCTACAGCTCTACGGCATGGACGGCACTTTGGATGCCTTTGGGTTCAAGGGCGGCATTTCCTATGCCTTTGCCAGCAGGCCGTCTTACGGCATCAGTCTGGCCGTCAGAAATCTGAATATTGATTCCTACAGGACGAAGAAAGCGTCGTCGCCGGATCAGAAGGTTGACCTGAAAAAATCACTGGCCGTTCTGGATGAATTTGATGTTGATTATAAGATCAGCCTGTCCAATGTGACCGTGGGCGGTGTTAAAATCCGGTCCGGCAAACTGGAGGGGCTGTTGCTGGGCGGCAATCTTGAGGCAAAGACCATTCAGTTGAGTGATGCGGCGGGCGTTAATCTTGATCTTTCCGGGAAGGGTAAGAATTTCAGCGTYAAACCGGAAATTACCCTGAATATATCCGCCGATGCAAAATCTTTGTCGACCTTGCAAAGGTCCCTGAAACTTGATGACAGGTTTGACCTGCGTAAGCTGGGCAAGACCAAACTCACCGGGACCATCACAACGAGTCATGAACGGATGGATATGAACCTGAAGTCCATCATCGGGGGCAATAAATTTAATGTGAAGGGCACTATCCGAAGTGCCACCCTGAAACAATTTCCCGAAATTGGCAGTGCCGATCTTGAAATTGATGGCCGCTCGACGAGTCTGGCCCTTTTGATTGATCAGCTTGACCTGCCCATGACCCGGCCCCGGGCCAAAGACGATCGGCCTGTGCGTCTGAAAGGCCGGATCAAGGCCAGTTCGGACCTGGTTGATATTGACGGCATTATCAAAATTGCCGCCGGGGAGGTTTTGGTCAAGGGCCGTAAGCGGGGTAAGGGCAAGGCGGCGACACTGGATATGTCCCTTGATTTCAAGGCCCCGGAAACGCGCGCGTTTATCCGGGGGCTGGGAGTGGATTTCCAGCCATCGGTTCAGAAACTTGGTGCCATTGCCCTTAAAATGAAGGTCACGGGCAGCGGGGATCATTATACGCTCAGCAATATTGTCGGCGATGTGGGCCCGGTAAAGCTCAGTGGTTCCGGCAAGTTGAATATGGCAGCGAAAAAACCTTATTTTGATTTCAACCTGAGAGCCGGGGACATTCCGCTTCACAGTTTCCTGNAAAAAAATACCCTGAAAACTTCCAAGGAAAAACAGAAAGCCTATGGCCAATGGACACGGCAGGCCATGGACCTGTCCCTGATGTCCGCTTATGAGGGCCGGGCCAAGGTTTCTGCGGCSAGCCTGCGCTATAATGATTATATTTTTGATAACCCGACCTTTGAGGCGGTGTTGAAGGATGGCGTTCTGTCCGTCAATGACTTTACCGGGCGGCTGTTCGGCGGCGATGTGGCTTTGGCGGGGAGTTTTGGCGGCGCGGGCAAGGCAAAGATGCTCTTGAATATGACCCTGACAAAAGCGTCACTGGCGCAGGCGGTAAAATCCTCTGCGGGGATCAGTCCGGTCACGGGATTTTTCGACATGACCGGTAAATTTACCGGAGCGGGCAAGAGCCAGTATGAYATTATTTCTTCYYTGKCCGGGAASGGRAAAATTACCGCCAGYMCCGGCCTGATCAGTGGYGTYGATATTCCGGCCCTGAGTGCGCAATTGTCAGAGATGGATAATAATAATGCCTTCCTGAAACTGTTGGGCGCCACCCTGTCCGGCGGGCAGACACCCTATAAGGGGGGAGTGAGTAATATCACGGTCAAGGACGGCAAGATACAATTCAGCCCCTTTGATATTGAACTGGACGGGGCGAAGTCCAAGGTCAAGATGGCCATTGATCTGGTCAATTGGACCATCARGTCAGGTGGCCGCCTGTCCCTTGTGGATCATCCCAACGCCCCGCCCATCGGGGTCAGCATCACCGGTGATGTGAGCAACCCGCATGTGGTTTACAAGACGGACCGGTTGAAAAAATATGTCGGGGCCAAGATCGCGTCTAACCTGTTGCAGAAGCTGGTTGGGRGTGAGGGCGGCCTTGAGGGGATATTCGGCGAAAAACCYAAAGAAAMAGCMCCSGYRRCCACAACRCCGSAAACCRCAGACCCCGCCASYTTGAAAAGCGGGGAGGGTWCAAAGCAACAAATCACGCCAAAGGACGCGCCAAAACCGGYRGAGGAATTTGGCAAGCGGCTATTGCAAAAGCTGTTTGAAAAGAAACCTGAAAAGAAGGAAGAACCTAAGCCRTAAGGCKGTTCTTCAGGACATAAACCCGGATTGCACTGCTCAGGTTGCCCTTTTTTGTGCTGTCAATATCAGCTACCAGTTTGCTGAGACTGATATTTCGGGCGGCGGCGATGTCTTTCAACTGGTCCCAAAAAATATTTTCCAGCGTGATGCTGGTCTGATGTCCTGCAATCACGATGGAATGTTTTTTTAAGGTCGTGGCCTCTGTTGCCATGRGGGGCTTATAAATTCTGAAAGAAATCATTGCCCTTGTCATCGATCACGACGAAGGCGGGGAAATCTTTGACATCAATTTTCCAAACKGCYTCCATGCCGAAATCCTCAAAGTCCAGAACTTCAACCTTGGTGATATTGTCCAAAGCCAATATGGCTGCCGGRCCGCCGATGGAGCCTAAGTAAAAGCCGCCGTGCTGATGACAGGAACTGGTGACCTGTTTGCTGCGGTTGCCCTTGGCGAGCATGACCATGCTGCCGCCGCGCGCCTGAAAATACTCGACATAACTGTCCATACGTCCGGCGGTTGTCGGGCCAAAGGAGCCGGAGGCATAACCTTCCGGTGTCTTGGCCGGGCCGGCGTAATAGACAATATGGTCCTTCATATAGGCGGGCATGGGCTCCCCGGCTTCCAGTTTTTTCAGGATCGCCGCATGGGCCAAATCGCGAGCGACAATGATGGTGCCGGTCAGGGACAGGCGGGTCTTGATGGGGTATTTGCTCAAATCCGCCTGCAATTTATCCATGGGCTGGTTCAGGTTAATCTTGACCACCGTATCATGCAGGTCATTTCCCGTAACCTCGGGCAGATATTTGGCCGGATTGGTTTCAAGGGCCTCAATAAAAATACCTTCCGGGGTGATTTTTGCCTTGGCCTGACGATCGGCGGAGCAGGAAACGCCAAAGCCGATTGGCACAGAGGCCCCGTGACGGGGCAGGCGGATGACCCGCACATCATGGCAGAAATATTTGCCGCCAAACTGGGCGCCAATGCCGAAATTCTGGGTCATCTTCTGGATTTTTTCCTCTAACTCCGGCACCCGGATAGCATGGCCATATGTGTTGCCTTCTGTGGGCAGGCTGTCCAGATAGCGCGAACTGGCCAGCTTGACCGTTTTCAGGTTCATTTCTGCGCTTAAGCCGCCGATAACCACCGCCAGATGATAGGGCGGGCAGGCCGACGTGCCGAGCATTTTCAGGGAATCATCCAGAAATTCCAGCAGCTTGTCCTCGCGCATGATGGCGGGGGGCTTCTGAAACAGAAAGGTTTTATTGGCACTGCCGCCGCCCTTGGCCATGAACAGGAAATGATATTCATTGCCTTCTGTGGCATAAAGCTCGATTTGAGCCGGGGCATTATTCTTGGTGTTGACCTCCTCAAACATGCTGAGCGGGGCCAGCTGTGAATAGCGCAGGTTGGTGCCGACATAGGTATCCACAATGCCCTGTGACAGGGGCGCACCGTCGTCGCCTTCTGTCCAGACATATTGGCCTTTTTTGCCAACCACGATGGCGGTGCCGGTATCCTGACAGCCGGGCAGGATCATGCCGGCGGCGATATTGGCGTTTTTCAACAGCTCGGTCGCGACAAATTTGTCATTGTTTGAGGCCTCCGGGTCTTGCAGAATATTGGCCAGCTGTTGCAAATGTCCGGGGCGGAGCAGATGGGCAATATCGCGCATGGCTTCCTTAGCCAGCAGCCGCAAGCCCTCGGGCGCAACCTTCAGGATAGTTTTACCGTCCAGCTCCACGGTTGATACATGGTCCGAGGTAATCTTCCGATAGGGAGTTTCATCTCCGGCCAAAGGAAACATGTCAGTGTAATTTATGTCGGTCATTTATCCTGCTTTCCATTATTGGGTGGGGCAACAGGCCCGAAGAAAACGGATGTTTCGAACGGGTCTATTTTTTCCGGAAGGTATCCAGCGTCACCACATTGTCTGCATCCGAATCATCTTTCTGGTTTTCGGCAACAGGCAACGTTTGCGGCTCATCCTCATTGTCGTTATTGACTTCGGTGGCATGGAAATGCAGGCCAAAATCAACGCTGGGGTCGAAAAAACCTTCCAGTGCCAGAAAAGGGATGGACAGATTTTCCAGCTTGCCGTTAAAACTCAATGATATTTCAAAATGAGCATCATCAGCCTTGAGGTTAGAGAATTGATTCTGGACCACGATAGTCATCTCTTCGGGGTAGCGTTCTTTCAGATAGGGCGGGATGCTGGTATCCGGGTGGGTGGTGCTGAAAGTAATATAAAAATGATGTTCGCCGGGCAGGCCTTCTTTTGCTGTATTCTGTAAGACGTCACGGACCACGGAAAGCAGGGCCATCTGCACCATATTGTCATATTGAATTAATGTTTCAGTCATTTTTACACAATATTCCTGTCATCGAATCTACTAAAGTGAAGTATAACGGTTATGATCTGGTGGGGCCAGTCTAATTATATATCAGTAAGGGTAATAGTTGGCGCGGGCCGGTCACTTTATAAAAAAATATGTGAAGAATAATTTTGCCAGGGGGAATGACCGTTTCCTGAGCTTGTTTTCTACCTGTTTTATTGTATAAGGTGACATTATTGTCCACAGGCCTTAAATCTATCATCATGTCTTAATAGGAGTTTGGAAGAAATATGGGTGGTTTTGCATTTGATTTGATCTGGCTGGTGAATACCTTGTTCGGGATTATCCGTTTCGGGTTGCTGGTCTATATTGTTCTGGGCCTTCTGGTATCCTTTGCGGTGGTCAATAGTCACAATCAGATTGTCAGCATGGTCATGGGGACGTTGTACCGGATTTTTGAACCGATGCTGCGCCCGATCCGCAATTTCCTGCCCAGCATGGGGGGCATGGATCTTTCTCCCATATTCCTGTTTATCGCCCTTGAATTTACCAGAATGATTCTGGTGCGTATCTTATATAATCTCGCGTAACGAAGAATGCCCATCACGCCCCATTCCAAAGGTGTGCGGCTGTCGGTGCGCCTGACCCCAAAGGCCTCAAAGAACCGCTTTGGCCCGGTGGAAAAGACGGCGGATGGTGCGGCGCATTTGAAGGCCTATGTGACCGTTGTGCCGGAGGGCGGCAAAGCCAACAAAMGCCTGATCAAAATGTTGGCCAAATCCCTAAAAATACCAGCGGGGGATATTTCTGTTGCATCGGGGGCGACAAATCGTAATAAACAATTATTGATAGAGGGCGACAGCGGGATGCTGGCCGCGAAGCTTGAACATTGGATAAAGGATATAACCCCGTGAGTGCAGATGTGATTGATGGCAAGGCCTTTGCCGCCGCTTTGAAACAGGATGTGGCCCGTCAGGTGGCGATCCTGAAGGAACAGCATRACYTRACCCCCGGYCTGGCCGTGGTGCTGGTGGGTGATGATCCGGCCAGTCAGGTTTATGTGCGYAACAAGAATAAATCGACCAAAGARGCGGGCATGAACAGCTAYGAGYATCGCATGGACCCGGATGTGAGCGCGGCAGAATTGCTGGCCGTGGTGGACCGGCTTAATCGGGACCCGGCGGTTCATGCTATTCTGGTGCARYTGCCKTTGCCGGACCATATTRATGAAGCGGYGKTSATTGATGCCATWTCCCCGGAAAAAGACGTRGACGGYTTTCATGTGATTAATTCCGGCCTGCTGGCCACAGGCGGCAAGGGCATGGTGCCCTGCACACCGCTGGGCTGTGTCATGATGTTGAAAGACCGGCTCGGTGATATGAGCGGCCTTGARGCGGTGATTGTGGGCCGGTCAAATATWGTGGGCAAGCCYATGGCCCAAYTRTTRCTGAACGWRAAYTGCACCGTCACCATGGCCCACAGCCGCACCCGTGACCTGCCCGCCGTGGTTGGCCGCGCCGATATTGTGGTTGCCGCCGTCGGGGTGCCGGAACTGGTCAAGGGTAGCTGGATCAAGGASGGYGCCACGGTCATAGATGTGGGCATTAACCGCATTGAAAAGCCGGATGGCAAAACYCGSCTGATYGGCGATGTGGAATATGACGAGGCCATCAAACATGCCGCCGCCATCACCCCGGTSCCGGGCGGCGTTGGCCCCATGACCATTGCGGTATTGCTGAAAAACACCGTCACYGCCGCYTGTCGTCAGGCCGGCGTGGATGAGCCTGTAATATARGGAGGCTAAAATGCAGGAATTATTCATCGGGACTTTYGTCACCTTTTTCGTGGTGATTGATCCCTTGGGGATTGCGCCCATATTTGCRGTGATGACCGAGGGSGCCAGCGGGGCYTTCAAACGGCGTATGGTGTTCAAGGCCAGCATCACCGGGGCGATCATCCTGTTGCTCTTTGCTTTTTTGGGCAATGGMTTGCTGTCRGCTTTGGGGATYAGCATGACCGCTTTCAAGACGGCGGGCGGTTTTCTGTTGTTTATGATTGCGCTGGAGATGGTGTTTGAAAAACGTACCGAACGGCGGGAAAAGAAATCAGAAGGCCTGACCCATGAACAGGGCGAGGGTGC
>NVVY01000005.1:0-96541 GCA_002749135.1 Alphaproteobacteria bacterium | reverse complement strand
CNATTGTGGAAACCGATGAKGATTTTGAAGAYATTTCCGTTTTTCCCATCGCCATTCCCTTCATATCCGGGCCGGGCAGTATTGCGACCATCATGCTGCTCATGAGCCACCATAAGGGTAACTTTGACGAGCAGAGCGTTATCATCGGGGCTTTGTTGGCGGCGTTATTATCCACCATCGTAATTTTATTGGCGGCCAGTAAAATTATCGGTATGTTGGGCCATACGGTAGCCGGGGCAATCACCCGTGTTTTGGGGGTTATTCTGGCAGCTATGGCAACTCAATATATGTTCGACGGCATCCGAGAAGCTTTTTTCGGGGCGTAAAACAAAGGGGCCGTACCAGATAACCAAGGAAATGTTATCTAAGGAATCTCTGAACAACTTTGCTTGATTTCTGTTATAATAAAAATCAATGGGGTCAGAAACAATCAATGGGGACGATCAATGGGGACAGTATACTATTTTAGGAATCGATGTCTGAGACCCCTAAATAAATAATAGTATACTGTCCCCATTTTCCCCAGCTAAATCATTAGGCGCGAAAGGCGGCAAGGCACGGGCGGCAAAACTGACACCTGAGCGCAGAAAAGAGATAGCGCAAAAAGCGGCTGCTAAGAGGTGGAAAAACAAATAGTTATAATTTGAGTTATATTTTTTGTTGATTTATTAGTTCTTTTGATGTATGATACTCCTATAACTTTTTGGAGTATAAGATGGAAAGCATAAACGAAGAACAGGAAGGGGTGATGAATATTCTCGTTCCTTTTATACATAGATTATGTCCTATTTTTTCTAGTGCAATGACAATGTACAATGACGAATATCCGTCATTGGTTCGTGCTCAGCACGAAAGTAGAACAAGGGCAAATTGTGTTTATGATCATGCCTGGATGGGGCTTGAAAGTGAATTTATATTAGATGAAGGATTCCACTTTCTAGATATTAGAGGTTTAAAAATTCTAAATATCAGAGATGAATTAGTTATTCGTGTAAAAAAAGTAGATGCAAATGGATACCACAGAAATTATCCTACAGCACAACAAAAAGCCTTTGATAAGCAAGAGGAATTACCCGGGTTACCAACAGAGGCTACACGTATTGTTCTCGGATACCAGCCAGACATAGCTTTTTCAGAGGTCGAAAGAGTAATAGTTAGAGATCCAATTAAAAAATGGGCTTCCCAGATTATTGAAGGTGAAGCTAAAGCGTCATGGATTGACATAACTCCAATTGAACTTCCTTTTCGAGAAGCAAAACGCAAAAAATCGAGGTAGTTATGGTTAATATGAATAATTTTAATCGCGATATGTTTAATATAGCGCGGTCTGCAAGAGGATTCTCGCAAGCTGACTTGGCAAAACGGGCTGATGTAACACAAGCTCTTATTTCAAAGTTGGAAAATGGTCTTACAACTGATCCTACCCAAGAAACTGTTTTTTTGATCGCTAAAGCCTTAAATTTTCCAATTGATTTTTTTTATTCGAATGAGCGACCTCTTGGGTTGCCTCCATTCCATTACAGAAAACGACAAAAAGTTGGTAAACGCGTCTTATCTAAGATTGAATCTGATATTAATCTCAGAAGAATTCATTTGAGTCGTCTATTTAAGTCTTACGAAGTTGACACTCATAAAGATATTCCAGTTATTGACCTTGAAAAAATGCAGTGGCGCCCTAGTGATGCGGCACAAAGTTTGCGCGGTCACTGGATGGTTCCGCGCGGCCCTATAGAAAACATGACAGCATTATTAGAAAATGCTGGCGCGGTAGTTATAAAAATAGACTTTGATACCCGGCACCTTGAGGCTCTGAGCTTTAGATTTCCCGGTATCCCCCCGTTGATTTTCATAAATTCAAAACTTGATAGCGGATTATATAGATTTGTATTGGCTCACGAGCTTGGGCATTTGGTCATACACAACCAGCCTGAAACAGATGAGTGTATGGAAGTTGAAGCTGACGAATTCGCGGCGGAATTTTTAACACCTGAAAAAGAAATACGCCCCTATTTGAGGAGGCCTTCATTAGGAAGTCTTGCAAAGATAAAGTCTCATTGGAAAGTCTCAATTAAAGCCCTGATTGTTAGATGCCAAAGATTAAAATTGATAACTCCATCTCAATATACTGGGCTTAATGTGAATTATAGCAAAGCAGGTTATGCTCGAGGTGAGCCATTCCCAATCCCGCCAGAAGAACCTTGCACCCTTGGAAACGCCATACAGTTTCATATGAAAGAACTTGGTTATTCCATTGAGGATATGGCGCGTCTTTTAATATTGAATGATGATGATTTCCAAGAAATGTATACTGTCCGCCCTCTATTGCGAATTATAAAATAAAATGAACATAATACAGATCAATGGGGTCATACAGATCAATGGGGTCAGAAACAATCGATTTAATATATCCTTCATGATCTGATAACTTCTTGCTCAGGTTATAGAGGAAATGCCCCGCTGTCTAACGCAAACCGTCACGTTTTTAACACCTAACCTCACCCTAAAATATTTTTTTCACGCTTTCTTTTTGACCTTTTCGGCAATACCTGTTATTTGCAACGAACTTTCCTGATGATGATGTAATTTTTTTACAACTGCGGGATATTTTTTTTTGCCCTGTCTTTTTTGAGGAGTCGAAATGAATATCCGTGAAGCCCTTACCTTTGATGATGTATTGCTTGTGCCGCAGGAATCTGCCGTTCTGCCGGGACAGGTCAATGTGGCCACCCGTGTTACCAGAGAAATTCAGTTGAATATTCCGCTGATCTCGGCGGCTATGGATACGGTGACGGAATCGCCCATGGCCATCGCCATGGCGCAATTGGGCGGTATGGGCGTTATTCACAAGAATTTCACCATTGCGGAACAGGCCGCCGARGTACGCCGGGTCAAGAAATTTGAATCCGGCATGGTGATCGACCCGCTGACCATTCACCCGGATCAGACTTTGGCCGAYGCGCTGGCCCTGATGCTGGAACAGAAAATATCCGGCATCCCGGTGGTGCGYGAGAAAACCGGCAAGCTGGAAGGCATYATCACCAACCGGGATGTGCGCTTTGCCACCAATATGMAKCAGCCRGTGAAAGAGCTGATGACCAGCGAAAATCTGGTRACGGTCAAGSCCGGYGTYACTATGGAGGAAGCCAAGCTKCTGCTCCATAAATTCCGTATTGAGAAAATCCTKGTGGTYGATGAGGCCTATGCCTGTATCGGCCTGATCACGGTGAAGGATATTGAAAAGGCCCGCCTGCATCCCCACGCCAGCAAGGATCAGGACGGCAGRCTCCGYGTCGGSGCGGCGACCTCTATCGGTGATGATGGTTTTGATCGGGCAGAGGCCCTGATCGARGCCGGGGTGGATATGCTGGTGGTTGATACGGCYCACGGTCATTCCAAAGGCGTTCTGACGGCCATTGAGAAAATCAAGAAAACCTACGGCCATGTACAGGTGGTGGGCGGCAATGTGGCGACCACGGACGGGACGCAGGCTTTGATAGATGCCGGGGTTGATGCGGTYAAGATCGGTATCGGGCCGGGGTCCATCTGCACCACCCGGATTATYGCCGGRGTCGGSGTGCCGCAGCTCACGGCGATCATTGATKCCGTCAAGGCCGCACGCAAGGCGAACGTGCCKATYATYGCRGACGGCGGCCTGAAAACATCGGGCGATATTGCCAAGGCCATYGCGGGCGGRGCCAACGCGGTGATGATTGGYTCTYTGCTGGCGGGRACRGCRGAATCRCCGGGCGAGGTTTTCCTCTATAAAGGACGGTCWTAYAAGGCTTACCGGGGTATGGGGTCGYTGGGCGCCATGGCGCGCGGYTCTGCGGACCGGTATTTTCAGGAGGAAATTACCGACAGCCTGAAACTGGTGCCYGARGGCATCGAGGGACAGGTGCCGTTCAAGGGCGAGGTGGCCAATATGATTCATCAACTGGTCGGCGGGGTCCGGGCCAGCATGGGCTATACGGGCAGCGCCACCATAGCCGATTTCCATAAACGGGCGGAATTTGTTAAAATCTCAAACGCGGGCTTGCGCGAAAGCCATGTTCATGACGTGGCGATCACCCGTGAATCACCCAATTATCCATCTTCATAAAAGAGCAATTCCATGATTGAATCAGCCCGCGTTCAGGCGGCCATAGAGATATTGGAACAGGTATCGGAGAGCCTGTCCAATGACGGACCGTCAGCCGATAACCTGATCCGGAAATATTTTCGTACCCGCCGCTATGCCGGGTCCAAAGACCGGCGGGCGGTGACAGAACTAGTCTATCAGGTCGTCCGAAACTGGGGCTTTCTGGCAGAGGTCAGCGGTGGTTCCGTGCGCAAGATGGTTCTGCTGACCCTCGGCGATGATGCGTTGTTTAGCGGACAGGATCATTCTCCTGCGGCCCCAAGTGATGATGAGCGAGCGTTCCTGACAGAAACCCACGAGGAACAGCCTCACCACCGGTTAAATTACCCCCTGTGGCTGGAAAGCCGATTGCAGGCGCGGTTTGGTGATGATTTCGCGGCGGAGCTGGAAAGCCTGAACGGACGCGCCCCCTTTGATCTGCGGGTTAATCCGGGGAAAAGCACCGTGGCAGAGGTAGAGACCTTCCTGAAAGATCAGGACGTTGATTTCAGGCGGGGGAAATGGGCGGACAGCGCGCTCATTCTGTCCGATAACCCGCGCATAGATAGTTGGGACATCTATAAAGACGGCGCGGTGGAAATTCAGGATGAGGCGGCACAACTGGCCGTGGATCTCTGTGCCATCAAACCGGGACAGCAGGTCATGGACCTGTGCGCCGGGGCCGGGGGCAAGACACTGGCGGCGGCGGCCCTGATGGATAACAAAGGCCAGATTTACGCCTTTGACAATAATCATCGCCGCCTGAAAGACCTGAAACCGCGCGCCAAACGGGCCAACGTTCGTATTTTGCAAGGCCGCCATCTGGATACAGCAGGCGGCAAGCGGCAGAAAATTCTGTCCGAATATCTGGAAAAGATGGACCGGGTGATCCTTGATGTGCCGTGCAGCGGTAGCGGGGTCTGGCGGCGTAATCCGGAACTGAAATGGCGGTTGGACGCGGATAACCTCACCAAATATATGCGTATACAAAAAACTTTGCTGTCCGAGGGCTGGGGCTTTGTCAAGCCGGGTGGGCGCATGATCTATATGACCTGTTCCCTGTTTCAGGATGAAAACGAGCATCAGGTTTCCACATTTCTGGACGACCACGAAGGGGCCAAACTCATTCCCTATTCAGATTTATATGAAAAACCGGATTTGAAAAGCTTGTCATCATTGCCCGATTGTCTGGCCTTGTCGCCACACAGCCACGGAACCGATGGATTTTTTGTTGCTATTATAGAGAAAACAGCATGACCGATAAAATACTCATCATAGATTTTGGCTCTCAGGTAACCCAGCTTATCGCGCGTCGGGTGCGGGAAAGCGGGGTCTATTCGGAAATTGTCCCCTTTAACAAAGCCGATGAAATGCTAGAGGATTTTAATCCGGCGGGCATTATATTGTCCGGCGGCCCCAGTTCAGTCACCGGCATAGAGGCCCCTCGCGCCCCAAGCCGGGTGTTCACGCTGGGCGTGCCGGTTCTGGGCATCTGTTACGGGCAGCAGACCATGTGCGAACAATTAGGCGGCAAGGTGGGTGTTTCGGAAGACAAGGAATTTGGCCGCGCTTTCATCGACATTAAAMAGGATTGCGCCCTGTTTGACGGCGTGTGGGACGCAGGCACCAGCCATCAGGTCTGGATGAGCCACGGCGACCGGGTCATTGAATTGCCCGCAGGCTTTRTGGTAACGGCGACCAGCGGCAATGCGCCTTAYGCCGCYATTGCTGACGAAGSCCGGAAATTTTACGGCGTGCAATTCCAYCCTGAGGTGGTGCATACCCCGGACGGSGCCAARATCATTGCAAATTTTGTTCATAAGGTTGTCGGCCTGAAAGGCGACTGGACCATGGCGTCCTTCAAGGACACGGCCATCGCCGCCATGCGCAAACAGATCGGYAMRGGCCGGGTGATTTGCGGCCTGTCCGGCGGTGTGGACAGCTCCGTTGTGGCCGTCCTGCTCCATGAAGCAATCGGTGATCAACTGACCTGCGTCTTTGTGGATCACGGCTTGATGCGTTTGAATGAGGCCGAGCAGGTTGTGGACCTGTTCCGCAATCATTATARMATCAATYTKATCCATAWRGATGTSKCRGAYYTRTTYYTSGGYRMGCTRGCCGGKGTTACSGACCCGGAACAGAAACGCAAGATCATTGGCGGGYTGTTYATTGATGTYTTYGACGGYGAGGCCAAAAAAATTGGCGGCGCGGATTTTCTGGCGCAGGGAACGCTCTACCCCGATGTGATTGAATCTGTATCCTTCACCGGGGGGCCGAGCGTCACCATCAAGTCCCATCATAATGTGGGCGGCTTGCCGGACCGGATGAAGATGGATTTGGTGGAACCGYTRCGGGAACTTTTCAAGGATGAGGTCCGGGAACTTGGCCGGGARCTTGGSCTGCCCGAAGCCTTCATCCGGCGYCACCCCTTTCCGGGGCCGGGGCTGGCTATCCGTATTCCGGGGGATATTACGCCCGAGAAATGCGACATATTGCGCAARGCCGAYGATATTTATCTTCAGGAAATCAAGAACGCCGGGCTGTATGACGTGATCTGGCAGGCTTTCGCTGTTTTGTTGCCGGTGCGGACTGTCGGKGTTATGGGCGATGCCAGAACTTATGATTTTGTCTGTGCGCTTCGGGCGGTGACGTCTACAGACGGTATGACGGCGGATTATTACCCCTTTGACCATGAATTTCTGGGCCGGGTGGCAACCCGCATCATCAATGAAGTCCGGGGTATCAACCGGGTGGTCTATGACATAACCTCAAAACCGCCCGGCACTATCGAATGGGAATAARATWATAACCNGKCNNANCNCTCCTGCCCGATAGACAAAAACWWTTCTTTGTGGTTGAATAGGGAAAAATATAGGAGAAGCTCCCCATGTATCAGGTCACAGTAAACGGCAAAAAACATCAGGTTGATGTGGATGGAGACACCCCCCTGCTATGGGTGATCCGCGATGAAWTAAAYCTGACAGGCACCAAATTCGGGTGCGGCGTATCGGCTTGCGGWGCCTGTACYGTGATGGTGGATGGTCAGCCACAGCGATCCTGTCAGATGCCGGTAAAGGGCGTCGGAAATGCCAGCATTACCACGATTGAGGCTGCAACAGGCAAAATTGCCCATGCGGTACAGACGGCATGGCGGGAAAAGGATGTTGTCCAATGCGGCTATTGCCAATCAGGACAGATCATGCAGGCCATCGGGTTGTTACAGGAAAACAAGACRCCCACGGATCAGGATATTGACGCTTATATGTCGGGCAATGCCTGTCGCTGTGCCACATATCATCGCATACGCGCGGCCATTCATRYCGCCGCACAGAARYTGGAGGCATAGGMTATGACATTAGARACATCACGCCGYCATTTCTTAAAAGGCTCCGCCGCYGTTGCCCTGATYGTTGGTTTCGGGGCCGGGGGGCTTTTGGARGTMMGGGCCAATAGCACCGCTGAAAAATCCTTTAACCCTTTCGTCAAAATCCGTTCYGATAACAAGATCATCGCCGTGGTTAAACATTTTGAGATGGGGCAGGGGACGTCAACGGGCCTGACCACTATTCTGGCAGAGGAGCTGGACGCGGACTGGGACGATATGATCGTTGARTTTGCCCCGGCTGACCGGAAAAACTACGCCAATCTTTTCTGGGGYGGATCACAAGGAACCGGTGGATCGTCCTCTATCGCCAACAGCTTTATGCAATATCGCAARGCCGGYGCGGCGGCGCGGGATATGYTGGTTCGGGCGGCRGCAAGTGAATGGCATGTGCCTGCGTCCGAAATCAAAACAAGCAAAGGCGTATTGTCTCATGCGTCCGGCAAGACGGCCCGTTACGGCGATATGGCGTCTGCGGCKGCGAAACTKAAACCCGCCGAAGATGTCGCCYTGAAAAAACCGCAGGATTTTACCCTGATYGGYAAKGCRASCCTGCCGCGYAAGGATTCGGCATCCAAGACCGATGGCTCGGCCATTTTTGCCATGGATGTGAAATTGCCGGATATGCTTTATGTGGTGGTGGCCCGTCCTCCGCGCTTTGGCGGCAAGGTGAAGTCTTTCTCAGATAAGGCAACGCGGGCTGTGCGCGGCGTTGTGGATGTGCGGCAAATCCCGCGCGGCATTGCAGTCTATGCCAAAAATACCTGGGCGGCCATCAAAGGGCGGGAAGCCCTGGATGTGGCTTGGGACTTTACGGAGGCCGAAAATCGCTCAACGGCGGAGATGGAGGCCCATTACACGGACCTGCTCACCAAACCGGGYAATATTGCCAAAGAAGAAGGTRATGTGGATAAGGCTTGGGATAGTGCGGCCAAAAAAGTCTCGCTGACTTTTAATTTTCCCTTTTTGGCCCATGCGCCTATGGAGCCGCAGAATTGCGTGATCCGATATGAGCCGGGCAAGGGGGCGGAAATATGGGACGGYTGTCAATCGCCGTCCATGACACAGGATGTGATCTCGAAAATACTGGGGCTTGAGGTGGATGCGGTTAAGGTCAATACCACATACGCGGGCGGTTCCTTTGGGCGGCGGGCGAATTTTACCGCTGATTACGGCGGYGAGGCGGCCATGGCCGCGCTGGCCATARAGGGMCGCYATCCGGTYAAGCTGATCTGGACCCGCGAGGATGACCTGAAGGGCGGCTATTATCGGCCCATGCATCTTGAAAAGGTCGAGGTGGCCCTGGATAACAATAATGCCCCGTCCCTGTGGCGGCACCGCATTACCGGCATTCCTTTCTATCCCCTGTCGGCAGATCAACTGGACAGGTCAGCGGTGGAGGGGGTCAGTAATCTGCCTTACGCAATTCCCAATATCAAGGTTGACCAGCATAATGTGAAAAGTCCGATCAGCACCCTCTGGTGGCGGTCGGTGGGCCATACCCATACGGCCTTTTCCAAGGAAGTGACCATTGATATTTTGGCCGAAATGGCCGGTGCCGATCCGGTAGCATTTCGCCTGAACCTGCTGAAAGAACATCCGCGACAGGCGGGGGTTTTAAAGCTGGTGGCGGAAAAGGCCGGATGGGGCGCGCCCTTGCCCAAGGGATGGGGGCGCGGCGTTGCGGTTCATGAATCTTTCAACAGCTTTGTGGCGCAAGTGGTGGAGGTCTCACGGAATAAAGCCGGGGCCATTAAGGTGGAACGGGTGGTTTGCGCCGTGGATTGCGGCCTTGCGGTTAACCCCGATGTAATCACGGCCCAGATGGAAGGCGGGATTGGTTACGGCCTTGGSACTGTCATGCGCAACCGGATTACCTTTGAGCAGGGCGAGGTGGTTCAGGATAATTTCCCTGATTATGAACCCCTGCGCATGTCGGACATGCCAAAGGTTGAGGTTCATATCATGCCGTCTATGGAAAAACCCACMGGGGTCGGCGAACCGGGTCTGCCGCCCTGTGCGCCCGCCTTGGGCAATGCCATATTTCAGGCCACCGGGGAGCGGATTACCGTTCTGCCCTTTGGCGAAAACGGCATTAAATTTGCCTGAGTCTGTTTTGCCGTAAARCTGGGAATGACATTTGTCAATGTGTCCCATAGGTCAGATATGTGACCCTCTGTCCAGTGAAGGAATAAAACTTTCTGGAAGGAGGATGTTATGGACATATATATGCATGACGTGTTGCGTTGGGCTCACGTAATTTTTGCCGCCTATTGGCTGGGCGGGGAATGGGGGGTTTTCAATGCCTCGACCAATGTGGCCAATGGCAAGCTGACCATAGATGAAAGACTGCGCCATATGGAGACCGCTTACCGGATCGACATCCTGCCGCGCTCGTCAATTATCTGGCTGTTGCCGGTCGGCTTTCAAATGGCTAATGATCTTGGCCTGTCGCCCATTTCAGGCGTTTGGATCTACGTGGTCTGGGTGGCAACGGCTATCTGGTGGTGCATTATTTTTGCCGCCTTCCGTCACCGGGGGACCAAGCGCGGCATCAAGATTACCGAATTTGACGATAAAATCAGATATTTTGTTATACCGTCCCTGTGGTTACTGGGCGGTTATACGCTGGTGACGGGTAAGCTGTTRTTYGTTGGYGATGATGTGGGSGGCACCTATTGGTTTGCCACCAAACTGACCTTTTTCGGCTTTATTATGATCATCGGGCTGTTGYTGCGCTATATCATGAAAGATTGGGCGGTGGGTTTCCACCGGTTGCGGGAAGAAGGTTCAACGCCGGAGATTGAGCATATCTTTACCTCAACTCTGGCCAAGGCGCGCAAACTGGCCTATGTCTATTGGGTCTGTATCAGCACAATGGCCTTTATCGGGGTAACCAAGCCTTTTTAAAGGTAATTTTATCTTGGTAAAAATATAATAATGATATATCATTAAGACCTGTTNAGCCTTATGGCCCTTATCAGGATTTAAAAATGATATTGAAAAAAGCTCTTATGGCGGCTCTTTATTGTGTAACAGCAGGGGGAGCCGTCCACGCCACAGACAGAATTGACCTGTCCACCCCTGAAGGTGCCCTGCAGGCCAATCGGAAAATCCATTGTTCGTTGAAGGATAACCAACCCATTTTCTATACATGGGAGGGGGAGGTCTTTTCCCAGCGCATGGGTGAGCCGGACCGGAAGTTGTTTAAGGTATCGGGAATGAATGTCCGTCAATGTGTCAGCATAGACGGCGGCAAGCGCGGCACCGGCTATCGGCTGGTCAGCCGGGAAGTCATGCTTTATCTGGATCCAAAAACAGGCGAACCGCTGGACAGTTGGCATAACCCCATCACGAACCGTGATGTGAGCGTGATGCATGTACAGAATGATCCGGTCAATGGCCGCSCGACCTTTCCCTATGCCAAGGACGGCACGCCTTCCCTGCGCTGGACCGGGCGGGAGGATAGCGGGTCATGGTTCATGTCGGTCACTTTCCCGCTTTTCTATCATAATGTGCTTCAGGGCGATTATCAGAAATATGTCGGCGGGGCCTATCAGGCGACTGAGATGTTTAACTTTCTGGGCGAGATGGATGACCTGACCGATGGCACCAAGGATACCGCGCAGGTCAAGGTGGGTTGGGTGCGCYTGTCCCAATGGTTGCCGTGGATGGAGATGCAGGGCCGGGAGGGCAAGCTCTATACCCATGCCGCGGGCAAAAAAATTTCCGGCTTTGAKGCCCTGCCACAGGTTCTAAAGGCCTTTATCAATAGCAAAGCCCCGCTGTATAAGGCGCCGCCATCCGGTGATGACAAGCGGCGTAATGAGACAAGCTGGACCTATTTCAAAAAACATGTCAAAGGCGGCAGACTGCCTTTTGGCGGTCAGAAATAACATGTCATCACAGACGTTATTTGATAAATTATGGGACAGCCATGTAGTGTCACCGCTGGGCGATGGGGTRGATCTGCTCTATATCGATCGGATATTTCTTCACGAACGTACCGGGTCTATTGCYCTGAAAGGSTTGCAGGAAAAATCCCGTRCCCTGCGTCACCCGGAAAATGTCTTTTGCACCATTGATCATATTGTGGATACCCTGCCGGGCCGGGGGGATGAAACCCTGATGGCGGGCGGTAAAGACTTTATTCAAAGCACACGGGCCTCGGCACGGGATGCGGGGATAACCTTTTTCGACATCGGGGACGCGCGGCAGGGGATCGTTCATGTGRTCTCACCGGARCAGGCTATTGTCCTRCCGGGGCTGACGGTCATCTGTCCAGACAGTCATACCTGTACGCAAGGTGCCTTTGGGGCGCTGGCTTTTGGCGTTGGCTCCACCGAGGCCGAACATGCTATGGCCACTGGATGTCTGCGTCTGGAAAAACCAAAGACCCTGCAGATTTTATTTGAAGGAAAATTGTCAGAGGGCGTTACGGCCAAGGATATGATTCTCTATCTGATCGGYAAATATTCGGCGGCRGGSGGCAGCGGTTWCGGGRTGGAATTCTGCGGTGATGCGGTCAGCGCCCTTGATATGGAAGCCCGTATGACCCTGTGCAATATGGCGGTGGAATTCGGCGCCTTCACTGGCATGATTGCCCCCGATGAAAAGACCATTGCYTATCTTGAGGGACGACCCTATGCGCCCAAAGGGGCGGACTGGAACCGTGCCTTATGTGACTGGCAGGATCTGGAAAGCGATGAAAAGGCGAATTTTGATAAAAAAATTACCATTGATGCGGCGAATATTCCACCCATGATTACCTGGGGGACCAGTCCCGGTCAGGCCATGGCCCTTGATGGATTAGTGCCGGATAGCTCAAATGCATCGGACCCGCACGTACGGCAGGCGGCGGAAAAGGCATTGGCCTATATGGATATTCATCCGGGCAGATCTCTGTCCGGGTTGGCCATTGACGGGGCCTTTATCGGTTCCTGCACCAACAGCCGCTTGTCTGATTTGCGCCGGGCCGGGGAAATTTTAAAAGGCCGCAAAGTGGCAGAGGGCGTGCGGGCTATATGTGTGCCGGGGTCCAGTGCGGTAAAACGTCAGGCCGAGGCCGAGGGTTTGGACAGGGTTTTCACRAACGCGGGTTTTGAATGGCGGGAATCGGGCTGTTCCATGTGTTTTTACGCGGGCGGGGAAAGTTTTGGTTTTGAACAGCGGGTGGTCACCAGCACCAACCGCAACTTTGAAAGTCGGCAGGGGCCAAGGGTGCGGTCCCATCTGGCCAGCCCGGAAACGGTGGCGGCCTCAGCTATAATGGGTCATATCGCCAGCCCGAAAGAGATTAAAGATGGAACCCTTTAAAAAGATAACCGCCGTGGGGGCGCCTTTGCTGCGCATTAATGTGGATACGGATTGCATCATCCCGTCGCGGGAGATGAAAAAAGTTTCCAAGGTTGGATTGGGCGAGGGGCTGTTCGCGGGCTGGCGGTACAGGGGCACGTTCGGGCGGGCGCCTGACCCGGATTTTATCCTCAATGATGACCGCTACAGGGATGCGCAGATTTTACTGTCCGGGGTGAATTTTGGCTGTGGCTCCAGCCGGGAACATGCGGTATGGGCTTTGGTGGAATATGGCTTCAAGGCTATTCTGGCCCCGTCTTTTGGTGGTATTTTCTATAATAATTGCACCCGAAATGGCCTATTGCCGATTATATTGGCGGAGGAGGATATTTCCTTGCTTGCGGATTGGATCACAGAAAATCCTCAAGAAAACAAGCTGGTCATTGATCTGGTAAGACAAACAGTCAGCGGCCCGGAGGTCGTGGCCTTCTATTTTGATATAAGCCCGCAGGACAAGGATATGCTTCTGAACGGTTTTGACATGATTGATGTGACCTTACAAAGGSAAGATGAGATTACGGCTTTTGAACAGCGGGACAGACGAATCTGGGCGAAGCTAGGCAAAACTCAGTTAATCTCATAGCCTTTTGGCTGGCCCACATCGGGGATAAAACCATATAGATTTTCACCGGGTAGGGCGCGCTGGATGATCTTGCGCGTGGCGATCAGCCTATCCAGATCAACGCCGGTATTCAGCCCCATGGAYTCCAGCATATAKACCAGATCTTCGGTGACRATATTRCCGCTGGCACCGGGGGCAAAGGGACAGCCGCCAAGGCCGCCGAGRGAWGAATCCAGCGTGGTAATCCCCGCRTCCAGTGCCGCAAGCACATTGGCCAGCCCCAGCCCACGGGTGTTATGAAGATGTAGCCCGGTCAGCTTGTCATCRCCCACCACSGCCTTKACGGCCTTTACCAGCCGYYTRACCTGCGSCGGATTGGCAAACCCYGTGGTATCGGACAGRCCSACCTCATCACAGCCCGCCGCCATAAGGGCCTCGGCCAGTTCMAGAACCTTGCTTTCTGGCACCACCCCTTCCAATGTACAGCCAAAGGCGGTGGAAATGCCGCCTTCAAATTTTGGCCGCTGGCCCGCAGGCAGGCTTTTTAGCAGAGTCGATATTTTCCGCACCTCGTCCAGCATYTCCGCGTGGGTGCGCTTCACATTGGCCAGACTGTGGGTTTCGCTGGCGGACAGGGGGATGGTGATCTTGTGAACGCCGCTTTTGACYGCATTCTCCRCSCCCTTGAAATTGGGCACCAAGGCGGCCACGGTCAGTCCGTCAATAGCCCGGGCATGGGCCACCAGCTCCGCCGTATCGGCCAGTTGGGGCAATAGGCGCGGCGGCACGAAAGAACCCACTTCAATTTCCGGTAATCCCGCATCTGCCAAGGCACTGATCCATGCCTTTTTAGCGGGCAGGGGCATGATGGCTTTGATATTCTGTAACCCGTCCCGGGGACCCACTTCGCTRATTTCAATATCAATTTTTTTCATTATAGCCGCTTTTTGATTGATCATTTNTTTNCATAAAATATACTATATATGACTTAATGATATATCAAAATACTTAATTACTRAAAAAGAGGGTTAAATGACGGAGGATGCCGACCTGCCGCTGGCGGGTATCAGGGTGATTGAATTTACCCATATGGTCATGGGGCCGGCTGCCGGRCTTATACTGGCYGATATGGGCGCGGATGTGATCAAGGTGGAACCCATWGGCGGYGAYMATACCCGCCGCCTTGTGGGCTCCGGTGCCGGATATTTTGCCATGTATAACCGCAATAAGAAAAGCATATGCCTGAACCTGAAATCACCCGATGGCCTTGAGGTGGCAAAAAGCCTGATCAAAGAGGCGGATATTGTGATTGAGAATTTCAGGCCGGGGGCGATGGATAAGCTCGGCCTTGGCTATAAGGATTTGTCACAGGATAACCCGACGCTGATCTATTGCTCTGAAAAGGGGTTTCTGGCCGGGCCTTATGAGCATCGCACGGCCTTGGATGAGGTGGCGCAAATGATGGGGGGGCTGGCCTATATGACCGGGCCGCCAGGCAGGCCCTTGCGCGCAGGGGCCAGCGTCATTGATGTGATGGGCGGTATGTTCGGGGTGATCGCCATCCTTGCGGCTCTGAAACAGCGTGAGGGGACAGGCAAAGGCCAATATGTGAAATCGTCCCTGTTTGAAAGTTCAGTTTTTCTGGTGGGTCAGCATATGGCCCAATATGCGGTSACCGGACAGGCGGCGAACCCCATGCCGGTGCGCATCTCCGCCTGGGCTATTTATGATGTCTTTGACACCGGAGATGATCAGCAGGTTTTTGTCGGTGTGGTGTCCGACAGCCAATGGGTTAATTTCTGCGCGGCCTTTGGTCTGGATGACCTTGGGGCGGACCCGGAATATGCCCTGAATGCCGGGCGGGTCAAGAACCGCGACWGCCTGATGCCGCGTATTCGGGCGTTATTCAAGACCTATGACAAGCCGGATTTAATGGCAAAGTTGGAACATACGGGGCTGCCCTTTGCCCCTATTTCACGGCCAGAGGATATGTTCGATGACCCCCATCTGCGGGAGTCCGGTGCTTTGGTGCCGCTGAATCTGCCGGGCGGCGGGACGGCGGARCTRCCGGCTCTGCCGCTGGAAATGGCGGGCCGTAAGTTTGGCCTGCGCCATGATTTGCCAAGCGCGGGGCAGCATACGGCGGAAATCCTGTCTCAAATGGGTTTTGATRAGGCTTCTATTCAGAAAATGTCGGCGGCKGGYGCSRTMSAGTAAYTACTGSCGYGTGGACCAGAAATTGGCCTGTTCCCCYTTGATGCGGGACAGGTCAAGGTTMAGCTGATAATGATCGGGCCGGTAATAGATGGTGATATATTCAACGGGCCGGTCATTGCTGTCATAAACGATGCGCGTGACCTTGATCAGGGGGGAGCCGATATTGACCATCAGRGCAGAGGCCGTTGTGCTGTCGGCCAATGTGGCRGTAATGGTYTGGCGGGCRCGGGCAATGGCGATGCCCGCCCGTTCAATAAGGGCCAATATGGGCCGGGCTTCCARYTCTTCATATTTAAATGTGCGGCCAATATCCTCGGGCAGRTAGGTTGTCACATAGGAAAAGGGGGTCGCATCCTTATGRCGGGTRCGYACCGCCTTTTGCACMGTGGCRGCGGGGTCGAGYTTCAGGGCATCCACCGCYTGSGGCGGYGCCTTKAYATAGTCAAATTCCAGWATGGTAACGGTGGTTTCCTTGGCGATGGTCTGCATATCYTCAATCAGNCCCNGCCATATTGCCCGAYGAATGGGAKACCGGATTRTTGAAGGTCACCGTGGTGCCCCGCCCCCTYTGCCGGGCSACAAGMCCTTCCTTGGCYARTTCRTCAAGGGCGCGCTTRACCGTGATGCGGGACACRTCAAACWTTTTTTCCAGYTCTTTTTCSGTSGGRATMAGTGATCCATTGGCATAAATRCCKGAAAAAATCTTTTCCCGGATCAGGACATAAAGCTGATGATAAAGGGGGGTYGGCAGACTGTCGTCTATGGTTTCTTTGAATGTTATGGTTTTTTCWGCCATTCTTCTTTCCTGATCCCGCGAAATGAATTACATATAATGATATGTCATTTAT
The DNA here is from genome assembly GCA_002749135.1 of Alphaproteobacteria bacterium. Classification (GTDB taxonomy): domain Bacteria; phylum Pseudomonadota; class Alphaproteobacteria; order Sphingomonadales; family Emcibacteraceae; genus Paremcibacter. The sequence goes on along the minus strand of NVVY01000005.1, from coordinate 80,060 downwards.
AGCATATTTAACAAGTGAAAACTATCAGCCGTGACAAATGTCATGGTCGCCGCCGAAGCGATGAGGGATGTTTATCAGASAAAAAATAATWWGGGAAGYKGAATGACCAGTGAATTGRTGATGTTATTRTGGGSGGCGGCGTCCATTGCCTTTATCCATACKATTCTGGGGCCGGATCATTATCTTCCCTTTGTGGCCATTGGCAAGGCWAGGGGYTGGAGCCTGCCGCGCACAGCYGTGACCACGGCCCTGTGTGGTGTTGGCCATTCTRTGGGSTCAATCATTYTGGGGGTGATCGGGGTTTATGCGGGYCATGCCCTGTCWGAYTTACAGATTATYGARGGATTTCGCGGTGATRTGGCCGCYTGGGGGCTGRTTRTWTTYGGGYTGATCTATAYGGTTTGGGGYYTGCAGARAAGCCGYCATCAYAARACCCACAGCCATAKGCACRGCCATGCAGAYGGTATYTTCCACAGCCATAACCATAATCATGCYGCCGCYCATGCCCATGTYCATGAAGCGGGGGCGGARMRRAARATWTTTGGTATCTTTACGCCCTGGGCTTTGTTTATAATCTTTGTTCTGGGGCCRTGTGAGCCGTTAATCCCGYTGATGATGGTTCCGGCGGCGCAGGGRGCMTGGTTCGGCATGGYYATGACCGTTGGCATATTCATGCTGGTGACCATTGCCACCATGACCACYATTGTTGTGGCGGCGASMCTTGGCCTTAAAACGGTGAGCTTTRCCGGGTTAGAGAAATATACACATGCCYTTGCRGGSGGCACRCTCAGCCTGTGYGGCCTTGGCATWATTACACTGGGATTATARGCATGGATGAAAATTTTAAAGCCATAGATGCGGTGGTTAATATCTGGACAGAGGAGGCSCTYAGYCAYCGTCCGGACTGGACCGATGAATTCTTCGTCGGCAAGGTAAAGGGCAAACATACGTCCGCCGGGACCTCGCTGGAAGAAATGATTGATCAGATGGATGCGGCGGGCATTGAATATGCCTTTCTGGTGGCGGCCAAGACCGGGCGCCCGGGCCTGCCGGGATGCTATCATATGCCGCCGGAGGTGGTGGCAGAGGCCGTGGCCAAATAYCCGAAACGCTTTTTCGGGCTGGTGGGSATTGATCCGTTTCAGGGCATGGACGGGGTCCGCGCGCTSGARGATGATGTGAAGAACAAGGGCTTTATCGGCGCCCATCTTTATCCCCATTGGTTTGAGCTGGCCCCYAACCACGCMAAATATTACCCCTTTTATGCCAAATGTATYGAGCTTGATATTCCCATYCAGATGCAGGTGGGKCAATCGCTGATCTATGCCAAGGATAACCGGTGCCGGTCYGTGGGGCGGCCTRTTTACCTTGATGATGTRGCCTGCGATTTGCCGGAGCTTAAATTGATTGGCACCCATGTGGGTATTCCGTGGCATGAGGAAATGATCGCYATGTCATGGAAGCATGAGAATGTCTATATCTGCACCGATGCCCAYAGYCCYAAATACTGGCCGGAAAGYGTGTGGAAATATATCAAYAGCTATGGTCAGGACAAGGTAATTTTCGGCACCGAYTTTCCYGTKTTGCGCTTTGRMCGYACRGTRACAGAGGTGAAAGATCATGGMCTGAAACCGGCTGTRTTACAAAAATTTCTGCGCAATAATGTGATMAAATTATAYGGTCTGGACAAGCGCGGCGTTRSCTTRRCGGAGGRYGSGGCATGAGTGGTCCTCTTGACGGCATAAAGATTGTTGAATTTACCAGTGTCATCCTTGGCCCCTGGGCCTGTCAGATCATGGGCGATATGGGGGCAGAKGTGATCAAGGTGGAACCGCCCGYRGGCGATACCAACCGCAACCTTGGCCCCAGCAARGYCMATGATGAYATGAGCGCYCTGTTCCTGASCTGCAAYCGCAATAAACGCAGTATTGTTCTGGAYCTGAAAACGCCGGAGGGCAARGARGTYGCRYTGAAATTATGTRCCGATGCGGATGTKATGGTYCAYAATTTCAGGCCGCAGGCCATGGCCCGGYTGGGYCTWGATTATCAATCCGTCAAGGCGGTGAATTCCGAGATYGTCTATTGTGCCACCTATGGCTATAGCAAGCAGGGRCCRTACGGTGACAAGGGCGCGCTGGACGACAGTATTCAGGCCGGAGCCGGGGTGGCCATGCTCATGCATATGGTGGGCGGCGARCCSCGTTACCTGCCCACGGTTCTGGCCGACAAGACCACGGGCATGGCGGTGGTTAATGCGGTGCTGGCGGCGCTCTTTTACCGGGAGCGCAGCGGCAAGGGGCAGGAAATCGAAGTRCCCATGTATGAAACCATGGTYTCTTTCGTSATGGTCGAGCATCTYTGGGGCATGACCTTTGATCCGCCTTTGGGGCATGCGGGTTATCCGCGYYTGATGAGTGAACATCGRCGGCCTTACAAGACCAAGGAYGGCTATATTGCGGTRTTGCCTTACTGGGATAAYCACTGGAAAAGTTTTTGCGAGGTGGTGGAGCGGCCCGATATGCTYACCGACCCGCGTTTCAAGGATATGAAAACCCGMCTTGCCAATATWGATGTGAGCTATGAGGAGACCGGCAAGGCMTTRGCYAAAARGACAACGGCGGAATGGTTGACGCTGTTTAAAYCCACCAATGTRCCGCATATGATTGTCAATACGCTGGACGGTTTGATTGATGACCCGCATCTGGTCGAGACCGGATTCTGGCAGATGGCGGACCATCCCACAGAGGGTAAAATCCGCATGGCGAAAACGCCTTATAACTTCTCGGAAAGCCCCACGGAAATCAGGATATTGCCGCCTCGTYTGGGSCAGCAGAGTGCAGAAATACTGGGTGAGRTRGGYTATTCYGATSAKGAYATARCCCGCATGTTTGAACAGGGTATCACCAAAGGCCCCAAAGAATAAAAACAGGAGACTGARACYATGAAACGCGTACAGGACGAAAAACCGGAACGGTCCAAAGAGGTCAAGGCCTGGATGGATGAAGAAATCGAYGCTCAACAGGCGCGCTATGACKCCATTTCAGCRGAGATGGAAGGCATTCAGGAGGAACGAAACGGCTGGATCGCCCGCTTCCTCGCGATCATTCAGACCAAGGGCTATAACACCAACGGTGATCTGCGCCGGGCCATAACCAAGGACGAAGTCCCCGAACGCCCCGATCGGCCCGATGCCGATAAAGTGGTCTGGTAATAACATATTAAAATCAAGGAAGAATCAYGGCGCGACCCCATATTGAACCATTTGTTGAATTGAACGAATCCTATAAGAATTTCACCCTGCCCGGCTTTACCCCGTCCGGTAGCCATTTTAAAGTCCTGTCCCTCGACACGGATGTGGGGGCCTGTACCCTTAAGATGCGCTTTGACGGCGGCTATACAAGAAAACCGGGCATGAGCTACAGCGATGTGGAAATCTTTGTCCTGAACGGCATGATGAAAGTTGGCGACCAATTTTGCGGCGAGGGGCATTATCTGTTTGTGCCCGCAGGCTATGCCATGGGGGCCCTGGAGGTGCCGCAGGGCTGTGAGCTATTGGTCATGTATAATGACAGCGAGCCAAGTTTTCTGGAATCYGACACCCACCATCCCCTGTGCCTGAAAGAGGGTTATGTGACCGTCAATGGTTATGAGGATGCGCCGTGGGCACCGGGTAATCTGGTCAATCCGTCGGTGGCGGCGGGATGTATGATCAAGGTGYTGCGCTATGATGTGCTGACCGAGGCCATATCCTTCCTCTATTGCATGACGCCCCAGTTCATGCAGGATAATATCTCCTATCATGACTGTGCAGAGGAAAGCTATCACATCTGGGGCGAATCCTGGATGTTGCAGTTCGGCAACCTGCCCACGGGCGGTTATTTCTGGCGGCCCCCCTATATCAATCACGGCTCGTTCCGCAGCAAACTGGGCACCATCGCCTTTGGCCGGACCGATTCCAAATTACATAATTATTTCCATTTTAATCCCTGGTCCAACCCGGATGAGAATAAACTGCGTGCGGCGGCACAGATGTACCGCCAGCGGCCACAGCTTTATCAATGGGCGGCGTCAGACGGTCATAAYCACCCCCACGGTCCCCATGATTTTGAGAATCCCCATTACCATGAYGATCCACAGGTRAAACATATTCACGGYCAGCACGACCATCCGCACCACCATCATCACGACCATGATTAGGATGTAAAGTCATGACAGAAAAAGACCTGACAGCGGATTATGCGGCGGCGCAATTTGGCGGGGCTTTGCACCCCGGCCAGCGTCCGGCGTTAATTCTGGTCGATTTTGTCATGGCCTATCTTGACCCCAAGTCGCCGCTTTATGCCGGGGTGGAAAGCGCGTTTGAGAGCGCCGGGCGTATCCTGAGCGCCGCCCGTAAAGCCGAAATTCCGGTGATTTTTACCAATGTGGTTTATACGGAAGGCGGCAAAGATGGCGGGGTTTTCTTTCGTAAAATCGGGGCGTTACAGGCCTTTGTCAAAGGCAATCCTATGGGCGACTTTTCGCCTTCTCTGGAACCTGAGGGCGGGGAACTGGTCATATCCAAGCACTATGCCAGTGCCTTTTTTGGCACCTCTCTGGCCTCCACCTTGACAGCTATGACGGTTGATACGCTGATCATCACCGGCCTGTCCACATCGGGGTGCGTGCGTGCGACGGCGGTGGATGCCTGTCAGCATGGCTTTATTCCGCTGGTGGTCCGTGAGGCCGTGGGCGACCGCGATCCGCGCCCCCATGATGCCAATCTTTTTGACCTGCAGGCCAAATATGCCGAGGTCGTTTCCGAAAGCCGCATTTTGGCCTATCTTGAAAATATTTCCTGATCCTCTCTTGCCCGTTATGACCGTAGGCATTATGGTCATCCGGGAGAGGAATATGGCATGGAATGTGATCAATGTATGGCCAGAAACAGCGCCCTTTGCTCCGCCATGGTCGGGGATGAGATCGGGGCCTTATTCTCCATCGCCCACCGGGTACGGGTGGATGAGGGCAGTTATCTCCTCCATGAAGAAGACAGCGCGCATAATGTCTATAACCTGTCGTCGGGGGTCTGTACCTTGGAGCGTCTGGCCAGTGACGGTAGTCGTCAGATCATGGCCTTTGTCTATCCCGGTGATTTTATCGGGATCAATTCCGGCCCCTATTACAGCGTCAGCGTCAAGGCACTGGCCCCGATCACCGCCTGCCGCTGGCACATGAAAGATCTGGCAGGGTTGTATCAGGGTCACCCGTTACTGGAACAGCGCGTCCATGAGATTGCCTCCCGGGTGCTGGCGGCGACCATGGATCAGCTTTTCGTRCTGGGCCGGAAAAATGCGGTGGAAAAGATCGCCTATTTCCTGCTCTACATAGATGCGCGGCAACGAAAATTTGACGGCCATTCCGACAGTTTTATATTGCCCATGACCCGCATTGATATTGCCGATTATCTGGGGGTGACCGTTGAAACCGTYAGCCGTGCTTTTTCCCGCTTGAAGAAAAAAGGCCTGATCGAACTCTCCCAAGCCTGGGTYGTGACCCTGAAAGACCGCAAGGCGTTACGCCAGTTGGTGGAACATACGGTTGTTTGATGAGGAGTATGGTGTGAAATTATTAATAATTTTATTTTTTCTGCTTTTTTCTACCGCTTTGCAAGCTCAAGAACCCGAGGTGTTAAAAGCATTCTTTGGAAGCGATGGGATAGAAAATAAGACTGATGTCTATAGTGGGGAAATGCTTGCTCAYTATTYGGRGTCGCCAACCTTGGGACAATATCTGCCGCAGGATGCRGAAATCAGCTATAGGCCGCTACWGCAAGAACAAAACATGTCSATCTATGCCGTATATATTGCGACAAAGAGCAGRTCRGAAGATTGGYACGTKTATTTGATAAAAGAAAAAAATATTTGGAAGATCAGTGCTGTCAGGAAACTGGCATTGCCATTGTTCTTTAMCATGATGATTGAAGAGCTTGCAAAATTACCKAATAAATCCAAGGAGGAGGAATTTAGGGAACCACTGAACAAGGGCATGACTTTGTGTCAGATTATATAGACGAGGCAAATAGAATTGGCATTATCCTAGTCAAAAAGCACTGAGACTGATTCTGCCGTATTGATCCGCCGGATGGCTTCGGCGAAAAGGGGSGCGATGCTGACCTGCCTGATTTTAGCGCAATTGGCCACCGCTTTCGAGGCGTGAATACTGTCCGTTGTGACCACCGTTTCCAGAACCGAATTGGTGATRCGTTCAACGGCAGGGCCGGAGAATACACCGTGGGCCACATAGGCGCTGACACCTGTGGCGCCATTGGCTTTCAGGGCGACAGCGGCATTACATAATGTACCCGCAGAATCCACAATGTCGTCCACCAGTATACAGTGATAGCCGCTCACATCACCGATCACATTCATGACCTCTGACACTCCGGCTTTTTCCCGGCGTTTGTCGATGATWCCCAGGGGAGCATCCAGCCGTTTGGCATGGGCGCGGGCGCGAACCACACCGCCYACATCAGGGGAAACAACCATGATCTTATGGCCATTATTGCAGAGGTTTTCCTTAATATCCCGTATCAGAACCGGGGCRGCRAACAGATTGTCGGTGGGAATATCAAAAAATCCCTGAATTTGCCCGGCGTGCAGGTCCATGGTCAAGACACGGTCGGCMCCGGCCTTGGTAATCAGGTTGGCCATAAGCTTGGCGGAKATRGGSGTGCGCGGGCCGGGTTTTCTGTCCTGACGGGCATAACCGAAATAAGGGATGACAGCGGTAATCCGATGCGCAGAGGCCCGCCGCAAGGCATCGATGCTAACCAAAAGTTCCATAATATTGTCATTGGCCGGGAAAGAGGTCGGTTGAATCACAAAAATGTCCTCACCACGGACGTTTTCTTTGATTTCCACCCAGACYTCCTCGTCAATGAATCGCTTGACGTCCGCCTTGGTTAATTCCATTCCCAGGCAACTGGCGATTGCTTCTGCGAGGGGCCGATTGCTGTTGCCGGACAGAAGTTTCATAGGGCTATTTCCTCATAGGCTTATTAAACACCGAATCTAGAGAAGAATATATAGCCGGAAAAATTTGAAAAAGCGACTTCAAAGAATCATAATAACGGATATTTGACGGCCATAGTCTGGCTCTGCGGCATGGGTCGCACGGCGATAACTGAAATAATCATTTGGGTTGCCATAAGTATCATGGTCAAGGGCAACAATGTTGCTCAGGCCGGATTTTTTCAACTGGCTCATAACAAAGCCTTTTAGATTAAACAGGTAATGATCTTTCCGATGGCTATTCATAAAAAAGGATGGTTGTTCTTTGAAGGTTGCTTTAAATTCCGGACCAACTTCATAATTCTCTTGCGCAATTGCGGGACCAATAGCGGCCCTGATAGTCGCGCGCCTGGCCCCCTYGTCACACATCATTTGTACAGTATTTTCCAGAATACCGTCCCGTGCTCCCTTCCATCCGGCATGGGCCGCCCCGATGACGTCATTCTCGGGATCAGAAAACAGGACCGGCGCACAGTCAGCAGTCAGGATGCCGAGGGCAATATTTTCCTGCCGGGTAACGATAGCATCCCCCTTTGGCAGATTGTCTGGCCCCCATGGCTCATCCAGAAAATGAACAATATTGCTGTGAATTTGATAGAGGCCGCATATTTGGGCGGCTTTCGGATCAAGAGCAGATAAAACCACCCGTCGGTTTTTAGCAATATTTTCAGCTTTATCGTCTGATCCRRGGCCGCAATTCAGGGAGCTATATATGCCTGATGAACAGCCGCCCTTGCGGGTAAAAAAACCGTGGCGGATATTCGGGACATCCAGCAGGGGAACGGTCGTTTTCATCACTCGAATCCGATGATGCCCGACAGGCCGTTGTCGCTTATAGCCATGACCTTGAACAGGTCGCCCATCTCATCCTTGTGAATCAATCTATTCAGGGCGGTTTGGATGTCCTTGGCCTGTTTGTCGGTGGCATTGGTCAGCAGAGTCTGACTGCGGGCCTCTATACCCAATGATTTCAGGAAATCTCCCTGTCCAATCGGGCCATAAGTTCTGGCCTCACAGGCTTGTGCAATTTCTTTCAGCCTTTGGAAATCCACATGGGCGGTTAAATCCACATCRCCGGGGTTGGATAGAATRTYRACATATTCRTGKGCCTTAACRGCTTGCAGGGTATCACCGGTYCCGTGACGGTCATGGCCGTAATCAATGATTAATGCCGCCCCGCTGTGGCGTTGAATATATTCGGCAATTTCCGAGAGCAGATTTTCACCGATGGCACARACCTCCGTAATACTSCCSTCRTCCGCCCGRAGCAGGGCCGGCGGAATGATASTKTCAGGCACGGCRACCGGGGCAAGCTGAAGGCTGAGATTTTCTGTCTCATCAAGGCAGACAAGCCTTTCATGCCAGCCATCATGGGTTTTCTGAAACTGTCGTATGGACAGGGCATCGAADAACTCGTTGGCAATGACCAATATGGGGCCACCTTTGCATTGGTCAAGGGCGTCACCGACCCGGTTATGCCATGTGGGYGTTTTGTGACTTTTAAGCTTTTCGGCCTGCATTTGGCGCAGGACCGGAGACATCTCGACCAGATGAATATYTRCGGCATTCAGCAAYCCCGGWATGACATTCATAGCCCGGAGAATATCCTGCATCAGCGTACCGCGGCCAGGGCCAAGCTCTATGAGATGAATTTTATCGGGGCTGCCCATATTCAGCCAGCAAACSCCRAGCCACAGGCCRATCATCTCGCCGAACATCTGGCTGATTTCCGGGGCGGTGGTAAAATCACCTTTTTGCCCGAAAGGGTCTTGTTTCATATAATAGCCATGCYGGGCATTGCCCAGRGCTTCGCCCATGAAAGTGGCTATATTTATTGGCCCTTGCGCTTTAATTAGCTTGGTTAAATATGTTTCAAGGGCATTCATATGCTTTTCTTGACTTTACGGAAGATCAGGTAAAGGCCCAGTAACACCATGGGAATTGACAGCAATTGGCCCATGGTCAGAAAYYCSGTGCCATAYARAAAACCAAKWTGMTKGTCCGGCTGACGATATTGTTCAACGAAGGTWCGGGCGGCGGCATARCCGATGATGAAWATSCCGGTCAGCCTGCCCGGCGTTTTACGCAGACTGGTAAAATGAAACARRAACCACATAAGGAAGAAGAGGGCAAGCCCTTCAAGGGCCGCTTCATAAAGCTGRCTCGGRTGMCGGGGYAGGGGGCCGCCGCGCGGGAAAACCATGCCSACCGCYGCATCYGTRGTCCGGCCAAAAAGCTCGCCATTGATRAAATTGGCCAAYCGSCCCAGAAATAACCCGATKGGCGTRACACAGGCCATCAGGTCCGTAAAACGGAAAAAGGGAATTYTATATTTYYGGCAATAGAAATAGGTGGCCAGWGASACRCCRATAAARCCRCCRTGAAAGGACATKCCCCCGTCCCACAGRGCCAATATGTCGCCCGGATGRCTGAGATAAAAAYTAAAATTATAAAAAAGCACGTAGCCTAAYCKSCCRCCAAGGATAATCCCYACCATGGCCCAGAAAAAGAARTCGCCKACCTGYRCCGCGTTACAGGGCGCGCCCTTATGTTTGATCAGCCGGAGCATATAGAGCCAGGCCAGTCCCCAGCCCGCAAGATAGGCCATGGAATACCAGCGAATCGTTATGGGGCCAAAACTGACAATATCCGGCGAAATATTGGGATAGGTGAGGGTTGCGGAGAATAAATATTCTAACATTGTATTATGACTGCTTTTCGCTGTTTTCCAATTGTTTAGCCACTATCATGCAGKGCTTTACGRYCAAGTCAAGTGCCATCAAAGTGAATCCGCTTGGCTTTCCCCGGYACTTTGGTCATATTACAATTTTTACGGCAAAGGTAGTCACATGCAAACGGATAACAAATTTTTTGATGATYTGGCAAAATTRGGYCAAAGCGCGGTYGGCACTCTGCACGGTGTYAAGGGCGAAATGGAAGCCATGGTTCGCGCACGGYTAGAGAATCTGTTGCAGGATATGGACCTTGTGACCAGAGAAGAATTTGACGTGGTGCGCGATATGGCCCGTGAGGCCCGTGCAAAAAAYGAAGARCTGGAACAGAAAATAGCGGCATTAGAGAAAAAACCAARCCCCAAGAGAGCAAAAAAATGACAGGTGTAAATTTTGACGGCTGTGACGCCTTTATGGCCAATCCGCTTGATATTCTGGAAATGATCGCCGGGCAGAATGAATGGCCTTATGAGCGGTCCAACGATGAGGAAATCACCGTGGCCGTTAGCGGCGAATGGTGCGATTTTCACATCCGCTATTTCTGGATTGCCGAGGATAATCTGCTCCAGGCGGCAGCTATGCTGGACATGCGGGTGCCTAAAATCAAGCAGGCAAAGATTCTGGAAGCTATTAATCTGGTCAATGAACGGCTGGCCCTTGGGCATTTTGCCATCTGGACAGAGGATAACAGCCTGATGTTCCGCCATAGCAATATGGTCGGGCCGGATCAGGAGGTCATGGCGGCGGCCTGTGAGAAGATTACCGACAGCATTCTGAGCTCCAGTAATAAATATTACCCCGTGTTTCAGTTCGTCCTATGGGCCGGAAAAAGCCCYGAAGAAGCCATTGAATGCGCTTTGCTGGACACGGTAGGTGAAGCCTGACTTTAGGAAAAAATTTGTCTGAATTATCACAAATATCGCCGGSAAAACCATTGCTTCTAATAGGGTGCGGCAAAATGGGCGGGGCTATGCTTCAGGGCTGGCTCTCGGCGGGGYTGTCACMGGATGCRGTAAAGATTGTTGATCCCTATMGTGAGGCGGCCCGTAAAATGGCCCCGTCATTGGTCGAAGGTTGCTTCGCGGCGGCTGTTTCTGATCTGTCGTCTGGTATCAGACCGGGCTATGTCATTCTGGCCGTGAAACCACAGATGATGGATCAGGCAATCGGCGATTTGGGCGCTCTTGACCGTAAAGAAGCCGTTTTCTTATCTATAGCCGCAGGTAAGACTATTGGGTATTTTGAGGGGCTATTGGGACAGGAGGCGGCCATTGTTCGCGCTATGCCCAACACGCCAGCGGCTATCGGGCGGGGCATTACCGTGGCTTGCGCCAACAAAAATGTCAGCGATCCTCAAAAGGCCGTCTGTCATGACTTGTTAAAGGCGGCGGGGGTTGTCGAATGGGTTTCAGACGAAAGCCTGATTGATGCGGTTACTGCCGTGTCGGGCAGTGGCCCGGCTTATGTTTTTCATATGGTCGAGGCTTTGGCAGGCGCGGGCGAGCAGATCGGCCTGCCCGCTGATCTGGCCCGGAAACTGGCTCTGCATACGGTGAGCGGTGCGGGGACTTTGCTGGAACAATCTGATCTGGATGCGGCCACATTACGAACCAATGTGACTAGCCCCAATGGCACGACCGAGGCGGCCCTGAATATACTGATGGGGCAGGATGGTTTGGGGAAACTGATGTTGGCGGCTGTGCGGGCGGCGCATAAGCGGTCAAAAGAACTGGCGGATTAGGCTCATTCCCCCATATCTTTATTGACCCTGTCCAATATTTCGGTGCGATTTTCATCGGCGATCAGGGCGGACAGGACTTTCCAGAAGCCTTCTACCGATTGGTCACCGGCCTTTTTAAAGGCTTTCAACATATGTTCCTTTTGATGCTCGGTAATCTTGTCCAGCAGGTTTTGACCCTGCTCGGTGAGGTGGAGTAGCCGTTGGCGGCGGTCTATAGAGCCTATATCCTGCCGAACATGGCCTTTTTCCACCAAAGTGCTTAACACCCGGGACAGGCTTTGCTTGGTGATATTGAGCAGGTCCAAAAGCTCCGCCACCTTCAGGCCGGGATTGCGGCCAACAAAATGTAATATGCGGTGATGGGCGCGGCCAAAACCATATGTTTGCAAAACATCATCAGGCCAGCTGATAAAATCACGATAGCCGAAATAGAGAAGCTCCATCCCTTTGAGGAACTTTTGATGGTCTGAGTGTTTTTTTACGTTAAAAAATATGTCAGTCATGTTGACATATTTAAATTATAATGTTACGAATATCAAGTTTATTGTGAAATATTATTACAAAAGAGGTTTCAAATGGCTGCCGCTGCTTATGATGATCGTGATGGTGTGATCTGGTATAATGGGGAATTGATTAACTGGCGGGATGTCAAGTTTCATGTGCTGACCCATGCCCTACACTATGCCAGTAGTGTTTTTGAGGGCCAGAAGGCCTACGGCGGCAAAATCTTCAAGTTGCGGGAACATTCCCAGAGATTGATTGATTCGGGCCGGATGCTGGGCTTTGATAATCCCTATACGGTAGAAGAAATTGATCAGGCGGCCATTGATGTTGTTAAAGCTAATGGCCTTGTGGATGCTTACGTCCGCCCGGTGGCCTGGCGCGGATCTGAAATGATGGGGGTTGCGACCAAGGGGTCCAAAATCCATTTTGCCGTTGCTGCATGGGAATGGCCGCCCTATTTTGGGGAGGAAGCTCTTCACAAGGGCTTGCGTCTTGAGATTGCCAAATGGAAACGCCCATCCCCGGAAACGGAGCCGGTTCATGCAAAAGCGGCAGGCCTGTATATGATTGCGTCCCTGTGCAAGGATGCCTCTATGGAGCATGGCTATGATGACGCTTTAATGCTGGATTACCGGGGGCAGGTGGCCGAGGCCACGGGGGCCAATATTTTCTTCCTGAAAGATGGCGTTCTGCATACCCCGACACCGGATTGCTTCCTTGATGGCATTACCCGCCGCACGGTTATGGAGCTTGCCAGAAAGCGCGGCATAGAAACCATTGAACGGGTGATCATGCCTGATGAGATGGGTGATTTCGAGCAGGCTTTCCTGACTGGAACCGCCGCCGAAGTGACCCCGCTCAGCGAAATTGGCCCCTATAATTTTCTGGTGGGCGATGTATGCAAGACCTTGATGAAGGACTATGCCGATCTGGTGAATGGACGATAGACAAAAACCCGACAGAAACAGTTGCACTGACTTGTCTTTTGCCTATACTGCGCGTGAAATTTGATGATGTTTACACATGCGCAATACGGGAAAGATAAATGACCCAGGAAATTAAAAAAGTCGTACTGGCCTATTCCGGTGGGCTGGATACGTCCATTATTCTGAAATGGCTCCGGGATACCTATAATTGTGAGGTTGTTACCTTCACCGCTGATCTCGGTCAGGGTGAGGAATTGGAACCGGCGCGCAAAAAGGCCGAAATGTTCGGGGTGAAAGAAATCTTCATTGAAGATATGCGTGAGGAGTTCGTGCGGGATTATGTCTTTCCCATGTTCCGGGCCAATGCGTTGTATGAGGGGGTTTACCTGCTCGGCACCTCCATCGCCCGTCCCCTGATYGCCAARCGKCARATAGAGATTGCCCATGCGGTGGGGGCCGATGCGGTCTGCCACGGGGCCACGGGCAAGGGTAATGATCAGGTGCGGTTCGAGCTGGGCTATTACGCGCTTGATCCTGACATCAAGGTGATTGCCCCTTGGCGGGAGTGGGAATTAAACAGCCGGACTAAGCTGATTGAATATGCGGAAAAGAACCAGATTCCGGTGGCGAAAGACAAGCGCGGCGAAGCGCCTTTTTCCGTTGATGCCAATCTGTTGCATACCTCAAGCGAGGGAAAACTGCTTGAAAACCCGTGGGAGGAAAGCCCGGAATATGTTTATAATCGCACGGTGGCCCCGGAAGATGCGCCGGATAGCCCCACCTATATCGAAATTGATTTTGAAAAGGGTGATGCGGTGGCCATTGATGGGGAGAAAATGTCTCCGGCCACATTACTGACCAAGCTTAATGAGCTGGGCGGGGCCAATGGCATTGGGCGTCTGGACCTTCTGGAAAATCGCTTTGTGGGTATGAAATCGCGGGGCATTTATGAAACGCCGGGCGGCACTATTCTGCTCTCGGCCCATCGGGGTATTGAAAGCATTACCCTTGATAGCGGGGCYATGCATCTGAAAGACGAATTGATGCCAAAATATGCCGAGCTGATTTATAACGGTTTCTGGTTTTCACCAGAGCGGGAAATGCTGCAGGCCCTTATTGACAAGTCACAGGAACATGTGACGGGTACGGTGCGCCTGAAACTATATAAAGGCGGTGTCCATCTGGTGGGCCGTAAATCCCCGGAATCCTTATACTCAATGGAACATGTGACCTTTGAGGAAGACGAGGTTTATGATCAGCAGGATGCGGCAGGCTTTATCAAGCTGAACGCCCTGCGTCTGCGTCTGCTCAATCAACGGGGCAAGTTGAAAATCAATCCAAGCTACGAATAGGCTAAGAATATAAAACACCCTCATACTGGGCTTGACCGGGTATCCCTCGGGGTGATCAATTGCGCCCGCGCCCTTGAAATGACCGAGCATACGGTAAAATTCCACCTGAAAAACATTTTTGCCAAGCTGGGCGTGGATAAAAGAACCAAGGCCATCGTTGCCGCCCGGCAAAAGGGATTATTATACTAGTGCCACGCTTCATTTAAGTTGACATATTTGATTGTTTCTGATTCTCTCTGTGAAGTGGTCCTGAGGGAGAATTTGCCATGGTTATCAAGCAAAAGATGACTTTCCTCCCTCATCCCCCTATGAATAACGGATGACCAAGCAAACAGACACACATAACCCCGGATGGGTCAGGACACGCATGTTGCGGCAGTTTTCGGAATTGTTGCGTCTGTCATTTCCTGTGGTTCTGCAACGGGTGGGCATCATGACCATGGGCATTGTGGATACGGTCATGGTGGGCCGTTTTTCTGCGCAGGAACTGGCCTATCAGAGCATCGGTTATGTGCCGGTGATGACGGTGATCGTCATTTCCATCGGCCTGATGATGGGCACTATGGTATTGACGTCCAATGCTTTTGGCGCAGAGGAGTATGAGAAATGCGGACGTATCTGGCGGCGGTCTTTGCCATATGGCTTTKCCYTGGGCATGGCCGGTTTTGCGGTCTGTATGTTYGGGGARAGCCTRTTGNTNTNGCTGNNGGNCCAACAGCCGGARATYGCGCGSGGCGGCGGGGCGGTGATGCGGGCGGTGGCCCTTGGYATTCCCATGACCACCATCATGYTGGCCAGCACRTTTTTTCTGGAGGGRATCAACAAACCCYTGCCGGGGATGRTYTTCATGCTGCTGGCCAATCTGGTCAATATATTTTTCAACTGGATGYTGGTTTACGGTCATTTCGGTTTTGACCCCATGGGGGCGGTGGGCTCGGCCTGGGCAACGACGATCGTCAGAACATTTTTGGCTGTGGGTCTGATTGCCTATATTTTCAGAATGGCGGACCATGCGAAATTTGGTATCCGGGCACAGGTTGATTTACGCTTTCACAAGTGGAAAAGATTGCGCCATATCGGCTACGGAGCGGGCCTGACCAACGGAGCCGAGCATATGGGGTTTGCCACATTGGAGGTGTTCGCCGGCTGGATCGGGCCATTGACCCTGGGGGCCATGGCCATTGCCTTTAATGTTTATGGCATTCCCTATATGATCGCTTATGGTATCGCCGGGGCCACGGCGGTCCGGGTGGGGATTGCGCTGGGCCGCAAGGATCACAAAGATATGTTGCTGGCCGGAACCTGCGGTATTTTGCTTAACTTTCTAACTATGATACCTTTGCTGGCGGTTCTGTTGATTTATCCAGAGACAATTGCCGCCTTCTTTACCCATGAGCCGTTGCTGGTCACGGCGACGGTGCCGCTGATTATTCTGACGGGCTGGATGCTGTTATTTGACAGTATGCAGACGGTGATCGGCAATGGTCTGCGCGGGCGGCGGGATGTGTGGCTGCCCACGGCCCTGTATTTTTTCAGCTATATCATTGTGATGATTCCGCTGTCGTATATTCTGGCCTTCCCGATGGGGCGCGGCGCGATCGGCCTGTTTGAAAGTACGGTGGTCGCCAGCCTTATTTCCTGCGTTTTGCTAACGGCGCGCTTTTACAGCTTGTCATACGGCGATTTCAAGCGGTCTTAAGGTGCTGAGGGCTGCCTTGCGCGCCCGCCTGCGAACCCGCAGGTAATAAAGTGTCGGCACGAAAATAAGTGCCAGCAGGGTCGCGCCCACCATGCCGCCGGAAATGGCGGTGGCCAGCGGCGGCCACATGCCCCCGCCCCAGATGATCAGTGGCATAAAACCGCCGATGGTGGTYAGGGTGGTGGAGATAATATGGCGGSTKGMYCCGACWACAATRTCAACGATCACATCCGGGTTTGCCGCCCGGGCTTCTTCATTGGCACGCAGGGCGGCCAGCACCACGATGCTGTCATTAATGGCCAGCCCGATCAGACCCATGGTCCCCATGATGCCGGTAAAGCCCATGGGGAAACCGAACAGCCAGATGGCGAAAAAGGCCAGTCCCATACTGAAAAAAGCTACCCCTCCGATGATCAGAGCTGACGTAAAGCTGTTGAACGCCAGCACGAGAATACCCATCATGATCACCAGAAGGGGCAGGACAGTCGAGAATAATTTTCCCTGGGATTCGGACCGTTTTTCGGTCTCGCCGCCAAATTCCATATGATAGCCCTCAGGCAGTTGAAAGTTCGCCTCTTTCAGACGGCGTTGAAAATCAGAGAGGGCTACACTGGGCAGGCTGAACGGCACTGTGAAGGCCTGAAGAATATTCAGCCGCTGACTATCGCGCCGGGTCACCGTATTATAGGTRGGTACAAGTTTCAATGTACCAAGGCTGCTGAGGGGTACGCCCGACATATGYTGCCCGCCGGTGGCAAGGCTGCCGCCCGCCGCCACAAGRGAGTTATTGAACAGATAATCAAGGCTGGAGCGATCCCGGGCCCCCACCTGAACCCGCACGGGCAGATTCTCGTTACCCTCCAGAACACTGCCGCCAATCCGGCCTTCGAGGGCGTTATTCAACTGTTCGGCAATCTGGTTGAGCTTCAGCCCTGCCGCYTCTGCYGCRTCCTCATCGGGGATGAAGGTGAGTTTGGGCTGGCTCAGAGAAATCTTGGCGCTGGTATAGGTGATGTTTTTGGTCTGGGTCAGGATGGCCCGGATTTCCTCGCCCTTGGCSGACAGTATTTTTAAATCCTGYCCATAGAGRAAAACTTCCACCGGGGCCTCAAAGGGCGGGCCCTGCTCAAAAGGGATGGCYAATATCATGGCATTGGGCAGGCCCATCATCAGATCCCGCTGAAGCCGGGGCAGGATGTCCAGCGTGGCTTGCGGTGATGTTGTGTTGATAAAGCCGCCGGCAAAGCTGTTCAGCCCGGCCTGATTGAGGAAGGTATTATAGAATACGGCGGGCGGCGTTTCCGCGACGACCCAGTAATCGCTGGTGATTTCCGGATAACGGGCCATGATTTCGCGCGCCTTGGCCACCTGCCGGGCGGTTTCCCCAATGCTGGCCTCKGGCGGCAGGGTCATCTGTATYTGAAACTGGTCCCGGTCCACGGGYGGRAARAACTGCTGAACCAGRGTGGTGCTTAACCCAAAACCGAGCAGGGGCAGGGTGATGGATAGCAGGACGGCTTTCCCAGGGTGATCCAAGCACCAGCGCAGGGCGGACCGGTATTTCTCCTTGAGAGCCAGATTGCTGTAGCCACTTTGCAGGATKCCGCATTTGTCTTCCAGCAACTCGCCCCGGTCAAAATATCCGGCCAGCGCGGGAATGATGGTCATGGACAGAAACAGGGAGGCAAAGAGCGAAATGATTACCGCAAGCCCCATGGTGCCAATAAACTCGCCCGTGGCCCCGGGGGAGAGGACAATGGGCATGAAGGTCAGCGAGGTTGTCACCGTTGAGGCCAGYAGGGGAATGAACAGATGCTTGACCATTTTGGATATGGCGGCGGGCACATCATTGCCCTGGCGGCGGCATTTGCGATATTCATCCACGGCCACAATGGCATTGTCAATCAACAGGCCAAGAGCGATGATCAGGCCGGTGATGGACATCTGATGCAGGGGAATATCCATAAAGTGAAAGGTAGCCATAACCATAAGCACGGTCAGGGGCAGGGCGGTGGCCACCAGAATAGCCGATCGCCAGCCCATCATTAAAATCATGATCAGGATAATGATCCCCGCGCCYAGAAAAACATTGCCCACTAACGTGGACAGGCGCTGGGTGGAATAGACATCCTGATTAAAAATCACCTCGGCCTTGATGCCATCGGGCAGGGTCTTGCGAAACTTGTCTAATTCTAAATTCAGCCGTGTCACCCAATGATCAACCCGGACGGTGTCATTGACCTTGGCCCCAACGATGATGCCGCGCTGTCCATTGAGCAGGGCCATGCTTAACGGGGGATTSCGGTAKCCCTTGCGCACGTTCGCCACATCACGCACCCTCAGGAAACGCCCGTCTGYGGTTTGTTTTAGCGGGATATTACGAATACGGTCTTCGGATTTTAGCTCGCCGCCTACTTCCAGAACCAGATCATGTTGCCGGCCCCGAAACTGTCCKGCGGGGACTTTGGAGTCTGTGCGGGCGATGGCRTCVGAGACATCCCGGACGGTCAGCCCGACAGAGGCCAGGGCATCGGGATCAATGGTGACGATGAATTCTTCGTCCAGCTCACCGAAAACATCGGTTTCCTCTGTGCCGGGCAGGGGCGATATGATCCGTTCAAGCTCTTTGGCAAAGCGGCCCAGAATATCCACCTGCGGCTCTGTGGGTAGCTGCCATGTCAGCCCGACCATATAGGTGAAAACCGCCGATTTCCGGTCAAGGATATAGGGTGTCCCGGCCCCGTCYGGYAAATCCTGCTGGGCRTCTTTCAGCTTGTCRCGAACCTGMGACCAGACATTGSWYACCTCGCTYTTTTTRACCCAGTCYTCMAGYYGRATRGMKACYGTKGACATGCCGGTGCGTGAGGTRCTTSTGAGCCGTTTWATCTCGTCAATTTCGCTTAAATGRGCCTCAATYTTTTCYGTRACCAGAGCCTCAACCCGTTCGGCRCTGGCACCGGGGAAKGGGGTATTRGCAGARTCAAAACGATNGGTCAGGCTGGGGTCTTCCTGACGGGGCAGGGACCCAATGGCGGAAAACCCCGCCACAATGATCAGGCCGATGACCAGCACCGTCAGGCGGCGATTTCGGAAGAAAAGATTGCTCCACATCATTTGCTATCTCTGGGGTCATCTCTGGACAGGCGAACCAATTGTCCGGGCACAAGCCGGTGGATGCCTTCTGTCACCACCCGGTCGCCGTCCTGCAATGTGCCCTGAACATATACCCGCTCGCCGTCCGTATAAATWACYTGYAAYTCCTGCCGGGACAGGGTGGCATATTCCGCCTTGCCCTCATARGGTTTCAGGCTATAGACACTCCATARCCCCCGGCGRCTTTCGGCCAATGCGCCGGTGGGTAGCCAGTATCCGGGTTGCTCTATATCGTTCAGGATGGAAAATTGGGCAAGGTCGCCRGAACGCATGTTCTCGCCGCCGTCTGTAACGTCAAAAATGGCAGTCACGGTGCGGGTGGACGGGTCAACATTCCGCAGAACAGACCGTAATTTTGCCATGATCTTGCGGCCTTGATAACGGAACATATGAAGCTCGCCCGGTATCAGAGCAGAGGCCGTTGCCGCMGGCAGTCCCACATGAATTTCCAGCTTTTTATCCTCTATGAGGCGCACAACCGGTGTCCCGGCGGCAATGGCGGTGCCTTCATCCAGATAACGGCGGGTAATGCTGCCATCAAATCGCGCCGTCAGGGTGGCCAGATCCCGGTCTATTTTCAGGCTTTCCAAGGCGGCCCATGATTTTGAAACGGCGGCAGCAGTGGCAACTTTCCGGGCTTTGAGGGCGATCAGGTCAAATTTAACCTGATCAAATTTTTCCTCGGAAATATGTTTCTTTTTTACCAGAACCCGGTAACGGCCAAAGGTAGCCTCGGCCCGGTCAAGGCGGGCGATGGCTWCCCGGTTCAGGGCCTTTGTCTGGGCAAGGTCGGCGTTGAGTTCCTGTTTTCTGGCGTCCAGCCGGCGCATATCAAGCCGGGCCAGAATGTCACCCTTATGTACTTGATCCCCCTCATCCACCATAACATCAGCMAGCAGGCCCGCCCGGTCAAAGCCGTGGTCGCTTTCCCGGCCCGCCGTGATGCTACCGGAATATTTCTGTTTTACCTGATAATGATTTTCTGCCTGAAGGGTGGTTGTGCTGACCGCGATGGCGTGGGTCAGTGCTTCCTGATCCCTGTTCAGGCTGGCGCGTGCAGATGACTTGATAAAAAACATAGTTCCAGATACGGCAATGATAATGACGGCTATCAGCATGAACCGCAGGCTGTTACGGCCCCAGAATGTGGCTGATTTTCCCTTGTTGCTTAAGGTTTCAGACGTCTTCTCTTTTCGGTATATATTATTTTCGGTCATTACCTTCTCATCATAGGTGCCGGGGCAGAATCAACTAATATGTTTACAGTGATAACATAGCAATTATATATGCACTGTCAACATTTAACTGCTTAATTGGTTATGGCGCTATAGTATATTGCTTGTCTTATGATTAATCCGGCCCTTTATGACATAAAGGACTGCTGGCAACGAGAGGCCTTCTCGCTATCAGCGGCGGATCGTTGAATTGCTGGCTACCCTACAGGCCGTGCTAGATATGATCACCCCCCGCCTTTTCTTTTGAGGCCTGGACGGATACTCTAGCCAAATAATTCCAGCAATTCGGCGATGACGCTGATGGCGACGATTTCCGGTGATTTGCCGCTTATGGCCGGGTTGCCGATGGGACAGGTGAGGCGRRTGAARTCCTCCGGGCTCAAATCSCCCTCATCGCCAWATCTTTTCTGAAAAGTCACCCGTTTGGTGCGCGAGCCGATCATACCGCAGTATGCATAGTCCCGGCGGTTCAGGATGGCTGCCGTCAGGGCATAATCAATCTGATGGCTATAGCTCATCACCAGAAAAATACTGTTGGGCGGCGCATCCAGAATAATATCCGTGGAATTTCCGGTCAGGCAGATGGTTACATTGTCCGGCACCCAGCCGGGGAATTCCACCTTGCGGCTGTCAACCCACGTGATGCGAAAGGGCAGCCCCTCCATGCGTGCGATAATTGCCCGGCCCACATGCCCGGCCCCGAACAGGAACAGCGGTTTCCGCYCATCCGGATCAGCCTGTCGCTCWTTMATCTGCTTCCYCTCCARCCGTTCAAGGCGAAGCATCACATGCCCGCCGCAGCATTGGCGGGTTTTGGGGCCAAGAGGGACGTCAATATCTTTGGAAACCTCTTTTCCGGCTTTGCCCATTAGGCGTGCTTGCTGGATGGCCATATGTTCCAAGGCACCGCCGCCGATGGTGCCGTCAACAGTTTTAGGCCCCACCAGCATCCTTGTCCCGGCGGCCCGGGGGACGGAACCTTTGGCAGAGGTGACGGTCACCAGAACGGCCCAGCCATCCTTGATGATCATGGCGCGGGCTTTTTTTATCCAATCATGCATCGGGTCAATATTTCTTCGGGGGTTGCCGGGGCGTTAAGCTCCGGAAGATTTTTCGACGGAGCCGCGCTGGCCACGGCCTGCGTCAGGGCGCAATGTACCGCATTGGCCAGCATCAAGGGCGGCTCGCCCACCGCCTTGGATCGCTTGATGGTCATTTCCCGGTTTTCCCCGTCCCACAGGTCAATGGTGAAATGGGCCGGGCGGTCAGCACTGGTGGGGATTTTATWGGTGGAGGGGGCATGGGTGCGTAAGCCACCATTGTCATCAAAAACCAGCTCTTCGGTGGTCAGCCAGCCCACGCCCTGTATGAAGCCGCCTTCAATTTGTCCCTTGTCCAGCGCCGGGTTGAGCGATTTACCCGCATCATGGAGTATATCGACTCGCAGGATTTTATTCTCGCCCGTGAGAGTATCAATGATCACCTCGGCCACTGCCGCGCCATAAGCGAAATAGTAAAAGGGCCGCCCTTTATGAATCTTGCGGTTATAATGGATTTTCGGTGTCCGGTAATATCCAGTGGCGGACAGGGATATACGGCCCATATAGGCCTCTTTTACCAACTGATTAAAACTTATACAGCGGTTTTCCAGAAAAACCTGATTATTGCGAAAGCTGATATTCTCGCGCGCGCAATCATATTTTTCGGCGGCGAAATCCACCAGCCGGGCTTTTAAGGTCTCCGCCGCCCTTAACGCCGCCATGCCGTTCARGTCAGAACCGGATGAGGCAGCGGTTGGGGAGGTGTTGGGCACCTTGTCCGTATTGGTGGGCAAGATTTTAATGCGGTCGATATCAATCTGAAATTCATTGGCCACCACCTGCGCTACTTTGGTGAATAGCCCCTGACCCATTTCGGTGCCGCCGTGGTTCAGGTGAACACTGCCGTCCGCATAGATATGGATCAGCGCGCCCGCCTGATTAAGATGGAGCAGGGTAAAGGAAATGCCAAACTTCACCGGGGTCAGGGCAAGCCCTTTTTTAAGGTACTTATGGGCCGCGTTGAATTTTTCAATTTCCACGCGCCGGGCCTGATAATTTGAGGTTTTCTCAAGGGCGGCCATGATGTCCGGCGCGATATTATCTTCTATCGTCATGCCGTAGGGGGTGATATTGCGCTTGTCCTTGCCGTAAAGATTGATCTTGCGCACGTCCAGCGGATCCCGGCCCGTTTTATGAGCGATCACATCCATAATCCGTTCAATGGCGATCATGCCCTGCGGTCCGCCAAAGCCGCGAAAAGCGGTGTTGGAAACCGTATTGGTGCGGCAACGAAAGGACATGATCTCCACATTTTCGAGGAAATAACAATTATCCGCATGGAACATGGCCCGGTCATTGATGGCCGGGGACAGGTCCACCGAATAGCCACAGCGGGATGCAAGGCTGAGCTTCAGGCCGTGAATCTGACCCTTGWCATCAAAGCCTACCTCATAATCAATGCGGAAATCATGGCGTTTGCCGGTCATGATCATATCATCATCCCGATCGACCCGGCATTTAACCGCCCGCCCCGTGACCCGCGCCATCAGGGCCACCGCCGCCGCAAACAGGGACGGATGGGTTTCCTTGCCRCCAAAGCCGCCGCCCATGCGCCGGAGTTCGACACTGACGCTGTTAAAAGGCTGGTCAAGCACATGAGCCACCAGATGTTGAACCTCTGTCGGATTCTGGGTTGAGGACCAGACATGGACATCGCCGTCCTCACGCATTTCGGCCATGGCGATCTGACCTTCCAGATAGAAATGATCCTGYCCGCCAAKGCGCAGACGGCCTTGRGCGCGCAAGGGAGCCGATGTCAGAGCCGTCTCTGCATCGCCCTGCGCCATTCTCTGGGGAGCTTCGATGTAAGACTTCGCATCCATGGCCTGATCAATGGTCAGGATGGCGGGCAATTCCTCATATTCGATTTTGGCCAGGCGYGCGGCGCGGCGGGCCTGATCGCGSSTTTCKGCGGCWACGGCAAACAGGGACTGGCCGYGGAAAGAGACTATATCTTCGGCAAAGAGCGGRTCATCSCCGGCAAAGGGGCTGACATCATTCTTTCCGGGGATGTCTTTGGCTGTGGTCACGGMCACAACGCCRGGGGCGGCCTKMACRGCGTTTAAATCCATGGATATAATCCGGGCATGGGCGCGGTCGCTCTGACCAAGGCACAGATGCAGAATATCRGCCCGTTCCGGYAGRTCATCAATATARCGCGCCGTYCCCGCCACATGCTTGTGGGCGCTGTCATGGCGCTGRCCYTGATGAATRTCGCCGTGAATGGGGCGGTTTTCCGGTTCATGRCTCATGGGYAGGCTCCCTGTCCCACAAGGCGGGTTTCCTGCTGGYYTTGACGTTCAATATAGGCTTTGAGGAGCAGATTTTGCGCCACCTTCAGGCGRTAGGCGGCACTGGCSCGCATNWYSMYTMAAGGGNYTGAARTCYYTCTCAAGGGCTGTCATGGCGGMGGTGATGGYGCYTTCGGACCATTTGGYAYYYGTRAGGGCCTGTTCRGCCTCYGCCGCTCTTTTAGGKRTTGCCGCCATGCCGCCAAAWGCGATCCGGGCYGAGCTGACATTATCRYMGTCAAATGTGAGGCACAGGGCGGCGCAGACRGCGGAAATATCCTGATCAAAGCGTTTTGATATTTTATAGGCCCGGAAATATTGRCCCTGYGTCAGCTTGGGRATGCGCAGGCTGGCGATAAATTCACCGGGGCGCAGGTCYTGYKTGCCGTAATCAATRAAATATTYTTCAAGGGGTAATTGGCGGGGGCCATTWTTGCTWTGCAGGGTGATCTCTGTATTGAGGGCAATCAAGACCGGCAGGCTGTCGCCGATGGGCGAACCATTGGCAATATTGCCGCCGATGGTGCCCCGGTTRCGGATTTGGGTGGARCCAATGCGGCGSATWACCTCRCCCAGATCGGGRAAATATTYGGTGAGCAGGGGCAGGGCRTCRGAAAAAGTRACGGCGGCCCCAAGGCTKATATGRYTTTYTTCATCCCTGATCTCTGTCATRTSGGCAATAYCGCCCAGATAAATYAGRTCATTCAATGTCCGAAGTTGTTTGGTCACCCATAGCCCCACATCCGTGCCGCCCGCCAGCAAAGTTGCGTCCGGATGGGCGGCGCAGATATCGGCWAGGGCRGTCAGKGTTTTCGGRGCGTGATAATGGCGYRCCTCTCCAYTATGGGGGCAGGTCCAGGTGAGGGCAACTGCGTCATGGTTCAGTTGGCTGAGGTGTGTAACCCAATCCTTTTCAAGGGCGGYCAGATGGTCATYGGTGGTTTGTGCAAGGGCCTTGCGSGTGGCCTCAATAATYGGGCCGTACCCTGTACAGCGGCACAGGTTCCCCGCGAGGGCATCATTGATGCTGTTCAGGTCATCGCTGCCGCCGGACCGCAGATGGGCGAACATGGACATGACAAATCCCGGYGTGCAAAAACCGCAYTGRGACCCGTGSAGGTCWACCAGAGCTTGTTGCACCGGATGGAGCGCCCCGTCCGGCTGTGAGATGTCTTCCACCGTCAGGATCARYTTGCCATYAAGSGTGGGCAGRAACAGGATGCAGGCATTGACMGCCTCATARYGSATTTGRCCATTTTTAAGGSTMCCRATCACCACCGTRCAGGCCCCGCAATCGCCCTCGCCGCAGCCTTCCTTGGTYCCCATGCGCCGGGCGTCACTRCGCAGATAGTCAAGTAACGTCCTGTTGGGATCGAAATCTGTTATGTCCTGYYGCTTGCCCCCCAGAAGGAAACGGATGCTGTGGCGTATTTCTGACATTCAGCTGCCCCGATAGCTGCTATAGCCGTAAGGYGAGATCAACAGCGGGATATGATAGGCGGCTTCCGCATCGGTGATGCCAAATTCCACCGGCACGATGTCCAGAAAAGGAATCTCGTCCAGTGATACGCCCGCCCGGCGGAAATAATCGCCCACATGAAATTCAAGGCGGTATCTGCCGGGGGTCATRTCATCGCCCTCTATGACCGGATTATCACAGCGGCCATCRTCATTGGTGACACAATCGGTCAGAATTTYAYCCSCGCGGCTCAGGATAATTCTMACCCCTGCCGCCGGGCATCCTGCGGCGGTGTCCAATATATGCGTTGTGATTTTTCCCATAGCCYGTGGTTCCCTGAWATTTRCCGTATTATAGCGTCTTTTCTGGCAGATTGTAGSRTTATTGTAAAGAATATTGTTGACAATATAGTCRTTTTTTTGTCTACATTAATCYMATATCWGATAATGAYGGAGGCCAATATGGCCGGAAATGAYAATCGTAGCGCAGAAGATATWTACCGCCAYATCCGCGAAACCGTGCTGGAACAGCGTTTGCTGCCGGGCATGAGAATGGCGGAGGAAGCCCTGTGTAATATCTATGGCACAGGCCGGGCGACCATACGCAAGGTATTGATTATGCTGGCCGAAGATCAGATTGTCACCCTTGCCCGCAATAAGGGGGCRGTGATTTCAAGCCCCACCGCYGATGAAGCCCGCGCAGTATTCGARGCTCGCCGCTCTCTGGAAATCAGYCTGCTGGAYTGGGCCATGGAGCGGGTGACCAAGGCTGATCTGAAAAAKCTTGCCGATTATATCAACCGGGAGAGACAGGCCTTGCAATTGGGCAATATTGCCCTRTGGATACGGCTGTCCGGTGAATTTCATCTGGTGYTGGCACAGATTGCCCGCAATGAGCCGTTTTTGGGCTTTYTGGARAAACTTGTTYTGCGCACCTCCCTGATCATTGGCCTGTATGGTCAGACGTCGGCGGTAAACTGCTGCGTTGATGACCATGCGGGATTAATCCATGCCTTGACGGTCGGGGACCGCAGGGGGGGGCGGAAATTGCTYATCGAACATCTGGGCCATATTCAGGAACGGCTTGTCTTTACCGAGGGCGGCGATGATGTGGACCTGCATCGGGTATTAAGTCCGTCCCTGAATTTTGACCGAAAGGCGGGYTAGTCATGGCTGATAAGAATTATCCCCGTGACCTTGCGGGCTATGGCCCGATACCGCCAAAGGCAAACTGGCCCGGMGGCGCGCGGATAGCGGTGCAATTTGTCCTGAATTATGAGGAAGGCGGCGAGAATAGCATCCTGCACGGCGACGCGGGGGCCGAACAATTYCTGTCCGAGATCGTCAATGCGGSTCCGGTGCCGGGSGCGCGGCATATGAGCATGGAATCCCTCTATGAATATGGYAGCCGGGCCGGGGTCTGGCGGTTGCTCCGCCTGTTTKCMAAATATGACATTCCTCTGACCATTTTCGGGGTTGCCATGGCTCTGGAACGTCATCCGGCGGTGGTGGAGGCYTTTCTGAACGCGGGYCATGAAATATGTTCCCACGGCTATCGCTGGATCAATTACCAGGATGTGCCCGGCGATGTGGAGCAGGAACATATGATGCGCGCCATAGAGATCATCAAACGTTTGACCGGTGAACGGCCCCTTGGCTGGTACACGGGCCGTACCAGCCCCAACACCCGCGCYTTGGTRATRGAGGAGGGCGGTTTTTTATATGAYGCGGATGATTATAACGACGACCTGCCCTTCTGGGTCGGGGATCATCTGGTGGTGCCCTATACGTTGGATGTGAATGATATGCGTTTTGCCACGGCGCAGGGCTTTAACTGCGGCGATCAATTCTACAGCTATCTGAAAGACAGCTTTGATGTGCTRTATGCGGAGGAGATKCCGCGCATGATGTCCATTGGYCTGCATTGCCGCATTACCGGGCGTCCGGGGCGGATTGCGGCCTTGGAACGGTTTTTGAAATATGCCCGCTCTCATCAGGATGTCTGGTTCTGCCGCCGTATTGAAATCGCCCGTCACTGGCACAAGGAACATCCGGCGGGAGGGGTAAAATGACCACAGGTTATCTGCCCCGGCGGCCCAGTGAAATTTCTTACGATGACTTTATGGATATTTACGGCGGAATATATGAACATTCCCCGTGGGTGGCAGAGACAGTTTGGCARCGTCATATCCYCGAAACYGTGGATACRMCGGCCAGCCTGCATTTTGCCATGAAAGMRGTYGTTRATRCCGCCGKAGAGGACAGGCAACTGGCWTTRYTGCGYGCCCAYCCTGACCTTGGCGGGCGGGCCGCCGTACGCGGTGAGCTGACCGCAGAGTCCACTGCGGAACAGAAAGGCGCAGGGCTTGACCAATGTTCGCCGGAGGAATTTRCCGAGTTGCAAACCCTGAACACCGCCTATCAGGAGAAATTCGGCTTTCCCTTCATCATTGCGGTGCGCGGCTTGAACCGGGCGGATATTCTGGAAAATTTCCGCAGGCGGCTGGCCCATTCCCGAACGCAGGAATTTCAAACTGCCCTTGAGGAAGTCCATAAAATTGCCCTGTTGCGCCTTGTTAATCTTGAAGTGGACCATAAGTGACCGTTATTCCTGAATTTGCCAGCCKTTTTATTGATCTGGCYCAACCCCGGYTGGGRGCRGARGTRGTTTTTGCCACCGATGATTTTTTCGCYCCGAAAGAGCGTTTGATCAGCCCGRCGGAYCCYRTWTTTATCCCCGATAAATAYGATGAYAACGGCAAATGGATGGAYGGYTGGGAAAGCCGCCGCAAACGYATCCCCGGCCATGATCATTGTATCATCAAACTGGGGAAATCGGGCCGAATTAAAGGGCTGGAGGTTGACACCCGCCATTTYACCGGMAATTACCCACCTGCCGCTTCGGTRGAGGTCTGCYMTTCTCCGGTGGTCATTCCGGCGCAAGRTRCGGTCTGGACGRAAATATTACCCAAACAGGATTTGTCCGGTGACAGYCGYCATTTYTATGRCATAGAWAATGATCAGRTCTGGACCCATGTGCGGCTTCATATCTATCCCGATGGCGGCGTGGCCCGGTTGCGCGTCTACGGCGTGATAGAGATTGACTGGACCRCWGTTCGGGRGCAGGAGATTGACCTTGCGGCCATGGAATGGGGCGGGGTGCCACTTGGCTGTAATGATGCCCATTTCGGGGTGCCAGCCAATATTATTTCACCGGGAACTGCAAARAATATGGGCGATGGCTGGGAAACCAGACGGCGGCGCACGCCGGGCCATGACTGGGCCATATTCGCCCTTGGTACGGCGGGAATTATTGACCGGGTGGTCATAGAAACGACATATTTTAAAGGAAATTATCCAGACAGATTTTCGATGCAGGCGGTATTGGCCGAGAGTTTGACGGCAGGAGACCTTGAGGCTCAGTCGGCATTCTGGCCAATTTTATTGCCCGAACAAAAATTGTCTGCTAACAACAGACATGAATATGGGGCAGAAATTAAAAATATGGGCCCGGTGAGCCATGTCCGGCTTAATATTTTCCCTGATGGTGGCATTGCCCGTATGCGCCTGTATGGGAAACCGGGGATAGAATAAAAACAAGAGGTNGARAATATGAAGCGGTCTTTAATTGTGTCCTGTATAGCGGTTGGATTTATGGTCAGTCTGGCACAGGCCAGGGATATGACGCCAAATCAATGGTAYGCATCGGGAGTGGCGGCCATAGAGCATCGTCTGGCYCTGAAGGACAGCATAAAGCCCGCAAAAAATATCATTCTGTTCATCGGTGATGGTATGGGGGTTTCTACGGTGACGGCGGCCCGCATTTTTGATGGTCAGTCCAGAGGCGAAACGGGCGAGGAAAATATCCTGTCCTTTGAGACTTTCCCACATGTGGCCTTTGTCAAAACCTATGATACCAATCAACAGGTTTCCGATTCAGCGGGGTCGGCGAGTGCCATTAATACGGGCGTTAAAACCCGGGCAGGTGTTTTGGGTATTTCCGGCGTCGCCCATCGGCAAAATTGTATTGAGGCTTTGGCACATAGCGTTCCAACCCTCGGTGAAGTGTCCAAACAGCATGGCAAGGCCGTTGGCATTGTGACCACRACTAGGCTTACCCATGCGACCCCGGCGGCGGTTTATGCCCATACGCCGGAACGGAGTTGGGAATCWGACAAGAATYTGCCCGATRARGCCCGGGAGGARGGCTGTCGGTCCATTGCCCGCCAGTTTGTTGAATTCAAGGGCGGTATTGATGTGGCTCTGGGYGGCGGGACCAAGAAATTTAGTAAAAAACTGTTGAAAAACTGGCATGAACGCAATGCAAAGGGCCGTTTGATCACGGACCGAACAGGGTTAAATGCGCTGGATAGTACGGACGAATCCCCTGTTCTGGGGCTGTTCAGCAAAAGCCATATGACCTTCATGTTGCAAAAGGAAAAGAATAATAACGAACCCACCCTTTCTGAAATGACTGCCAAGGCGATTGATTTGCTGTCAAACCGGAAAGAGGGCTATTATCTGATGGTGGAAGGCGGGCGCATCGACCACGGTCATCACGCGAATATGGCCGGACTTGCCCTGAGTGAGACCCAGGAATTTGCYAAGGCCGTTCAAGTGGCCCTGAGCAAGGTAGATTTGAGCGAGACCTTGATTATCGTTACTGCCGACCACAGTCATGTCTTTACCATGGCCGGTTACCCCACGCGCGGCAATCCTATTCTGGGGCTGGTCAAGGGTAATGATATAAATGGTAATCCAACCGGGCAACCGGTCATCGCCCATGACGGTAAGCCCTATACTACTTTGGGTTATATGAATGGACCGGGGGCCGTTAAAGGCACGCGGCCAGTGCCGGAAGCAGGTCTGACTGTGCGCCAACAGGCGTTGGTGCCGACGGGCTATCATTCCGGCGGTCACCCCAAACCCTCAGAGACCCACGGCGGTGAGGATGTGCCTCTTTACGCCATTGGCCCCTGGTCACAACTGGCAAGTGGTGTCATGGAACAGAATGTGATTTTCCATATGATCAACTATGCCTATGGCTGGCATTAATCGTCCGCACCAAATTTAATGCCCTGCGCCAGCGGTAGCTCGGTAGAGAAATTTAAAGTGCTGGTCATGCGCCGCATATAGGCTTTCCAGCTGTCAGAGCCACTCTCGCGCCCGCCGCCGGTTTCCTTCTCACCGCCGAAAGCACCGCCGATTTCGGCGCCGCTGGTGCCGATATTCACATTGGCAATCCCGCAATCGCTGCCGGATTCACAGGTGAAAGTCTCGGCCTCCAACACATCACGGGTGAAGATGGCAGAGGATAGTCCCTGCGGTACGTCATTCTGGCGCGCGATGACTTCTTCAAGGTCRGTATATTTAAAGATATAGAGGATMGGGGCRAAGGTTTCTTCCTGAACATTGGCCKCYTCMCCGGTCATTTCCACGATGGCCGGGGCCACATAATAGGCGTTCGGATATTTGTCCTCCAACAGGCGTYCCCCGCCGACGATCTGTCCGCCGTTGGCCTTGGCGAGTTTTAGAGCCTTGTCCATATTGTGATAGGCCTGSGCGTCAATAAGCGGGCCAACCARWGTGKYSGGATCAAGSGGGTCWCCKATGGATARCCCYTYATAGGCYTTTTTCAGRCGGGGSACCARYGYRTCATAWACGTYMGTRTGAACGAACACCCGGCGGGTGGAAGTGCAACGTTGACCGCAGGTCCCCACCGCCCCGAACAGGATGCCCTGAAASGCCAGATTAAGGTCGGCAGACGGGGCCACGATGATGGCGTTATTRCCGCCAAGTTCCAATATGCTGCGGCCAAAACGGGCGGCAACCTTTGGCCCGACAATGCGGCCCATGGCGCAGCTTCCCGTGGCGCTGATTACGGGGACATGTTTGCTCTCAACCATCACCTCACCAATGTCCCGTTCGCCAATTAATATCTGGCTCAGATTTTCCGGGGCGTCATCACCAAAACGTGCGCAGGCCTGTTCAAATAATTTCTGGCAGGCGATGGCGGTGAGGGGGGTTTTCTCGGACGGTTTCCAGATCACGCTATCACCGCAAACAAGGGCTAATGCAGCGTTCCAGGCCCATACGGCCACAGGAAAGTTAAAGGCGGAAATAATACCGACCGGGCCGATTGGCTGCCAATATTCCCGCATTTTGTGACCGGGCCGTTCAGAGGCAATGGTCAGGCCGTAAAGCTGGCGGCTGATGCCGACGGCAAAGTCGCAGATGTCGATCATTTCCTGAACTTCGCCCAGCCCTTCCTGATAGATTTTTCCGCATTCCAGCGATACCAGAGAGCCCAGAGCCTCTTTCTTTTCCCGCAGAATTACGCCCAGAAGCCGGACAAGTTCCCCGCGCCGTGGGCCGGGCACCATGCGCCAGTCTTTGAAGGCTATGGTTGAGGCGGTAATCTTGGCCTGTGCGCTGTCCTGACTGTCCATAGAGACCGTGCCGATCAGGGCACCGTCACGGGGGCTGTGAACCGCAAGGGTGCCGCCCGCAAGATCATCGCTTGTGAGATTAAGTTCAGTAAAAATTTCCTGCGTTTCCATGGTCATTCCTGTGCTTTTCCGGTCTTGGATATTTTTTGGTGAAATAGTATGTATAGGTTCTTATTTCACTAAATTAAGAACATAAGTCAAGGTTAAATGGCCGTATATGAACGCAGGCTACTCTATAGGCAGGTCAAGTTCGATCATGTTGGAGGGGGCACTGCTCTGGCCTGATTTACTGTAAGCCCGGATGTAATAGCTATATTTGAGGCCGCCAAGGACAGATTTGTCATTAAATTTACCGCCTTTTTTGGCCTGGATGATTTTAACCTCACCATTATCCTCTGCCCGATAGAGATCATAGCCCGAAACATCCCCCGTGGCCCGTTGCCATTTCAGTTTTACTATGCCGTCCGCATATTCGGCCTGTAAGGGTGTTTCGCTGTCCCATGTGGGCGGGGTCAGGGCCGGATCATAGGCGGGGGCCTGTTTGTAGCCCTTGGGCCACAGGAAGCAGGTAACCTCCTTGAAATTTTCATCCAGTTGTTTGCATACATTGCAATAGACGCAGGGGACAATATCATCCTCCCGCTCCGCCATTACTTTTTTGGGCCAGTTGGGGTCCACGAGCAATTGGCGCGCCATGCCGATCATATCCGCCTTGCCTTCTTTCAAAAGCTGTTCCGCATCAGCGGGAGCATTGATTTTGCCAGCAGAGATTACGGGAATGTCATAGCCCTTACTGTTGATCATTTCTTTGATGGCGGCGGCATAATGCACATGGGGCATTTTTGGAAAGGATGCGCCCGGCATACAGCGTTCACCGGAATAGCCGGTATAGGGATAGGGCGGCAGGCCCTCTTGCAAAATAGCATCCTCGAATTTYCCCCCCACGGACAGGGAGATATAATCCACCCCCAGTTGGGCCATGCGCAGRGCGATCAGGCGGCTGTCTTCCAGTGTATARCCGTCTTTGATCATTTCATCGGCTAGGAAGCGCACCCCGACCGGGAAATCGTYGCCCACATTGGCCCGGACCTCTGCCATCACATCGCCGAACATCCTGAGCCGCCCTTCAAGGCTACGCCCGTCATAACGGTCCCGGCGTTTGTTGTGACGCGACAGGAAAGAAGACAGGGTATAGGCATGGGCGGAATGAAGCTCAACGCCGTCATATCCGGCATCCTTGGCCCGCTTGGCGGCGGCGCCAAAATCCCGGATAATGCCTTTGATATCGTCTTCTGACAGCATGTCGATGGTTTGGCGCCAGCCAGAGCGGGCCACCTTCATAAAATGAATGATCTGGGGCATTATTTTTGAATCGCTGACCGCATGAACGGCGCGGGCGAGTTTTTTGTGGCCTTCCATAAAGCYGTCATCGGAAATACGYAGTAGGGGGCCGGATTTWGARTTRTGRATMGCCATYGCTTCCACAATAATCAGRCCYACATTACCCTTGGCATAGCTCACATAACGGTCGATGATTGCTTGATTCACATGGCCGTCTTCACCGGACAGGCGGGTTACCATGGCGGGAACCACGGTTCGGTTCGGGACGTGCATGCCATTGATGGTGATGGGTTTTAAAATGTGGCGGCGCATATGTTTTTNCCTGTGATAAAATCAATTCTAACACATATAGTTTATACTTAAAAGAAAATATTTTACATCTTAAATAAAGCAGTCTCATCACTCATATGATAGATGGGCGTTGGTTATTATGTTAAATWAATGGAAAAACTTGACATATAACAATTTATTCCATGCCTAAACTATTATCTTGCACGCTACATTAAGATATTTTTTNAYAYATTAGAACAAAGGATGGTGCCGTTATGACAAAGGATAATATGGCAGTAGGCGATCAGAAGTATTTGAAACTGTGGGTCAGAATGTTGGCAAGTTCCACGCGGGTCGTCCAGATTTTAAATAAACGTATGAAGGAACATACGCCTCTTACATTGGCGAAATTTGATGTGTTGGTTGCTATTGACCGGGCACCGGGCGGGGTAATTACCATGAGCGAGCTTTCGCGGATGTTGCTGGTATCCAACGCCAATACCACGGGGATGGTCAGCCGCCTGATGAAAGATCATATGGTGGAGAAATGGGCCCTGCCCACGGACCGCCGTGTCTATAGCGTCGCCATGACCAGTGAGGGCCGTAAAACTCTGAAACATGCCATCGCCATTCACAAAGGTTGGGTGGATGAGTTGTTGGGTCATATTGATGCTGACAAAATCGACGATTTGATTGATCTGTTCAGCGGCTTTAAAAAAGACCTTGCGACCATCGAATCTTAGAGCAATATCAGACCTATTTGACCCATTTGACCGGGATGATTTTGATTTATGGCAAGCTGAGGATTGAAATGCGATGCTGCGCATCGGATGAAAGCATAAGTGTAGCCATAAATCAAAAGAACCCGGCCTTCGGTGTCTCTGTATAGCTTTACGGGTGCGTTGCKSCWTTYRTCCGATGCRSWGCATCGCANYKCAWWMCKCRKCTKSCCRTAAANSMWAMWCAKMSMSRTCAAATNGGGTCAAATAGGTCTGATATTGCTCTAGGGCCTGCTGTGTTGTAAATGTTTTCCGCATGACAAGACCATATYRWATRATGTATGTAAAMAGGGCAACTTATACAGAGGTMTCTGAGTATGAAAATGYCCAAATTTTCCCGGCCTGACTTYCTGGCTTTGGACGAAAARGACGACCTTGCCCCGTTTCGCRATGAATTTCAGCTWGCYAAAGACCTGATATATCTGGACGGTAATTCCCTTGGGGCGATGCCGGTTGCRGCAYTGGCAAAGGCGCAGGATGTGGTCGCCCGKGAATGGGGGCAGGATTTAATCACCAGCTGGAACAAGAACGGCTGGTTCCACCTTGCGGAAAATMTGGGCAATAAAATCGCCCGCCTGATTGGTGCGGATGAGGGCGAGGTCATGGCCTGTGATGCCACAGGGATTAATCTCTAYAARYTRYTRTCCATGGCGCTGGATATGCGRCCTGAGCGCAAAGTGATCGTTATGGAGGGCAGTAACTTCCCGACCGATAATTACATGGCGCAAGGCCTTGTTCATCAACGGGGGCAGGGCCATGAAATCCGCTTTGCCGAACAGGATGACATCATGGCGGCAATCACGGAAGACGTGGCCGTGGTGTCTCTCACSCARGTGCATTAYAARAGCGGCTRYCTKCTTGATATGAAGGCCATAACGCAAAAGGCCCATCAGGTCGGCGCGCTGGTGATTTGGGATTTATGCCATAGYGCCGGGGCCTTGCCGGTGGAACTGAACGACTGTCAGGCGGATTTTGCCCTTGGGTGCGGATATAAATATTTAAACGGCGGGCCGGGGGCACCAGCCTTTCTTTATGTGGCCAAACGTCATCAGGGCAGGGCCATGCAACCCCTGACCGGGTGGTGGGGCCATGCGGACCCCTTTGCTTTTGAGCAGGATTATCGTCCAGCAGAAAATATCTGGCAATGCCTGACGGGAACACAGCCGATCTTGTCCCTGTCGGTTCTGGGCTGCGGCTTGGATATTTTTGAACGGGCGGATATGGGTAAAATCCGCACGAAGTCCATCAAGTTATGTGATTACTTCATTGATCTGGTTGAGGAATATTGCGCAGATTTCGGTTTCACATTGGCCAGCCCAAGGGACGGGACGAAACGTGGCAGTCAGGTATCTTTCACCCACGAACAAGGTTATGCCATAATGCAGGCTCTGATCGCGAAAAATATCGTCGGGGACTTTCGTGCRCCGGACATTATCCGCTTTGGWTTTACCCCGCTTTATACGCGATATRTTGACGTTTGGGATGCGGTTATGGGGCTACGTAATATCATGGAAAATGATCTTTGGCAAAAACCAGAATATAACAAGCGGGAAGCGGTAACCTAATCATATAACGGCAGCTTTGTTGTATGTTTGACGGCGGTCATGGCGATGGTGGAGTTGATTTCCTGAACCCCTTCGATTGGAGACAGGTGATGCCACCACAGATTTTCATATTCCTGAATATCCTTCACGACGATTTTCAATAGAAAATCCACGTTYCCCATCAGGGTGTAACATTCCAGAATTTGGGGGATGTCTTTAATAATCTCGATAAAATTGGGCAGCCTGCGGCCATGGGCGGTCATCTTGACCTGAGCGAATARAATRATGTCCAGCCCMACCTTGTTGGGGTCGAGMAGGGCMACCCGGCTTTTGATGATCCCATCGTCCTGTAAYCGTTGTATYCTGCGCCAGCAKACRGATTTRGAGGAGCCAACCTGTTCRGCAATATCCGCCACCGGCACCATGGCATCCTGCTGTAACAAGTCGAGTATCTTCTGGTCTAGTTTATCCATATTGGCACAATATCCCATTTAATTGGTGGTATTAGAAATAATATGCCGRAATAATAGGCTATTCAYGCATCAATGGGAAGAAATTTCACCTTAAAAGTGGTAATATAGGTCAAAAGGAGAATGATATGGTGCCCACCAGCGGAAAAAATCTTGATGTCCCGGCCCCGCGCCACAGGCCGGGGGATGAACCGGAATTTGATGATCTTGACATTCCCAATGCGGGAACGGTYGCCMGGCCGGACATAATGACCAGCCCGAAAGAGATGTTTGRCTATGCCAATRCWTTGATCCGGGTTCTGAACATGAAGAATGRTGCSGTTGGGGAATGGGAYCCAAAACTCAGCCCGGATGAGATGCGCAAAGGCCTGACCGATATGYTRACCACGCGCATTTATGATGACCGGATGCAGAATATGCAACGGGTGGGCAAGATGTCTTTTTACATGAAATCACGGGGCGAGGAAGCGGTTTCGGTGGCACAGGCCATGGCGCTCGACAAGCAGGATATGCTGTTTCCGTCCTATCGCCAACAAGGCCTGCTCATATCACGGGGCCGGGATTTGCTGGATATGATGAACCATTGCCTGTCCAATTCCCGGGATAATTGCAAGGGACGGCAATTGCCGATCATGTATACATGGGCCGAGGGGAAYTTCTTTTCCATTTCCGGTAATCTTGGCACCCAATTCTGTCAGGCCGTGGGCTGGGCCGTGGCGTCGGCCTATAAGGGCGAGGACGCCATTGCCGCCACATGGATTGGCGAAGGCACCACTGCCGAGGCCGACTTTCACCACGGCATGACCTTTGCTGTGGTTTATAATGCGCCGGTCATATTGAATGTGGTCAACAACCAATGGGCCATCTCCAGTTTTCAGGGCTTTGCCGGCGGGGAAAAGGCCACGTTCGCCAGCCGGGGTGTCGGTTATGGCATGCCGGGCCTTCGGGTGGACGGYAATGAYTTTCTGGCGGTTTATGCGGTGACMAAATGGGCGGCGGAACGYGCGCGAAATGGCGGCGGCCCAACCATGATTGAGYTRTTCACKTACCGYGCGGCGGGCCATTCCACCAGCGATGATCCGTCAAAATACCGGCCCGATCATGAATATGAGGTCTGGCCYCTWGGCGAYCCCATTGAACGGCTGAAGGATCATCTGATTGCGATCGGTGAATGGTCYGMGGRMCGTCACGCCGAGGCYATTGAACAGATCACCGCTATGGTCACCAAAAAATACAAAGAAGCYGAATCCTACGGCACTCTGAATAGCGGGGAGCGGCCAGAGGTAAGYAGTATGTTCGAGGATGTCTTTAAGGAACAGCCCGACCATTTGCGTCGTCAGCGTCAGGAATTGGGGGTATAGATATGACCAGTATGAATATGGTACAGGCCATCAATTCGGCGCAGGATGTGATGCTGGAACGRGACMMYKSKGTTGTKGTYTTYGGYGAGGAYGTSGGSTATTTCGGCGGYGTKTTTAACTGYACMGARGGSYTGCAGAAAAAATAYGGCMWGCAGCGSGTKTTTGATACMCCKATYGCCGAGGGCGGSATCATTGCCCTKGCCATCGGSATGGGRGTCAATGAAATGCNGCCCGKKGMSNGAAATTCAGTTTTCSGATTAYATMTATCCSGCCTTTGATCAGATTGTGTCMGARGCTTCSCGGCTKCGYTATCGTTCCGGCGGKGAATATTGGGCRCCKATCACSATCCGCACCCCTTGCGGCGGYGGYATYCGGGGYGGWCAGACCCATTCCCARAGYCCGGAGGGKATMTTYACYCATGTGTCSGGSATYAARACCATYATGCCGTCAAACCCCTATGACGCCAARGGSCTGYTGATCAGTGCYATTGAGGATGACGATCCGACCCTGTTTTTTGAGCCAAAGCGGCTGTATAACGGTCCGTTCTCCGGCGACCCCAAGGCCCCGGCCCAATCCTGGGACGGTCATGATATGGGTGAGGTGCCGGAGGGCTATTACAAGGTTCCCATTGGCAAGGCGAATACGGTGCGTTCGGGAAATGATATGACCATTGTGACTTACGGTACTATGGTTCATGTATCTCTGGCGGCGGCGGAATTGTCGGGCTATGATGTGGAGGTCATCGACCTGCGCACCCTGAC
This sequence comes from Alphaproteobacteria bacterium, assembly GCA_002749135.1. Lineage (GTDB taxonomy): Bacteria > Pseudomonadota > Alphaproteobacteria > Sphingomonadales > Emcibacteraceae > Paremcibacter. Next base: position 41,842 of record NVVY01000005.1, on the reverse strand, counting down.
GCCGCTGGATATTGACCATATCGCGGAGTCCGTATGCCGGACCGGGCGGTGTGTTGTGGTTCATGAGGCCACCAAAACCGGCGGCTTTGGTGCCGAAATTCTGTCCCAAATTCAGGAGACCTGCTTTTGGAAACTGGAAGCGCCGATTACCCGGGTGGCGGGATGGGACATTCCCTATCCCCATGCCTTTGAATGGGAATATTTCCCGGGGCAGGGCCGGGTGCTGGACGGCATAAAAAAAGTTATGGAGGGCTGATCTATGGGACAGTATAGTTTTAAACTGCCTGATCTGGGCGAAGGAATTGTTGAATCCGAGGTGGCCGTCCTTCATGTGAAGGTGGGGGATATGGTCAAGGAAGACCAGCCCCTTATCGACATGATGACCGACAAGGCGACCGTGGAAATCCCCAGCCCCGTTGACGGCAAGGTGGTGTCCATCGGCGGTAACCCCGGCGATGTGATTGCCGTGGGGGCGGTTATGGTCACCTTTGAGATTGACGGCGAAGGCGAAGCGGTTGAAGAAAAACTTGAGCCTGAAAAGATGGAACCAACTGTGGCGGCCCCTGTTCAAGTGGCGGAACCAGCAAAAACCGTCCCAAGTGACAAGCCTTTGGCTTCTCCGGCGGTACGTCGGCGGGCTTTGGAGCAGGATATTGACCTGTCGCAGGTGCCGGGCAGTGGCCCCGCCGGACGGATCAGTCATCAGGATCTGGATGACTTCATTGCGGCAGGAGGACGTATTTCCATGCCTGCACAGCAAAAGCGTACCGCAGTGGAAGAAATCCCCGTGATTGGCATCCGGCGTAAAATTGCCGAGAGAATGGAGCTGAGCAAACGCACCATCCCCCATTATTCCTATGTGGAGGAAGTGGATGTGACCGAGGTTGARAAAYTRCGCCWGTTYCTCAATGACAATCGCCGGGAAGATCAGCCGAAATTGTCTATCCTGCCGTTCATTATGATGGCGACTTTAAAGGGGATGGAACGYTTCCCMGAMTGTAATTCCCATTAYGWKCCGGAGCATAGCCTGGTGCGGCGTTTYTCTGGTGTTCATCTGGGGATCGCCAGYCAGACYCCRAAYGGCCTGATGGTGCCGGTGGTTGCYCATGCGGAGGCRCGSGATATATGGGATATGGCCGCAGAGATGATGCGGGTATCATCCGCYGCGCGCGCAGGCAAGGCCGCGCGKGATGAGCTATCCGGCTCTACCGTGACCATTACCAGMMNTNGCNAGATYKRMRNGYWYYGTCAYKWYCCSSRWSMNNARCTNATCYGRWKGKNNGTAWTATSRGCGTTAATAAAATTGTGCCCCGTCCCATGGTTCTGAACGGTACGGATATTCAAATCCGTCAGATGATGAATCTGTCGTCATCCTTCGATCACCGGGTGGTGGATGGCTATGTGGCGGCGGAGCTTATCCAATATATCAAAGGGTTGCTGGAGCAGCCCGCAACCCTGTTTATGTAAAGGAATGGTTATGAAGTGTCAGCTACTGGTTATCGGGGCCGGGCCGGGCGGCTATGTGGCCGCCATTCGCGCGGGGCAATTGGGCCTGGACACCATCATTGTGGAGGGCGAGCGGGTCGGGGGCACCTGCCTGATCCGGGGCTGTATCCCGTCAAAAGCATTGATTCATGCGGCCGATAAATATGCGGCACTGTCGCAGCATACGGGGGACGGCCATTTGGGCATTTCCCTAAGCGAAAAGCCTGTCCTTAATTTTGCAAAAACTATGGCATGGAAAGACGGTATTGTTGATCGCCTGAACGGCGGCGTGGAGGCCTTGCTGAAAAAAGCCAAGGTGAGRCAAATCARAGGCTGGGCAACTTTTAAAAMCGCCAAAACCTGCGTTGTGGACACAGCAGATGGCCCAGTGACGATAACCGCAGAGCAYGTCATCCTCGCCACGGGGTCCARGGCCACTGAATTGCCCTTCCTGCCATTTGGCRGGGATATATTATCCTCTACGGAAGCCCTGAGCTTGACCGAAGTACCAGAACGACTGGTCGTGGTCGGAGCGGGCTATATCGGGCTGGAACTTGGCATCGCMTWCCGCRAGCTCGGCGCGCAGGTGACTTTTGTTGAGGCAGACGAGAGGATTCTGGCCACCTATGACAGGGAACTGACCGCGCCTGTGCAAAAATGGCTCGRCAAGCATGACATYACRGTTCAYYTSGGGGCCAAGGCAAYGGRYTGGCACGATAACARCCTGTCTTACAAGGAYAAGGACGGTAACGAACAAACCATAGCCGCYGATAAACTKCTGGTCACTGTGGGCCGTAGGCCAAATCTGGAAGGCTGGGGCTTTGAGAATATGGCTGTTGATCTGGCCGAAAAAAACAATAGCGGCTTTATCAAAATTGATRATATGTGCCGGACCTCTATGAAAAACGTCTGGGCCATTGGCGATATTACCGGGGAGCCCATGCTGGCGCATCGGGCATCGGCGCAAGGGGAAATCGTGGCGGAGATCATTGCGGGCAGGAAACGTGAGTTTGCCCCCAATGCCATTGCCGCCGTTTGTTTTACCGATCCTGAGATTATAGCAGTCGGGCAATCAGCGCCCGAGGCCAAGGCGGACGGGATAGAAACCATTGTCGGTAAATTCCCGCTGATGGCCAATGGCCGGGCGCTGACCATGGAAGCGGGTGAGGGTTTTGTTCGCATTACCGCCCGCAAGGACAACCATGTGATTATAGGTATTCATGCGGTTGGGCCGCATATATCCGAATTGTCCGGAGAATTTGCTCTGGCCCTTGAAATGGGCGCACGGCTTGAGGATATTGAAGGCACTATTCATGTTCATCCGACAGTGGGCGAATCCTTTGCGGAGAGCGCATTAGCGGCCCTTGGGCATGCTATTCATATATAATGCTTGACTTTGCTGTGGAAAGACGGCAAACACGGCCAACTAAATTATTCCGCCTAGCAGCCATGGTTTGTATAACCATGTATAACCAGCGTTAACGGTCAAGTGCAATCGCGGATGTAAATATGGTGTTTAGCACCATGAACAGTCGCGAAAGGACTATGCCATGACGCATATGGATGCGCCATTACTTGACGATTCTGGACTTAACGATTCTGGCTTTGAGGCTTTTGGCCTGGCCGATTCTATTCTCACCGCAGTTGAACATGAAGGCTTTAGCACGCCGACGAAGATTCAGACGATGGCCATTCCGCCCTTGATGGATGGCCGTGACCTGATCGGTATTGCCCAGACCGGCGGCGGCAAGACGGCGGCTTTTGCCCTGCCCATGATTAACAAGCTGTTGCAGGATTATCAAAAACCGCGTCAGAATATGCCGCGCGTTCTGATCCTTGCCCCGACCCGCGAGCTGGCCATGCAGATTGAACAATGTATTGTCACCTTCAGCAAGGGCACGAAATTACGCAGCCTTGTTGTGGCCGGGGGACAACCCTATCCACCGCAAACAAACAAGCTCCGGCGCGGGGTTGATATATTGGTGGCGACACCGGGCCGGCTGATCGACCATATTGGCCGCAAGAATGTGAAGTTCGCCGATACCGGTATCTTCATTCTGGACGAAGCGGACCGGATGCTGGACATGGGCTTYATYGAYGATGTGCGCGATATTTCGGGCAGCCTGCCGGATGAACATCAGACCGTTCTGTTTTCCGCCACCATGAACCAGAAGGTACGGAACCTCACCAGAAACCTGCTCAATGATCCAGTGAATGTGGAAATTCAACAGAAAACCGCTGTGGCCGATACCATTGACCATAAAATCATGAATGTGAGCCGGAAGGACAAGGCCAAACTGCTGGCCGAAATTCTGTCCGGAGATAATGTGGAAAAGGCTCTGGTCTTTGCYCGGACAAAACTGGGTGCGGACGCTTTGTCCAAAGAGCTTCATGAAAAAGGCATCCGGTCCGACGCYATCCACGGCGACAAGCGTCAGCGGGTACGGGAAAAAATCCTGATGAATTTCCGGCGCGGACGGACCAGAGTTCTGGTGGCCACCGATGTGGCGGCGCGGGGCATTGATGTGGAGGGCATCAGCCATGTGATCAATTATGAGCTGCCGATYGAGCCGGAGAATTATATTCACCGGGTGGGCCGCACGGGCCGCGCCGGGGCAAAAGGCATTGCTATATCCTTTTGTGACCCCAGCGACATGCGCTTGCTGCGCCCTATCGNAAGCCTGATCAAACAGCCGATTGAGGTGGACGCCGACCATGAGTATCACATTGATATGACATCGCGCGGCAAGGGCAAGGGCGGCAAAGGCCGTTTCTCCCGTGATCGGAGTGATCGGGGCGATCGTTTTAGCCGTCAGAAGCCGGACCGCTATAAATCCCGTGGCCGGGTTCAGGCCGCCAATAGTGACTGGAAAAAAGACGATCGCCGTAGTGCACCTAACAAGACGGTAAAGCACACAAAACCCGTAAAACCTGTGCGTCAGGAAGCCAAACGCTATGACCCCTGGACCGCAGAGGCCCGCAAGCACAGTGATGACCCGGTATTGGGCAAGCTGCTCGGCAAACCGCCAAAGTTGGATATTAAGCGTGAAGACAAATCCGAATTTGTAAAAACCGGCCCCAGGAAAAAGCCTTATAAAAATAAAGATATTGATGCCAAGCCTGTTGCCCGTAAGAAACTACGCGGCGGCAAACAGGCCCTAAGCACCAAGAAACCCGTGAGAAGTCACAAGCCACGGGGCAAAGACACAGGCGGCAACAAAACATTCTCACCCAAAAGAAATTTTGTGGGCCCTAAACGGGCGGCGTAACCTTAAATTTACATTCCCGGAATGGCCAGAGCTTTACCATTGATAAGCTTCTGGCCATTTTGCATTTCAAAGTTGGCCGTATAGTTTTCGCTGTCCTGCTTGATATAACCATTATTAACGAACCCCTGAAGAGCGGTTGTTGTTTGCACCTCAATCATTTGGCCCAGCTGTTCTGCGGGCATGCTGGCTATATCAACGCCGCCAGCGGCCATCTGCTTTTTCAGGGCAATTCCGGTTATGGCCTTTGCCAGAGATTTGTTAAAATTGACATTAGCAACAACCGTCAGCCTTTTATTCAAAGTGACAGGATCGGACAGTTGCTGGATATTTTCCAGTCCATTACCGTCAAAAGTTACTTTTCCGTCACTGTTAAAAGAACCATCCCCTATTGAAAATGCATAGCTGTTGATAATAAGTTCAGGAGAATCCTTGAGCACTTTCTCACCAACGCGGGCTGAAATGATTTTTGTTTTCTCCTCAAATTTCTTTGGGTCAAGTGTTTCGCCGTCAGAATTCTGATATATTTCCTGTATAGATTTTACGTAATCAGTCATGGCTTCTATATTCAGGTGATTAATATCCATATCAAACTGGAAGTCTTTAATAATAATATCACTGATTGCCACTTCACTTACGCTGGAATTCAGGTTCATGGTCAGGGCAGTGTCACTTTCCTTGCGAAAACTGTAATCGGTGGTGAAGCCATCCAGATTCAGGGCGATATTTTTATCTTTTGTGCTGTTGAATATAAATTTTTTGGCTGTAGTGTTACCTTTACCCAACCAGAGGTAATCGTTGATTTTCTGACCATCGGCATTCAAATCCATCTGTTCCAACACAATAGACGCGCCTTCCATATTCAGGGTCAGTTGATCCAGTGCGAAATGGAGGTCATATTCATCAAATGCTGCATTTATGCTGGATTTCAAATTGATGCCGCTATAATCAACGACCATTTTCTGCTTAATTATATCTGAATAGTCAATTTTCAGGCTCGGGATATTGATATTAATCTCGGTAGCACCGCCGTATGATACAGAAGAAAACAGATTAAGCGTCTTGCCGGGTTGATTTTCTGTACTGGCAAGCTGTCCAACTATGGTCAGGAGGGCAAAATTAACACCATTTTGAAAAGTGATCGGCCCGTGGGCTATTTCAAGATCAAAAACAAAGCCATCTTTCAGGATATTCATAACGTTCTTGTCAGAATCTTCCTTTGCGGATTTTTCAAGGATGTTCAGAGTATGCTGATCAAAGCCGTAAGCGATGACCGCGTGGGAGGTAAACCATCCCTGATCATATTCACGAATTTCGACGGTGTATCCCGGTGTACTGGAAATTAATGCGGCCTGTTTATCAATGGTATTCTTGGCCATGTTGCCAAGGAAAAAGGGTGCCACGCCAAAAATGAGGACGAGCAGTGCGAYKAAGGTCAGTATTTTTTTGTTTTTCACGGGTAATCCCCCAATTATCTCTGTTGAAGAAGTTGTAAACTATAAACTATTCTTTGCCCCCGTCACTTGATTTTTTCTGGTACTTGATATTTTCCAGTCATRGCTTAAATTAAAGTCTTGCACATAAAATATATTCAGGGAAAARATNATGTATGATTATGATTTCTTCGTTATAGGCGCCGGGTCCGGCGGTGTTCGGGCCAGCCGTATGGCCGCAACCTACGGCGCAAAGGTTGGCCTGTGCGAGGATTACCGGGTCGGCGGCACCTGTGTCATACGGGGCTGTGTGCCAAAAAAGCTGTTTGTCTATGCCTCTGAATATTCATCCCATTTCAAGGATGCGGCGGGCTTTGGCTGGTCGGAAGCTGAACATAAATTTGACTGGCCCACGCTGATTGCCGCCAAGGACAAGGAAATTGATCGCCTGAACGGGCTGTATATCAATAATCTGGACAAYCATAATGTYGAGATCATTCAGGCCCGGGGCCGRTTGCAGGATGCCCATACGGTTGAACTGACYTCGGCKGAGGGAACGCGGRCCATCACGGCGGRYAAAATCYTGATTGCCACTGGTGGCTGGCCGCAAATGCCAGATATTCCGGGCATTGAGCATGCCATCACCTCCAATGAGGCCTTTCATCTGGAAACACTGCCAAAAAAGCTCGCGGTTGTGGGCGGCGGTTATATAGCCGTTGAGTTTGCGGGCATTTTCAATGGCATGGGCGTTGAAACCCACCTTCTGTATCGGGGCATTCAGATTTTACGGGGTTTTGATCAGGATATCGCCGACAAGCTGAATGAGGAAATGGGCAAGAAGGACATTGATGTGCGGGTCGGTACCAATGTGACCGAAATTACCAAAACCGATGCCGGCCTGACCCTTACCCTGACCGATGGATCATCGCTTGAGGTGGACGCGGTCATGTTTGCCACCGGGCGGGCGCCGAACTCTAAGAATATGGGGCTGGAAGACTTAAGCATTAAAATGGAGGCGAACGGCGCGATCATCATTGATAAATATTATAAAACCTCCGTCGATAATATCTTTGCGGTTGGTGATGTGACTGGAAAAATTCAGCTGACCCCGGTGGCGATCAAGGAAGGGGCGGCACTGGCCGCGACCCAGTTTAATGATACGCCGACCTTCGTCGACTATGAAAATATCCCGACCGCTGTTTTTTCCCAGCCCTCCATTGGTACTGTGGGTCTGAGCGAGGCCGGGGCCCGGGAGAAATTCGGTGATGATATTCATATTTTCCAATCAGAATATAAATCCATGAAATTCACCCTCAGCGGGCGGCCTGAACGCTCGCTGATGAAGATGATTGTCCAGAAATCAACGGATAAGGTTATCGGCGTGCATATTATTGGGCCGGATTCAGCTGAAATCATACAGGGTATCGCTATCGCTATGAAATGCGGGGCGACAAAAGCCCAGTTTGATGCCACTGTTGCGGTGCATCCTTCGTCTGCTGAAGAATTTGTTCTTATGAAATAATATCTTGTTGAAAGTATATTTTTTAGAAGAAAATTTCTTAAATCTGTTGATTTTTCTGGCCTTGTGGGGCTAAGGGTTTTATATGAAGCCCTGAGTTTAAAAGAATGGATGGAAATATGAGTAAGAACTGGACACCGGACAGTTGGCGGACAAAAGCCATACGGCAGGTTCCGACCTATCCCAACCTGGCAGAACTTGAAAAGGTCGAGGCAGAACTGAGCGTTTGTCCGCCATTGGTTTTTGCGGGTGAAGCAAGGCGCCTGACGTCCCAATTGGGCGACGTGGCCAAGGGCAAGGCTTTTTTATTGCAGGGCGGGGACTGTGCGGAGAGCTTTGATGAATTTCATGCGGATAATATTCGCGATACCTTCCGGGTATTGCTCCAGATGTCCGTGGCCATGACCTATGCGGCGGCCTGTCCGGTGGTCAAAGTAGGCCGTATGGCGGGGCAATTTGCCAAGCCGCGCAGTTCGGATTTTGAAACCGAAAACGGCGTTGAATTGCCAAGTTACCGGGGGGACATCATCAACGGATTGGAATTTACCGCTGAATCCCGCATTCCGGACCCTAAACGCATGTTGAAGGCCTATAGCCAGTCAGCCTCTACGCTAAATCTTCTCCGGGCTTTTGCCCAAGGCGGATATGCCAATCTGCATAAGGTTCACCAGTGGAATCTGGAATTCGTAAAAAATAACCCGGCGTCGGAACAATATAGCGATATGGCGGACCGTATTGACGAAGCGTTGCGTTTCATGCGGGCCTGCGGCGTTGATGCGGATACCCGTGAATTAAGCGGCACTGATTTCTATACCTCCCATGAGGCGTTGCTCCTGTGGTATGAGGAAGCCCTGACCCGGGTGGACAGCACAACAGGCGGATGGTACGACACATCGGGCCATATGTTATGGGTGGGCGACCGGACCCGGATTCTGGATGAAGCCCATATTGAATTTCTGTCCGGCATTGGCAACCCGCTCGGGGTCAAGGTGGGACCAACCACGGATATGGATGATTTGATTCGCATCCTTGACAAACTTAACCCGCAAAATGAGGCCGGACGGATCACTTTAATCTGCCGTATGGGAGCTGGTCTTTTGGAAGAAAAACTGCCGCCTGTTATCCGCCGGATCACGGAAGAAGGCTGTCAGGTTGTCTGGTCATCGGACCCCATGCATGGCAATACCATCAAGTCATCCACCGGTTTCAAAACCCGCCCTTTCGAGCAGGTTCTGGCAGAAATCCGCCGCTTTTTCCGGGTGCATCGCACSATGGGCACCTATGCGGGCGGGGTTCATTTTGAGATGACCGGRCAGAATGTGACCGAATGYACRGGCGGGGCCGAAGCCATCACCGATGAGAAGCTGGCTGACCGTTACCGCACATTCTGTGATCCGCGTCTGAACGCCAGCCAGTCACTTGAGCTTGCCTTTTTGATCGCAGAAAGTCTAAAAGAAGAACGTCAGGCGTTGGCATTGCAGAAACAAGGTGATACTGCGCAGGCCTGATTTGAAAGGGTTTGAAACAGTTGAAAATCGCGCTTGCAAGTCTGAACCCCACCGTTGGGGATTTATCCGGTAATTTTGACAAGATTCTGGCCGCGCGGGAGACTGCGCGGCAGAATGATGCCGACCTAATTGTCTATAGCGAGCTATGCCTGATCGGCTATCCACCGGAAGACATTGTCCTCAAAGGGGCCTTTCAGAAGGCAGCTATGGACAAGGTTGCGGCATTGGCGGCACTGTCCGCAGACAACGGTCCGGCCATGCTGATTGGCTCCTGCTGGCGGGAAGGGGCGCAGCTTTATAATTCCGCCATTTTACTGGATAAGGGCAGGATTGCCGCCATCCGCCACAAAGTTGATCTGCCTAATTACGGCGTATTTGATGAAAAGCGTGTATTTACCGCCGGGCCGGACCCAAAAGCCCTGTCTTTTCGGGGGGTGAAGCTGGGCGTTATGATCTGCGAGGATATGTGGCAGCCGGAAGTGTCCAATGCCCTATGCACAGACGGSGCGGAAATTCTGATTGTCCTCAATGGCTCCCCCTTTGAGCAGGGCAAGCATGAGGAGCGCGAGACATTGGCACAGGAACGGGTTTCCGAGACATCGCGGCCCCTGATCTATGTTAATCAGGTGGGCGGGCAGGATGAACTGGCCTTTGATGGTGGTGGTTTTGTACTGAACGGGGACGGGCAGCTTGCGGTGCGCAGTGAAAGCTGGCGGGAAAATATCCATGAGACWGTCTGGCAGAATGATACAGGCGTATGGGCCTGCGTTCCCGCAGATATACATGAGGTGCCAACGGGCTATGAGGCCCTGTATCAGGCCATGATGACCGGCCTTCGGGATTATGTGCAGAAAAACCGCTTCCCCGGCGTGGTGCTGGGCATGTCGGGCGGTATCGACAGCGCCATCAGTGCCATTGTGGCCGTGGATGCCCTGGGCGCGAACAAGGTTCATCTGGTGATGATGCCGTCAAAATATACCAGCGAGGAAAGCCTGCTGGATGCGGCCCTCTGTGCGGACTGGATTGGCGCGCGCATTGATAATATCCCCATAGAGCCAGCGGTTCAGGCCTATGATGTGATGCTGGCCGGGCAGTTTGCCGGAACAGAGCCCGATACCACCGAGGAAAATCTGCAATCGCGGGTCCGAGCGGTCTTGCTCATGGCGATCAGCAATAAATTCGGTCATATGGTGCTGACTACGGGCAATAAATCGGAAATGTCCGTGGGTTATGCAACGCTCTACGGTGATATGTGCGGCGGGTATTCGGTCTTGAAAGACCTCTATAAAACCGATGTTTTTGCCCTTAGTGAATGGCGTAATGCCCATCATCCCAAGGGCGGCCTTGGGCCAAAGGGACAGGTCATGCCGGAAAACATCATCACGAAACCGCCGACGGCTGAGCTGAAACCGGATCAGACGGATCAGGATAGCCTGCCGCCCTATGAAATACTGGATGATATACTGAACTGCCTTGTGGAACAGGAAATGCCGGTGGCGGACATTGTGGCCAAAGGCCATGACAGAGAGACGGTTGCACGCATCGAGCATCTGCTGTATATCGCGGAGTATAAAAGACGACAGGCCCCGCCCGGTGTYAARYTGACCCGGCGGAATTTTGGCCGGGATCGTCGTTATCCCATAACCAACGGTTTTCGTAATGCYAARACCGAAGAATGAGAAAAAATATTTATGTCCGTAAAAGTTCGCTTTGCCCCAAGCCCCACCGGGCTTTTGCATGTGGGAAATATCCGTACCGCCCTWGTTAACTGGCTTTTYTGTCGYCAGCAGGGCGGAACATTCCTGTTGCGTTTTGACGACACGGATGCGGCGCGCTCGACCGAGGCTTTTGCTGAGGCCATTGAACGGGATCTCACATGGYTGGGCCTGACATGGGAYGAAACCGCCCGCCAGTCGGACCGTATTGACYGNTNTACGNNCAGGCCGTGGAAAAGCTCAAAGCAGACGGGCGWCTGTAYCCCTGTTATGAAACCGGGCAGGAACTGGAKCTTAAACGCAAAGTTCAGYTSGGGCAGGGYAAGCCGCCSGTATATGACCGGGCCGGGYTGWCSYTGWCRGATGMWGARATYRCCGCYTRTGAARCMGAGGGYCGTRCGCCCCATTGGCGGTTCAAGCTGRACCTGCCYGCGCGGGTGGAATGGCATGATCTGGTCAAGGGGCCMYTGAGCTTTGAYCTTGAGGCSCTGAGCGATCCTATCCTGATCCGSGGGGACGGCAGYTTTCTCTATACCCTGCCATCGGTGGTCGATGATATAGACTTTGAAATTACCCATATTATGCGCGGTGAGGACCATGCCACCAACAGCGCGGTTCAGACACAGTTGTTTGAGGCCTTGGGCGGTAGGGCGCCTGCYTATGCTCATTTCTCYCTGCTYACCGGGGCCGGGGGTGAGGGGCTGTCAAAACGTCTTGGCACCGCGAGTATTCAGTCCTACCGTGATGAGGACGGTTTGGAAGCCATGAGTATCAACAGCCTGCTGGCCCGGCTTGGTTCCTCTGAGCCTATTGAGCCGATGACCTCTTTGGAGCCGTTGATTTCGGGTTTTGATTTCGCCAAATATAGTCGCTCTACCGCCAAGTTTGACCCCAGGGATCTTGAGGTTTTAAACGCTAAAATCCTACACCAGACGGATTTTTCCGCCGTGGCGRACCGCCTTGACGGCGTTGATGAGGCTCTGTGGAATATATGCCGGAATAATATCAATAAACTTAGTGATATTAATATGTTCCGGGCTATAGCTAAAGGACCACTTCAGCCAAAAATAGAGGATCAATCCTTTTYAACTCAGGCCTTGGGCTTGCTGCCTGCGGCCCCGTGGGATGAAACCACCTGGAAAAGCTGGACCACAGCGGTCAAGGAACAGACCGGGGCCAAGGGCCGCGCTCTCTTTATGCCACTGCGGCARGCCATTACAGGTATGGATCACGGGCCGGAGATGGGGGCTTTGCTGCCGCTCATTGACCCGGAAATTGTCAAGGCCCGCCTTCAGGGTAAGGTCGCATGAAACTCAAACTTTTCAACACCCTGACCAAACAGAAGGAAGACTTTAAACCGATCAATCCTGATCATGTGAGCCTCTATGTTTGCGGCCCGACGGTCTATAACTATGCCCATGTGGGCAATGCGCGGCCTGTGGTGGTGTTTGACCTGTTGGTGCGGTTGTTGCGCCATGACTATAAAAAAGTCACCTACGCGCGCAATATCACCGATATTGACGACAAGATTATTGAGGCCGCCCGGCAGAGCGGGACGGCGATCTCTGAAATTACCGAAAAATATGCCGCGATCTATGCGTCGGATATGGCGGCGCTCAATGCGGGACCACCGGATATTACGCCAAAAGCCACCGACTATATTGACCAGATGATTGCCATGACAGCGGACTTGATAGACAAGGGCCATGCGTACGAACARGACGGTCATGTGTTGTTTTCCGTSCCCAGYATGKCMGATTACGGCGAGCTGTCGGGCCGCAAGCTCAATGARATGATTGCCGGGGCGCGGGTTGATGTGGCGTCCTACAAGAAAGACGCCGCTGATTTTATCCTGTGGAAGCCGTCCACGGATGARCAGCCGGGATGGGACAGTCCATGGGGCCGTGGCCGTCCGGGCTGGCATCTGGAATGTAGCTGCATGATTGAGGATAATTTTGGACCGACCATTGATATTCATGGCGGCGGGCTGGACCTGATCTTCCCTCATCATGAGAATGAAATTGCCCAAAGCCGCTGCGCCCATGACGGTGCGCCGCTGGCCAACTACTGGATGCATAACGGGTATCTTACGGTGGACGGCGAGAAAATGTCCAAGTCTCTTGGYAATTTTGTCACGGTYCATGAYTTGCTGGAAGAATTCCCCGGCAAGGGCGAGGCCATCCGCCTATGCCTGCTCACCGCCCATTACCGCCAACCCGTAGACTTCAGCCGCGAYGGTATCCGGCAGGCCCAAAAACAACTGGACCGCTGGTATCGCCTGACTAAAGACGTTGACGGGGTTGAGGTGCCGGAATCCATTCTGGATGCCCTGCGCGATGACCTGAATACCCCGAAAGCCMTTGCYGAMCTGAACAGWCTTGCCAAGAAAGCCGTGAATGATGATACGGCCAAGAAGCAATTAAAAGCCGCCGCTAATCTGTTTGGGGTTTTGGAGCAGGATGATTGGTTTGACGGGGGCAGGGATGATGAAACAGCGGCCATTGAAAAGTTGATTGYTGAACGCWCRGAAGCCAAGAAAAACAAAGACTTCGCGCGCGCCGATGAAATYCGCAATGAACTTGCCGAGCAAGGCATAGCCCTGCTTGATGGTCCGAACGGCACCACATGGGAACGGAAGTAGCTTGTATTTTTGTCATTCTGAACTTGTTTCAGAATCCATCTTTACGCTTTTGATATGTGTCCGGCTTGGACTTTGAAACAAGTTCAGAGTGATGAATGTATGAGAGGGAACTTCTTAGCCATTTTTATGGTCGGCTATGATTTTTTCCATGAAGGTAACGAGTTTTGAAAACTGCCGGGCGCGGGTGAAATTTTCCCGGTTGGGGTTTGGTTTTTGCGCATCAGAACCTTGTTTTTTAGCCGTCAGTAGGCCGGATAAATAGGCGGCGACCTCATCCACATCGTTGCTGACCAGACCAAAATCATTATCCCGGATAATGTCGGCGGCCTCTCCCGTGGTACTGCCCAGCGATAATATAGGTTTTCCGGCGCCAATATATTCAAACAACTTGCCCGCAATGACGCCGTTTTCGCTCGGGTGGTCCCAGCGCAGCAGCATCAGAACATCGACCTGCTGTTGCAGGGTCAGCAATTCCTTTTGCGGAATATAGTGCTTACAGACAACCACATCTTCCAGCCCATATTGCTTGATAAGATCATTCTGACGGTCACTCAGGTCCGCGCTACCCTTCGGCGTATAGAGCAGAACGGTGAACTTCTGCGCCGCATCCCCCATTTTACCCAGAGCCTTAAACACCACGGAGGGGTCACGTTTCTCACCGTAAAGATAGCCCGCATATAACAGGGTGATTTTATCTTTGTTATAGGATGGTTGATTTTCAAGATTGAAATCCGCCGGGTCAAAGCCATTCATGACAAATTCAACGGGAACATTTCGCGCTGATGTCAAATGGTCGGCCCATGTCTTGGTCACGGTCACAAGTCCGGCGCAACCTTTCAAGGCGCGATTTTCCAGAAACAGGTCAATGGTCTTGCGCAGGCCGGTGGTGGCATAATAGGGGTGGTCGGTCCACAGGTCACGGTAGTCATAGACCACCGGCACATCAATCATCCGGCCAAGCCGATTGGCCACCATCATGGTGGTRAAGGGCGGCAGGGTGGCAAARATAATATCCGGGCTCCAGTCCTGAAACATCTTCYTGCCCTCCCGAATGGCATGGGGATACCAGCCCACAAGATTGTCGGGAATATTAGTCAGCCGCCGATAGAGAATACTGATCTTTGATTCCGTGCCAACRGGGGCGYCCGCATCCGGYGSGGTWGCTRTATCGYYRGTTTCCGGAGAATTATTMYKGCTTTTGCCAAYCAGSGATTTCAGRAAGTCTTTAACGCTTGTGGGAAAGTCATTTATTTGGGAAAAGGCCGTATAGTGAATCCGGTTTTGTGAGACTTCGGGGATCAGCACCGCTTCGAACTCATCATTGGTCGGGCATAGCACGCGCACGTCATGGCCCTGATCTTCCATATATTTAGCCAGCTTGTTCACCCGGCTTGCCGATGCCGGGCTATAGGGCGGGAAATATCCGGCGATGATGAGTGTGTTCACGGTGAAGTTCTTTCTTTTGTTGGAAGTATACCCATACTACTCCAGAACCCGAAAATTCTGGAATGATATTATTCGGAAGTTATCTGTAACTGTATCGCGGAATTTGGGCCATTTTTTGAGCACCGTGCGGCTGAAGAAGGCCAAAATTGCCCCGGCTGGCAGAAGGCAAGGTCGCCGATAGATAAAACCCAACCTGTGCATCAGCTTGATCACCCCGGAATGCGAGAAACCATAGCCATGGATACGGCGGATATAGTCACGGACCTCATGGGTGTTGYGGGGCATGGTGCGACTGAAAAAATCACACAGGTCGGCTTCTTCCGCTGGTGGCGCAAAACATCTTCCAGATCAACACGTTGCCAGCCACTTAAGAAGTTACCATGTATCATCATGGACACTGTAGAATCTATCCTATATAAAACGTCAACATGTTTCTCGGAAAATCAGGGAGCCTGAGTATAGTTGAAAAATAAGATGATTAAGGTATTTGGACTTAAAAACTGTGACACCGTCAGAAAAGCCCTTAAATGGCTGGACGCGCGTGGGGTGGCGCATCAGTTTCATGATTTTCGCAAGGACGGGCTGGCGCGGGATCAACTGGAAAGCTGGGCCAAGGAACTGGGCAGTGATATTTTATTGAACAGGCGCGGCACCACATGGCGMAAATTGCCCGATGATCAGAAAGAAAACYTGACTGAGGCGGCGATTATTGACCTGCTGTTGACCCATCCGGCCATGATCAAACGCCCGTTGTTCGATTTTGGCCGTTTTTGTCGGGTGGGTTTTTCGAAAAAGGATCAGGAAGAAATAGCGGCCTTGCTGGACGGTGATATAACGTAAGCGCATCTGCGTGCGCCCTCAATGATATGTTCATTGCGCTCTATTGTCACATCCTTGCCGAGGATTTCCTGAAATAGATCAAGCTCTCGCGCACATATGCCAGAACAGCTTTTCGCGGCCTCACATACCGGGCAGTTATTTTCCACAAAAAGATAGCCTCCTGCATCTTTTCCCGGCAAAATATCCGCCATATAACCTTCACGGCTACGTATGGCGGCGAGTTTTTCCAGCKTGCTTTTCAAAGGGCTATGGGCAGGAATTTGTGCGTGATATTCCTTGACCTGTTCCTGAAACCGTACCGCCAGTAATTTTTCCATACCGCTTTGGCCAAAAACCTGTTCAATTGAGGAAATCAAGCCTGTGGAAAATTCCGCATTGCTATTGGGGAAATGGATGCTGGCTTGATCGGTCAGTTGCCAAATTTTAGCCGGGCGGCCCTTGGGGGCCTGGATATACAAATAACTRTTATTATTTCTCAAGCACCTTAACGCCGGGGAGGTCTTTGCCTTCCATCCATTCCAGAAACGCGCCGCCCGCCGTGGAGATGTGGGAGAATTGATCGGCAACCCCCGCGTGGTTCAGCGCTGCCACTGTATCACCGCCGCCGGCCACGGAAATAAGCGCGCCTTTTTTGGTCAGTGCGCCCGCCGCTTTGGCCAGTGTTACCGTGGCCATATCAAAGGGCGTGATTTCAAAGGCTCCCATGGGGCCGTTCCAGATCAGGGTCTTGCAACCCTTCAGCATATCACTCAAGGCCGCAACGGTGGCCGGGCCCACGTCGAGGATCATTTCATCGCTGGYCACGTCATCAAGGSSRATGRTRCGRCTATCYGCSCCMGCYTTGAATTCKYKYGCCACSACAAGGTCGGTGGGCAGGTGGATTGCACAATTCTGCTCGGCGGCTTTGGTCAGGATGGACCTTGCCGTATCGGCCAGATCATGCTCGCATAATGACGCCCCCACATTCACACCCTGGGCGGCGAGGAAAGTATTGGCCATACCGCCGCCAATGATCAGGTGATCGACCTTTTCCACAAGGTTGATTAGCACATCAAGCTTGCTGGACACCTTGGCCCCGCCGACCACAGCGCAAAGCGGGCGTTCGGGATTACCCAGCGCATTTTCCAGTGCGGTCAGCTCTTTTTCCAAAGACAGCCCGGCGGCACTTGGCAACAGATGGGCAATGCCCTCGGTTGAGGCATGGGCGCGGTGGGAACAGGAAAAGGCTTCATTGACATAGAAATCCGCATTATCGGCCAAGGCCTGGGCAAAATCCGGATCATTGCTCTCTTCACCCTTGTGAAAGCGGACGTTTTCCAGCAGTAAAACCGCATCCCCCTCCATGGCGTCCAGCGTATCCGTGACCACATCCCCGGCGCAGTCATTGACAAAAACTACAGGCTTTTTGATCACATTGGCCAGAGGCTGGGCCAGCTGTTCCAGTGACATTTCAGGCACCACTTTTCCCTTGGGGCGACCAAAATGGGACATGACAATCACTTGTGCGCCCTTGGCCATCAGGTGCAGGATAGTGGGGGCCACAGACCGGATGCGGGTATCGTCGCTAACCTTGCCGTCCTGCATGGGAACATTCAGGTCGGCCCGGATCAGGACACGCTTGCCATCAAGCGCGCCCAGATCCCCGATGGTTTTGAACTGAACCATTTTAAAGGCCAGCCATAACCTTGGCGGTGTCGGACATACGGTTGGAGAAACCCCATTCGTTGTCATACCAGCTCAGGATACGGACCAGATTACCGTCCAGAACCGATGTCTGTGAGGCATCAAAGCTGGAACTTGCCGGATCATGGTTGAAGTCAATGGACACCACGGGTTCGGTCACATAAGCCAACACACCCGCAAGGCGGCCATTGGCGGCGTCCTGAATAGCACCGTTGATTTCTTCCACAGAGGTAGATTTCTTGGCGACAAAAGTCAGGTCAATCATGGATACATTGGGGGTTGGAACCCGCACAGAGGTGCCGTCCAGCTTGCCCGCCAGTTCCGGCAACACCAGACCAACGGCGCGTGCGGCACCGGTTGAGGTCGGGATCATGCTAAGTCCGCAAGCGCGCGCCCGTCTTGGGTCACTATGGAGCGTATCCAGAACTCTTTGGTCACCGGTATAGGCATGAACGGTGGTCATGATACCTTTTTCGATGCCGACGGAATCATTGAGTACCTGTGCCACCGGAGCAAGACAGTTGGTGGTGCAGGAMGCGTTGGAKACAATCACATCATCMGCCGTYARCGTGTCATGGTTGACACCGTAAACAATGGTCTTGGTCACATTCTTGGCCGGCGCGGAGATCAATACTTTTTTGGCWCCCGCATCAAGATGGGCTTGYGAYCCTTCGCTTGAGGCAAAGAAGCCRGTACATTCGTAAACGATGTCAACACCAAGGTCGGCCCAYGGCAGGTCYGCCGGGTTGCGCTCTGCGGTGACTTTGATGGGGTTTCTGCCCAGATTCATCRYATCGCCGTCCACATTAACGTCAAACGGGAAGGCTCCATGRACGGAATCCCGTTTTAACAGATAGGCATTCATGTCAATGGCCCCCAGATCATTGATACCGACAATTTCGATATCATCCCTTCCGCTCTCGTAAATGGCTCGAAGTGCCAGACGACCGATGCGGCCAAAACCGTTAATTGCAACACGTATAGTCATGTGTGTAGTTTCCTTATCTCTAAAGTTTATCTTTTACAGCGCTGACAATGGCGTCCGCCGTAATCCCAAAATAGTCATATAATTGATCTGCGGGGGCAGAGGCCCCGAAACTGTCCATACCGATGATGATACCGTCCCGGCCCACATAGCGTTCCCAGCCGAATTTAACCCCGGCTTCGATGGCCACATTAATTTTTGTGTCCCCCAAAATCTGATTTTTATAATCTTCGGGCTGATCATCGAAAACATCTGTGGAGGGCATGGAAACCACCCGGGTTGRGATACCATCCGCTTGTAAGGTGCCTTGCGCCGCAATGGCCAGTTCTACTTCTGAGCCAGTGGCGATGATGGTGACTTGCGGCACCCCATCTGCGGCCCGAAGCTCGTAAGCCCCTTTGGCCACCAGATTGTCATCCGTATGGCTCAGGCGTACTGGCTCCGTACTTTGCCGGGTCAGGGCCAGAATAGAGGGCCGGGTTTTATCCTGCAAGGCGCAGGCCCAGGCTTCCAGCGTTTCCACGGCGTCTGCCGGACGGTAAACCGCTACATTGGGCATGGCGCGCAGAGACATGAGATGCTCAACCGGTTGATGGGTTGGACCGTCTTCGCCAAGGCCGATGCTGTCATGGGTCATCACATAGATCACCCGTTGTTCCATAAGCGCGCTCAGGCGAATGGCGGACCGGCAGTAATCGGTGAATACCATGAAGGTGCCGCCGTAGGGGATATATTCGCCGTGCAAGGTTAGCCCGTTCATCACCGCCGACATACCAAATTCCCGCACCCCGTAATACATATWACGGCCAGAAAAATCGCCGGTGATGATAGCTTCCTGATCCGCACTTTTAGTCAGGTTCGATCCGGTCAGGTCAGCGGAGCCGCCAATGGTTTCCTGCACCACCGGATTAATCACACTCAGCGCCATCAGGGACGCTTTGCGGGTGGCCACCTTGACCGGATTTTCCGCCAGTTCTTTTTTATAGGTGTTGATTACATCGTCAAAATTTGCCGGAAGGTCTTTATTCAAACGGCGGGTAAAATCAGCCTTGACCGAATCTTCCAGATTATCAAAGTCGCTTTTCCACTGTTGTGATACATCCTGTGCACGGCTCCCGGCATTGCGCCATGCCCCCAGAATATCCTCAGGAATATCAAAAGGCGCATGGGGCCAGTTCAGCATTTTGCGGGCGGCGGCGATTTCTTCCGGGCCGAGGGGCGCGCCGTGAACGCCGGATGTGCCTTGTTTCGTCGGCGCGCCGTAACCGATAGTGGTTCGGCAGGCGATCATGGACGGCCTGTCGTCCTGCTTTGCGGCGGCTATGGCGGCGTCAATTTCTTCCGGGTCATGACCATTGATGGCTTGCGTATGCCAGCCGGAGGCGGCAAAGCGGGCGATCTGATCGTCGGAGGTGGTGGCGCTTGTACTGCCATCAATACAGATTTCATTGTCATCCCACAGCAGGACCATCTTGCCGAGTTTCAGATGTCCGGCCATGGAAATGGCCTCATGGGAGATGCCTTCCATCAAACAGCCATCGCCGCAGACCACATAGGTATGATGATCAATAATATCACCCATGCGGGCCTGTGATAGCCGTTCGGCAAGGGCAAAGCCCACGGAAGACGCCAATCCCTGACCCAGGGGTCCGGTGGTCATCTCTACCCCGGCCAGCTCATTCACCTCCGGATGTCCGGCGCAGGGCTGATGCAGTTGGCGAAATTTTTTGATGTCGTCAATGGTTGGCTTGTCATACCCGGTCAGATAGAGCAGGCTATAAAGCAGCATGGAGCCATGACCTGCGGACAGGATGAAGCGGTCCCGGTCTGGCCATTCCGGCCATTTGGGGTCAAATTTCAGATGTTTGGTGAAAAGCACGGTGGCCACATCGGCCATGCCCATGGGCATGCCCGGATGCCCTGAATTTGCCGCCTGTACGGCATCCATGGACAAAGCGCGGATTGCATTGGCCATCTGGGTTTGCGAAATTGTCATAATTTATCTTACCGACTGTCAAATAAGTGATGAAGAAAATACCCGGTTTATGGCCGCACAATGTACGTTTGCGGTGCTTTCGTCAAGCGGCTTGTATGATTTTATGCGAAATCACTTTTTTGGCTTCAAAAAGCTGTTTTAATTTGTAACAATGTGACAAAGAAACATGTCATTTGTGAATTCAAAGAACAGGGAAAATATGCCGCAACCTAAAAAAACAACCAAAGCGACAGAGGTTGACGCCGCGATTGAGGAGGCTCTTATGCGCCTTGAACGGGCGGTTTTACGCAGTGAAAGCCGGGACGAGACAAGCGTTAGCGAGCAGGCGCACTATATTGAGCAGCTTGAAATCAGGAACAAAAAACTGGCCCGCGAGAATGAGGAAATGAAAAAACACTGCGCCACCCTGAAAGACGGATATATGGTGCTGGAAGAAAAATGCCGGCGGCTGGAAGCGGTCAATGATTCGGCGGAAAAGGAGCTGACGGCGACCCTGCGGGATCTGGATCAGCTTATTGCGCAAAAGAGCCTTCATTAAACGGGATAAATCATGGCCAATGTCATCGTAAAATTCAACAAACAGGATTACCATCTTGCCTGTAAGGACGGCGAGGGGGAACGCCTGTCAAAACTGGCCGATTATATCAATGACAAGGCCGCCCAGATTGCCACGGTTATGGGGTCCGTTTCCGATATTCGGCTGTTACTGATGACAGCCATATTACTGGCTGATGAGCTGGACGAGGCCCGCGACGGCAAGGTTATGGCCCAGAAAGACAATCAGGATCAGGCCGCCGATCTTGAAAAAACCCTTGAGCATACCCTGAAACGTATTCAGGATATTACCCGTCAGGTAGAGCGGTAATAAATTTATGCGGTTGTCAGACAGATCACCATGGCTTTAGCCATAGTTGAATGAGCCAGTTGAATGAGCCAGTTGAATTCGTCTTGCTGAACTTGTTTCAGTATCTATTTTAGTTTTTGGTCGTTAATTCAAGTTGATGAGTGGGCCCTGAAACAAGTTCAGGGCGACAAATGAAGACAACTTCGTTAGGTGTTGTAATGTTGTGCGGTGCGGGCGTTAGTCATAGGGTCACGGGTTTGCCCGTGGGTTTATTTACATCCGGTGTTCTTTATAAACGATGCCATTGGCCTCTTGAAGCTCTCTGATATATTTAATAATCCGGGTAACGTCATTTTTGCTGACCTGATTTTGAGAAGGCATGTCACCAAAAGTCCAGTGATGTTGTTTTGTGCCCATTTTCGCCGCCCGGTAAAACGCCATATCAGCATGATGGCCGGGGTTATATATATCATGAACAAGTGGCGGTCCATTGTCCGTTCCTGCCGCATTCTCACCGTGGCATCTGGCACAGTTATTATCAAAGGCCAGTTTCCCCTTTTTGGCTGTCAGGGACAGTTTTGGAATTTTTATATCCGTCTTCTGGATAGAAGTGGATTTATTTGGCATGAAAAACAGAAAGTAAGCTATTGCGGCGGCGGCAACGACCAGGATAATTTTATTTTTGTTGGACTTCATTTGCTTTCTCTATATTTTCGCTTATTGATAAACTTTACTGGATTTTCTATATTACGTGTGAAATTAAGTTTCCCCTCATGATTCTTTGCCCTATCTGTGATTAATTTTATGAGGGATTGAAGAATATACTGCGTATAAAGAAGTGTAGAATGATAGTTTGCGGGGTGAAAACTCTGATTTACCGTAATTTTTTTGGATGTTAGTTAGGATGATTATGAATAGGGACATTGATCGTTATTTAGAAGAATATTCGAAAATTGATTTTCGAGGTGATCTGAATAATCTCGAAAGGGATGTGATAAACCGGATTTGTAACACACGCACCGCGCCGGGGAAATTCAAAATTCTTTTTGAAACATGGTTTGGTATGCCACTCTCTATGAGTGCCAGCCTTGTGGCATCCACGCTGATTTTGAGCGTTTTTCTGGGGGCTCAGATGCAAACAGGTTCCCTTCAGGATGAACATGATGCGTTGGGTTTTGATGTCTTCACCGCCTCAAGCACCAAATTGCCATCCTCACTATTAGTGCCGAAAGCATGATTACGTATAAACGCCTTATCTTTTTCGCGTTATTCCTGTTTTTGATTGTAGGCGGCGGTTTGTTTATTGGTGATTATTTCCAAAAAACAACAGAGGCGCATGGGGGCCATTCCCACCAAAATTTTCACCAGATGTTAAATCTGACGCCTGCGCAATATAGTGACCTGAGACCCATAGAGAAAAGATTTGAGGAAAAGAAAGCCTTATATGAAAATCAGATTCATCTGGCTAATATGGAACTTGGTGACATTATGCGGCAGGAAAAGTCCTATACCCCGAAAGTTCAGGCGGCGGTAAAAAAAGTGCATGGGGCCATGGGGCATCTTCAGGAGGCGACACTGGTTCATTTTTTTGAAATGCGCGCCATTCTTGACGAGGAACAGGCGCATATTCTTGATGACTATGCTGCGGATGCCATGCATGAGCATTGACCCGCTGGCAAGTGATGAAAAGCTTGCCCGCTATCTACAGCAAGGCGTTCATGGTGCATTTGACGAAATAATGTCACGATACAAGGCGCGGCTTTATGCGTTTATCTGCCGTTATGTGGCGGACCGCGAGGAAGCTTATGATCTTGTTCAGGAAAGCTTTATAAATATACATCAGAAAATCCATCTGTATGACAGCAATAGAAAATTTTCCACCTGGGCCTTTCAGGTTGCGTTGAATAAATGCCGGGATTGGGGCAGAAAAAAATCTTTGACGCGTATGGTGCCTTTTTCCGCCATGGGGTCATCAGAGGAGGATTTTGATTTTCTGGATAATATTGCCGATCAGGCGGCGGACCCGGAACATGCCCTTATGGGAAAGACGGCATTGGAAAGTCTTGCCCTTGCAGTGGCAAAATTGCCGGAAAAGCTGAAAGTTCCGCTTATCATGTGTGTTCTGGAAGACCTGTCACAGGAGGAATGCGCCAAAATATTAGGTGTATCGCAAAAAACGGTTGAAACCAGAATTTACCGGGCGCGTAAGAAGCTGTCAGAAGTCTATCCATAAAAAATTAAATATTTTTCAGGGAGTGGCCTGTTTGACACGTATTAAACATATCAAATTTTTCAATAGGGAGAAAAAAATGCATTTATCTAAAYATATTGTGGGKGCCGTAATGRYAGCCAGYATGGCCTTTGGTACTGTTGGTGTGGCTTAYKCCCATGAAGGGGAAGGCCATAAAGAAAAGAAAATGGAACATGAAATCACCGCACAGGGCAAGCGTGTGGTTGATGTTTTGGAGAAATATGCCGCCGCCATACAGGCCGGGGATATTTCTGAAATAGAAAAATATGTGGTCACCGATGATGGTTTTAGCAGTCTGGAGGGAACTTTTGAGGATTTGGGCTGGGCGAGCTACCGCAAACATTTGACCTCTGAACTACCCATGTTCAACGATGTTTCCTATAAGCTGACCAATATCCGCCCTTATGTTAAAAGGAAGATGGCCTATGCCACCATGGATTACGCCATGGATGTYACCATTAAAAGCGATAAATTCGAGAGCGGCAAGCATCGTCTTGAAATGAAGGGCAAGGCGACGATAGTTTTGGTCAAGGTGAATAAGGAATGGAAAATTCGCCATATGCATACGGCGCGCGCCAAGCCCAAGAAAGACGCATCTGAAAAGAATCCACATTAATAATATAATGCTGTCACTCTTTATACATGGGGCGGCTTCAACCTTTGTGAGATAGTTATGAAAAAAGTGAAAATTGCCTTTGGTGCGGCCCTTGTTCTGGGCGTAGGTGTTCTTGGATTTGCCTATTCCGGCATATTTAATATTGCGGCTACAGCCACCCATGATCCGGTGACAAACTGGTTGTTAACGACAACCAGAAACCGGTCCATAGAGGTGCGGGCACAGGACATAGAGGTGCCCGACCTTGATAATGAGAAACTTCAACTTGCCGGGCTTAACGATTATAATTCCATGTGTACGGAATGTCACACCGCGCCGGGACGCGCGCCGTCTTCATTGGCAAAGGGCTTGAATCCACCGGCGCCAGACCTTGCGGAAGAAGCCCTGGAAAAGCCGCCGGAAGTTTTATTCTGGGCGACCAAAAATGGGATACGCATGACGGGTATGCCCGCATGGGGAATATCTCACAGCGATGAAGAAATCTGGCCTGTTATCGCCTTCCTGCAAGTTCTGCCCGATCTGGATGGGGAAGATTACAAAGAAATGCTTGAGGAAGCACAGGGTATGGGGCATCATGCTGACTGACCATTTTAAGCATGAGAAATGAAATCACGCGACGAGCCTATATAAAAAGGACAGCCTGAGTTTGGTTGGGGCGGTTCCCATGGGGACCGCCGTGATTATCGGGGCTGGTATCTGACCTGGCTCGCCGTCGACACATAAGCACAGGCCGTCCTTCCCCATCACAAACCGCATGAAGCTTGCTGTTCAGCCCACCTTTTGTTCTGCCGATAGCGCGGGGAACAGCCCATTTTTTTGCAGGCTGGCGGCGGTTCTGTGTACTTTAATATGTGTGGCATCAATCTGTAGCTGGTCGGGAACGTCTTAGGCTCTGGACAAGGCAATAAAGATTTTGTTGAAGACACCCATCTCGCTCCACCGGATAAAGCGGTTGTAAAGTGTCTTGTGCGGGCCATATTCCGCAGGCGCATCCTGCCATTGCAGACCACGTTTCAGAACATGAATAATACCGCTGATAACGCGCAGATCGTCTATGCGTGGAATACCATGGGACAAAGGAAAATAGGGTTTAATCAGATCAAGCTGGGCAGGCTACATATAAAATAAATCACGCATAATGAAAAATYCTTTCATCTGAAGTGAACCATAAATTACAACAAATGGGAATCCCCTAAATCAATAGGTCCTGACCCTAGAATACCCCAGTAAAATCCCAAAAAACTGCATGTAAGGAGCCAGAAACCTTGCCCAAACAAAATATTATCCATAATGTCCAATAAATTAACTATTACGCATAGGCCTCATCCCAACTAAAAAAGTTCCGCTCACTCCTTCTCATAGTCTTCCGGAAGTTCGTGGGCAATGCCTTTGTGACATGAAATACAGGTTTTGCCCTTTACTTCCTCACGCGACAGTACCAGCTTGTGTTTTCGGGCTGCCCGGCCGGTCTGTTCCTCAAAATCCATATGCTCAACCGCATGGCAATTGCGGCACTCGCGCGAGTCCGACTCCTCCATGCCTTTCCAGACATGCTGGGCTAGCTCAAGCTTGTGGGCCAGRAATTTTTCCTTGGTATCAATGGTTCCCATAATTTTATGATACAGCTCATTGCTTGCCCTGATTTTGCGGAGAATYTTCAAGGGCCAGGGTYTGGGAACATGGCAGTCTGGGCAGGTAGCGCGAACGCCGGTCCGGTTGGAATCATGAATTGTCCCCTTATATTGCTGATAGGGATTATCCTTCATTTCATGACAGGAAATACAGAATGCCTCGGTATTGGTTAACTCAAGGGTCCAGTTAAAGCCGCCCCAGAAAATGATGCCGACAAAAAAGAAAGAAATGGCAATCAGCCCAATTGAGAAGCGTTTGCTCGGTTTCCATAAAGTGTGCCAGAGCGCAGCTATTTTTCCGGTTAAATTGATACTCATTTTCTATCCCTTTTTACGTTACTGTTTATTTGAACATGTCGTCAGTAATGGATTTGTACCAGCCAGCAGCATATTGGGCTTCCTTGCGTCTGATTTTTTTTCTGGCCCCGAGCGCACTGCTGCCGCTGTTTACCTTTGTAATCCGGTCATCTTTCAGGCGATAAACCTCGGTCATGGAAATGCCGTATTTAGGACTGAGAAGGCTATAAATACTCATAATGAGGGTGATATCCTGTCGCGGCTTGTCTGTGATGCTGGCGAWGATTCCCGCCGCGCAGGCTTTGGCCTGGGAATTGGCGGCATGGCCGGTTTTGGGCATGTCGCCGGCCTGAGAGCTATCCCCGATCACATAGATATGATCTAGGATTTTGGATTCAAATGTATCCTGTTTGACCGGGCACCAGCCACTGGCATCAGCCAGACCGGACTGACGGGCAATCTGACCTGCTCTCTGGGGCGGGATAATATTTATCACTTGTCCGGTAAAGCTGGTGCCGGAGCCGGTGATGATTTTGCGGTTTCCGGCATCAAAGGCCGTGATTCCGCCGTGATCCTTGAAACTGACCCATTCGATCATGCCGGGATAGAGTTTTTCCCAACCTTCGTTAAATAACGCCTGTTTGGGAAAATCATCATTTCCGTCAAGAATAATGACTTTGGAGGCGGGTTTGTTCTGCTGCAGGTAATAGGCAATCAGGCTGGCTCTCTCGTAAGGGGCGGGCGGGGCCCTGAAGGGTCTTTTCGGCGGGGCAATGATGACCGTACCGCCATCCTCCATAGCCTGAATTTGGTCCCGGAGCAGCCGCGTCTGACTGCCGGCCTGCCAAGCATGGGGCCAAGTCTCCAGAAAGCTTTTGTCCCCCACATCATAGCCCTCTATGGTGCCGGGCAGGAAAWCTATGCCGGGAGAGACCACAAGGTAGTCATAGCTGTGCTGGCTGCCGCTTTTCAACGTCACGGTTTTGGCCGTAGCATCAACGGACGTCACGGTATCATGCAGGATGGAAATACCGTGTTGTGAGCCGAGTGCATCATAATTGTGGGTAATATATTTCATGGACCGCAGTCCRGAGATGACGCTGTTGCTGCCCGGGCAGGTATAAAAGGTTTTTTTCGGCTCAATCAGGGTGACCGATGTGGCCGGGCTGAACATACGG
This sequence comes from Alphaproteobacteria bacterium, assembly GCA_002749135.1. GTDB lineage: Bacteria > Pseudomonadota > Alphaproteobacteria > Sphingomonadales > Emcibacteraceae > Paremcibacter. Next base: position 14,508 of record NVVY01000005.1, on the reverse strand, counting down.
ATATATTTAGCGCAGATGGTGCCGCCGAAACCACCGCCAATCACGATAACCCGGCTATTGGTGGCCGCGGCATGTGACAGGTTTATTCCGATTGAGTTACTTAATGCGGCTAACAGACCGCTGGCGCCGAGCGTCTGGATAAAATGTCTTCTTTTCATGGTCATGGTCTTTCCTCAATCTGGTAAAGCGGCTATATATTCAGCTAGGAGGACGATATCYTCTTTGCTGTATTTTTTGGCGATTATCCCCATGATGGTAGAGCGTTCCTCGCCGGTCTTGAAGCCGATCATTGACTCTTNGAGGTCTGAGACTTTCAGGTCGCTCAATTGAGGAATTTTGAGGCTTCCCCTGGTCCCCTGACCATGGCAGGTGATGCAGAAACTTGCAATCACTTGTCCCCGGGAAAGGTTTTCTCCGGCCTGCGCCAGAAAAGACATGGGCCATAACAGAATCACCACTAACAAAAAATTTACAGATATTAATTTCATTTGTTTTCTCCAGTRTTTTTCTCAGGYTATCACGAAATCAAGCAAAAGGGYCAATTTTTANCAAATCTGCGCAAAATTGACCCTTTCAGTAATATTACATCGTATCAGAAAGCAAACACYGCYTGCAGGGTCAGGCGGGTGTCTCCCGGCTGACCTACCGGCGTATCCAGTTGGTTCCAGTATTCAACATAAACCTTGACATATTGTTCCGGATAATAGGTCAGGTTAACGACGGCTTCTGTATATTGGTCCTGGCCGCCATTCATCTGATATTGATCCAGACGAACGGTGGGAACAAAGATTGGYGCACCGCTCGCAGTTTTAAAGAAGTAGCTGGCCTGAACAGAGAAGGCATCATTGGTTACTCTTCCCAATAGGTCCGAGGAATCATCCTTGCCCTGAATGAAAGAACCGCCAATGCGCAAATTCTTGATATCAGCAAGGAAATCAATCCCAACCCGGCGATACTGACGGTTGGTGGCCGCGTTTTCACCTTCGATCCAGAATCCGCCAACCATGATATTGGGGGTAATATCAACGGCGACACGTCCCAGAAAATTCCTGGCGTCAACGCCTTCRGTATTACCGGCATTGCCACTATARCCCACCATATAGAACACCCGGCGGTTAGCGACACGGCCAAAGACGGTAATATTCTGGCGTGCACTACTCAGGKYACCGTCAGATCCCCCAAATYCCTGATCAATGATCTTGGGAGATCCACGGGTTATTTTGAAATGTTCRCTGAGCAACCCGTAAGGRTCGGCAAAGAACATGTCGCTATAACTGACCTGAAYATTTAACTGCGGGTTNACCGTGTATGTAACGATTGCCWCAGCRAYTTCAGCATTAAAGTCCGCTTCATCTTCGCCTTCAATTGCAAACATGCCGGAAAGATGCTTGCCCAATGTTACCGTCCCGATAATCTCTACTTCATGAATGGCACGGATCTTCTTCTCGCCACTTCCTTTCTTGTCAAAGGGACGAGCCACCAGGAGAGTGGAAAACGGGAATTCCCCTTCTTCCAGAAAATTAGCTGTGTCTTTGCCAACTTCTGCGGGCAGACGGTAGCCCGCTTCTTTATAAGCCCGTCCCTTGCTGTTGAGTTGGGGGAAGGACGTATGGCAGTAAGAGCAATTCTTGCCCGTTTTCGTTGCGAATCTAGGCAGCGCATTYGCATTGATGCTAACCAGCAGAAATCCAAGCGCTCCTATGAATGAAATCCAGTGTTTTATTTTCRTAATAATGTCTCCTCTTTCAAAAATATTGTGCTAATATAGCAAAAAAATAAACAGGTGTCAGTTAGAGGTGGTCCCACTTTGTTGGACAGATTTGTGGCGCTGTTAAGTTATGTTGTTTAATGTCATGCCGCTTTTTTCCTTACATCAGGGGCATGCCYCTGATTTTCGATTTTTTRATTATAAACTTCATCGGGKGTKTGTYCATTMAAAGTGGAATGAGGCCGGGTCTGGTTATAATGAGTCAACCAAGCGCCCATTTCTGTATTGGCGTTACGCCGCCGATGSCCAATATTGGGCGGCTCTGGATTACTTACCTTGACCTAAATCAATTTAGGRTCAGGACYCATTAAATCCACCATATGAMTATGGCAGCGAYGCATATGGCAGAGAAGAAAGTGTGTGCAYAACGGTCATAGCGGGTTGCAATGCGTCGCCAGTTTTTGAGTCGTCCGARCATATTTTCAACCTTATKGCGTTGTTTATACAGATTTTTATCATATTCGATCTGAATTTTCCGGTTTTTCTTTGGTGGGATACAAGGATTGACACCCTTTTTCTTCAGGGYGCGTYTGAACCAGTYAGCGTCATAGCYCTTATCCGCCAGAAGGTGACGGGCAGGCGGAAAATCATCAATGAGTAATGCGGCACCTTTCCACTGACCTGGCCCGCCGTCAGACACATAAGCACAGGCCGTCCTTCCCCATCACAAACCGCATGAAGCTTGCTGTTCAGCCCACCTTTTGTTCTGCCKATAGCGCGGGGAACAGCCCWTTTTTTTGCAGGCTGGCGGCGGGTCTGTGTACTTTAATATGTGTGGCATCAATCTGTAGCTGGTCGGGAACATCTTCGGCTCTGGACAAGTCAATAAAGATTTACAAAAAAAGGGCTGCCGAAAATGGGCAGCCCTTTTTTTATGCTTTAATGGTCAGATCTTGCTTATCCTGAGCCGCAGGGCGTTACTGACAACCGACAGGGATGACAGGCTCATGGCGGCGGCAGCAATAACTGGCGACAGCAATATGCCAAAGAAGGGGAATAAAACACCCGCCGCCACCGGCACTCCAAGCGTGTTATAGACAAAGGCCAGAAAGAGATTCTGTTTGATGTTGCGCATGGTAACCTCGGACAGACGCCGCGCACGGACTATCCCCATCAAATCACCGCCGATCAACGTAATTCCGGCACTTTCCATGGCCACATCGGCTCCGGTTCCCATGGCGATTCCCACTTCGGCCAGCGCGAGGGCCGGGGCATCATTTACCCCGTCACCGGCCATGGCGACCTTGGCCCCTTGACGTTGGAATTCCTTGACGATTTCTGCTTTACCTTCGGGTAAGACGTCCGCCCGGACCTCATCAATATTCAGGCGGTTGGCCACGGCCTGCGCGGTGATGGCATTATCGCCGGTGACCATGATGATGCGTAGTCCTTCTGCGTGCAGGGCATCAAGGGCRTCATTGGTTGTTTCCTTGATCGGGTCAGCCACGGCGACCAGACCGGCAAGGGTYTTRYCAATGGCGATATACATGACSGTTTTSCCYTCRKRKCKCATCWWATCAGCYTGCTGWTKGMTRTCWKWRRTATYMAGGYSCARWRWKKCCATCATGGSMCYRTTSCCCAGMGCMACWTGYYTGCCMTCWATKWCKGCMYSYACRCCTTTRCCKRTSAYAGCYTCAAAATYWTCSGCSKKSRAMAGSKMSATKTTTYKYKCNTTTGSCCSMYCMRMKRWTGSCGSCNGCCAGAGGATGCTCGCTGCCCCKYTCRAKACTGGCCGCCCGTGACAGGATTTTCGTTTCTGAGAAATCATTGAGCGGAATAATGTCTGTCAGTACCGGCTTACCTACCGTCAAGGTGCCTGTTTTGTCAACAATCAGGGTATCCACCTTGGCGAATACTTCAAGAGCCTCGGCATTTTTAATCAAAACGCCTGAGGTTGCTCCCCGCCCGGTAGACACCATGATAGACATGGGGGTGGCAAGGCCCACGGCACAAGGGCAGGCGATAATCAATACTGAAACGGCTGCGATTATACCGTGGGCTAGGGCAGGCTCTGGTCCAAAATAGAACCAGACGAGGAAAGCAATGACAGCGATAAACAGGACGATTGGAACGAACCATCCGGCGATCATATCGGCGTATTTCTGAATTGGGGCGCGGCTACGCTGGGCTTCGGCCACCATATTGACAATCTGTGACAACACGGTATCCGCACCGACTTTTTCCGCGCGCATGACAAAACTGCCGGTCGCGTTCAGGGTGGCCCCGGTAACCTTGTCATCGACGGTTTTTTCAACTGGAACGGCTTCGCCGGTTAACATGGATTCATCAATGACCGAGTGGCCTTCAACAATGGTRCCGTCCACAGGAACTTTCTCACCAGGCCGAACGCGGATTTTATCGCCGGCAATGATTTGATCGAGAGGGACTTCTTCTTCTGTGCCATCTTCAAATAATTTAAGGGCAACTTTTGGCGCAAGATCCAGCAAAGCGCGAATGGCACCGCCGGTTTTCTCCCGCGCGCGAAGCTCCAACACCTGACCCAGCAGGACCAGAACAATGATGATGGCCGCCGCCTCAAAATATACCGGGACCAGGCCGCCCTCGGTTTTAATGGTTTCGGGGAACAAGTCCGGTGCGAAAAAACCAAACAGGCTATATATATAGGCGACCCCGGTTCCAATGCTGATCAGAGTCCACATGTTCAGGTTCATGGTCTGAATGGATTTCCATCCCCTGATAAAAATGGGGGCTGCGACCCAGAACATGACGGGCGTTGCCAGCAGGAATTGCAWCAGAGCGGATGTTTCYTCGCTGATMATGTYATRAAAACKGGGSATGAAAYYRCCGCYCATTTCCAGAATCAGAACCGGAATCGCCAAAATGAGACCACCCCAGAAACGGCGGGTAAAATCGACCAGTTCCAGATTAGGACCTTCATCTTCCGGCGGGATGCCCATTGGCTCCAGTGCCATACCGCATTTGGGACAATCATCAGGATGGTCCCGGATTATTTCCGGATGCATGGGACAGGTATATTGGGTGCCGGTGGGTTGTGGCTCAGGGGCTGGTTTGTCCCCAAGATATTTTTCAGGTTCGGCAATGAATTTAGTTTCGCATTTTGAGGAACAGAAATAATATTTCTCGTGATTATGCTTTACCATATGCTCGGCGGCAGGAATATTTACATTCATGCCGCAAACGGGATCTTTTGTGGTTAGATATTTTTCCGGATCATCAATGAATTTGCCTTTGCATCCGGCACTACAAAAGTCATACATATGCTCGTCATGCTCATGGTGATGCTCTGTCGTATCGGGATTTACCGACATGCCACACACAGGGTCCTTGACGGTTTTGCTCTTTAAATTGGAATTTTCGGTGCTGTCCATAATCTGTCTTTCCTCGCTCAGGTCAGTTATGCTATTTGTCATAATACGCAGAATAGGCGATATGCCCTCACTATTTATACAATATTCAACTTATACAATAATAAGAGATACAGGTGTTATCCTTTTTTGACCGATTTCCCTGAATAACTGCTAATTTTTTCATGATTATGGGGCATAGCAATTAAACAATATATGGATAGCAAAGCCACAGAAATAATTCAGGAATATTGCACGGAGAAAATCTCGTGGTGTGGTAGCCATATAATAGCGCGGCGTGTTCTGTGTTAAATTACGGGTGTTGGGGGTGTCAGTTTTTTGAATTAAGCATGGCATAAATCCTGCTAAAATTTATGTGAAACTGCCATAATTGACTTATTAATCAACGATATTTTCATCAACCATTTTAGTGCTTTTTACGCTAACGCCAGCTTCAGATGCATGAGCCCGCCAGTTGTTGGTCGCTGTTTTAACTTCAGAAATTATTGCAACGGCAGTTGCCTCTTTTATGCCAACAGACTTTGCGAGAGCGTGTAAATGTTTGGCGTTAGGCGCTTTGCCTTCGCCCATTATGGTTGTGCTATGCTCGTTGAAACTGCTGAAAGAATAGGTGAGGTCATAAGCAGGTGATAATTTCCATTCATTTTTATGATCAAATATAAATGAGAAGTTTTTACTGTGATCATCTTGATTATGAGCGAAAACATTAAAACAGGCCAGACGAAAAGCTTTTAAGAGCTCTTGAAAATCTCTAGTGAGTTTATGAGTTGCACGTAGTATGTCTTGATAATCCAGCGCTGGGTTTTGGTGGTCTGCGTGTAAAAGCCCGCAAAGCGTATGCATATGTATGCGCTTTATACCCTCACGGTCAAAGCGCTTAACACCAAAATAAGCGTTGCCTGCTTGTGTGGTGAAAAGATGGGTTGAAGGCATTTCTACGCCTGCTTGTTTTGCCATTAAGCTATAGGCATATTCAATAGTGCCAATGTCTTTTTCGTCGGCGGATGCAGGGAATTTGATCAGCCAATGTTCGTAGCCTTCTTTTAAAACATCTTGACCATAGAGTAGCTCAGTGCGGTTTCTGTTTACTTGCGCTACAATTTTTGGCCTTGCGCCACCTGAGGAACCACCAAGAGCGAGTAATTCTTCAAAGACTTCATCATTGGTGCCTTCAAGAACAATGCGGGCTTCTTCGGCAATTGCATCTAGCTGTATTGGTTTTTTTATGTCAGATGAATTAGTTAGATCAGGCTCGTAGCTTAATGCGCCCATGCCGCTAGTACCCACATAAGACAAGCGGTCCAGCGCAGTCAATTGACGGCGGTTGATGCCGTGTTTTTCTACTTGGCGGTCGAGCAGCAAACGCCCCCAGCCATCGGGTAAGCTATCGTTAAAAACGCCGAATAACCCTTGGAATAGGCGGTCAGTGCATATTTGCACGCCTTCTTTTAAGGGCAGTTCAAAGGGGGATATTTCAAGTTCTGAGTCAATGAAAGTTGGGTCATACTCAAATAGTATCTGTCGATCTTTAACGGCCAAGCGACCAAGAGGCATCTTAATGCCACCATGATGAAAAAAGACATACAGTAATTCAACAGGGCTGTAATTCATTTAATCGTGCCTCGTTGCTTCTTTTTAGGGGCTTGTTTTAATATATTATCGAGGGATTGATTGCTAACATTTGTCTCAAATTTACCGAGGCCGTCAAAAGCATCCAAAAGCCTAAGGGCAAGAGCGATATTAAGTAGTGATTCAAGTGAAATTTTGCTGGTGCTTTCAAAGCGTTTGATAGAACCATAGCTAACGCCAGAGCGTTTGGACAGCCCCTCTTGTGTGAGGCGTAATTCTAGCCTTTTGCGCTTAAAATTGACCGAAATATCGGTGAGTATTTCCATTGGTGTTTTTAGTGTTGTAGCCAATATATTATCCGTTGATTGTTTTTAAGTTATGTATGGATAATATATGATCCGTTATGAAAATGCAAACATGTTGTAAACTGACGGGGTTGTCTATGCTGAAATTTCTTTAATTTGTTTAGAGGCATTCCAATAAACTTCTAATAAAATACGTTAAATAGCGTAAATTTCTTACTTTTCAATAAGCCCCAGTACATCTAAAATTTTAATGGCTGAGGATAGCTGTATATCTTTCCGGCGTTGTTCAAATCGCGAGATTGTAGGCTGGCTAATACCAGCAATGGCCGCAAGGCGGCGTTGAGAAATTTTTTGCTCCTTACGGCGCTTTATTGCTTCTTCAACAAGTTGGTGCCAATTGAGGCGAATGTTCCGTTCCATCGTTTCTCCATTTGTGCATGTAGTTTATCTTTAAGGGCTTGAGATATGTCAGGGTGACTATCAATATTTCTGTGCGCTTTGGCTAAACGTTTTTCAAAGTCCTCAACCATCAACATAATCGCACCTTTTGGCAGGCCAAACAGTTCACCAAGTCGAGCTATATTTTTCGCGCTAATTTTGCCGAGGGTTAAATTATCGGCACGCTCAATCCCAAGGGCCAGCGTTTGAAAGTCTGGATAAATAGCACTGGCAACAAGGTCGTAAGATGGTGTGAGGCGCAATCCTGCGTCCGTGTGCATCATGGCGAAGTTCTTGAAATGTGCGTCTGTGTTGCCCGTTAATATACAGGCCATAATACGGCGAAAAAGCGTGTCGCATTCAGTCTTTAAGCATATGTCACTATTGTGCTGGATAAACTGTGCCATATGTTCATAACAGCCATCATATTTGTCTTCTGACTTTTTGGCTAACAGTTGATTAAATTCTTCAAAGTGTAGGCGCGTGCCATCATCAAGTCTGTCAAAACGCTTAACCATTAAGGCTTTATCCGCAACTTTATCTATGGGGGCTATGGTCATTTCAGCAACCGCATCACCTTTTAGGAGAGCTTTGCAGGCTTGTGTGGTGATATATTCAAGTTCTACAATATCTGGCAACGTACCTGATGGGAGCTTGGCAATATGCGTTGCTTGTTCTCCGAGTCCTGCTGCTCGAAATTTGCGCCCTTCTTTGATAACACCAAGTTTTGGCTGGATGCCGGACAATGACGCGCGCGCAGAAAGTGCTGCATAATTTTGTGGATTATCGAGGTCAATATTAACTTGGTGGACGGGCGCAGGGTCAATAATGCTCACAGCTCCTGCCAGATCAACACCAAAGGCAAGGAGCAGAGCGAAACGGTCGTTCTTTTTTAAACCAAGAGCTCTTGCTTGCGCATTCTTAAGCCAGCCCTCTGCGCACAGGTTGTCAAAAAAAGGATGAAGGCCATCTTCATAGTGATGGGGCTCAGCTTTAAGGGGTAATGTGTAAGAGATTGCTGGCAGACCATTTGCGAGATAGCTTTCGTCATAGGTAAAGACGCAGCGTCCGCCGGCTTCTTGTGATAAGATGCCAGCGAATGTGTCTTTAAAATATACTTTTCCCCAAAGATTAGCAGCCATTTGATTAAACCTATTTTGTCAATTTCTATTAAATAGTATTATCTATTAAATATATTTAGTCAATTATAAACTTTATAGATTATACACCGAGTCACCGAAATGCCGAATATTGCCAAAATCGACATTATGGCCCCTGCCAAATTACACCCACTGCCCAAAAATCAGAAACTCACTGAAAAATGCGCGCGGATGGTAAAAAATATGGTCAAAAAAAATCCTCGTGAGATTTTCGGGATAAGTTATCTTGCGAATTTAAGTTGCAAGTGCGACATCCTAAATAATTGTCAAACCTTCCCRGTTGGTACCTATATGGTACCTTTTATGAAATGGAATTTCRGGGCCATGAGCAAATTGACCAAAAGAACTATAGACGCATTACCCATCAAAGACACTGATTATGCCATATGGGATTCAGAGCTTAGAGGCTTTGGCCGTCAGGTAAAAAAACGTACGTGCTTAAATGTCGCGTTAAGGGAAAACAGAAGAAATACTCCATCGGAGTACACGGTGTCTTTACGGTGGAGCATGTGTTCCGGGTGATAAAATGCCAGTTCGGCTATCGCAAGGTGCGCTATCAGGGGCTGGAGAAAAATGAGGCGCAACTGCTCACCCTGACGGCGCTGGCCAATATCTTTTTCGCACGAAAACGGTTGGCGGCGGAGTCTGYCTGAAATCAGGAAATACCCCCGGAAAACGATCCATGCCGGGGCCGAACWCCCCTAAATCTGCCAAACTAGGCCAATCCGGTATTCCAGAAAAAATATTGCTCCAGAATCAGGCGTTTGTTCAGAGGTTCCCTGGCTTAAGACGTTATGATCACGGTCAACCATAGCCTTATTTTTATAAGAATATGCRAATATTGATAGATATTCATTATTTATTAAGGGTAAAGCGATAACATGACGTTGATTAAAATAATAATATGATGGTGGTGTGAATGATATATGACAGCAAGGCCAGTCAAGGGGTGAGAAGTGTGCTCAGCACTATGCGCAAGCATAACCGGCGCACTGTTATTCAAACGGTCACGCTTAACGTTGGCAATTTTAAGTTTCCCTGTACCGCCTATGATATTTCACTGGGCGGTATCCGCTTGAAGGTGGATATGCCCATTGAGCAGGGCGCGAGCGTGCTTGTTCAGCTGAAAAATAAACTGAAACAGACGGCCCGGGTGATCTGGTCCGCTGACGGGTTTATGGGGCTGAGTTTTGAAGATAATCCAGAGGCGGTTCGTGCCGGACTTGGCAGTTTGGCAAATGGATTGAGTTAATAGTAAGGTTGCGTAAAGTGAGTAAAATCAATCAAGTAAAAAGCGAAGAAAATCGCCGCAAGTTTGCCCGCCAGCATGTTTTGTTGAAGGCCAAGCTGGATACGGGGGATTATGAATTTGAATGTGTGGCCTATGACCTGTCTCTGGCCGGGGTTAAAGTAAAGCTGGAYCTGCCGTTAAAAACCAAATGTGATGTCTGGCTGATGGTCAAGGRCAGTTCCCAAATCCCGTCGAAGGTCGCYTGGGCAAAGGAGGGCTATATCGGTCTTACCTTTTCGCTTTCACCGTCACAGGTGGCKGAAATTCTGGGGCCTGTCGGGGCCCGGTTGCCAAAAYACTAAATCTTACATTTCATGATATAAAAGTGCCGTGATTCTTCCGAGTCCCTGCCGCGGATAGGCGTTGCGCTGATCCGTTAACCATGTTTTTTCTTAAAAACTTAATCACTTGATTGTTTTTCTGAGCCTGCAAAAGCTCAGGCGATTACGGATGGAATTCCCTCTATCCTATTAGAAACAAGACTGATTMTTSTCTGYCCTCCCTGATTAACCTATTYTTAACCATARCTKAGTACCATCTAATCCCATTGACTACCCAYCYAATACCATGTTATCCCGTATGGTATGTAGGGTGAGGAGCGAAGGGACGCTTTTAGCATAATCAGATAATATCAATATGGGGCAGGTAATGCCATTATTTACGTCGACATACACCAACAAGGTGGATAAGAAAGGCCGGGTTTCCATTCCGGCGGCTTTCCGTGCGACRYTGCCCGCYGATGATCAATCYATWACCGTCCTGCCSTCCCTTGTCAGCAAAGCCATMGARGGCTTTGAYTATCAGTATCTGGGCAAGATCAGTGATCGCCTGAGTAATTTTGACATGCTCACCTCTCCAAGCCTGACCCTTGACCCGGCGGCCAAGATTTTATCCAGAAGTCTGACCATCTCCTTTGACGGAGACGGGCGTATCGTGCTGCCACAGGAATTGATGAAGCATGCGGGGATAACGGACCGGGCGGTCTTCGTCGGTTTTGGCCGTACTTTTCAAATCTRGTCACCAAAGGAATATGAAACYGCCATATTGGGGAGTGACGGSGCATGAATGTGGCTTCCGACATCCCCCATGACCCCCGCCATTTCCCTGTTATGGGCGGTGAAGTCCTTGATCTTATGGCCCCCGTGGCAGGTGAGGTCTATGTGGACGGCACTTTCGGCGCAGGCGGCTACAGCAGAGCTTTGCTGGAAGCAGCAGACTGCACCGTCTATGCCATCGACCGTGACCCGGCGGTGGCGGAAACCGCAAGGAATATGGCGGCGGAATTTCCTGGCCGCTTCCATTTGCTGCCTGGGTGTTTTTCGCGCATGGCGGAATTGCTGAGCGAACAACAGGTCGAAGCGGTTAATGGTGTCATGCTGGATATTGGGGTTTCCTCCATGCAGTTTGACGATGCAGAGCGCGGGTTTTCCTTTCAGAATGACGGTCCGCTCAGCATGCGGATGAGCGATCAGGGCTTAAGTGCCGAGGATGTGGTCAATGACATGGCCGAGGGCAAGCTGGCCGATGTTATCTATCAGTTTGGYGAGGAAAAGAAATCCCGCCGTATTGCCCGCACCATTGTTGAGGCCCGCRSCCWGARCCGGATCACCCGYACGGCGCAGCTGGCCAATATCATTGAAAAGGCCGTGGGCTATAAGAAATATATCAAGGGCCGCAGGCAAATACATCCGGCCACCAGAACATTTCAGGCCTTGCGCATCTATGTCAATGATGAACTGGGCGAGCTGGACCGGGGACTTATGGCGGCGGAACGGATTCTGGCCACCGGGGGCCGGTTATGTGTGATCTCTTTTCATTCACTGGAAGAYCGGATCATCAAAAAATTCTTTAAGCAGAGAAGCGGCATCCAATCCCGTGGTTCCCGGCACCTGCCGCAGGCGGAGGATAATACGGCTGACAATATCCCTTCTTTTGAGATGATTGTCCGGGGCCCCATGAAACCGTCCAAGCAGGAAATAGAGCAGAATATCCGCTCCCGGTCGGCAAAACTGCGTTGTGCCCGCCGGATGAATGTCGCTCCTTGGGGGAGTGACAGAAAAAGTGACAAAACCGGAGATGAAAAATGATCAGGATAGTTGCAGGATTTTTTGTGTTAATGGTGATGATTTCGGCAGGCACCGTCTATAGTCTCAAAGAGACAACGGAACGGCTTGAGGCGCGCAGGCAACAGCTTTCCGCCCAAATATTGAWAGACCGTTCCGCTATCAAGGTCTTGCGGGCAGAAATGGCTTATCTGTCACAGCCAAAACGTCTGCAAAAACTAAGCCAGCGTTTTCTGGCGCTTTCCCCCACGCGGCCCTATCAAATGGCGTCTTCGGYTACTGCGATTGCAGGCCGGGACGGGGTTCAGCGGGCCTCCCTCCCGGTAGATGAATTCCCAGTGTTACTGCCACAGAAAAAACCCCGTTTTGAGAAAAAGAAATTTGAGGGGGCTATTATACGGGCCTCTTTCCCGGTGGCGCAAAAGCAACCGACCCAGAAAACTAAAGATAAGAAAGCTGGCTTTTATGAGCGTATCTCCCTTAAATTGGAGACAGAGAAATGAGATCAGCCGACCTTCATATTGAAGGGGCCAAATCCGCCGCCATAGAGGTGGCGCGTAATCGGCTGATTGTGCCGGTATTTCTGTTCGTGCTGGGCTTTTCCGTGTTGGCGGTGCGGCTGGTGTCTATCAGTATGTTTGAGGATATCTCAGACCGGATCACACAGGTCGGGTCTGACAAGGTGGAAATCGTCCGGGACCGGGCCGATATTCTGGACCGTAACGGTATCATTCTGGCGACAAATCTTTCGGCGCCGTCTCTGGCGGTGCGGCCAAGGCTGATCACGGRCCCTTTGGAGGTCGCGCGGAAGATCATCGCGGTTCTGCCGGAATTGAACCGAACGCGAGTGCTGAACAAGCTCAAATCATCCCGGCATTTTTTGTATCTCAAGCGCAACCTAAGCCCGAAACAGGTCTGGAAGATCAATGCGCTGGGGGAACCGGGCCTTATTCTGGAGGATGCAGAAAAACGGGTTTACCCGCAGGGGCGGCTTGCCTCCCACGTGCTGGGTTATGTGGATGTGGATAACAGGCCGCAAGCCGGGGTCGAGAAATTCTTTAATGACCATCTGTCAAATCCGGAACGGTCCAATGATCCGCTTTATCTGTCCCTTGACTTGCGGGTGCAATATATCATGCGCGAGGAACTGAACCGCGCCATGGAGAAATTCTCTGCAAAGGGGGCGGCGGGCATTGTGATGGATGTCAACACCGGCGAAGTGCTGGCCATGACCTCCCTGCCGGATTTTGATGCCAACGAATCCATTCATCCCGATGCCCCGGAAATGAAAAACCGTAATATTCTGGAGCCTTATGAAATGGGGTCCGGTTTCAAGAGCTTCACCATTGCCATGGCGCTGGATTCCGGTGCKGTCAAGTTGAAGGATGGCTTTGATGCGACAGAACCTTTAAAGGTCGGTGGCCGGACCATTCATGATGACCATGCCAAAAAGCGGGTCTTGACCGTGCCGGAGATATTTACTTTCTCTTCCAATATTGGCGCATCGCTGATCATCCGGGAAGTGGGTATTGAGCGTCAGAAAATCTATCTTGAGCGGTTTGGCCTGTTTGACAAGCCAAATATAGAACTGACTGGCCTGTCCTGGCCCATCCTGCCTCGCCACTGGGGGGAAATTCAGTCCATGACGGTTTCTTACGGCCACGGAATTGCCGTGACGCCGTTGCATCTGGTGTCGGGAATCGCCGCTGTGGTCAACGGCGGACGCCTTATTCCTGCCACCTTGGTCAGCCATGATCATGATCAGTCACAGGATGCTTATGATGGGGCAGGCGTGCAGATTATTTCTTCGGATACCAGCCGGAAAATGCGGGATTTGATGCGACTTGCTGTGGACTATGGCAGCGGTGCCAACGCACGGGTTGCCGGCTACCGTGTGGGCGGTAAAACCGGGACGGCGGAAAAGGTGGTCGATGGCCATTACAGCCGGACAGATAAAATCACATCCTTTGTCGGTATTTTTCCCATGGATAATCCGAAATATGTGGTTTTCGCCATGCTGGATGAGCCACATGGTACGGAAGATACCCTCTATAAGGCGACGGGCGGATGGATTGCGGCGCCGGTTGTTGGCAAAGTAATTCGCCGCATTGGCCCCATGCTGGGTGTGGTGCCTGAGGCCGGTATAGAGGAAAGATTTCAGGATTTGATTCTGATCGGTAACAAAAGATATTAACGCGAACAAGGTTTAGAAACGGCGCAAAATGAAACTATCTGAACTGCTACAGGATACAGCAACAGACCGTGATATAGAGATCACCGGCCTGACTGCGGACAGCCGGGCGGTAAAGGCAGGGTTCCTTTTTGCCGCCCTTCCCGGTACGCAGGTAGACGGGGCGAAATTTATCGGCGATGCCATAAAGGCGGGTGCGGCGGCGATCCTGTGCCGCCCGGATGCGGTGCTTGATGATGATAGCGTGATCTGGATTACAGACCCGATCCCGGCACGGTTGTTTGCTCATGTTGCCGGACGCTTTTTCGATCGCAAGCCTGATGTCATCGCGGCGGTAACCGGCACCAACGGCAAGACCACCACAGCGCGTATGCTG